>NZ_JBFBAW010000006.1:0-485260 GCF_040682435.1 Lentzea sp. NPDC051208 | reverse complement strand
ACGCCCAATAATTCCGGACAACGCTCGCACCCTACGTATTACCGCGGCTGCTGGCACGTAGTTAGCCGGTGCTTCTTCTGCAGGTACCGTCACTTGCGCTTCGTCCCTGCTGAAAGAGGTTTACAACCCGAAGGCCGTCATCCCTCACGCGGCGTCGCTGCATCAGGCTTTCGCCCATTGTGCAATATTCCCCACTGCTGCCTCCCGTAGGAGTCTGGGCCGTGTCTCAGTCCCAGTGTGGCCGGTCACCCTCTCAGGCCGGCTACCCGTCGTCGCCTTGGTAGGCCATTACCCCACCAACAAGCTGATAGGCCGCGGGTCCATCCCATACCGCCGGAACTTTCCACACCAGATCATGCGATCCAGTGTCGTATCCGGTATTAGACCTCGTTTCCAAGGCTTATCCCAGAGTACAGGGCAGGTTACCCACGTGTTACTCACCCGTTCGCCGCTCGTGTACCCCGAAGGGCCTTACCGCTCGACTTGCATGTGTTAAGCACGCCGCCAGCGTTCGTCCTGAGCCAGGATCAAACTCTCCAATAAGGATTGTGTTTGATCGCTCCAGACGGAATATGTCTGGCATCAATCTAGTCTTGCCTCAAAGGAACTACCTCGACGAGGAGGTAATTCATATATTACTGGCTGTGTTTCGGCACGCTGTTGAGTTCTCAAAGAACACGCGCACACCGCAGTCACATCAGCTTTACGCTGACTTACTTCCGGGGCTTGTGTTGCAAACCTTATTTGGTCTTGCTCGCCGGTGTCAAATCGGCCTCTAGGAGGCTTTATCTCTCCGGTTTTTGCCAGGCTCGTTCCGGTCTGTCTTTCCGGCCCGCTTCGCTCTGACATGGAGAACATTACACGGGGGTGTTTCGATCTCCAAATCGGGGGGTCCTGGTGACCGCCACATGTGCGATCACCAGGACAAACGCGTTCGTCAGGGCGCGGAGACCCCGACATCGGCCTTCGTCAGCGGCTTCCGCACCGCCGACGAGTTGTACTCGTCCGCTCCGACATCGGGCTTGCCCGAGCGCGACTGCAGGTCGAAGTCACGCGTGACATAGGAGTAGGTGCCGGCCGAAGTCTCGATCGCCGGGCTCGCGGAGGCGAGACGCAGCAGACCGTTGGAGTCGCGCACCAGCTTCGGGTCCACGGACCTGTAGCCGGACGGGATGCCGGCGGTGCCGCCCCAGACGATGTTGCCCTCGTACCTCACGGTCGAGCCGCTCATCATGTCGATCAGCTTCGACGACGAGCCCTGGATGACGTTGTTCGCGAGCACGCAGTCCTTGGGCGCATAGGTACCGGTGTCGCTGTCGACCACGGCGCCCGTGCCGACGAGCGTGTTGAACGCGACCGTCACGCGGTCGGGGCGGTCGTGCGAAGTGGAGGTCGGACCGCTGTCCGTCTCCGAGCCCCTGCCGAACACGATCGCCCGGTCCCCGGTGTTCTGCACGTAGTTGTTGAACACCTTGTGGTCGTTCCCGTGGAACCGGATGCCACTGCCGAACAGTAGGTTGCCCTCGACGGTGGTGCGGTTGCCGTGACGCAGGACGATGTAGCCCTTGCTGTCGCGGATCGTGTTGAAGCGGACCGTGTTGTCCGACGCCTTCACGGAAATGGCTTCCGAGTCGCCGTTCGCCTTCTCGAAGAGGTTGTGCTCGATGACCGCGTACGCCGACTTCGACTGCTTGTGGCTGTAGCCGAGCCGGATCGACTCGCCGCCGTTCGAGCCGGTGAAGCTGTGGTTGTAGAAGTAGTTGTGGTGCACCCAGGTCCGTTTGGCGATCTCACTGCCCGGACCGGTGATCTGCAGGTAGACGCCCTCGTTGCTGCGGTTCGAGAACGTGTTGTGGTCGACCTGGACGTCGTCGGCGCTGATGGTGAGCGAGGCGCCGTCCTTGTTGCCGTTGTACGTGTTGCGGGTGATGCGCGTGGCCTGCGTCTCGACCGGGACCGAGAGCGTGCTGCTCCCGTCGAAGACGAAGCCTTCGATCGTCACGTCCCGGACGGCCCCGAGCTCGAAGCCGCCTCGGTTGAACACCGCGCCGCCCACGGTCCGCGCGGCGACGGTGATGCCCGACTTGGTGATCTTGAGCGGCCGGTCGGCCCGGTGCACGCCGTCGGCGAGCACGATGCGCTGGCCTGGGCGTGCTGTGTCGAGAGCGGCCTGCAGAGAGGACACGTTCGACACGCCGACGACGGCAGCGAAGGCAGGCACGTGGACGAAGGACGACAGCAGGGCGGCCGCGCCTACTGCGGCCAGTGATCGGATCATTCGCCAACTCCGGTGTTGGGTCGCTGGCGGCGGCAGACCCAAGTTAGCGCAAGATTCCGGCAGGTGGGGTAGTTCGGTACAGACCAAGGGCGGTGTCCAGCGACGGCACCCGCTCCAGTTGTCCGATGTCTGCGAGGGGGAACCACTGGGCGAGGTCGGTCGTGCCACCCACCTCGTTGCGCAGCTCGCCGCCGATGATCCGCACCTCGTACATGATGCGAAGCGCGTGGTAGTCGCGGTCGGGCTCCTCCCGGAACTCGGAGTCGATGCCGAGCAGGCGGACCACCTCGGCGAGGTACCCGGTCTCCTCCTCGATCTCCCGGACGACCCCGTCGTACGGGTGCTCGCCGTGCTCGATGCCGCCTCCCGGCAGGATCCAACGTTTGCCCTTTGGGCCAAGCCAGCGCGCCAGCAGGATCTCGTCGCGCTCGTTGATGCACACCCCGTACGCCGCCACGCGCTGCTTCTTCGCCCTCATGCGATCCAGCCTAACTGGCGATCACCCCAAAAAAGTGATATCACTTAGCTACTACTTCGATAGGGGGTCCGGATGAGCGCGACAGTGGAGACGACGGTGCAGATGCCTGCACCAGTGGTGCGGGAGAAGCGCGCACAGGAGTTGTCGGGACTGCCGGTGTTCTTCGCAGGATTGGCGGTGTACGCGGTGGGCGTGTGGCTGCTGGTCGACGGCGTGATCGGCACGGCGGCGGACGGTGGGGACCCGTCCGCCGCGATCATCGTGATCATGGTCCTGCTGTTCCTGGCGGGGTCGCTGATCTGGAAGGGGCTCTTCACCGTCGCGCCCGGTGAGGCGCGGGTGTTGCAGTTCCTCGGCCGTTACGTGGGCACGGTGCGCACGGACGGTCTGCGGTGGGCGAACCCGTTCACCACGCGGGAGAAGATCTCGACCAGGATCCGCAACCACGAGACGGCGACGCTCAAGGTCAACGACGCGGACGGCAACCCGATCGAGATCGCGGCCGTGGTCGTGTGGCAGGTCGAGGACACTGCGCGCGCACGGTTCGAGGTCGACGACTTCGTGCGGTTCGTCGGCATCCAGACCGAGACCGCGGTACGGCACATCGCGAACAGCTACCCGTACGACAACCACGAGGAGACCGGTCTGTCGCTGCGGGAGAACGCGGACGAGATCACCGAGACGCTCGCGATCGAGATCTCCGCACGCGTGCAGTCCGCGGGCGTGAAGGTGATCGAGTCGCGGCTCACCCACCTCGCGTACGCGCCGGAGATCGCCCACGCCATGTTGCAGCGGCAGCAGGCCGGCGCGGTCGTGGCGGCACGGACGCGGATCGTCGAGGGCGCCGTCGGCATGGTCGAGCTCGCGTTGCAGCGGCTCGCCGAGCAGCACGTCGTCGAGCTCGACGAGGAACGCAAGGCGGCGATGGTCTCGAACCTGCTCGTCGTCCTGTGCGGTGACCGTTCCACCCAGCCCGTGGTGAACACCGGTTCGCTCTACACCTGATGGCCGAACGTAAAAGCGTTCTGCTCAGGCTTGATCCGGCAGTGCACGACGCGTTGAGCAGGTGGGCGAACGACGAGCTGCGCAGCACCAACGCGCAGATCGAGTTCCTGCTGCGGCGTGCGCTGGCGGAGGCGGGCCGGTTGCCCAATGAGGCGAAGAAGATGCCGCGTCGGGGCCGGCCACCGAAGAATCCCGAGGAGAACACCGAGGCCGGATCAGAGGGTTAGTGCGTACGGTGGAATCGATGACAGATCTCCACACATCTGACGCACGATCGCTCGCGTCGGCTCTGCAGGGGTTTGTTGGAGGAGGCCAGGAAACTGGTCTCCGACGGCGCGGAGTCGACGCTGGTCCGGAAGGTCTCCGGGCACATAGGCATTCCGATGGCACAGGTTCCCACGGTCACGGCCAAGTTCATGGCCTGGGAACACGTCAACGTCCACCGCGGGATCGAGACGTACGTCGCCGAGCACTCCCCGGGGTCGGAGTGGTTCGGCATAGCGGGGAAGCGCGCGTTCCGGTACCTCGTGGACATGTTGAGCGGAGCTGTCCACGACGGCAGCTTCGGGCTCGGCCCCGTCGACTACGCGACGGTGGTCACCGGCCCGGACACCGCGGTCGAGGCGGTGCAGCTCGGGCTGGTCCTCTCCCGCTCACCGGACGGCGAACCGGTGGTGATCGCGCTGCAGGGTCCGGGCGAGGACTGCGATTCCCAGTGCTCGCTGCAGGTGCTGGCGGGGTCGCGAGAGACAGCGACGGCCACGCGCGAGGCGGTCGAAGGACACATCGCCCGGCACAACCTGTTCGAGGGCAAGGTGATGGCGTTCGGGCTCAGCGAGCACCAGCGCAACCAGCTCCTCACGTTCCTGCCGAGACCGTCGTTGCGGCCTGAGGACGTCGTTCTGCCAGAGGGCGTGCTCGACGCCATCGAACGCCACGTCGTGCGCACGGCAGAGCAAGCGCACGGCTGAAAGCACACAGCAGCACCTGAAACGTGGACTGCTGCTCCACGGCCCGCCCGGCACCGGCAAGACGCACACGATCCGGTACCTGATGGGACGGCTGGAGTCCACGACGGTGATCGTGCTGAGCGGCGTCGCGATGTTCAAGCTCCTCAACCCGGCGCTGTTCGAGCTGCTGAACGAGATGGACGGCGTCGGTTCCGAGGCGGACGTGACGTTCGTGCTCACCACGAACCGCGTGGACGTGATGGAGCAGACCCTCGCCCAGCGGCCCGGCCCGGATCGACCTCGCCACGCACGTGCCGTTGCCCGACGCGGAGGCACGCGAACGGCTGCTGCGCCTCTACGCGTCCCGCACGGATCTCGATCTCCCGGACGCCTCGGCGATCGTGGCGGCGAGCGAGGGCGTCACGGCGTCGTTCGTGAAGGAGCTCGTGCGGCGGGCGACGCTGCTCCGCGCTGGACGACCAACCCGGCGTCGAGCGCGTCCGGTTCGACGAACCGACGATTTCGGTCGCGCTGGCTGAGATGACGGACGAGAAACAGTTGCTGACGCGCACGATCCCGTGCGGCTGAACAGGCGTTTCACCAGCATGAAAACGCTGTCATCGAGTTCATCCGTTCGGGGGTGTGTTGGCTGACTCCTCCACGCGATCGTGTGCGGCGGGCGCACCGGGAACGTGGAGGAGTCTTGTCTTTGTTCTCCCGCAAACGCGCCGGTCTCGGCGTGCTGGGCGTGGCTGTGGTGATCGCGTCGCTGACTCCGGCGGGCGGTCTCGCAGCTGGTAAAGAGATCTATTTGGACAGTCGCGCGTCGACCGAACGGCGGGTCGAGGACCTGCTGCGCAGGATGACGCTCGAGGAGAAGATCGGGCAGATGGCCCAGATCCGCGTCGGGAAGCTGCGCGGTGACTGCGACAACGTCAACGGGCCGCTGGTCGAGTCCTGCCTGAAGGCGGTGCTCGCGGACGCGCACGTCGGCTCGATCCTGTCCGGCGGTGGTGACGCGCCGCTCGACAACACGCCCAGGGCGTGGGCCGAGATGAACAACGCGATCCAGCGCTATGCGTTGGAGCACAACCGGTTGAAGATCCCGATCATCTACGGCGCGGACGGCGTGCACGGGCACAACAACGTCATCTCCGCGACGATGTTCCCGCACCAGATCGGGCTCGGTGCGACGTGGGACCCCGCGTTGCAGGAGAAGATCGGTGTGTCGGCGTCGAAGGCCTTGCGCGCCACCGGTGTCTTCTGGAACTTCGCGCCGGTCTCGGACATCGCGCGGGACACGCGCTGGGGCCGTTACTACGAGACCTACAGCGAGGACCCGTTCCTGTCGGGGCAGCTGGCGGCGGCGAACGTGCGCGGGCAGCAGGCGAAGGTGGACGACACCGCGCAGCTGACCGCGACGGCGAAGCACTTCGCCGGGTACTCGGCGCCGGCGAACGGGCACGACCGCGCGGCGGCGCAGATCCCGATCCGGCAGCTGCAGGACCTCGTGCTGCCGCCGTTCCAGGCGCAGTTCGACGCGGGCGTGAAGACCGTGATGATCAACTCCGGCTCGCTCAACGGCGTGCCGGTGCACGCGTCGAAGTACATGCTGCAGACGCAGCTGCGTGACCGCATGGGCTTCAAGGGCGTCGCGGTCTCGGACTGGCAGGACATGAAGTACCTGGTGGACCGGCACAAGGTCGCGCCCGACTACAAGACGGCGATCGCGATGAGCGTCAACGCCGGTGTGGACATGGCGATGGAGCCGTCGAACGCGGCCGAGTTCACGTCGTTGCTGCTGGCGAACGTGCGTGACGGCTCGGTGTCGCGCGGGCGGATCGACCAGGCCGTGCGGCGGGTGCTGAAGCTCAAGTTCGACCTCGGCCTGTTCGAGAAGCCGTACGTGGACCCGGCCAAGGCCGACGGCAACGTGGTGAACGTGGATCGCTCGCTGGCTCGCCAGGCGGCCGCCGAGGGCACCGTGCTGCTGAAGAACGACGGCGTACTGCCTCTTCCCACCTCTGCCAAGAAGATCGTCGTGACCGGTGAGACCGCGGACGACGTGCGTCGTCAGCTCGGTGGCTGGACCGTCGAGTGGCAGGGCGTGCCGGACGACTCGCCGTTGCCACCGGCCGCGACCGTGCTGACCGGTGTTCGCGAGGCTGTTCCCGGTGCGTCCGTCGTGCACGCTCCGACTCAGGCCGCGGCGGTGGCTGAGGCGGACGGCGCGGACGCGGTGGTCGTCGTCCTGGGTGAGAAGCCCGGTGCGGAGGGCCCGGCCGACACGGAGAACCCGGTGCTGACGGCCGAGCAGCAGGCGTGGGTGGACGCGGTGCAGGCGACCGGCAAGCCGGTGGTCGTGGTGCTGCTGACCGCGCGTCCGCAGGTGCTCGGTGCGGCGGCGGACGCGAACGCGCTGGTCGCGGGCTGGCTGCCGGGCAGCGAGGGTGGCCGGGCGATCGCCGACGTGCTGTTCGGCGCGGTGAACCCGAGCGGCAAGCTGCCGATCTCGTGGCCCAAGGCGCTGGGCGACCCGACGCTGACCTACGACCAGCTGCCGGGCGCGAACACGTCGGCGGGGGCGAAGTACGACCCGCTCTACGCGTTCGGGCACGGGCTGTCGTACACGTCGTTCACGACTTCGGGGACCTCGGTGTCGGTGGACCGTTCGAACGGCGTGGTGAAGTTCACGGTGGCGAACACCGGTACGCGTGCCGGCACCACGGTGGTGCCGGTCTACGTGCGCCAGCCGGCCTCGCCGGTGCTGACCCCGGACGCCCGCCTGGTGGGTTTCACCCGCGTGGAACTCGCTGCGGGGCAGTCGAAGCAGGTCGAGGTGTCGTTCAAGCTGTCGCAGCTGGCCCTGACCGTCGGTGACGTGGACGGCGACGGACGGCGTGAGGTCGCCCGCGGTGGCTACGAGGCCGTGGTGGGCGCCGATAAGGCCACTTTCACGGTGCGCTGAGCTGGCCTGATATCCTTCGTCGTCGTGAACGCGCGGCTCTCCGCCGTGGAGGAGACCTGGTCCTCGTGACCAGTGCCGACCAAGCGCGCCACGAACCCCGGTTTCGACAAGAAGGGTGATGTCGCATGGCGAACATCAAGTCCCAGCTCAAGCGGATCAAGACCAACGAGAAGGCTCGCCTTCGCAACAAGTCGGTCAAGTCGTCCCTGAAGACGGCCATCCGCAAGTTCCGCGAGGCTGCCGAGGCCGGTGACAAGGCGAAGGCCCTGGAGCTGCTGCAGGACGCGTCCCGCAAGCTCGACAAGGCCGCCACCAAGGGCGTCATCCACGCCAACCAGGCCGCCAACAAGAAGTCGGCGATGGCCCTGCGCGCGAACTCCCTCGAGGGCTGATCTCGCTCGTAGCGCTTCGAGCTTCTGCAAAGGGCTCCACCTCCTCCGGGAGGTGGAGCCCTTCCGCATGTGGCCCCGGGCACGGTAGGCGTAGCTCCATGGAATCGCTTCCGCGGATCGACTTCTTCGAGCTGCACGACCTCGACGGCACCCCGCCCGTGCTGCGGACCCTGCACACCGAGTCGATCATGACGATCTACCACCTGACGGACGCCGCGCGCGAGTACTCAAGGCCGCTGGCGCTGGCGTTGCGGTCGGGCGCGGACCACCGGATCGTCGACCTCTGCGCGGGTTCGGGCGGGCCGGTGCCGCTGATCCAGCGGCGGCTGCACGCGCAGGGCGTCCACACCCAGGTCACGCTGACGGACCTGGTGCCGAACGTGCCCGCGTTCGAGCGCGTCGCCGCTCGGAACCGGCGTCGGCTGCCCGACCCGTGCTGCTCGGTGGACCACGTGCCCACGTCCGTCGACGCCACGGACTGCCGGCTGGAAGGGACGCGGACGATCTACGGCGCCTTCCACCACTTCCCGCCCGCGCTGGCCGCGCGCATGCTGCAGAACGCCGTCGACACCCGGCAGCCCATGGTCGTCGTGGACACCAAGCGGTCGTGGCTCTACGTGCTCGTCTTCCCGTTCTTCCTCACGCTGGCCGTGCTGCTCGCGGCGCCGTTCCAGCGCAACTCCCCGCCGCGGTACCTGCTGCGGCTGGCGCTGACCTACGTCGTGCCGGTGCTGCCGTTCATGATGTTCTTCGACAGCGTCGTGTCGTTCCTGCGCATGTACGGGCGCGCGGAACTGCGGCGGATCGTCGACGGCCTGCGCGGCACCGAGTCGTTCGAGTGGACGATCGGCGTCGAACCCGGCTTCACGGGAGCCCAGTACCTGATCGGAATCCCGCGCCGGGAGTGATCCGGCGGAGGTTCAGCGGCGGCTGTGCGCGGCCACGATCCGGAGCACGGCGCGCTCCAGCGCGTAGTCGGCGTCGGCCGCCACGCCCTTCACGTCGGCGTTGAGCCCCGCGACCACCTGCATGGCGTCGGCGAGACCCGACTGGTCCCAGCCGCGGGACTGGGCCTGCGCCTTCTTGATCTTCCACGGCGGCATGCCGAGCGGTCCGGCCAGGCTGAACGGGTCGGCGCGGCCCACCGCGGACACCCGCGCGACCGTGCGCACCGCGTCCGCCAGCGCGTCCGCGACCAGCACGTGCGGCACGCCGAGCTGCATGGCCCAGCGCAACGCCTCCATGGCGCCCGCCCTGTCACCGACCACTGCCTTCTCCGCGACGGCGAAGCCCGTCACCTCGGCCTTGCCCTGGTGGTAGCGGCGGATCTCCTCGACCGTCACCTTGCCGTCGGTGTCGGAGACGAGCTGCGACGAGGCCGCGGCGAGCTCGCGCAGGTTCGTGCCCACGGCGTCGATGAGCGTGGCGACGGCTTCGGAGTCGATCTTGCCGCCCGCGCGCCGCACCTCGTTGCGCACGAACGCCTCACGCTCAGCCTGCTTGGTGACCTTGCCGCACTCGGTGACCGCGGCGCCGGCCTTCTTCAGCTGTCCGGGCAGGTCCTTGGCGGCCTTGCTGCGGCCACCGCCCGTGTGCAGGACGACGAGCGTGACGCCGTCCGCGGGCGCCTTGACGTAGGAGAGCACCATGTCGGCGACCTCCTTGCTGATGTCCTGCCCGTTCTGCAGAACGATCACGCGACCCTCCGCGAACAGCGACGGACTCACCAGTTCAGCCAGCTCGGGAGGCGTGAGATCAGTCACCTGGACGCGGGTCAGGTCGGCGGTCGGATCGACCTCTCGTGCGGCCTCGAGAGCCGCCCGAACAGCACGTTCGACCAGCAACTCCTCCTCGCCGACGATGAGGTGCAGTGACTCCGGTGCGCTCACGCTCCGCATCCTCCCACGTCCCGGATCGTGGACGTCTGTGGATGCGCGACGGACTGTTGCCGTAGCTTGGTGACCACAACTGAACACCGCTCATCCAGAGGGGCAGAGGGAACGGCCCGAAGAAGCCCCGGCAACCGGCGTCAGCGCCATGTGCAGAGCTCTGTGCTCAGCACCACGCAGACGATCACGGTGCCAATTCCGACCCGTTCGATTTCGCGGGAAAGATGAGGAGATACCTCGCGATGACTGCTGTCACTGTGCCCACGAGCACAAAGTTCGACCTCGGCCCTGCCCGGGCACTGCTGTGCCGGGAATGTGGGAACGAAACCCCTCTCGCTCCTGAGTACGCCTGTCTCGAGTGTTTCGGGCCGCTGGAAGTGGCCTACGACTTCGGGAAGATCCGGCGCGAGGACATCGAGGCCGGCCCCAGGTCGATCTGGCGCTACCGCGGCCTCCTCCCCGTTCCGTCCACTGTGGAACAGCACCCGAACACCGATCCCGGCGGCACCCGCCTGGTCGAGGCCCACAACCTCGCCAAGGCCCTGGGCGTCCGCAAGATCTGGGTGAAGGACGACACCGGCAACCCCACGCACTCGTTCAAGGACCGCGTCGTCGGCGTCGCGCTCGCCGCCGCCCGCGAACTCGGCTTCAAGGTGCTGGCCTGCCCGTCCACCGGCAACCTGGCGAACGCCGTCGCCGCGGCCGCCGCCCGTGCGGGCTGGAAGTCCGTCGTTCTCGTTCCCTCCAACCTCGAGCGCGCCAAGATCCTCATGAGCGCCGTCTACGAAGGCGCCCTGATCGCCGTCGACGGCAACTACGACGACGTGAACCGCCTCGCCCAGGAACTCGCCGCGGAGAACGAGGACTGGGCGTTCGTGAACGTCAACGTCCGCCCGTACTACGCGGAAGGCTCGAAGACGCTCGGCTACGAGGTAGCCGAGCAGCTCGGCTGGCGCCTGCCCGACCAGATCGTCGTGCCGATCGCCTCCGGCTCGCAGCTCACCAAGGTCGACAAGGCGTTCCGCGAACTCGGCCAGCTCGACCTCGTCGAAGCCACGCCGTACAAGGTGTTCGGCGCTCAGGCCACCGGCTGCTCCCCGATCTCCGCCGCGTTCAAGGCGGGCCACGACGTCATCCGGCCGGTCCGCCCGGACACGATCGCCCGCTCGCTGGCGATCGGCGCCCCGGCCGACGGCCCGTACGTGCTCGACGCGGTGCGCCGCACCAACGGCGCCATCGACGACGTCACCGACGAAGAGGTCGTCGAGGGCATCAAGCTGCTCGCCCGCACCGAGGGCATCTTCGCCGAGACCGCCGGCGGCGTGACCGTCGCGACGGCGAAGAAGCTCTTCGAGTCGGGCCAGCTCGACCCCGACGCCGAGACCGTGCTGCTGATCACCGGCGACGGCCTCAAGACCCTCGACGCACTCGGCGACACGGTGGGCCCGCGCGCGACGGTTCCGCCGTCGGCCGAGGCCGTCATCAAGGCGCTGGGTTAATCACCGCCGATCCATCACCTCCTCCGGCTCGGGGACGCACTCGCGTCTCCGAGCCGTTGCACGTCTGATCCCTGGGCCTGCGGGGCTCACAGGGAGATCGCGTCCGTCTTGAGCCAGCCCGTGCGCGGAAACCGTTGCAGGCCCTCCACCACGTGCGGCCCGACCGGCTCCACGGTCGCGCGCCACGCCACGATCCGTTGCGGCCATGGGGCTTCCGCCTTGAGCGCGTTGTAGTGGTAGTCGTGCCAGACGTCCGGCGCGACCCGCAGAGCGTCGTCGAACACGTGCTCCGACACGAGGTCGTACGCCTCCTCCGGTGTCGCCGCCTTCGTCGGCGGCAGCACGTAGGTGGTCGCCGCCTTGTGCGTGACGGCGCGGGTGCCGTCTTCGAGCGTTTCGCAGATGTAGTAACCGAAATCGGGTTTCAGCTCGTCGTGCGGCCACGGCGTCGCCGTGTAGTTCGTCTGCCACAGTGCCCACGCGAGCCCCGGCGTGCCGCCGGGAATCGGGTAGCGCGCGTTGAACAACCTGACCCAGACCATCTCTTCTCCTTCGTGCGATTCGGTTTCCCGGCAACACCGCCAGGTCGCCGTCCTTGTCCGTGCGCAACACCAACGCACCTTCCGTCCGCAACACGTCGATGACGTGCGGACTCGGGTGCCCGTACCTGTTGCCCGCGCCGACGCTCACCAGCGCCACCCGAGGCCGCACGGCCTCGAGGAACGCGGGCAGCGAGTACCGCGAACCGTGGTGCGGCACCTTGAGCACCTCGGCACTCAGGTCCCGCTCCCCCAGCAACGCCGCCTGGCCAGCCAGCTCGACATCACCGGTGAGCAGCACCCGGCCCGCCCTCGTGTGCGCTCTGAGCACGAGCGAGTAGTCGTTCACCGTCGTGTTCTCGGCCTCGGCGATCGGCGGCCGCCTCGGTCCCAGCACCTCCAACTCCAGTCCCGGCAAGGCGAACCGCTCGCCCGCCTTCGGTTCCACGACCCGCACGCCGTGAGCGCGAGCCCGTTCGCCGACCTCCCTCCACGCCCAGGCGGGCTCCTTGAGCGGACCGACCGCGACCGCCCCCACCGCACGCCCGGTGAGCACGGCGTCGAGGCCACCGACGTGGTCCGCGTGCAGGTGCGTCAGCACCACCAGCGGAATCCGCTTGATCCCCAACGTCTTCAGGCACCGGTCGACCGCGCCGGGATCAGGCCCGGTGTCGACCAGCACCGCCGTGTCGGCGTCGTCGGTCGCGAGGACCAGCGCATCGCCCTGCCCCACGTCGCAGTTGACGACCTTCCACCCGTCGGGTGGCCAAACAGGCGCCACGACCTTCAACGGCACCAGCACCACGAACCCGCCGACGAGCACCGCGACGACCAACGTCCGCGTCTTCTTGAACCGCAGCAACAACACGACCACCGCGGTCACCACCGTCAGCGCGAGCGCGCCGACCCAGCCGTCCGGCCAGCCGACCGCCGCACCGGGCACGGCCGACGCCTGCCTCCCGACCGTGATCAGCCAGCCCACAGCGGGCCCGGCGACGTGCGTGACGACCTCGGCCACCTGGGGCGAGAGCGGCGCGACGGCCGCCGCCAGCACACCCAGCACCGTCGCCGGTGCGACCACCGGCCCGGCGACGAGGTTGGCCACGACCGAGACCAGGCTCACCTGCCCGGAGAGCCCGGCCACCACCGGAGCCGTGGCCAGGCTCGCGGCCATCGGCACGACGATCGCCTCAGCCAGCCCGTTCGGCACGCCACGCCGTTTGAGCGCCTGCGTCCACTTCGGCGCGACGAGCACCAACGCCGCCGTCGCCACCACGGACAACGCGAACCCCGGATCACCACCCAGCGCCGGATCGTGCAACACCAGGACGAGCACCGCAGTCGCAAGGCTCGGCACAGCGGACCGTTGCCGGCCGGCTACCAACGCCAGCAACGCGACGGCCCCCATCACAGCGGCCCTGAGCACGCTCGGCTCCGGCCCGGCCAGGATGACGAACCCGACCAGCGCCGCCAGCGCGGCGAAGGCCGCCGGACGCGGACCGAGACGTCTGGTGAGCAGGTAGACCGCCCCGCAGACGATGGCCAGGTTCGCTCCGCTGACCGCGAGCAGGTGCGCGAGGCCGGCCGTCCGGAACTCCTCCACGATGCGCGGCACCATCTGCTCGGTGTCGCCCACCACGAGCGCCGGCAGCAGCCCGGCTTCCTCGTCGTCGAGGACTTTGCTCGCCTGTCTCAGGCCATCGCGGAGTTCGTCCGCCCAGGTCTGCCAGACCGGCGCCGGCTGGGGATTCTGCGGCGGACCGCGCACTCGCAACAACGCCGACGCCAGGTCACCGCCCCTGGTTGGTGCGAGGGTGCCTTTGACCGTGACCTTCTGACCCGGCAAGAGATCTCGCCACTTGTCCGCCGGGGCCAGCAGCACCAACTGGGTGCCGTTCGCCGTCGCTCTGATCACGACGTTCTCGACGCCTGCCTGGGTTCCGCCGAAGCCAGCCGCCCGGATTCCCTTCGGCCTGGTGGTGAGTTCGACGGTGAGGGTGGTGCTGCGACCTTCGCCGGCGGCCAGGCGGAGCGGGTGGGACTCGGCTCGCAGCACGTGGCCGCCCACCCAGGCCGCGGCGACCGGGCCGGAGATCAGGAGGGCTATCGCGCAGGTCCTGGTCCACCAGGCTCTTCGCCACGCCAACAGGCCGACAACCCCTGCCGACAGGCCGGTGAGCACTGCCGCCTGCCAGCTCAGGAAAAGACCGGCCACGGCCGTGCTCCAGACTGCCGCGGCGGCCGGGACCAGGCGGTAGTCGTGGGCTACCGGGTGTTTGCGAGCCACCGGGGCCTCCCCTGACCGGTGGGAGGTCTCGGGTCACGGGTTGGGCTGCCTTGGCGCGGCCGCGGAGGCTTCGGGCGATGGCGTGGGAGGGATTGCGGCTGCACTTGGGTGTTCCTGGCTGCGGGGTGGTGCCAGGCGGTGTCGATGCGGGGGTGACGGGTGATGCGGACTGACGGCATGGATGGCTCCGATCGGTGAGTTGGCGCCGGGCTGTGGGTCGCTTCGTGAGGCCGGGAAGTGGGGTCACGGCTGGCGTTCCGGATCGGAACGCTTCGGGCCGGTTCGGCTGGCTCTGGTGGACCCGTGGGCGAGGGCAGGGCGGTTGCATCGCCCGCGGTGACGAAGTGGACGCAGCGGAGGGCGGGGTGTTGCGGCAGAACGGCGTTGGTGCCGCGTGGCGGTTTCGTTGGTGCGGTAACAGGTTCGAGGCTGGGGCAGGGGTGCCGCGCGCATAGGGCACTGCCGTTGCACGGCGGGCGAGGGCAAAGCAGTGGCGGCACCACGTAGCAGTTTTCGTTGGCATGACAACGGGTTCAGGGCTGAGGCAAGGTTGGGGCGCACATACGCCACTGTCGTTGCACAGCGGCCGAGCGCAGGGCAGCAGCACCCGGCCGTGGTGACGAAGCGGATTCACCGGGCGGGCGGTGTGGTGCGGGCTGAAGGGCGGACCGACGGCGAGGCCGTGTGGCCGGCTTCGATGTATGGCCGCAGGTTCAGGGCTGGTGCACGGGTGCGCCGCAGATACGGCACTGCCGTTGTAAGGCGGCCGGCGGAACGGCGAGCGGAACAAGCGGAGCCGGGCGCGGTGGTGGGGGTGGCGGGAAGGACGCCGCCAGCCGGTGGCGGAGAGCGGTGGTCAGCGGGCGGAGCCGGCGGCGGGGCGGGGTTCGGGAGCGGTGCAGGGGGAACGAGAGGGCCAGCGGGCGTGCGAGGTGGTTGTGGTCGGCTGGGAAGTGGGCTGGGCTGGTCAGGTGGCGGTACTGGGCCCTGGTGCGGTGGTAGAGGGCCGCGGCCTTCGTCGCGAGGGTCATGTGTGGACCAGGTCGGCCAGCTTGGTGAGCTTCGATTCGCCGATGCCCTCCACGTCGCGGAGTTGGTCCACCGACGCGAACGGGCCTTTGCGGGTGCGGTGCTCGACGATGCGTTGAGCCGTCACCGGGCCTACACCGGGCAGGCCGTCCAGTTCGGTCGCGGTGGCGGAGTTCAGGTTCAGCTTCGGCTGGGCTCCGCCGGCCTGGGGCGCGCCTGCCTGGGGCGGGGGTGGGATGCCCACCGCTATCTGTTCGCCGTCGGCGAGTTTGCGGGCCAGGTTCAGGTTGTGGAGGTTCGTGCCCGGCTTCATACCTCCGGCGAGACGGATGGCGTCGGCCACTCGAGCGCCGGACGGTGCTGTGATCAGGCCTGGGGTGACCACCTCGCCGACCACGTCCACGATCAGTTCGGGGGCCGGGGCCGCGGTGCTCACCAGGGCCAGGTCTGGCGCCGGTTCGGCGGCGGGGCTCTGCCACCAGCTGCCCAGGCCTATCACTGTGCACGCCACGGCTACGCCGAGAGCGAGCAGACCGCGGCGCGGAAGGCGCGGCAGGCGGAAGCGGCGGCGGGGCGGGCCGTGTTCGTCCGAGTCCTCTGATCGTGCGTAGACCAGGGTCGGGTCGGCTCTCACCTTGTCGGCCAGTGCGGCCAGGCGTTCGGTCGGGAGGGAGTCCTGGTGGGAGCGGGGGAACATGCGAGCGACGTTACGGAGCGGGATGGGTGGGGAGGTGGGGTGAGCTCCGGGGCTGTGGATTACTCGCGGGTTGTGGACAGGTCGCGATCACTCGCGGTCCGGGGACGGGGAATTGTCGGGGGTCTGTGGGAGGCTGTCGGGTCCTCCCGGCAGCACCACGACGCCCAGCACGCCTGGGCCCGTGTGCGCGCCGATCACCGCGCCCACCTCCGAGATCACGCATCCCGTCGAGCCGGGCAGCCGTTCGTCCAGGCGGGTCGCCAGTTCGGCGGCGCGTTCGGGAGCGGCCAGGTGGTGCACGGCCAGTCCGACGGGACCGTCGCCCGCCGCGGCCGCCGCCAGGTCGACCAGACGGCCCACCGCACGGCTCATCGTGCGCACCTTCTCCAGCGGCACGATCCGGCCGTCGTCCATGTGCAGCAACGGTTTCACGGCCAGCGCGGTGCCCACCAGCGCCGCCGCCGTACCGATCCGGCCACCCCGGCGCAGGTAGTCCAACGTCTCGAGGCAGAAGAACATCCGCGTCTGCCGGGCGGCCGAGGAAGCAGCGTCCTCGACCTCACCGGGCGAGCACCCGGCGGCCACGGCGGCGCTCGCGCGCAACACCGAGAACCCGAGCCCCATGCCCGTCGACCGCGAGTCCACCACGCGGATCTGAGAAGGACCGACCTCCTCCGCCGCCAGCCGTGCGGCCTCCCACGTCCCGGACAGCTCACGAGAGAGATGCACGGACATGACCGCGTCCGACGACAAAAGAACCTCGCGGTACACGGCGGCCATCTCGCCCGGCGTGGGACGTGAGGTGGTCACCCGGCGGTGCTCGGCGAGGGCACCGGCCAGTTCGGAGGGACCGAAGTCGACGCCGTCGAGGCGTCCGGCACCGTCCACCGCGACGTGCAGCGGCACCACGGTGATCGCATGGCGCTTCGCGAACCCCTCGGGCAGGTATGCCGTGGAGTCGGTGACGATGGAGATGCGCACGAGCGACGAGCCTACGGGGCTCACTCCTCCGAGGGACTCAACGCCACGGACGAGATCAGCGAGGCCATTGCCTTGCCCACGAGTTCGTGGCCCTCCCAGCCCCAGTGCATCCCGTCCGGGTTCCCGGCACCGGACCGCACGTGCTCCCCGATCACGGCGGGCAGGTCCAGCAACGGCACATCCGCACCCGCGGCCCAGCCACGCACGGCCGCAACCGCAGCCGCGTGCCCCTGATGGGCGTACGCGTACGTAGCCGCACGATGCACCGACGGCACGATCCCGACCGCCGGCATCGTGTACTGGAGATTGCGAACGGACTGCAGCATGTCCCGCAGGTAGCGCGCGGTCAGCGCGGGAGGCAGCGACGCGCGTGTGTAAGGCGCCAGCCGGGGCTGCACGAACTGATAGCGCGCACGAACCCAACGCCGCAGCCAGTCCGGCCGCACGTAACGCAGCCCCTCGCGCAGGTACGTCGGCAACGGCGAGGGCAGCGTGTCCATGCTGCCCACCGCGAACACCAGCACGTCCGTACGGGGCAGCAACGACCAGATCCGCGGGTCGCCGGTCAACGCCCACCAGGCGTCCCGCGCCGTCCAGCCGAACCCGGCCGCCAGCTCCGCCGTTCCACCCAGCGCCTCGGCACAGATGTTGTGCCACAGGCGTGGATGATCAGCGGGCAGCGGACCGGAAGGCCCGAAGAACGACAGCGAGTCCCCGAGGACGAGCAGTCTCAACGCGTGGTGCCCGCGTTGTACGACGTCAGCCGCCAGAGGTCGTTGCGCCGGGTGAACACGGTCCAGTGGCAGTTCGAGATGCCGCCGAGCTGCGACCAGTTCTCCACCGGCAGGCCGAGCAGCCGGCCGGTCAGAGCGCTGATCAGGCCACCGTGCGCGCACAGCAGCACGGTGCCGGAGAACTCCGCGTCCACCTCGTGCACGACCTTGATGGCCCGCTCGGCCACCTCGACCCGCGACTCGCCGTCCGGCGGCACGAAGGTCGGGTCGGTGCGCCACACCGTGACCGCACCTGGCCACTCCCGCTCCACCTCGGCCACGTTCAGACCCTGCCACTTGCCCAGGTGGGTCTCGCGCAGCCGTTCGTCGATCCGCAGCGGAACGTCCGTCGACGACGTGAACACGCCGGCGGTGTTGCGCGCCCGTTGCAGGTCGGACGCGACCACCATCTCCGGCTCGAACCCGGCGAGCACCGGTACGGCGAACCTGGCCTGGTTCAACCCGGTCTCGGTGAGCGCCGAGTCCAGATGACCCTGCAGACGACCTGTCGCGTTGTAGTCGGTCTCACCGTGCCGCCACAGCACGAGCCGGCTCAGGGCCATCAGCTACCTCATTCAGCCGTGGACTCGGCGGGGACGTCCGCTTCGAACTCGATGCGCGGGCAGTCCTTCCACAGCCGCTCCAGGCCGTAGAAGCTGCGCTCCTCCGTGTGCTGGACGTGCACCACGACGTCCACGAAGTCCAGCAGCACCCACCGGCCCTCGCGGGCCCCTTCGCGGCGAACCGGCTTCGTGCCGGCCTCCCGCAGCTTCTCCTCGATGTTGTCGACGATCGCGCCGACCTGCCGCTCGTTGTGAGCGGACGCGATCACGAACACGTCGGTGATCACGAGCTGGTCGGAGACGTCGAGCACCGTCACGTCGTGCGCCTTCTTGTCGGCCGCTGCGTTCGCCGCGACCAGCGCCAGCCGTCGTGCCTCGTCGGTGGCTGCCACGTCACTCCTCTGACTTCCGGCGGGCGTCGATACGCCCACACGAGTTACTGAGGGTACCGGCGCGCGCCAACAGGTACTTCACACCCACGCATGACGAAGGCCACCTCAGCGCCCTGAGGTGGCCTTCACCGGTGCCGAAGCCTTAGAGCGGGCGGACCTGCTGGGCCTGCGGCCCCTTCTGGCCCTGTCCGACCTCGAACTCGACCTTCTGGTTCTCCTCGAGCGAACGGAAACCCTTGGACTGGATCTCCGAGTAGTGCACGAAGACGTCGGCCGAGCCGTCGTCGGGCGCGATGAAGCCGAAGCCCTTTTCGGCGTTGAACCACTTCACGGTGCCTGTAGCCAAAGTCTTGCCTTCCACGAACCAGCAACAACCCGCTGATTGTTGCTCCCCGAGCGCTCGGATGCACGCAAAATCCACTCGAACGTGGTTACGACTCGGAGTACAGGCCTGTTTTCGCGATGTATTGGACGACACCGTCGGGGACCAGGTACCAAACGGGCTGCCCGGATGCAGTACGCGCGCGGCATCCGGTCGACGAGATCGCCATCGCGGGGACCTCGACGAGCGACACCGAGCCGGGCGGCAGATGGCGGTCGTTCAGGGTGTAACCCGGACGGGTGACGCCGATGAAGTGGGCTAGGTCGAACGCGTCCGACGCGCGCTTCCACGACAGGATCTGCTCCAGCGCGTCCGCACCCGTGATGAAGAACAGGTCGGCGTCCGGGTACTGCTTCTTGAGGTCCGTTAGCGTGTCCACGGTGTACGTGGGGCCCTCACGGTCGATGTCGACCCTGCTGACCGAGAACCGGGGGTTGGAGGCCGTGGCGATGACCGTCATCAGGTAGCGGTCCTCGGCGGCGGAGACCTCGCGCGACGCCTTCTGCCAGGGCTGGCCCGTCGGCACGAAGATCACGCGGTCCAGGTCGAACCTGGCCTGCACCTCGCTGGCGGCCACGAGGTGGCCGTGGTGGATCGGATCGAACGTGCCACCCATGACGCCGATGCGCATCGAGACAGCGTAGACCGGCGTCGGGCCGCTCCCGTGGCCCGACGCCGGTCGTGCTGATCACACCGCACGGCTCAGGGGGAGGACGAGCCGTTCGGGTCGCGGCCCACCCCGAAGCAGAGCCGCGCGCACTGGAGGAACGCGCGGACCGCGCCCCCATTACGCGACCGGCCCAAGATTTTTATCACCAGGCCACGACGAGCTTCAGCGGCCCTCTGACCAGCGAACCCTTGCGGAACTCGACGGGCGCGGCGAGCCGCAGACCGGGCATGCGGCGCAGCAGCGTGCCCAGCGCGACCTGCAGTTCCATCCGCGCGAGCTGCGAGCCGAGGCAGAAGTGGATGCCGTGGCCGAACTGCAGGTGCTGGCCGACCTCGCGCTCCAGGTCCAGCTCGGCGCCGTTGGCGTACATCGCCTCGTCACGGTTCGCCGACGACAGGACCACCAGCACGGCGTCGCCTTCCTTCACCAGCGCGTTGCCGACCTGGACGTCCTCGGTCGCGATGCGGGGGAACCCGGCGCCGCTGCCCAGCGGGATGAACCGCAGCAGCTCCTCGATGGCGTTCGGGAGCTTGTCGGGGGCCTCACGCAGGCTCTTCATGGCGTCCGGGTGCTCCAACAGCGTCACGACGCTGTTGGAGAGCATGTTCGCCGTCGTCTCGTGACCCGCGACCAGCAACGTGATGCCGAACCGGACGAGCTCGTCCTCGCTCAGCCGGTCCTCGTTGTCCCGTGCGGCGACGAGTGCGCTCATCAGATCGTCCGTTGGGTGCGCACGGCGTTTCGCGACGAGTTCGGCGAAGTAGGCGTACAGCTTCGTCACGCCGTCCATCGCCTCTTCAGGCGAGTAGCCACCGACCGTGGACAGCGCCTGGTTCGACCACCGGCGGAAGTCCTCGCGGTCCTCGAACGGCACGCCGAGCAGCTCGCAGATGACCGTGATCGGGAACGGCATGCTGAAGCCCTCGACCAGGTCACCAGGGTTGTCCAGGCGGTCGAGCAGTTCGTCGGTGATCTGCTGGGCGCGCGGCCGCAGCTCCTGGATCCGGCGCACCGTGAACGCCTTGGACACCAGCCGGCGCATGCGCGAGTGGTCCGCGCCGTCGTGCGTGAGGATCGACCCGCCCGGCGCGATGAGGGGCTGCATCCGCGGCACGTCCTGGCCGACCGTCCGCGCACGGCTGAACCGCGGGTCGCCCAGGACGAACTTCGTCTCTTCGTAGGACGTGACGAGCCAACCCTCGCCGCCGTACGGGTACGTCACGCGCGAGACGGGTTCATCACGCCGTAGACGTTCATAGGTCGGGTCGAGGGTCAGGCCGTCAGCTTCGGAGAACGGATAGGTGGGAGCCATGTCTCCGAACGTAGAGCTACGCCTTCGGGCGTGTGTGTCCTTCGCCCCACACGACCCATTTAGAGGAAGTCAGCTCAGTCAGGCCCATCGGCCCGCGGGCGTGCAGCTTCTGCGTGGAGATGCCGATCTCCGCACCCATGCCGAACTCCGCGCCGTCGGTGAAGGCCGTGGAGGCGTTGACGAACACCGCCGCCGCGTCCACACGCGTCGTGAACCGGCGTGCCGCCGCGACGTCGTTCGTGACGATGGCTTCGCTGTGGCCTGAGCCGTACGTCGCGATGTGCTTCACCGCGTCGTCCAGCGAGTCGACGACCTTCGCCGCGATGTCGAGGCTCAGGTACTCGGTGCCCCAGTCGTCGTCGGTCGCGTCGAGGACGTCCGGCTGGTGGGCGAACTGCTCGTCGCCGTGGATGGTGACGTTCTCCTGCTGCAACGCCTTGGTGATGCGCGGGACGAACTCCGCCGCGACGTCCTTGTGCACCAGCAGGGACTCCGCCGCGTTGCACACGCTCGTGCGCCGCGTTTTGGCGTTGAGGACGATCGCCTCGGCCATGTCGAGGTCGGCGTTCGCGTCCACGTAGACGTGGCAGTTGCCGACGCCGGTCTCGATCGTGGGAACCGTCGCCTGCTCGACGACGGCGTTGATCAGACCCGCGCCGCCGCGGGGAATCACCAGGTCGACCAGGCCGCGGGCGGTGATGAGGTGGGTGACGGACGCGCGGTCGTGGCACGGCAGGAGCTGCACGCTGTCGGCCGGCAGGTTCACGCTTTCGAGTGCGTCGCGCAGGACGGCGACGAGCGTGGTGTTGGACTGCTCGGCGGTCGAGGAGCCCCGCAGCAGTGCGGCGTTGCCCGACTTCAGCGCGAGACCGGCGGCGTCGACCGTGACGTTCGGACGGCCCTCGTAGACCATGCCGACGACGCCCATCGGGACGCGGACCTGCTTGAGCTCCAGCCCGTTCGGGAGGACGCCGCCGGTGATGACCTGGCCGATCGGGTCCGGAAGCCCCGCAACGGTTTCCAGGCCGACCGCGACGCTGTCGATGCGGGCTTCGGTCAGGGTGAGGCGGTCCAGGATGTTGTCCGGGAGACCTGCTGCTCGACCGGCTTCGAGGTCCTTCTCGTTGGCCTCGATAATCTCTGGCGCGCGCTTGCGGAGGGCGGCGGCCATCTCGAGCAGCGCGGTGTCCTTGCGCTCACGGGTGGCGAGGACTAGTTCGTCGGCGGCGACACGGGCGCGGCGAGCTGCCGCGTGCACCTGATCGCGCAGGTCATCAGTCACGCCACACAGCTTACGACCTGCGACAATCACAATTGTCAGACCCGCCTGCCAGGCTTGCTGCCATGGATGACGACATCGCGAGTTCGCGTCGGTCGTCCGGTCAACCGCTCGTGCCGGATTCGGCGCAGCCCAATTCGGCACGAGCGATTCGGCCGGACGACCGACTTCCCGGCGAACTCGCCGCCGTCTGCGGAGCAGCGGCCGACAAGCACGGCCTGGCAAGCTTGCGCCTCATGGACGACATCGCGTTGCGAGAACTGGCGGAGGAACGGCTCCGGGCACTGGCGGGCCCTGGGGCTGTGCTGCGCGAGGACCAGTGGACCGCGATCCACACCCTCGTGGCCCAGCGCCGCAGAGCGCTCGTCGTCCAGCGCACGGGCTGGGGCAAGTCGGCCGTGTACTTCATCGCGACGGCGTTGCTGCGTCAGCTCGGTGAGGGCCCCACGGTCATCGTGTCGCCGTTGCTCGCGTTGATGCGCAACCAGATCGACGCCGCGGCGCGGGCCGGTGTGCACGCGGTGACGATCAACTCGGCCAACCCCGGCGAGTGGGACACCGTGCAGGAGCAGGTCGCGGCCGGCGAGGTCGACGTGCTCCTGGTGAGTCCGGAGCGGCTGAACAACCCCGACTTCCGCGATGCGGTGCTGCCGTCGCTGACGGCGTCGGCGGGCATGCTCGTCGTCGACGAGGCCCACTGCATCTCGGACTGGGGCCACGACTTCCGGCCGGACTACCGCAGGCTGCGGACGTTGCTGACGGAGCTGCCCGCGGGCGTGCCGGTGCTGGCGACCACGGCGACGGCCAACAACAGGGTGGTCCACGACGTCACCGAGCAGCTGGGGCTCGGCGCCGACGAGGGCACGCTGGTGCTGCGCGGGCCGCTGGACCGCGACAGTCTGCGGCTGTCGGTCGCGTTGCTGCCGACCGCCGAGTCGCGCCTCGGGTGGCTCGCCGAGCGGCTCGACCGCATGCCGGGGTCCGGGATCATCTACACGCTCACGGTCGCGGCGGCGGACGACATCGCGGCGTTCCTCGCCTCGCGTGGCTTCGCGGTGGCCGCGTACTCGGGCAAGACCGAGCCCTCCGAGCGCGAGCGCGCTGAGGTGGACCTGCTGAACAACAAGGTCAAGGCACTTGTCGCGACCTCCGCCCTCGGCATGGGTTTCGACAAGCCGGACCTGGGGTTCGTCGTGCACGTGGGTGCTCCCTCCTCCCCGATCGCGTACTACCAGCAGATCGGCCGTGCTGGCCGTGGTGTCGAACGGGCCGAGGTCGTCCTGCTGCCGGGTCACGAGGACAAGGACATCTGGGCGTACTTCGCGTCGCTGGCGTTCCCGCCCGAGGTGGTCGTGCGGCAGGTGCTGTCCGCACTCGACGGCGCGGGCAGGCCGCTCTCGACGGCGGCGCTGGAGCCGATGGTCGAGCTGTCGCGCGGCAGGCTCGAGGTGGTGCTGAAGGTGCTGGACGTCGACGGCGCGGTCCGGCGCGTGCGCGGCGGCTGGGAGTCGACGGGCCGTCCGTGGGAGTACGACGGTGAGCGGTACGCGCGCATCGCCCAGGCGCGCAAGGCCGAGCAGCAGGTGATGATCGAGTACCTGCGCACCGACAAGTGCCGGATGAAGTTCCTGCAGGACCAGCTCGACGACCCGACCTCGCACGAGTGCGGTCGCTGCGACAACTGCACCGGCGAGCGGTTGTCGGTCGAGGTGTCCGAGGTGGCGGCGGAAGCGGCTCGCGAACGGCTGCTGCGTCCCGGCCTGGACGTGGCGCCGCGCAAGATGTGGCCGACGGGCATGAGCGCGATCGGCGTCCCGCTGTCCGGCAAGATCCCCGCGACCGAGGTGGCGGCCACCGGCCGGGCGCTGGGCCGCCTCACCGACATCGGCTGGGGCAACCGTCTGCGCGACCTGCTCGCGGACGGCGCCGACCGCGAGATACCGGACGACGTGTTCGCGGCGTGCGTGAAGGTGCTGACGGCGTGGGGCTGGGACGAGCGGCCGGTGGGCGTGGTGACGGTCGGCTCGCGACGGCGTCCGCAGCTCGTCGGCAGCTTCGGGCAGAAGATCGCGTCGATCGGGCGGCTGCCGTTCCTGGGCACCGTGTGGCTCGGCGAGTCGACGCACAAGGCCAACAGCGCCCAGCGGCTGGCCGGTCTCGTGCGAGCCGGCGAGACACCGGACGTGTCCGGTGTGGACGGTCCGGTGCTGTTGGTGGACGACCACATCGACACCGGCTGGACGATGACGGTGGCGGCTCGGATGCTCAGGAAGGAGGGGGTGTCCGCCGTGCTGCCGTTCGCGCTGGCGGTGACGAACTGACGGTGCCGGACCGGCCCTGCTGTGTGGCACTGTCAGCGGCATGACTCCGGACGTCGTGCGGTACCGGCAGGCCGATCTCCTCGCGAGCCTGTACCGGCGGTTCGGGCCGGTCGTGCGGATGGGGCCCTACACCTACCTCCTCGGGCCCGAGGCGAACCGGTTCGTGTTCGCCCACTCCGAGTTTTTCGAGGTGGAGCGGGCGTTCCAGTCGCTGGTGCCGGTGGACGGGCCCACGTCGTTGATCGTGAGCGACGGTGAGGACCACAAGCGGCGGCGCCGGTTCGTGCAGCCCGCGTTGGCGCACCGGCAGATCGCGAGCTACGTGCCGGTCATGCAGGCCTACGCCGAGGCGACGATCGACGCGTGGCGGCCGGGCGAAACGGTCGACGCGTACCAGGAGTTCCGCCGGGCCATCCGGCGCAGCACGATCCACGCGTTGTTCGGCGAGGAGCTGGCGCAGGAGTCGGACTTCTTCGGCGCGCACCTGCAGGTGCTGATCAACCTGATCGACCGCAACCCGGCGGTCGTCACGCTGCTCAGGACGATGCGGGCGCCGGCCTGGCGCAACGCCATGCGAGCGCGCAGGGCCGTCGACGCGCGGGTCTACCGGGCGATCGAGGAGACGCGCCAAGGCAAGACGGCCGGTGACGTGCTCACCTCTCTCGTGGAAGGTGACGGGCTGAGCGACCTGGAGGTGCGCGACCAGATCGTCACGCTGATCGCGGCCGGGTACGAGACGACCAGCGGCGCGATGGCGTGGGCGGTGTTCAACCTGTTGCGGCACGACGGGGTCTGGGAGCGTGCACAGCAGGACGACGACTACCTGGGCAACGTGGTCAACGAGACGCTCCGGCTCTACCCGCCGGCGGTCGTCTCGGCGCGGGTCGCGACGCAGGACTTCGAGTTCGCCGGGAAGAAGATCCGGCAGGGGGCGTTCCTGCTGTACAGCCCGTACGTCACGCATCGGCTGGCCGAGGTGTTCCCGGATCCGCTGAAGTTCGACCCGGACCGCTGGGAGACCAAGCCGGCTCTGCACGAGTTCCTGCCGTTCGGCGGCGGACCGCACCGCTGCATCGGCGCCGGGCTCGCCACGACCGAGCTGACCGTGATGCTGAAAGCGTTGCTGCAACGGCCGAAACCCGACCTGCTCCCCCAGCGCCTCACGCCGACCGGGCTTGCCGCGATGCGGCCCAAGCACGGCCTCAGAATCCGAGCAGCAGGGTGACCATCGAGGCGAGGCAGGCGATGGCACGCACGTGGTTCCAGATCGCCCAGGTGCGCAGGTACTGCGGCCAGTAGGCATCGTCGGACTGTTCGAGACGGTTGTTCATCGGCACGTTGACGACCATCGTGAGCAGGACAGAGCCGACGACGTAGAACAGGCCGCCGGCGATCCTGCCCTGGAAGACCTCGATGCCGCACAACACGGCGTTGCCGAGGAACACCAGCAGGAACAACGGGTTCTGGATCCGGACGTTGATCCGGCGCATCGCTTCGCGTGCCGCGGAGGCGGGCAGGTCGGCGAGGCCGGGCATGACGGCGACGGAGAAGGCGAAGAACAGCCCGGCCATCAGTCCGGAAGCGGCGGCAGCGATCAGCGTGGTTGACCCCATGGCGCTCACTCTGACCGGTGAGCGCAGGACTCTCAATGACAATTCATCGCGCGAACTTGCTCGTTCGTCCAGAATTAATGCCGTGACGGATGCACTGGGCGAGGCGCTGCACCTGCTGAGGATGTCCGGCACCTTCTACTGCCGCAACGAGCTCACCGAGCCGTGGGGCGCGACGATGCCCGACATGGCGGACTGCCTGTGGTTCCACGTCCTGACCAGCGGCCGGTGCGACGTCGAGGTCGACGGCCAGGTCATCTCGCTCGAACCCGGCGACGTGTTGCTGGTCCCCGGCGGGCAGCGCCACCGGCTGTTCTACGGCGAGGCGGAGTCGCCGGTCGTCACGACGCTGCCGCACGAGTTCGAGACCGACAACTACGCGATCCTGCGGCACGGTGGCGGCGGCGCGGTGACGCACCTCGTGTGTGGTGCGGTCCGCTTCGACCATCCGGCTGCGAAGCACCTCATCAACGTGCTGCCGAACGTGCTCTACGTGCGCCGTGCTGACGACATGCGCGCCACGATCGACCTGATGGCCACCGAGTCGCAGGCCGTGCGCCCCGGCGGCGAGGCGGTCATCACCAGGCTCGCGGACGTGCTGGTGATCCAGACGATCCGCTCGTGGCTCGCCAACGACCCGGCCGCGCGCACCGGCTGGCTCGGCGCGTTGCAGGACCAGCAGATCGGGCAGGCACTCGCGCTGATCCACCGCGATCCCGCGCAGCCGTGGACCGTCGAACGCCTCGCCCACCAGACCGCCATGTCACGGTCAGCGTTCGCGGCGCGGTTCACCGAGCTCGTCGGCGAACCTGCCATGCGTTACGTCACGCGGTGGCGCATGCACGTCGCGATGAATCGGCTCAGGGACCGCGACAGCACGGTCAGCGAGATCGCCCGCGGCCTCGGTTACGAGTCGGAGGCCGCGTTCAGCCGGGCGTTCAAGCGGATCGTCGGGGTGTCGCCCGGTCAGGCGCGGGCGGGCTGAAGCAGGTCCCAGCGGTTGCCGTAGAGGTCCTCGAAGACGGCCACGCGGCCGTAGACCTCGTCGCGCGGCGTCTCCAGGAAGTGCACGCCGAACGCGGTCATGCGGGCGTGGTCGCGGTCGAAGTCGTCGGTGTTGAGGAAGAAGCCGACGCGGCCACCGGTCTGGTCGCCCACTCGTGCCTGTTGCTGATCCGTGTCAGCCTGTGCCAGCAGCAGCGACGCGCCCTCACCCGCCGACACGACCACCCAGCGCTTGTGCCCCTGAGGAATGTCCTCGACCAGCGTGAATCCGAGTCCCTCCACGTAGAAGCGGATCGCCTCGTCGTAGTCGCGGACCACCAACGTCACCAAACCAATAGATCGCACGGCGATGAGTATCACCGACGAGAGAGGTCTACTCGCACATGGCTGACTCACTCGTTCTCCTGCATCCAGGTGGAGCCGATCCGTCCGCGTTCGGGCCCCAGCTCGACGCACTCGCCGACTTCGCCCTGCACGCGCCACATCGCGTCGACCAGGCCACTCAGGACCACACGGAGATGGCGCAGGAGACGATCGAGTTCCTGGAACGGATCGGCCCCGCCCACCTGCTCGGCTGCAGCGACGGCGCCACGGTGGCACTGCTCACCGCCGTGCTCAGACCGGACCTCGTGCAACGCCTTGTGGTCGTGTGCGGCGTCTTCCACCACGACGGCTGGGACCCGGCCACGGAACTGACGCCGATGCACCACCGTTCGCCCGCGCTGACCGAAAAAGATCTCGGGACACTGCCGAACCGGACGCTGATCATGATCGGCGATGACGACGAGGTGACGCTGGAGCACGCCACCGCCCTGTACCGGGCGCTGCCCAAAGCCGAGCTCGCAGTCGTTCCCGGTACGTCGCACGGTCTGTTGCACGAGAAACCCGCGCTGTGCAACGCGATGATCGTGGACTTCCTGACCAACGATCCAGTCGAGACGTACGCGCCAATTCGTCGCCGTGTGTGATTGGGTGCGTCTATGGCGGTTACATCGGAGACGCATCGACTGCCCGTACGCACGCTCGTCGCATCAAGTGCCGGCAACGCGGTGGAGTGGTACGACTGGGGCATCTACACGGCGTTCAGCATCTACTTCGCGACGCAGATCTTCCCTTCTGGCAACGAAACCGCGGCGCTGCTGAGCACCTTCGCGACGTTCGCGCTCGCCTTCTTCTTCCGCCCGCTCGGCGGCTACCTGCTCGGCCGGTTCGCGGACCTCAAGGGCCGCCGCACCGCGATGCTGTTCACGATCGTGCTGATGTCGGGCGGGTCGGTCGTGATCGGCCTGCTGCCGACGTTCGAGCAGGTCGGCTGGCTGTCACCGGCGTTGCTGGTGCTCGCCCGCATCGCGCAGGGCATGGCGCTCGGCGGCGAGGTGTCGAACGCGTCGGCGTACCTGGCGGAGATCGCGCCCGCCACGCATCGCGGCCGGTACTCGTCGTTCTTCTACATCTCGACCGGGGCGGCGGTGCTGATCGCGTCGCTGCTCGGGTTCTTCCTGTCCCGCAACCTCGACAAGGCCGCGATGGCCTCCTACGGCTGGCGCGTGCCGTTCCTGATCGGCGGCGTGCTCGGCCTGGTCGGGCTGTGGCTGCGGCGGGAGCTCAAGGAGACCGAGCAGTTCGAGGAGAACAAGGCCAAGGCCGAGAGCCTGCGCAACCCGCTGCTGATGACGGTCAAGGAGCACCCGAAGGCCGTCGGGCAGCTCATCGGCATCACGCTGCTCTCGACGCTGAGCTTCTACACGTTCTTCAGCGCGCTGACGCCGTTCGCGGTGAAGACCAAGGGCGCCAACGACATCGACGTGTTCCTGGCACTGTCGATCGGCACCGTCGTGTTCATCGCGCTGCAGTACCCGATGGGGTGGATGGCCGACCGCTACGGCCGCAAACCTCAGATGCTCGTGTGGTCGGCTGCGATGGCGTTGCTGGTCGTACCGCTGTCGACACTGGTCAAACCGGGTCTGCTGAACCTCGTGATCGTGTTCGCCGTGGGACTCGGGCTCTACACAGCGATCACGTCGATCGCACCGGCGATCATGAGCGAGCTGTTCCCGACCGAACTGCGCGGGCTCGGCATCGGAGCTTGGTACAACCTGACCGTCGCGGTGTTCGGTGGTACCGCCCCGCTGGTCATCCAGGCCGTGGGCGGCACCGTCTTCTTCTGGTACGTGGCGGTCAGCGCGGTGATCACGTTCCTGGTGATCCTCACGCTTCCGGAGACAAAGGGTGTTCGGTTGAGCTGAGGCAGAACTCGTTGCCCTCGGGGTCGGCCAGCACGAACCAGACGCCGTCGCGGCTCACCACCGAGGCACCGAGACCGACGAGCCGCTCCACCTCGGCCTCGACGTCGTCACACCACAGGTCGACGTGGACGCGGTTCTTGACGGTCTTGGGTTCCGGCACGCGGTTGAAGAAGAACCGCGGCGACCCGTCGAGCAGCACCGACGGGTCGTCCTCGGGGTCGTTGATGCCCATGGCGCTCAACCGAGTCAGCTCGGCGTCGTCGTACGGGGCGAGCTCGTGGTCGTCGAGCGCCTGCGCCCAGAACCGGGCGAGCGACGCGGGATGAGCGCAGTCGATGACGACATCGTGCATCCGGGCCATGCACCCGAGACTAGCGATGCAACGGCACCAAATCATCGGCGTGCACGACCTCGCGGCGCTGCTCCTCCGGCAGGTCGTGGGTCTTGCGGCCGATCAACGACGGCAACTCGGCCGAGTCGTAACCGGCCACACCGCGGGCCACGACCTCACCCGCGAGGCTGACCAGCTCGACGACGTCGCCTGCCTCGAAGTCGCCGTCCACACCCGTGATTCCGGCGGCCAGCAACGAACGACGCCTGCCCACGACAGCGGCGACCGCGCCGTCGTCGAGGTGCAGCCGGCCGTTGGCGTCGGTGGCGTAACCGAGCCAGAAGCGGCGGGCGGTGAGGCGTGAACCCGTCGCGGCGAAGGCGGTGCCCACATCGGCGGAGGACAGGGCCCGGCCTGCTTCGGTGGCACTGGTGAGCAGCACCGGAATGCCCGCGGACGAGGCCAGGCGGGCGGCGGCGAGCTTGGAGGCCATGCCGCCGGTACCGAGGCCGGACGCGCCGGCGGTACCCGCCTCCACACCGTCCACATCGGACGCTGACGCCACCTCGGCGATGCGGACGGCGCCCGGCTTGCGCGGGTCACCCGAGTACAGGGCGTCCACGTCGGACAGCAGGAACAACGCGTCGGCACCCACGAGATGGGCGACGAGGGCGGCGAGGCGGTCGTTGTCACCGAAGCGGATCTCTTCGGTGGCAACGGTGTCGTTCTCGTTCACGACAGGTACGGCACCCAACGCCAGCAAACGCGAGAACGTGCGCTGGGCGTTGCGGTAGTGGGCGCGACGCACCACGTCGTCGGCGGTCAGCAGCACCTGGCCGACCGTCAGCGAGTAGCGGCCGAACGAGTTCGCGTAGGCGTGCGCCAAGGTGAGCTGGCCGACGCTCGCCGCGGCCTGCTGGGTGGCGAGGTCGCGGGGGCGGCGGGAGAGCTTCAACGGGGCCAGGCCGGCGGCGATCGCACCCGACGACACGAGCACCACCTGGCTGCCCGCCGCGGCACGGGCGGCGAGGGCGTCGACCAGCGCGTCGAGACGCGCCGGATCGAGGCCACCTTCCGCTGTGGTCAAGGAAGAAGAACCGACCTTGACCACGATGCGGTTCGCCGAAGCGACCGCTTGCCGAGCTTGTGAGACCACGGGGGCCGTCACTGTGTTACTCCTCGCTGGAAACACCGTAGTCGTCGCCGTACTCACCGGGCGCGCGGCGGGCCTTCTTCAGGGCCTTGCGCTCGTGGGCGCCGATGCGGTCGTTGCGCTCGAGACGGATGTCCGTGCCACGCCCGGTCATCGTCATCGCGATGCCGGCCGGGGTGGTCGGTTCCCAGTCGAAGATCAGGTCGCCGATGGTGACCTGGCAACCGGGGACGGCGCCCATCTTCACGAGCTTTTCCTCGACGCCCAGCCTGTTGAGGCGGTCCGCGAGGTAACCGACGGCTTCGTCGTTGGAGAAGTCGGTCTGGCGGATCCAGCGCTCGGGGCGTTCGCCCTTCACGATGAAGCCACCCTCGACCGAGGGGTCCTCGGTCACGGTGAAGCCCTGGTCGTCCACGGCGGTCGGCCGCAGCACGATTCGGGTCGATTCCTTCTTCGGCTGGGCCTCGCGGTACTCGCGCACGACCTCGGCCAGCTTGAACGTCAGCTCGCGCAGGCCCAGGCGGGACACCGTCGACACCTCGAAGACCGGCAGGCCGCGGGCCTCGATCTCCGGGCGGACGATGTCGGCGAGGTCCTGGGCGTCCGGGATGTCGACCTTGTTGAGGATCACCACGCGCGGACGGTCCTCGAAGTTGCCGCCGAGCGCCGGCGTGTACTCCGAGAGTTCCTTCTCCAGCGCGTCGATGTCCGCGATCGGGTCGCGGCCCGGCTCGTACGTCGCGCAGTCGACGACGTGCGCGAGCACGGCGGTGCGCTCGATGTGGCGCAGGAAGTCGAGGCCGAGACCCTTGCCCTGCGACGCTCCGGGGATCAGGCCGGGCACGTCCGCCATCGTGAAGACGGTCTCGCCCGCGGTGATCACGCCGAGGTTCGGGACCAGGGTCGTGAACGGGTAGTCGGCGATCTTCGGCTTGGCCGCGGACAGCACCGAGATCAGCGACGACTTGCCCGCGGACGGGAAGCCGAGCAGGCCGACGTCCGCGACGGACTTGAGCTCCAGCACCAGGTCGCGCGTCTCGCCCGGCTCACCGAGCAACGCGAAACCGGGCGCCTTGCGAGCCTTGGACGCGAGCGAGGCGTTGCCCAGACCGCCACGGCCACCGGCCGCCGCGATCAGCTGGGTGCCCTCGCCGACGAGGTCCGCGACGATCTCGCCCGACTCGGTCATCACGACCGTGCCGTCCGGGACGCGCAGGATCAGGTCCTCGCCGTTCGCGCCGTCGCGGTTCGCACCGGCACCGGCCTTGCCGCTGGTGGCGGCGGCGTGCGGGCGGAAGTGGAAGTCCAGCAGGGTGTGCACCTGCGAGTCGACGACGAGGATGACGTTGCCGCCACTGCCTCCGTTGCCGCCGTCCGGGCCGCCGAGCGGCTTGAACTTCTCGCGGTGCACTGAAGCACACCCGTTGCCCCCGTTGCCGGCGGCAGCGTGGATCACCACCCGGTCTACGAAGCGGGCCACGGAACTACTTCCCTTCAAAGGTCTGAACAAAGCAACGAGGGGCGGAGCCGGATGACCGGGCCCGCCCCTCGCAGAGGTCTAACTACGTTGCGGAAACGGTCCTCCTCAGACCGCGACCGGAACGATGTTGACGGTCTTGCGACCGCGCTTCGAACCGAACTCCACCGCACCGGGCAGCAGGGCGAACAGCGTGTCGTCCTTGCCGACGCCGACGCCGACGCCGGGGTGGAACTTGGTGCCGCGCTGGCGGATCAGGATCTCGCCGGCCTTGACGACCTGACCGCCGAACCGCTTCACACCCAGGTACTGGGGGTTGGAGTCACGGCCGTTGCGGGAACTGGATGCACCCTTTTTGTGTGCCATGAGAAGTCAGGTCCTCACTTACCGGTGATGCCGGTGACCTCGACACGGGTCAACTTCTGACGGTGACCCTGTCGCTTGTGGTAGCCGGTCTTGTTCTTGAACTTGTGGATGCGAATCTTCGGGCCCTTGGTGTGCTCGACCAGCTTGCCGGTAACCGAGAACTTCGCCAGGGCCGCCGCGTCTGCGGTGACGTCAGTGCCGTCGACCACGAGCAGCGCCTGGAGGGAGATTTCGGTGCCCGGCTCGCCCTCGAGCTTCTCGACCTCGACGATGTCGCCGACAGCGACCTTGTACTGCTTGCCGCCGGTCTTGACGATCGCGTACATCAGGACGGAAGTCTCCTGCTACTCGATGGTGACGGGCCGTGGGCCAACCAGTCTGGGACGGTGTTTCCACCATTAGGCACCAGAGGAGGCACACGACAGGACCCGTCGGATGGCGGGCCGTCCACAAGGTTACGGGAGTGGGTGCTCCCGGAGCAAACCGGGGTGCCCCGAACACGTTCCCGCAGCCTGTGTGGTCCCCCACAACGTTGTCCCGCAACGCAAAACCGGGGCCGCCCGCAGGCGACCCCGGTCTCGCTTCCTCGCGTCAGTCCTCCTGGACCGGCGGTCCCGCGGGCCGCGACACGGCGCGGCGCCTGCGGGTGGTGGTGACCACCGGTGCGGGCATCTGGACCTCGGGCTGCTTGGGCACCTCGACGACGATCGGAGCGGGTACCTCGGCCGCGGGGGCACCGGCGGCGCGCTTGGCCGCGCGACGCCGCGGACGGGCCGCAGGGGGCTCCACCGCGACCACAGGGGCCTCGGCGACGGGCTCGGGTGCGGAGACCGGCTGCGGGGCTTCGGCGGGCTCCTGCTCGGGCTCGACGGCCGGAAGGGGCCGCTGGGCACCGATGCGACCGGTCACCACGGGCTGCTGAGCTCCGATGCGTCCCGTCACGACGGGCTGCTCGGACTCGGCGGGCCGCTGGGCACCGATGCGACCCGTGGCGACGGGCTGTTCGGCGATCGGCTGCTCGGTGACCGGCTCGACGAGCTCCTCGGCCGTCTCCTCGATCACCTCGGACTCGGTGACGACGGGCTCGAGCTCGACGGGCGCCGGGTCCTCGGCGACCTCGTGCGGCACGTGACCGTTGAGCTCCTGCTCCTCGACCACGACCGCGTCGACGACGGCCTGCGGCTCCTTGTCGCGGCCACGCCGGCGGCGGCGACGACGGCCGTGGGCCTCGTGCTCCTGGTCGGCGGCGACCACGTCCTCGGAGGTGTCCTCCGGGTCGCCGGGTTCGAAGACCTCGACGACCTCGGGCTCGGCCGGCGCCTCGACGGCAGCCTCGACGACCTCGGTGGTCTCGGCCGCCTGCTCGCCACCGCCCTTGTTGCGGCGCGACTTGCGGCCGGTGCCCTGCTGCGGCTGCTGCTGGCCGCCACCGTTGCCACCGCCGTGCGAGTGCATGGGCTCGGTGGACACGACGACGCCACGACCGCGGCAGTGCTCGCACGTCTGGCTGAACGCCTCGAGCAGGCCCGTGCCGACCCGCTTGCGGGTCATCTGGACGAGACCCAGCGAGGTGACCTCGGCGACCTGGTGACGCGTGCGGTCGCGGCCGAGGCACTCGGTCAGGCGGCGCAGGACCAGGTCGCGGTTCGACTCCAGGACCATGTCGATGAAGTCGATGACGATGATGCCGCCGATGTCGCGCAGCCGGAGCTGGCGGACGATCTCCTCCGCCGACTCCAGGTTGTTGCGCGTGACGGTCTCTTCGAGGTTGCCGCCCGACCCGGTGAACTTGCCGGTGTTGACGTCGATGACCGTCATCGCCTCGGTGCGGTCGATGATCAGGTAACCACCCGACGGCAGCCAGACCTTGCGGTCCAGCGCCTTCATCAGCTGCTCGTCGATGCGGTACTCGACGAACGCGTCGTTGTTGCCGACGTGCTTCTTCAGGCGGCCCTGCAGGTCCGGCGCCACGTGGCGGACGTAGGAGTCGATGACCTCCCACGCCTCGTCGCCCTGGACGACGAGCTGGGCGAAGTCCTCGGTGAACAGGTCGCGGACGACCTTCACCAGCAGGTCCGGCTCTTCGTAGAGCAGCGTCGGCGCCTTGGTGGAGGTGCTCTCGGACTTCTCCTTGATGACCTTCCACTGGGCCTGCAGACGCGTGACGTCGCGGCCGAGCTCCTCCTCGGAGATGCCCTCCGAGGCGGTGCGGATGATCACGCCGGCGTCCTCGGGGACGACGCGCTTGAGGATGTCCTTGAGGCGCTTGCGCTCGTTGTCCGGCAGCTTGCGGCTGATGCCCGTGGCACCGCCGCCCGGCACGTACACCAGGAAGCGGCCGGGGAGGCTGATCTGCGTGGTGAGGCGGGCGCCCTTGTGGCCGACCGGGTCCTTGGTGACCTGGACGAGCACGGAGTCGCCGCTGCTCAGCGCCTGCTCGATCTTGCGGGACTTGCCCTCGAGACCGGCGGCGTCCCAGTCGACCTCACCGGCGTAGAGCACGGCGTTGCGGCCGCGGCCGATGTCGATGAACGCGGCTTCCATGCTCGGCAGCACGTTCTGCACGCGGCCGAGGTAGACGTTGCCCACGATCGAGCCGCTGCCCGACGACGTGACGAAGTGCTCGACCAGCACGCCGTCTTCCAGCACGCCGATCTGGGTGCGGTCGCCGCGCTCGCGGACGACCATCGTGCGGGCCACGGCCTCGCGGCGGGCCAGGAACTCGGCCTCGGTCAGGACCGGGGCACGGCGGCGGCCGGCCTCGCGACCGTCGCGGCGGCGCTGGCGCTTGGCCTCCAGGCGCGTGGAGCCGCGGATGCTGCGCACCTCGCTCTGCGCGGCCTCGGAGTCGGCCTTGTCGTCGCGCGCGTCCCGCGTCTCGCGGACGTGCACGACCGTGTTCGGCGGGTCGTCCTCGGACGTCACGTCGTCTTCCGCGCCGGTCTTGCGGCGGCGGCGACGGCGGCGACGGCGGGTCGAGCTCTCGTCGCCCTCGTCCTCGGCCTCGGCGGCGTCGTCGCTCTCGGCGCTGTCGGAGGTCTCCTCGGCCGAAGCCTCGTCGGTCTCCTCGTTGCCGTCGGCGTCCGTGCCCTTGCCGCGGCCACGGCCACGGCGGCCACGGCGGCGGCGACGGCGGCTGTCCGCCTCGTCGTCACCGTCGACCTCGACGTCGGTCTCGGCCTCAGCCGCCTCGGCGGCGTCGAGCTCGTCCGCGGCGATCTCGCCGACGGACTTCTCCTCGACGACCGGCTCCTCCTCGACCACGAACGGCGACGGCGGCGCCTTCGGGCGCTCGATCGGCGTTGGCGGCAAGAAGACCGCGCTCGGCGCGGCGAAGATCGGCGCGAGCGCCGGTGCCTCGAACGCCGGGATCGCGGGCGCCTCGTAGTCCTCGGTGACCTCACCGGTGACCACGTCGTCCCAGTCGACGAGTGTCTCGGCGACCTTCAGCGCGACGTCGCGGCTGACGCTCGACTGCGCGCTCTTGGGGACCTCACCGAGGTCCGCCAGCGCCGTCATCACGTCCTTGCTGCTGACGTCCAGCAGTTTCGCCAGTGCGTGAACCCGCAACTTGTCCGGCAGGTTCGCCAGTTCAGGGCGTGCGGCAACCACACCCTGCCCGCCGGTGCCACCGGCGGGCTGTTCCTTGTTCGACATGCAGCTCCTCCACCCCCGGGCGCGTCCCGTGAGGACGCGGCCGCGCAGGGGCCTCTCTTGGTCTCTCTCCACCGCTGCTCGCGGCGGGAATCCTTGCCTCGCGCGCAGCGGCGTGGCGCCTCACTGGACGCACGCTTGCGCAGGTCCCACGACGACGCCGCTGTCAGCGCCGCTCCTCCTGTGTGCTTCGCGGGCGGGGGCCGGACCAATCAGACACCGTCTGCGCTCGTCAGGACTCTCTGTCCTGTTGGAGCGGGTCCACCAGCCTGCCCTCGCCGTCGAGGCGTCCCTGCGCCATCCGGGTTGCTCTCGCAGGTACCGGCGGCACGAGATCGGCCACGACGCGAAGCGCATTCAGCACGTCGTCGGGTCGCACGGTAGGCGTTACCTGCCGTACAACCGTCATGAGTATCCCACACGGTCGTGACAAAGCGGTGTCATCGTGTCCGGCGTCGCTCGAACGTGGTTCGACCAGCGCTGACACGACGGCGGGCCGCACGTCGAGCATCTTCGTGCCGTTCTTGGTGAGCCGCTCGACCTCCACGGACTCGGCCGCGAGGAAGACGCTCACCGCCTTCGCCAGCTCATCGGGCTCGACCCCGTCGAGCTCGATCCTCCACTCGCTGGCGTCGATGCGCTCGGTGAGGTTGCCACCGCGCGCCTGGACGATGTCGACGACGTCGATGCCGGGTGGCAACGCCTCGTCGAGCGCGGCCTTGAGCGCCACCGGGTCGACCGCCTCGACCACCGAGACCTCGACGTACTCGGCCTCGCTGGCCACGCCGGTCGGCGCGGCGCCCACCCACGACACCTTCGGGTGAGGGCTGAACCCCTGGGAGTAGGCCATGGGTACGCCTGCCCTGCGCAGCGCACGTTCGAACGTGCGAGCGATGTCGCGGTGCGAGGTGAAACGCAACCTCCCCCGCTTGGTGTAACGCAGGCGCAGTTTCTGCACCGCGGCAGCGGAGGGGTTGTTCGGCAGGTTGCGGCTCAGCGGTGCTCCCAGTGGTGTTCCGACGGGTGAGCGGTCCCATCGGCGCAGGCTGTTCGTCCATGAGGACGGTACCGTGAACCTGATTCAGAACGTTCAGCTTGTCTAGATCGTTGCGCGTGGTTACGGTCCGGCTGACTGGACGCCCTGCCGACCTGGAGGTCCCTGGTGCCTCTGCCCCACCGCGCACGAGCGGCGGCGATGACCGCGTTGCTCGTGGCCGGGTGCTTGGCGGCGTCGTTGCCCGCGGGCGCGGAACCAGATCCGGCGCCCGCCGCGCCGTCGTGCATCCAGCCCGGTCCGCTGCTGCGCTACCTGGTGGTCTTTCCGCAGGCCACACCCGCCGAGACGGCGAATTCCGAGATCACTGAGGCGTGTGGCCTGACCACCGTCTACTACCCGCAGATCTCGGTCGCGGTAGCCACCTCACCGGACCCCCGTTTCCTCGACCGGATCGGCCCGCAGCGCGCCTACAGCGCCCAGGCCGAGGGCATCGCCAAGCGGTCGGCGAAACGCAAGAAGGACGACACGGAGCTGTTCCGGCCCTCGGGCGTGCGCTCGGCCGAGCAGTGGGACATGAATCTCATCAACGCTCCGGCCGCGCACGAGATCACCCAGGGCTCCAAGTCCGTCGTCGTGGGCGTGCTGGACTCGGGCATCGACGCCCGCCACCCCGATCTGGCCGCCGCACTGGCGCCCGAACTGTCCGCGGGGTGCCTCACCGGCAAGCCCGACACGGCACCTTCCGCGTGGACCCCGACGACCTCCCCGCACGGCACGCACGTCGCCGGCACCATCGCCGCGGCGGACGACGGCCGCGGCACCACGGGCGTCGCGCCGGGCGTGCGCATCGCGTCGGTGAAGGTCGTGGACGACGAGGGCTTCATCTACCCCGAGTACGCGGTGTGCGGCTTCATGTGGGCCGCCGCGCAGCAGATGACGATCACCAACAACAGCTACTTCATCGACCCGTACCTGTTCACGTGCCAGAGCGAGCCCGGTCAGCGCGTCATCTACGAGGCCGTGCGCCGTGCCGTCGACTACGCGACGTCGCGCAACGTGCTGACGGTCGCCGCCGCCGGGAACGCCGCCGCCGACCTGTCCCGGCCGGGGCGTGACTCGATGTCGCCGACGAACGGCGACGCGCAGACGCGGCCGGTCGACTCGACGTGCGTGGTGCTCCCGGCGCAGCTCAAGAACGTAGTGGCGGTGTCCGCGGTCGACTCGACCAAGACCAAGGCCGGGTACAGCTCGTACGGGCTGGGCGCGATCGACGTGACGGCGCCGGGTGGCGACTCGCGCACGCCGAACGGGTGCGTGCTGTCGACCGTGCCGTCCGGCTACGACTACTCGTGCGGCACGTCGATGGCGACGCCGCACGCGGCCGGGGTGGCGGCGCTGATCGCCTCGGTGCATCCCGAGACGGACGCGGTGACCCTGGGACGGAAGCTGAACGCGCAGGCGGAGACACTGGCCTGCCCCGCCGACTACGACCTGAACGGGACGGGTGTGCAGGACGCGTTCTGCACCGGGTACTCGGAGTACAACTCGTTCTACGGCCACGGACTCGTGGACGCGCGCGCCGCCGTCACGAAGTAGCCGCTTGCCTGCGCGACGGCTCGGGCGGTGGTCCGGTCCTCGTGCTGGACGACGGGGGCTTCAGCGACGCCGGGTGCCGGCAGCCGTCACGCTGTGACGTCGTAGGCCCTGAGCCGGACCATCAGCGGCAGCCCGTTGTCATGGACCGCGCACCCGATCTGCACCGACCGTGCCGCGGTGTGCCAGCCCGCGACGTCCGCGGTCGGGCCGGCGCTTCCAGCTGCTCGTAGTCGCGGTGTTCCTCGTCGTCGAGGTCCACGTGCTGCACGGCGCCGGCCAGGCCGGCCTTCGTCCAGTCCTCGTGGGACCGGACGAGGCCGAGCACCTGGTCGACGACGTCAGCGTCGCTCACGGCGTGAGCGTGGGGTTCTTCACCGGCGAGCCGACACCGACCGGGGAGATCGGCAGCAGCTTGCGGCCCGTGGGACCGACCTCGATGTCCGTGCCCATCGCCGGGCAGACACCGCAGTCGAAGCACGGGGTCCAGCGGCAGTCGTCCTGCTCGCGCTCGTCGAGCGCGTCCTGCCAGTCGGCCCAGAGCCATTCCTTGTCGAGACCTGAGTCGAGGTGGTCCCAGGGCAGGACCTCCAGCTCCTCGCGCTCGCGGGTGGTGTACCAGGCGAGGTCGACGCCGAGCGGCTCCAGTTCCCGCGCGGCCATGGTGGTCCAGCGGTCGTAGGAGAAGTGCTCGCTCCAGCCGTCGAACCGGCCACCATCGCGCCACACGGCCTCGATGACCTTGCCGATGCGCCGGTCACCCCGGCTGAGCAGGCCTTCGATGAGGCTCGGCTTGCCGTCGTGGTAGCGCATGCCGATGTTGCGGCCGAGGCTGCGGTCGCTGTTGACGGCTTCGCGCAGCTTGCGCAGGCGGTCGTCGACGACGTCCGGGGCGCACTGGGCGGCCCACTGGAACGGCGTGTGCGGCTTGGGCACGAACCCGCCGATCGAGATGGTGCAGCGGACGTCGTTGCGGCCGCTCGCCTGCCGGCCCGCGCGGATGACGTTCTTCGCCATCTCCGCGATCTGCAGGACGTCCTCGTCCTCCTCGGTGGGCAAGCCGCACATGAAGTACAGCTTCACCTGCCGCCAGCCGTTGGAGAACGCGGCCGACACCGTCCTGATGAGGTCCTCTTCGGACACCATCTTGTTGATCACGCGGCGCATCCGCTCGCTGCCGCCCTCGGGCGCGAAGGTCAGGCCCGAGCGCCTCCCGTTGCGGGACAGCTCGTTCGCGAGATCGATGTTGAACGCGTCGACGCGGGTGCTCGGCAGGCTCAGGCCCGTGTTCGTGCCCTCGTAGCGGTCCGCGAGACCCTTGGTGATCTCGGCGATCTCGCTGTGGTCCGCACTGGACAGCGACAGCAGGCCGACCTCTTCGAAGCCGGTGGCCTCCAGGCCCTTCTGGACCATGGCGCCGATGCCCTCGATGGACCGCTCGCGCACCGGGCGGGTGATCATGCCCGCCTGGCAGAAGCGGCAGCCGCGCGTGCAGCCGCGGAAGATCTCGACGCTCATCCGCTCGTGGACGCTCTCGGCGAGCGGCACCAGCGGCTGCTTCGGGTACGGCCACGCGTCGAGGTCCATCGTGGTGCGCTTGAAGACGCGGTACGGGACCCGGTCGCGGTTCGGCACGACGCGCTGGATGCGGCCGTCCGGCAGGTACTCCACGTCGTAGAAGCGCGGGATGTACACGCCGCCGGTCTCGGCGAGCCTCGTCAGCACCTCGTCGCGGCCGCCGGGAGACCCCTCGGCCTTCCAGTTCTTCACGATCTCGGTGATCTCGAGGACGGCCTCTTCGCCGTCGCCCAGCACCGCCGCGTCCACGAAGTCCGCGATCGGCTCGGGGTTGAACGCCGCGTGCCCACCGGCGACCACGATCGGGTCGGCCTCGGTGCGGTCCGCCGCGTGCAGCGGGATGCCGGCGAGGTCCAGCGCCGTCAGCATGTTCGTGTAGCCCAGCTCCGTCGCGAAGCTGATGCCCATCAGGTCGAACGCCTTCAGCGGGCGGTGCCCGTCGACCGTGAACTGCGGGACGTCGTGCTCGCGCATGAGCGCCTCGAGGTCCGGCCACACGGCGTACGTGCGCTCGGCGAGGACGTCCGGCAGCTCGTTGAGGATCTCGTAGAGGATCATGACGCCCTGGTTGGGCAGGCCGACCTCGTAGGCGTCGGGATACATCAACGCCCAGCGCACGGACGCCTCGTCCCAGTCCTTGACGGTCGCGTTGAGCTCCCCGCCGACGTACTGCACCGGCTTGGAGATCCGCGGCAGCAGAGGCTCCAACCTGGGGAAAACAGACTCGACACTCACACGACCAGAGTAACGGCCCCCGCGGGCAGCGGCCGAATCGCGGTTCAGTCCAGCAACAACTTCCCCAATCGACGCGCCGCCACGACCGTTCCCACGGCCGCGAGGACCGCGAAGTACGCGACGTGGCCGAGCATGCCCCAGCCGACAACGCCCAGCGTGAGGCCCCTCATCAGCTCGATGGCGTGGTAGAGCGGCGTCCACGTCACGACCACCTGCAGCCAGCCCGGGTAGACCGACAGCGGGTAGAACGTGGTCGAGAACAGGAACAGCGGCAGCACCGCGAGCTGCACGAGGTCGAAGTCCTGCCACGACCTCATGAACGTCGTCGCCGCCATGCCGACCGCCGCGAACGCGAACGCCACCAGCAGCGCCGCCGGCAACGCGAGCAACGCCCACGGCGAGAAGATCAGCCCCATCCCGAGCATGACCGCGAGGAACCCGGCCGAGTACAGCCCGCCTCGGATCAGCGCCCAGGCGATCTCGCCGATCGCGATGTCCATCGGTCCCATCGGCGTCGTGAGCATCGCGTCGTACAGCTTCACGTACTTGAACTTGAAGAACACGTTGAACGTCGCGTCGTACACGGCCCCGTTCATCGCGCTCGCCGCCAGCAGCGCCGGCGCCACGAACGCCGCGTAGCTGATGGGCCGTCCGTCCGGCCCGGCCACCGCCGACACCATCTGCCCGAACCCGAGCCCGAGCGACCACAGGAACAGGACGGGCTCGAACGCCCCGCCGACCAGCACGAACCACGCGCGCCGGTTCACGACCGCGGCGCGTTCGACGAGCATGCTCGCCTTGCCGCCGTACAGCCCCGGCGGAATCACGCGCCACAACAGCCCCACGCTGGCGGGCACGGCCTTCTCGCGATCGAGGGTCTGCGTCATACCGCCAGCCTCCGGTGGAAGTACTTCACGCCGAGCGCGATGCCCGCGGCCGTCAGCGCCACGAGGTACACGAAGTGCCCCAACGCCGGTAAGAGATCAACAGTGCCGAACGCAGCGCCGCGGGCGAGCTCGATGCCGTGCCACGCGGGCGTCAGCCACACCACCGGCAACAACCAGTCCGGCAGCTGGCTGACCGGGAAGAACGCGCCGGTGAACAACGTCATCGGCATCATCACGAACCGGAAGATGGTCGTGAACCCGTCCGGCTTGTCCAACGTCGCGCTGTACGCGACCAGCGGCGCGCTGAACGCCAGTGCCGCCACCGTCGCGACCGGGATCGCCACGAGGATGCCGGGCCCCGCCGCCGCGCCCAGCGCGACCGCGATCCCCACGAACACAGCGGATCGCACGAACATCTGCGAGCCGATCCACAACATCTGCCCGTAGAGAACCTGCGCCGGCGTGATCGGCGTGGCCACCATGCCGACGTACGTCTTCTGCCACAGGAACGCCGACATGATCGCGTAGGTCGACTCGAACGTCGCACCCTGCAACGCCGTGACGACCACCAGCGCGGGCGCGAGGTACTGCAGGTACGGCACCCCGCCGATCAGCGCCGTCGACTGCACCTGCGACCCGAACCCGAGCCCGAGCGCCAGCAGGAACAACACCGGCGTCAGGAAGCTCGACACGACCGTGGCCCGCCAGTTGCGCCGGTACCACGTCCAGTGCTTCTCGAAGCCGAACCAGGAAGCCCTCAGCGTCTGCATCAGTCCACCAACGTCCGGCCGGTGAGCCGCAGGAACACGTCCTCCAGCGAACTGCGCCGCACCAGGCTCTGCACCGGCTGAACCCCTTGCTCGTGGACTCGCTGGAGGGTCGCCTCCCCGTCCTGCGTGTAGAGCAGCAACCGGTCCGGCAACACCTCGACCCGCTCGGCGAACCTCTCCAGGTCGGGCTTCTGCGCACCGGGCTGGAACCGCAGCTCCAGCACCTCCCTGGTGGAGTACCGGCTGATCAGCTCACTGGGCGACCCCTCGGCCGCGATCCGCCCGCCGTCCATCACCACGAGCCGATCGCACAGCTGCTCGGCCTCGTCCATGTAATGGGTGGTGATGATGAGCGTGACGCCGTCCTGCTTGAGCCGGAACAGCCTGTCCCACAACAGATGCCGCGCCTGCGGGTCCAACCCGGTGGTCGGCTCGTCGAGCAGGAGCAACTCCGGGTCGTTCACCAGGGACCGGGCGATCGTGAGCCGCCGCTTCATGCCCCCGCTGAGCGGCTCGACCTCGTGGTCGGCCCGATCCACGAGCTGCGCGAACTCCAGCAACTCCTCGGCCTTCTCCCGGCACTTCTGCCGCGACATCCCGAAGTACCGCCCGTAGGTCTGCAGGTTCTGCCGGACCGTCAGCTCGGTGTCCAGGTTGTCGAGCTGCGGCACCACCCCGAGCCGAGCCCGGATCTTGGGCCCTTCAGTCCCCGGATCCATGCCGAGAACCTTCAACTCGCCACCGGTCCGCCCCGACACGCACGAGATCATCCGCATGGTCGACGACTTCCCGGCCCCGTTGGGCCCGAGGAACCCGAACGCCTCCCCCCGCCGCACCTCGACGTCGATGCCGCGCACGGCCTCGAACGACCCGAAGTGCTTGGTCAGAGCCTTGGCCTCAACAAGGTTGTCCACAAGACCCGACGTTAACGAACAGGTCTGACAATTCTCGACGCAATTACGATCAGCCCATGCCCGAACTGCGCTGGCTCTCGGAAGCCGATGACACTCTCCGCGCCGAGATCCATGCCGTCGTGCACGACGTGGTGGCGGCAGGCGGAGCCGTCGGCTACCACGAACCGCCGACCTACGACCGCATCTCGTCCTGGTTGGACACCGTGCTGAAGCAGGTGCGGGACGGCGACGCGGCCTTCTGCACGGCCGTCGTGGACGGTGTCGTGCGCGCGGTGGGGTTGTGGCGGCGTGGTTCCACGGCCGTGTTCCAGCACCGGGCGGAGGTCCAGCAGATCATGGCCCACCCGTCCGCCCGCGGGCTCGGCTTGGGCGAACTCGTGGTCGAGGGCCTCGTCGAGAACGCCCGTGCGGCGGGCATCGAGATCGTCATGCTCGGTGTGCGGGGCAACAACCACGGAGCCATCGAGTTGTACGAACGCATCGGGTTCCGGGAGTGCGGGCGGATGCCGAACGCGATCGCCGTGGGCACCGAGCGGTGGGACGACGTGTGGATGTACCTGCCGCTCGGCTACCCGGAGGGGACGACGTTGAACGGCGACAAGCCGGGCGGCCTGGGCAGCAGCCCTCGACGCGGTTGATCCCCGGAAGACATTGGCGAGCGCCTGATCGCACGCGATGCGAAGGCGAGCCGTCCTTACCAAACGGTCCGGGTGGGGTGGCTTCAGATCAGATTGGCGGGGTCTGGGGCGGAGCCTCAGGAATCAGCCGCAACACCCACCAACAAAACAGGGGGACGGCCGGAACCCCGGCACGTCCCCCTGACAGAACCCGAGAAACCTCAGAGGTTCGGGAACCAGATCTTGATCTCACGCTCAGCCGACTCGACCGAGTCAGACCCGTGCACCAGGTTGAACTGGACCTCGGTCCCGAAGTCCCCGCGAATCGTGCCAGGCGTGGCCTTCTCGACGGGGTCGGTCCCACCAGCGAGCTGACGGAACGCGGGCACAGCGCGAACACCCTCCACCACGAGAGCGACCAACGGCCCACCGGTGATGAAGTCGACGAGGTCGTTGTAGAACGACTTGCCGTCGTGCTCCGCGTAGTGCTGCTCGGCGGTGGCGCGGTCGGCGGTGCGCAGCTCCAGAGCGGCGAGCTTGAGGCCCTTGCGCTCGATGCGGGCGATCACCTCGCCAACGAGACCACGGGCAACGCCATCGGGCTTAACGAGAACCAGGGTGCGCTCGGACACGACGGTGTGACTCCTCGAAAACAGGTACGGGATGTGCGAACAGGGTAGCCGCGCACGTCGGGAGGGCTGTGACCCGGGATACGCCATAGTTCTGCACGTGAGTTCACGGCACACCGATCAGCGACGACGCGCCCGGTCTGTTCCCTAGCACGTTCAGGACCGACGATCGCGTGAGCACAGTGTTGCTGGTGGTCGTCACCCTGGCCAGGTTCTCCTTCTGACCTCTGCACCCGCCGCTGACGTACCACCGTTGGTGACTCTCTGCCTGCGCCGTCACGATCGGCGCGGCCATGGTGCCGGCCGTTCGCAACGCCCCGTTGACTGCCAGCTGGTTCCGCGCTCGCGGTGCCCGCCGTCGTCAGCACGCCGTGGGTGCCGAGGTGCTCAAGGCGAAGGACCGCGAGTTCACGATCCTTCGCACCGAGGACGTCCTGAAGCGCGTGGAGCTAGCCGACCACTAGTGCACCAGCACGGGCTCGGCCTCGCGGTCGACGGTGACCTGCCGCAGCACGAACACCGCCAGCCCGAGAGCCACCGACACGAGCGCCGCGGAGATCCAGAACGCCAGGTGGAAGCCGGAGGTCAGCGCTTCCAGGCGGTCGACGCCCGAGGCGAGCAGCGACGAGGTGTAGGTGGTCGAGGTCGTGGCCAGCACGGCCAGTCCCAGGGCACCGCCCACCTGCGCGGTCGTGTTCACGAGACCGGACGCCAGGCCCGCCTCGCCGGGCGCCGCACCGGACATCGCCAGCGTCATCAGGGCCGGGAACGACAGCCCCAGCCCGATGCCCAGCGGCGCCACGGCGGGCAGGATGTGTGCGACGTACGAGCCGTCGACCGGCACCTGCGTGAACACCACCATGCCGACGAGCATGAACAACAGGCCCACGATCAGCATGTTGCGTTCGCCGAAGCGGATGTTCAGGCGTGCTGACAGCGACACCGAGAACACCGCGATCGCGCCTGCGACGGGCATGAACGCAAGGCCGATCTGCAACGGCGTGTACTGCAGCACGAGCTGCATGTAGAGCGTGCCGAGGAAGAACAGGCCGAACATGCCGGCGACCATGGAGATCTGCACGAGGTTCGCGCCGGTCACGTTGCGGGACTTGAACACCCGCAACGGCAGCAGCGGCTTCTCGGCGGTCCGTTGGCGCTGCACGAATCCCACCAGCAACGCCAGCGCGACGGCGCCCAGCCCCAGCGTGTGCGCGGAGTTGAAGCCGTAGTGCTCCGCCTTGACGATCGTGTAGACGCCGAGCATCACCGCGGCCACGATCAGCAGCGCGCCGAGGACGTCCGCGCCTTCACGCAAGCCGAGGCCAACGGAGTCGGGCACCAGGCGCACGGCGGCCACAGCGGCCACGATGCCGATCGGGATGTTCACGAAGAAGATCCAGTGCCACGACATGGCGTCGGTCAGCACACCGCCGAGCAGCAGGCCCAGGGACGCGCCCGCCGCCGCGACGAAGCTGAACACGCCGATGGCGCGCCTCTGCTCGTTGGGCTCGGGGAACATCGTCACGACCATGCCCAGCGTCACGGACGTCGCCAGCGCACCACCCGCACCCTGCACGAACCTCGAAATGATCAGCATCTCGGCGCTGAACGAGAGCCCGCACAGCAGCGACGCCACCGTGAAGACGCCCAGGCCGATCAGGAACACCTTCTTGTGCCCGATCAGGTCGCCCAGACGACCCGCGAGCAGGAGCAGACCGCCGTAGGCGATCAGGTACGCGTTCACGACCCAGGCGAGTCCCGCCTGGCCGAACTTGAGGTCTTCCGCGATCGCGGGCAGCGCGACGTTCACGATCGTCTGGTCCAGCACGATCATCAACATCCCTGCGCACAGCACGATCAGCGCGAGCCAGCGCGAATCAGTTCTCGATCCCCCTGAAGTCATGAGAGGAACCGTAACAGATAGTTTTGCACGGGACTATCTTCTACCCAACGGCATGTCGCAGCGCACGTTTGCGCGGCGGCTTCTCACAGGCCACCGGAGTGCTCAGGCGGCCCTCGACCAGCCTCGTCAGGCCGTTGACCATGCCGGTGCGCTCGTCGTCGGGCAACGAGCCCAGCACGCTGCCGACCACGTCCCGGTACACGTCGTCGGCCTTCGCCACGATCGCGCGGCCCTGCTCGGTCACGACCACCACACGGGCGCGGCGGTCCGTCGGCGACGGCCTGCGCTCGGCGTAGCCGGCGGACTCGAGCGCGTCCATCGTCACGACCATGGTCGTCTTGTCGATGCTGATCATGTCCGCGATCTCGGTCTGCGTGAGTTCCGCGTCCAGCGCGCTGGACAGCACGCAGCGGGCTCGCGGAGTCAGTCCGATCTCCGCGAGCCTCGCCGTCAGCTCCGTCTCCAGCGCGTGCCCCGTCCGATGCAGCAGCATCATCAGGTCAGTACACCCCGTCGTGCCCATGAGCTCGACGGTACCAAACTAATCTGGAACAAAACTATTTCTCAGCGGGACTATCGCTCGAGCACGACCACGGACCGTGCGGTCCCTGCCTTCTTCTCCCTGGTCAGCGGCCTCCAGTCACCGGCGGGCAGCGTGACGGCCCGGTCGGCCGGGTACGGGTTGATCACCACGACCAGCCCGCGACGAGCCGGGTCGACATCCGGTCCCATCGTGTCGTCGACGTGCATGACGATCACGCCGGACTCCGCCGCCGGGAAGGACACCTTCTGCTGCACCAGATCGGCCGACCCCAGCGAGAACAGGGGCGACGACTGGCGGATCCGCAGCAGTTCCAGGGTCGCGTCCAGCGAGGCCTTCATGTCCGCGGACGAAGGCTTCGCCATGCCGAGCAACGGCTTCGCGTACGGCCACTTCGACTCGTTGTCCGCCTTCGGCGGCAAGCCCCGGCCGAAACCGTTGTCCCGCAACGACGGGTCGTACGGGTTGAACCAGTCGCCCGAGTCGTAGCTGTTGCGGTCCAACGACTTCGAGCGCAGGAACTCGGTGCCCGCGTGCATGAACGGCCGCCCCTGTCCCAGCAGCGCCGGAGCCAGCGAGACCGTCTGCATCTTCACGCGATCGGCCATCGAGGTCTCGGGCTTGAGCTTGTAGGCCAACGCGTCGAACAACGTCTCGTTGTCGTGCGCGTCGACGTACGTGATCGCCTCCAGCGGCTGCCCGGTGTACCCGGCGGGTGAGCCGTTGTACTGCACGTCCCGGCCCGACACCACCGGCCCGGCCGTCGACTGGAACCGGTACGACGCCATGTTGCCGGCCATGCCCAGCTTCACCAGGTCGCTGTAGTTCTCCAGCCGCGCGGCCACGTTCCCGTTGGCGGGCGAGGAGTTCACGTCGCCCGCCAGGCCGGAGCCGATGCCCTGCACGCGCGGGTCGTCGTCGAACGGACCGCCACCGCGCACGGCGTCGCGCAGCCGGTCGCTGAACGTGCCGATGCCCGTTTCGGCCATGTTCGCCTGGGTGGCCTGCTCGAACCGGGCATTGCCGGCGACCTCGCCGAAGTCCCAGCCCTCGCCGTAGACGCCGATCTTGCGCCCGTCCACGCCGTCACGTTCGACCGTCAGCGCGTCCAGTGCCGCCCGCACCGCGAGGATGTTCGCCTTCGGGTGGTGACCCATCAGGTCGAACCGGAACCCGTCGACCTTGTAGTTGCGCGCCCAGCGCACCACGGAGTCCACGACGAGCTTGCCCATCATGGCGTTCTCGGTCGCGGTGTTCGCGCAGCACGTGGAGTTCGCCACCGAGCCGTCGAGGTTGAGCCGCTGGTAGTAGCCGGGCACGACCTTGTCCAGCACGGACGTCGGTGCGTCGCCGAACGCGGCCGTGTGGTTGTAGACGACGTCCACCACCACGCGGTTGCCGTTGTCGTGCAACGACTTCACCATCTCGCGGTACTGCTTCGTGCGAGCCTGGCCGTTCTGCGCGTCCGCCGTGGCGTACGAGCCCTCGGGCACGTCGTAGTGGAACGGGTCGTAGCCCCAGTTGAAGCCGTCCTTCGCCGCGACAGCGCCGACGCAGGCCTGCTGCTGTTCGGAGTCCGCGGGCAGCGAGGGCAGGTCGCAGGCCGGGGTGGCCTGGTCGGAGCGCTTCTCGGGGATCGTCGCGATGTCGAACGTCGGCAGCAGGTGCACGGTGTCCATGCCCGCCGCCGCCAGCGCCTTCAGGTGCTTCATGCCCGTCGAGTCGCGGTGCGTGAACGCCTTGTAGGTGCCCCGATCCGCCGCCGGGACGGACTGGTCGTTGATCGAGAAGTCCCGCACGTGCAGCTCGGTGATCGCGCCGCCCATGCCCTTGGCCACGTCCTTCGACCACCCGGCAGGCATCGACCTGCTGTCCTTGAGGTCGGCGAACTGCGAGTGCGTCGAGTTCACCGACAGCGCCACCGAGTACGGGTCGGTGACGACGACCGTGCGCTGCCAGTCGGTGACCTCGAACTGGTAGTACTTGTTCTTCCAGTCGCCCGTGCCGGTCCACGAGCCCGAGGCGTCGTCGCGCTTGAGCTGCACGACCCTCTTCGGTTCGCCGGAGGGCTGGTCGAACAGCCGCAGCTTCACGTTCCGAGCGGTGGGCGCCCACAACCTGACCGACGCACGGCCGTGGTCGAACGCCGGCCCGAACGTCAGTTTCGTCGCGGCAGCGGCATAACGGTCGTCGAGCACGCCCGCGATCTGCACGCTCGTGCGGTGCCGGATCGCGCCACCCGCGTCGACGTGCACGGCGGAGAGCTTGTCCCGCAACGCCTCGTCGACGAACCCGCGGACGGCGAACACCGGCTTGCCCTTGAGGTGCGGGAACCGCGCGGGCACCTCCTCGGTCGTCGGGGACAACCGCAGCACCCGTGAGCCGTACTCGAGGCGGTAGCCGTCGGACTGCACCGACGGCACGTCCCAGACGACCTTGTCCTTCGAGATCCAGATCGCCTTGGCCTTGGTCAGGTCGTCATCGGCGGCCGGACCGGCGTTGGGCGGCAGCAGGTAGGTCTCGTCGCCCTGCAACTGCCACACCTCGTTGCCCTTCTGGCCCAGGTCGAGGAACTGGTCGGGGCCGGGATCCTTGGCGTCGCCGCGGTGGAGGATGTAGCTCAGCCCCGCCGCACCGGCGGCGAGCGGCACCGACCAGTAGACGCCGAACTGGTCACGCCCGTCCGGCACCCGCGACTGGTTCCAGCCCGGCGACGGCTCCGCGGAACCCGTCCAGTGGTACATCGTCCAGTCCGCGTAGTCGCCGTCCGGGCGGTTGTAGTGGATCACCGCCCGGTTCTCGGCCGCCGCCTTCGTGGCGTGGACCTTGCCACCGACCACCCACGCGTGGCCGCTCGTGAACTTGCCCGAGGCCTCCACGGTCGTGCCGCGCACGACGGAGAAGTCAGTGGTGGGCGGCAGTTCCGCGATGCCGTTGGTGAACGGCACGTCACCTCGGCCGGCGACGCGGACCGCAGCGCCGGTCGCGTCACCGACGTAGTGCACGACCGCCTTGCCCGTGGCCGCCTGCTCGGACGGGTGCACGGCCGGGTCGCCCTGCTTCAGCCAGATCTCGGGCGTCACGCTCGGATCGACGAACCGGTCGACCGACGTGTCCTTCTCGTCGCCCTTGTGCGCGATGAGACCGACCGACTTGGCACCCGGCTTCAGCTTGATCCAGGCGAAGCGCCCGTAGGCGTCCTCCCCCGCGAACGGCAGCGGCGCGTTCCACTCGGTCGGCGTCTCGACATCGCCCCACGCGTGCAGACCCCAGCCGTCGTAGTTGTCCCGTGCGTAGTGCACGACCAGCCAGTCCGGGTTCTTCGTGCCGGGGTCCGGGAGCGGCGGAGCGGCCACGAGCGACACGAACGCACCGTCCGCGCCGATCTCGCCGGACTTCGCCACCACGCGCAGTTCGACGCGCTTGCCGACCGCCGCACCCGGAAGTGCCGAGAGGTCAGCGAAAACGCGGTAGGGAGCCGCGTCGTCGGTGCCGAGCACGGTCCAGTCGCGGGTGCCCTCGACGCGAGCGGCGAACGTGGCCGCCGCGTTGGGCGCGCTGATGCCGTCGGCCCTGAGCTCGACGCGCTCCTCCAGCACCGTTCCGGCCGCCGGGGCGACCAGCACGGGTGCCGGCTTCGACTTCACGACGTCGCTGGTTCCCTTGAGCACCACCGAGGACAGCGCGGGCACAATCACCGTGACGCGACCGTTCTGGACCTGCGCGTTCTCGAAGCCCGGCGAGGACACCGGCACGGTCACGGTCGCGGGCGAGGTGCCGGCGTTCACGACGACGAGGTGCTCGCGGCCGAGGATGCGGCTGAACGCGAACACGTCGCCGTCGGCGTAGCGGAGCACCTGGTTGCCGTCACGCCACACGGGGTCGCGGTCGACCTGCTCGGCCAGCGCCTTGAGCTGCTGGTAGAGCGGGTGGGAGGTGGTGAAGTTGTCCTGGGCGCCGGTGCGATCGGACCCGATGAGCTTCTCCGCCATGTACTCCGGCGTCTTCGACGCGAACATGTCCTGGCGCGCCAGCTTGTCGCCGCCCGTGCCCGCGAAGCCCTGCTCGTCGCCGTAGTAGACGACCGGGTTGCCGCGCCACAGGTACATCAGCTGGTTGCCGAGCTTGAGGCGCTGCAGCAGTTCGGCGTCCGAGATGCCGGGACGGTCGTTGCGGATCATCCACGCGATGCGGCCCATGTCGTGGTTGCCGAGGAACGTGGGCAGCGAGGACGCGTTGGAGTCGGCGTCGGTGTAGCGGTCGTCGTCGAGCAGGACCTCACCGAGCCGCTGGGAGCCCTTGCCGGACAGGAAGTTCAGCGCGCTGCTCTGGAACGGGAAGTCCAGCGTGGCCTGCATCCTGCCGTCGGTCGTGTACTTCGAGGTGTTCTCGGGCGAGGAGTCGAAGACCTCGCCGAACACGAAGAAGTCCTTCTTGCCCTTGCGGTTCGCGTACTGCTTCACGTGCGGCGCGAGGGCCTGCCAGAACTCCAGGTTGACGTGCTTGACGGTGTCGACGCGGTAGCCGTCGATGTCGAGCGTGTCGATCCAGCTGGTGAAGATGTCCTTCATGCCGTTGACCACGCGCGGATGCTCGGTCATCAGGTCGTCGAGGCCGGAGAAGTCGCCCTGCTCGCTCGACTCGCCGGAGAACGTCGAGTCGCCGCGGTTGTGGTAGAGCGTGGAGTCGTTGAGCCACAACGGGTACTTGGTCTGGCCGTCCCTGACCGGGGTGTACGGGAAGGACTTCTGGGCGTCGAGCTTCGGGAAGTCCTTGCGACCGGCGTAGTCCGCGATGTCGAACGGCTTGCCGTCGGCGTCCAGGTACGGCTGCGCACCGGTCGAGACGTACTGGGTCTTGTTCTCGGCGTACTTGATCACGTCGGCGGTGTGGTTCGCGACGATGTCGAAGAAGACCTTGATGCCACGCCGGTGCGCGTCGCGGATCAGGTCGCGCATCTCCTGCGTGGTGCCGAAGTGCGGGTCCAGCTTGGTGAAGTCGAGCGTCCAGTAGCCGTGGTAGCCGGCGGAGTCGCCCTGCACCCAGCGGTTGAGGAACATCGGCGTCATCCAGATCGCCGTGATGCCCATGCCGTCGAGGTAGTCGAGCTTCTGGTGCAACCCCTTGAGGTCGCCACCGTGGTAGAAGCCCTTGTCAGCGGGGTTGAACCCGTGCTCGGCGGCCTTCGAACGGCCCCGGTCGTTGCCCGTGTCCCCGTTCGCGAACCGGTCGGGCATCACGAAGTAGAAGCGTTCGCCTCGCAGGTCGTCCCGTTTGGGCGGCAACGCGAGTCTCGCATCCCCGTCGCGCACACCGGGCGCTATGTCCACCACCTCCCCCACGGCCAGACGTTGCGGTGGAGCGGCAACGGCCTGAACGGGTGTGAGGGGAAGTAAAACCAGTGCAGCGAGCGCGGCGACGACCCGACGCATCGCGACCTCCTTGTCGCAAACTCTTGCAGGGTTGCTGCACGAAACCACGACAAACAGCGGGAAACAATACGTCGGGCACCGCAAATATTTGCAGTCAGCCTGCCGGACGCCGGTAGGTGATCGCCATCCGCAGCGGATGTGAACGCCACTCGTTGACCGCGAGCCCGGCGATCACGCCGATGCCCTCGACGGACTCCGGCGTCGCGGGCGCGCTGCGGCTCGGCGAGCCCGCCAGCGGCCCCTCGGTCGGCGGCGGCGAGAACTGGGCGATGACCATCTGCTGGCCCTCGTGCGGGTGCACGGCCAGCAGGATGTGCGGATCGGCCTGTTCGCCCTGGTTCTCGATCGGTTCCAGGGACAGGAACTCGCCGCGTTCCGCCGCCACTCCCGCCATCCGGCCGGCCCACTTGAAGGCGTCCATGACGTCGTCGTCGGAGAGCGCCGCGTCGGCCTCGGGCAGCGTGACCTGTTGCAGGCGCGTGCCGTGCGCGGTCATCTGGCCGTTGGTGGTGAAGCGGTCGGGGATCATCGCTTCGCCGGTCTCGACGTCGATGAGGAGCATGTCGCGGAACCGCGTCTCGGCGAGCGGCGACCGGCCCATCAGCCCGCGGCCGAGCATCTCCCCGAGCTTCGGGTCGGTCGTACGCCAGTACGTCGTCTGCTCACCGATCTGCAGGCCGACGAAGCCCTTGACCGGCAGGCTCGGCAGCGCCGTGATGAGGCTCTGACCAGGTGCGACCGGCGGTGGCGGCGCCTGCACCCGGAACGGCGGCAGTGAGGCGAACCCCGGATCCACCCGTGCCGTGCGGACGACGTGATGTGCCCACGCCCGCACACGCGTCAACGGGTGGTCGGGGAACCGTGCGTCGTGGCGGGGATCGTCGCCCGCGTGAAACGGCAGCACGCCTTCGAGTTCTGGCGCGTACGGGTGCGGCTTGACCCAGTTCTGGAACCCGATCTCGGCCGCGAGGATCGCCTCCCGCGCGCCCGTCATGCCGCGTTCCACCGCGCCGAGCTGCAGCACGGCGCTGCAGTGCTCCTTGGGGATGGTGAAGGAGGCGATGAACGCCTGCCCGTTCGGCTGATTCGGCAGCGGCATCTTGATGATCCGCAGCAGTGCCGGCGCCCCTCCGAGCTGGACGACGTGCGCCTCGATCAGGCAGCCGGTCTCGCCGTGGATCAGGGCGAGGTCGTGCCGGAGCCTCGGCAGGTCGTCCAGCCCGGCGGGCAGATCGGGGACCAGGCCGTAGTAGGCCAGTTCGGCCTGGTCACCGCTGGGGTGCTGCCAGGTGTTCTGGTCGAGCTGACGGAAGCCGGTGGTGTCGAACGAGATGGGCACCCACCGACCCTACGACTCCCGTCAGGCGGCCCTGAGCGTTTTGGACCAGAGGGAGGCGCCGGTCGCGTCGCGCAGCCACACCGTGAGTTCGTGCTGCGACGCCTTGACCTCGCCGAAGTGCTGGAACCCGTCCAGCGGCGTGGTGTTGGCGGCGGGCGGGGCGTGCACGAACACGGCCTGCGGGCCGAAGGTCGGGTCGAGCGTGTTCGGGCCGAACGCACCGGCGTGCAGCGGACCGGACACGAACTCCCAAAACGGGTCGAAGTCGCCCACGGCCGCGCGGTCGGGCGAGTAGTGGTGCGCCGCGGTGTAGTGGACGTCCGCGGTCAGCCACACGGTGTTCTTGACGCGGCGGCGCTTGAGTTCCCTGAGCACCCACGCGACCTCGTGCTCACGGCCGTTGGGCGTGCCCGGCAGGCCGTTCGCGAGACCCTCGATGTCGGTGCCGTCCGGCACGGTCAGGCCGATCGGGAGGTCCGCCGCGATGATCTTCCACGTGGCCGTGCTGCGGCTGAGCCCGTCGACGAGCCACTTGGCCTGCTGGGCGCCGAGAACGACACCCGGCTGGTCCTTGGGCGAGGTGTTCCTGTCCTTGTAGGTGCGCATGTCGAGCACGAAGATCTCGACGTTGCGGCCGTAGGAGAACTTCCGGTAGACGCGGCCGTCCACCGCGCGCTTCCGGTCGATCGGCATCCACTCGTGGAACGCCTGGAAAGCACGCTGTGCCAACACGTCCACGCGCTTCTCGGTGTAGAGCGGGCTGGTGAGGATCTCACCCGGATACCAGTTGTTCGTGACCTCGTGGTCGTCCCACTGCGCGAAGACCGGGACCTCGGAGGCGAAGCGCTTCACGTTGTCGTCGAGGAAGTTGTAGGCGAACTGACCGCGGTACTCGTCGAGGGTCTCGGCCACCTTGGACTTCTCCGGCGTGACGACGTTGCGCCAGATCCGGCCGTCCGGGAGCGTCACGCTCTCCTGCATCGGACCGTCGGAGTAGACGCTGTCGCCGCTGTGGATGAAGAAGTCCGGCCTGCGGTCGGCCATCGCCTTGAAGATCGGCATGCCGCCGATGTCCGGGTTGATGCCCCAGCCCTGGCCCGCGACGTCACCGGACCACACGAACCGCACGTCGTCGCGGCCGAGCGGGGCAGTGGTGAAGCTGCCCGTGACGGGTGCGCTGCACGTGCGTCCGTCCAGGTCCTCGGCAGTGACGCGGTAGTAGGCGGGACGGCCGGGCAGCAGGCTCGACACCCTGACCTGCCCGGTGCCACCTGTCTCCGGTGTGAGCAACGGGCCGCGAAGGCGGCGGGCGTGGCGGAACTTCGGGTCGTGCGACACCTCGACGAGCATCCGCGAGGGACGGTCGGCGCGCGTCCACACGATGCCGCCGTCCCAGGTGACGTCACCGGACTGCACGCCGTGGGTGAGGATCGGGCGGCCGGACTGCGCGAGGCTGATGCCCGAGGGCACCAGCGCCGCGGCCGTCCCGAGTGCGCCTGCCTTGAACAACGTACGACGGTCGAAGGTCATGCGCGGTTTCTAGTCGCCGGTTCTGGCCAGCTCTGAAACCCGGGGTGAACATCAGCAGCGCAGGTCGGTCCAGCCCGAGACGTAGCCGCCGCCCGGCACCGTCACGCTGGAGACCGCGCGGGTGCACTTGTCGAGCGTGGTCGCGCCGGCACCCCACAGCTCCTGCCTGGTGCCGCTGCGGGTGTCGCCGCCGGGGTACTCCTCGCCGCCGTCGATCACCGCGATCCAGTTCGAGACGCGGTAGGAGTGGTTCTTCGCGTAGGAGTCCCAGACCCAGGTGTAGGCGAAGTTCTTGCCGCACCCGGCGAACTGCTTGACCGACGCGATGGTCGCGCCCTGGTACTTCACGTACCCCGTGCTGCCGATCTGCTTGGCAGAAGCACAGCCGGGGACGGTCTCGGCGTGGGCGGTGCCCACACCGACGGACAGCAGCGTCGCGGCCAGTGCGGCGGCGATGGCGAATGGCTTTCTCACAGCCACGACGCTGGTGCAGTCCGGTTATGTGACGGTAAATCCTTTATGCGAGGCGCTTGAGCCAGTCGGTGATGATCTGGCGCGACGCCGGAGTGGCGTGCACCCACGTCTGCTGGTTCTGGTCGGTGTACTTGACCACGAGCCAGCGACCGTCCTCGAAGTCGATCGTGGTGAGGAAGGTCTTGGCGCGCTGCCTGCCCTCGCCGTCGCGCTTCGCCGCGTACAGCTTCGCCGTGCCGTTGCGGGGCTGGGCGAGCAGCTGGCGCAACGAGATCGACGGCGACGCCTTGCCGGGCTGGTGCAGGTTGATCTCGGTCTCGTGCACGTTGATCGACGCGCCGCGGCCCGCCGGAACGTCCGGCAGCTGCATCGCGAGGACCTCCGGCGCGCTCTCCGGCCGGATCGGGTGCAGCTGCACGAATCCGTTGTCGTGCAGGGCGAGCACACCGTGCTGGGAGTTCGCCGCGACCACCACGGGCCTGGTCTCGTTCGGCGTGACCGCGATCCACGCCGAGTAGTCGTGGTCGGCCTTGGCGATCAGGTGCAGCGTGCCCCGCACGTCCGGGTGGTCGAGCCCGACCCGGCGCAGCTCACCGATGACGTCGCGCTCGATGAGCACGCGTTCGTCCTCGGTCTCGCCGGGAGAGTCGACGGAGAGCGCGGGGTGGTACTGCCCCAGCTTCTCCTGCTTCCACAACACGTCGAAGGCGAGGTCGGACAGTTGGATCGACGACCGAAGCACGTCAGCCCCCGATCGTCGGCGGTGCGACCATCGGCATGTCGCCGATGATCTCGTTCGTGTTCTCCTCGGTGACGAGGTAGTCGGCGGACTTGTGCTCCAGGTCGTCTTCTCCCTGACCCTTCTGCCCTTGACCACCCATGCCGCCCATGCCGGCCGCGCCGCCTCGCCCCGCCGCGCCTGCCGCTGCACCGCCGCGGGCCGCGTTCTGGCCGGTCTCGCCCATGCCGCCGAACACCCCGGCCTTGCCGCCGGGCTGCTGGGCCGCCGTGCCACCGGCCGTTCCGCTGCCGCCACCGACTCCGCCGAGGCCGCCGCCACCGAACTTGCCTCCGGCACCTCCAGCACCGCCGCCACCGCCGAACTTGCCGCCCGCACCGGGGCCGCCTCCGACGCCGCCGCGGCCGCTGCCGCCCGGACCTCCCGGGCCACCGGGGCCGTTCGGACCGCCGATGTTCGGGCGGACGGGCACGCCGATGGGCGGGAGACCGGTGTTGGCCGGCCGGTCGATCACGCTGCCGACCGGGGGCTTGCCGGTGAGGTTGTCGATGCCGGGCCTGCCGGTGTTGTTGGTGTTGCTGGTGTTCGTGTTGTCCGACGAGCTGGTGGTGGTCTGGTCGCCGTTGGTCGTCGGCACCGTCCAGGGGGTGCCGGTCGTGCTCTGCGGCGTGCTGGTCGAGGAAGTGCTCGAGGTGCTCGACGTCCGCGTGTTCGTCGTGCTCGTCGTGGTCTTCTCTTCGCCGTTGTGGCCGCCGGTTTCGGCGATCTCGACCACGAGGCTGTCGGTCGTGACGCCGGGGAACTCCTTGGGCAGCTCACCGCGGTTGGTGTTGCTGGCGCTCTGGAACTCCTTGTAGACCTCGCGGTTGTGCTTCTCTTCAGCGTTGTAGCTGTTGACCTTGTCCTCGGTGTCGGTGTCCCACGGAGTCGCGTCGTCCCAGAAGCTCGTGTCCGGCTTGCTCGCCGGCATGTCCTTGAGCTGGTTCTTGTTGAAGTTGAACTGGTAGACCTGGTTCGAGATCGAGTGATCGGCCTGCCGCAGCGCGTCCTGCATCTGGACCATGGCCTGGTTGATCGGGTTGGCGGCAGCCTGAGCGGCACTCGCGCTCGCACCCGTCCACGCCTCGCCGAGCGTCTCGCCGACCCGCTTGAGCCTGGCCTCGATGGCGGCGTAACTGCGCTCCAGTCCCGCAGCCGCGGTGGCGGCGGCATTAGCCGACGCGGTACCAGGGCCACCATGCATCTGGGAGTAGATCTGCGCTCCCGAGAGACCCTCGGCGCGAGTGTTGTCCTCGGTGAAACAGCTGGGCGCGGGCCTGGTCATTTCGCACCTGCCTTCATCGTGGTGATAGCGAGATTCGCGAACTCGGTGATCCCGGCACACGGGTCGGAGAACTTCGGGCTGCCTTGATCGCTCTGGAAGGTGAAAGTGATGGCTTTCGCGTCGGACACGCCGACGAGCAAGGAGCAGTCACCCTTGTCGCGGGCTTCCGACACGAGAGCGATGTAGGTGGGGTAGCCCTGGATGGCCGGCTGCGGCTCGAACGCGACGTAGGTCGCGTCCTTGTTGGGAACGATGGTGGAGAGGTTCGTACCTTCCGGGAGGAAGGCGACTCCGGGAGCCATCTTCGCCGGAGTGCTCGACCCGAGCCAGATGCACGCCGTTCCGAGCGCGGTGTTGTTCACCCTGCCGCTGACACCGGGCATGCCGAACGCCTGGACCTGAGCCGCGGTGACCGTGCTGCACGGGTCGGCCTCGAAGGCTTTGACGTCGAGCGGATTGTCGATCTTGGGAACTCCACCGCCGTTGCCACTGCTGGCCGGCTGGCCGGCGGTGGTAGGCGTGCCGGTCGTGCCACCGCTGTCGCCGCAGCCCGCCAGCAACGCGAGCGCCGCAGTACCGGCGACGATGGTTCGGATGCGCAACGGCCCAGTCCTTCTACTTGAGGTTGTCGCGGTTGCCCTGTTCGGTCTGCTCGTACTGACGCAGCGTGGCTTTCAAGTTCTCGATCCGGGTGGTCAGCGTGTCCTGGAGCTGCTCGTTGGACTTCTGATGCGCCTCGCCCGCAGCACGAGCCCAGTTCGCGTAGACCTGACTCGGCGCGTCCTTGCCGGCCCCCTGAACAGTGGTCAGCACCACACCGCTCTGGTGAGCCATCAGGAGCTCGTCCTTGATCGACTCGTACTCCTTGATGGCAGCGCGCAGTGTCTCCAGATCGACCTTGGTTCCGCTCATCCCCCGTGCCCTCCCCGCAGATTCGTGCGTCGAGCAGCATAGCGCCAGGTCGCGCGGCCAGTCCCGGTTTCGCGGCACGATCGGGTGAACAAGACGAACCCTCGCTGTCGCATTGCGACAAGCGAGGGCACGAAGCGCGGGAATTCGTTCGGTGGAGCTTTTGCCGAATAACTTGGAAATGCGCTCTCGGTCAGGACTGCTGCTGTTGCTGGGCCGGGAGCCGGCCCTCGGCCATGCGCTTGAGCAGGTCCTTGCGCAGCCACAGCAGGTACGCCCAGACGAGCCCGAAGATCACGCCGATCACGCCCATCGCCGGCAGCAGCAGCCAGGTGGCGATCAGCAGCACGTGCAGCCCCACGACGGCGCCGATCGCCCAGGGCTTGCGGACGAAGGCGCACATCGCGATGAACACCGCGATGAAGCCGAACGCGACCCAGCCCACCAGGGACGTGACGCCGCCGTGCAGCTTGGCGATCACGGGGAGGGCCAGGGCCACGACGATGACCTCGAGGATCAGCGTGCCGGCCATGATGCCGCGGAACGCCTTCATCGGGTCTTTCTTCAGCGGGGCCGGGGTGGTCATGCCGGCTCCTTTCCGAACAGGGCGCGGGCCTCGCCGGCGGTGACGACCGAGCCGGTGACGATGATGCCGCCGCCGGACTGTTCGTCCTCGATGAGGTGGATGGCTTCCTCGATGGCGTCGACCAGGCGGGGACGCACCTCGAAGCGGTCTTCGCCGAAGATCGGGACGGCCAGGCCGGCCAGCACGTCCGGGTCCATGGCGCGGGGCGAGGAGTTGGTGGTGATCACCAGTTCCTGCACGACCGGTTCCAGCGCGGCGAGGATGCCCTCGGCGTCCTTGTCGGACATGACGGCGACCACGGCCACGAGCTTGCGGAAGCCGAACTCCGACTCCAGCGCGCGGGCCAGAGCCTCGGCGCCGTGCGGGTTGTGCGCGGCGTCCACGAAGACGTTGGGCGCGGAACGGACGCGCTCCAGGCGGCCCGGCGTGACGACCGAGGCGAAGCCCTCGCGGACCATCTCGATGTCGATCTGGCGCTCGGGGCCCGCGCCGAAGAACGCCTCGACGGCGGCCAGCGCCAGCGCGGCGTTCGCCGCCTGGTGTTCGCCGTGCAGCGGCAGGAAGATGTCCTCGTAGACGCCGCCCAGGCCCTGCAGCGTGATCATCTGGCCGCCGACGGCCACCGACCTCGACAGGACGCCGAACTCGCTGCCGAAACGGGCCACCATCGCGTCCACCTCGGCGACGCGTTCCAGGATCACCCTCATGACCTCGGGCGTCTGCTCACCGACGATCGCGACGGAACCCGGCTTGATGATGCCGGACTTCTCCATCGCGATGTCCTCGGGACGGTTGCCGAGGTACTCGGTGTGGTCGACGCCGATCGGGGTGAGCACGGCGACTCGGGTGTCCACGATGGACGTCGCGTCCCACGTGCCGCCCATGCCGACCTCGACCACGGCGACGTCCGCCGGCGCTTCCGCGAAGGCCGCGTAGGCCATGCCGGTGAGCACCTCGAACTTGCTCAGCCGGATCTCCGACTGGGAGTCCACCATCGCGACGTACGGCTCGATGTCGCGGTAGACCTCGACGTAGCGCTCAGGCGAGATCGGCTGGTTGTCGATGCTGATCCGCTCGGTCGCGAGCTGCAGGTGCGGGCTCGTGAACCGGCCGGTGCGCAGGCCGATGCGCGTGAAGAGCGCATCGACCATGCGCGACGTCGACGTCTTGCCGTTCGTGCCGGTCAGCTGCACGACCGGGTAGGACGTCTGCGGGTCGCCCAGCACGTGGGCGAGCGCCTTGATGCGGTCCAGTGACGGCTCGAGCTTGGTCTCGGGCCACCGCTGGTTGAGCTCGTTCTCGACGTCGAGGAACTCGTCGAGGTTGGTTTCCACGGTTCTTACGCCTCCGGCAGCGCGGCCAGGCGCTCGTTGATGCGGGCGATCTCGGACTCGGCGACGGCCTTGCGCTCCTCGATCTTGGCCTTGACGTCGGCGGGCGCCTTGGCGAGGAACGCCTCGTTGCCCAGCTTCTTCGTCGTGCCCTCGAGTTCCTTCTGCGCCGCGGCCAGGTCCTTCGCGAGGCGCTTGCGCTCGGCCGCGACGTCGATCGTGCCGGACAGGTCCAGCTCGACCTTCACCGCGCCCTTGGGCAGGCCGACCTCCAGCGTCGCGGAGACGGTGAACTCGTCGCCCGGCTCGGTCAGCCGCGTCATCGCGCGGACGGACGGGACCTGGTCGGTCAGGCCGACGCAGCACGCGCCGCGGACCTTGCCCGCGACCTTCTGACCGGGCTTGAGGCCCTGCTCGGAGCGGAACCGGCGGATCTCGGTCGCGAGCTTCTTCAGGCCCTCGATCTCGGCCAGCGCGTCGAGGTCGCGCTCGGCGCCGGTGGGCTTCGGCCAGTCGGCGACCACGAGCGACTCGCCACCGGTCAGCGACGTCCACAGCGTCTCGGTGATGAACGGGATCGCCGGGTGCAACAGGCGCAGCACGACGTCGAGGACGTGACCCAGGACCGACTGCGTGGCCTCCGCGCGGCCCTCCGCGATCTGGACCTTCGCGATCTCCAGGTACCAGTCGCAGAACTCGTCCCACGTGAAGCTGTACAGCGCCTCGCAGGCACGGGAGAACTGGAACGCCTCGAAGTTGGAGTCCACAGTGGACACCAGCGCGTCGAGCTCGTCGAGGATCCAGCGGTCGGCCGCCGTCAGCTCCTCGCGGGCGGGCAGCGGACGGGCCACCGTCGCACCGTTGGCCAGCGCGAACCGCGTGGCGTTCCACAGCTTCGTGGTGAAGTTGCGGGAACCGGCCGCCCACTCCTCGGCGACGGCCATGTCCGAACCGGGGTTCGTGCCGCGCAGCAATGTGAAGCGGGTGGCGTCGGCGCCGTAGCGCTCCATCCAGTCCAGCGGGTCGATGCCGTTGCCCTTGGACTTCGACATCTTCTTGCCGTACTGGTCGCGGATCAGGCCGTGCAGGAAGACGTGGTCGAACGGCTGGACCTCGTCCATCGCGTACAGGCCGAACATCATCATCCGGACGACCCAGAAGAACAGGATGTCGTAGCCGGTCGAGAGAACGGACGTCGGGTAGAACTTCTTCAGGTCCTCAGTGGACTCCGGCCAGCCCAGGGTCGAGAACGGCCACAGGCCCGAGGAGAACCACGTGTCGAGGACGTCCTCGTCCTGACGCCAGCCCTCACCGGTGGGCACCTCGTCGTCCGGTCCGACGCAGACGACCTCGCCGTTGGGGCCGTAGAAGACCGGGATCCGGTGGCCCCACCACAGCTGGCGCGAGATGCACCAGTCGTGCAGGTTGTCGGTCCAGTCGAAGTACCGCTTGTTCAGCTCGGCCGGGTGGATCTTGGTGCGGCCGTCGCGGACGGCGGCGGACGCGGCCTCGGCGATGGTCTCGACCTTGACCCACCACTGCAGCGACAGCCGCGGCTCGACGACCGTGTTGCACCGCGAGCAGTGCCCGACGGAGTGGACGTACGGCCGCTTCTCCGCGACGATCCGGCCCTCGGCGCGCAGCGCGGCGACGATCGCCGGACGCGCCTCGAAGCGGTCGAGGCCGAGGAACGGGCCGTTCGCCGTGATGGTGGCGCGGCCGTCCATGATCGTGAGGTTCGGCAGGCCGTGGCGCTGGCCGATCTCGAAGTCGTTCGGGTCGTGGGCGGGCGTGACCTTGACGGCGCCCGTGCCGAACTTCGGGTCGACGTGCGCGTCGGCGACGATCGGGATGCGGCGGCCGGTCAGCGGCAGCTCGACCTCGGTGCCGATGAGGTGCTGGTAGCGCTCGTCGTCCGGGTGGACGGCGACCGCGGTGTCACCCAGCATCGTCTCGGCGCGCGTGGTCGCGACGACGATCGAGTTCTCCCCGTCGCCGTACCGGATCGAGACGAGCTCGCCCTCGTCCTCGCTGTGGTCGACCTCGATGTCCGACAGCGCCGTCTGGCAGCGCGGGCACCAGTTGATGATCCGCTCGGCCTGGTAGATCAGGCCGTCGTCGTACATCTTCTTGAAGATCGTCTGGACGGCGCGCGACAGCCCCTCGTCCATGGTGAAGCGCTCGCGCGACCAGTCGATGCCGTCGCCGAGCCGCTTCATCTGGTCGAGGATCTTGCCGCCGTACTCCTCTTTCCACTCCCAGACGCGCTCGACGAACTTCTCGCGCCCGAGGTCCTGCCGCGACAGGCCCTGCTTCGCGAGGTCGCGCTCGACGGCGTTCTGCGTCGCGATGCCGGCGTGGTCCATGCCCGGCAGCCACAGCACCTCGTAGCCCTGCATGCGGCGGCGCCTCGACAGCGCGTCCATCACGCTGTGGTTCATGGCGTGGCCCATGTGCAGGCTGCCGGTGACGTTCGGCGGGGGCAGCACGATCGTGAACGGCGGCTTGTCGCTCTTGACGTCCGCCTCGAAGTACCGCCGGTCGACCCACCGCTGGTACAGCTCCGCCTCTACCTCCGCCGGAGTCCACGCGGCGGGGAGGTCAGGACGCTGGGTTGCGGTGTCGAGTTCAGTCACAGCGCAGAAGTCTACGGAGGGCTGGCTATCGACTTACACCGAGATACCTGCTAACGCGCGGGCCGACCTCTACGATCCCCGCCTCGTGAGTCTTTACGGGGGCCTTGAAGATCATCCGGACCTGAACGACGCCGAGTGGGGCCGTCGGGTCGAGCGCGAGTTCAACCGGGAGAGACGCGGCAAGCGGGGTCTGGTCATCGGGTTCGTGGCAGCGCTCGCGGTCACCGGTCTCGTGGCCGGCGGCCTGCTGCTGGGCGGTGTCGCGGAAGGACCGGCGCACCCCGCGTCCGCCGTGGACCTCGACCGGCCGTTCGCCGGCACGGAGTTCGAGACCTGGGCGGACGGCGAGAAGGGGGTCGTCGCGGCAGCCGAGCACGACCAGGTGCGCAGGGCCGTCGTCGCGGCCAGGCTGGACCCCGCGGTGCTGGTGGGGCACGACCCCACCGCGTTCCTCTCACTGGTGCCCGCGGAGGCACGCGAGGCCTGGAAGCCGGTTCTGCCGACGCTGGTGACCCGGCTCAAGCAGGGCACCACGCTGCTGCCCGGCGGCATCAAGGTCAAGGGCACCATCGCACCCGCCGTCGACAGCGAGGGCGTCGACGTCATCCGGAGCGACTACCTGATCGCCTACGCCTTCGCGCCCGCCGACAGGGCCGCCGTGGGCAGCCACGAGGACTTCGTCGTCCTGCTGCACGCGATCGCCGACTACCGGCTGATCCCGCAGGGCCTGCAGATCAGGGGCACGACGATCCGCATCGACCACGCGGCGTGCTCCACGAAGACCGACGGCTACCTGGCGCCGCGGTTCGCCGGGGGTTCGGCCTGCGCGGTGAGCGCCTGATCGGCGGCGACTGATCACCCTTTCAGAGGTGCCGGGACGCAGTGACGGCGATCACAATTGACCGTCACGGACCGTTCAACCCCTTGGGGCCCGTGACGGGCGACGCCGCCGCGTTCTTCGGGGGCGCTGGCGGCGCCGACGTCGATCAGCGAACAATGGACGCATGAGCAGCAAGCCCCCGCAGCACGACGTCGACGAGTCCGCGCTCGAAGTCAGCACCCCCAAGACCTGGGCAGCGGGTATTCCCGGCGTGCTCGTGTCGCTCGACCGCGCGGTCGAGCAGATGGGCGTCGGGCGCACGGTCAAGACGTTGCGACTGCTCAACCAGCGTGAAGGTTTCGACTGTCCCGGTTGCGCGTGGCCCGAACCGCAGGGCCACCGCAAGATGGCGGAGTTCTGCGAGAACGGCGCGAAGGCCGTCGCGGAGGAAGCCACCAAGCGCCGGATCGGGCCCGAGTTCTTCGCCGAGCACTCCCTGGAGAGCCTGCGGACGAAGACGGACTACTGGCTCGGCCAGCAGGGCCGGCTCACCGAACCGATGGTCCTGCGGCCCGGTGCGACGCATTACACACCGATCGGCTGGGACGCCGCGTTCACGCTCATCGCCGACGAGCTGACAGCGTTGTCATCCCCGGACGAGGCGATCTTCTACACCTCCGGCCGCACCAGCAACGAGGCCGCGTTCCTCTACCAGCTGCTGGTCCGCTCGTTCGGCACCAACAACCTCCCCGACTGCTCGAACATGTGCCACGAGTCGTCCGGCTCCGCGCTCAACGAGACGATCGGCATCGGCAAGGGCTCGGTGTCCATCAAGGACTTCGACCTCGCCGACCTGATCGTGGTCATCGGCCAGAACCCCGGCACGAACCACCCGCGCATGCTCAGCGCCCTGGAAGACGCCAAGAAGAACGGCGCGAAGATCATCGCGATCAACCCGCTGCCGGAAGCGGGCCTGATGCGGTTCAAGAACCCGCAGAACGTCGCGGGCATCGTCGGCAGGGGCACCGCGCTGTGCGACGAGTTCGTGCAGATCAGGGTCGGCGGCGACCAGGCGCTGTTCCAGGCGATCGGTCACCTGCTGCTGCAGTGGGACAAGCTCGACAAGAAGTTCATCGAGGCGAAGACCCACGGGTTCGAGGAGTACGCGGCGAGCCTGCGCGAGCTCGACTGGGACCGGGTGATCGCCGCGACCGGACTGACCCGCGAGCAGATCACCCGCGTGGCCGGCATGTTCGTCGACTCCCAGCGCACGATCGCTTGCTGGGCAATGGGTCTCACGCAGCACAAGCACAGCGTGCCGACGATCCGCGAGATCACGAACGTCATGTTCCTGCGCGGCATGATCGGCAAGCCGGGCGCGGGCCTGTGCCCGGTGCGCGGCCACTCGAACGTGCAGGGCGACCGCACGATGGGCATCTACGAGAAGATGCCGGAGAAGTTCCTGCAGGCCCTGGAGAGCGAGTTCAGCATCTCCGTGCCGCGCAAGCACGGTTTCGACACCGTCGACGCGATCAACGCCATGCGCCACGGCCGCGGCAAGGTGTTCATCGCGATGGGCGGCAACTTCGTCAGCGCCACCCCGGACACCCCGGTGACCGAGAAGGCGCTGGAGCAGTGCTCCCTGACGGTGCACGTCTCCACGAAGCTCAACCGCTCGCACGTCGTGCACGGGAAGACGGCGCTGATCCTGCCCGCCTTGGGCCGCACCGAGAGCGACGTGCAGCACTCGGGCGAGCAGTTCGTGACGGTCGAGGACTCGATGTCGGTCGTGCACCGATCGCGGGGCCGGCTCAAGCCCGCGTCGGACCAGCTGCTGTCCGAGATCTCGATCGTCTGCCGGCTCGCGCGCAAGACCCTCGGCGCCTCGCACCCCGTGGCGTGGGAGGAGTTCGAGAAGGACTACGACGTCATCCGCGAGCACATCTCCCGCGTCGTGCCGGGCTGCACCGACTACAACACGCGCGTGCGCCAGCCCGACGGTTTCGTGCTGCCGCACCCGCCGCGTGACTCGCAGGAGTTCGCGACGGCGACCGGCAAGGCGAACTTCACGGCGAACGAGCTGACGGTCATCGAGGTGCCGGAGGGCCGGCTGCTGATGCAGACCCTGCGCAGCCACGACCAGTACAACACCACGATCTACGGCCTGGACGACCGCTACCGCGGCGTGAAGGACGGCCGCCGCGTCGTGTTCGTGAACCCCGACGACATCGCCGAACTGGGCTTCACGGACGGTCAGATGGTCAACATCATCTCGGAGTGGAAGGACGACCCGACGGGCGTCGTCGAACGCCGCGCCGAGTCGTTCCGGATCGTCTCCTACTCGACCGCGCGCGGGTGCGTGGCGACGTACTTCCCGGAGGCGAACCCGTTGGTGCCGTTGGATTCCAAGGCGGACATCTCCGGGACGCCGACCTCCAAGTCGGTGATCGTGCGGCTCGAAGCCGCAGCCTGAGCTACGCGTGCCGAACCCGGACGAAGAGCCATAACCGGCGTCGTTCGGGTTCGGTCTCGACCCTCTCGGGCTTCTTGACGAGCCGGCGCGCGGCCGCGTCGGCCTCGAACTCCCGTTGACGGTACTTCGAGATAGCAAACGCTTCGTGGTGCGAGATCACGGCGATTCCCCTCTCGGTGATCTACTCGGATTCCTGATCGGGCGCGACGGTCACACCCAGGAAGTACCGGACCGGGCGAGAACCCTCGGGCCGCAGCGACGCGTTTTCCGTGCGCTCGTTGTACTTCCTCATCAACGCGTCCAGTTCGTCCTTGTACGCGATGGCCTCCTCCACGGTGAGGAACTTGGTGCTGCTGTTCGTACCGACCGTCTCGCGCCAGTCCTCGGAGAGCAGCTTGCGGGTGACCAGCCGCTCACGCATGCGGCTGAACTCGTGGTCCAGGTACGCCAGCACAGCGGTCTCGGCGGCCATCGCGGCCTCAGGGTCGAGGCCGTCCGGCGAGATGCTCTGCCGCGCGCTGACCAGTCGCCAAGGCTTCTGCCTGCCCGGCCCCTCGACCTCTTCGACGAAGCCGTACTTGGCAAGCATGTTCAAGTGATACGAGCAGCTGGCAACACTTTCGTCGAGCTTCTCCGAGCACTGCGTGGCGGTGCGCGCACCCTCGTCCGTCAGCAGGTTGATCAGCTTCCACCGGAACGGGTGCGAGAGCGCCCGGAGCGCTTTGGGGTCGGTGATCGGACTGTCGGTCATGACACCACGGTCGCACATCAAGAAATCTTTAGCAAGGTTCCTTGATATATAAACCCTGATATAACCTGCCTCCTGACCTGGGGGAAGGTGTGGCTGCTGGGCGCGGTTGGCGCCCTGATGGCGGTGACGTGGATCAACCCGCCCTGGCCTGCCGAACAGGCGTTGCACTGCTCGTTGACGGCCGTGGCACTCGCGGCGCTGTGGCTGTTGAGGCGTTCTCCTGGGACCGCAACCACTTCGACCGTCTCGTGCACTTCGCGTACGGCGTGTGCCTGACCGCGGTGCTGCGGCGGAAGTGGTTGCGATCGCTGGAGATCACACTCGCGACAAGTGGGCTTTACGAACTGCTGGAGTGGGCGATCGCGCTGACGCTCGCCCCCGGCGTCGCCGAGGCCTACAACGGCCAGCAGGGCGACATGTGGGACGCCCACGCCGACATGGCGCTGACCGCGCTCGGCGCGCTCGTCACCAGTCAGGTGAGTTGCGTGCGACGGCGGTCACCAGTGGCAACGACTCGATGACCGGCACCCGCAACAACTCCGCGGGCACGTCCGGGTCGCGCACGGGCTCGACGAGTTCGCGCAGCAGCGCGCCGACGACGTCGTCCGCGGACTGGTCGACCTCGTGGATCAGGTCGCGCAGCTGGTCCGCGGCCTCGTTGAGCACGCGCGGCCGTTGCGGATCCTCCAGCATCAACGCCGCCAGCCGCAGCACGCGGCGGCAGGTGCGCAGCCGAAGGCCCCTGCTCGCGGACTCCCGCGTGCCCGCGAGGCCCAGGCGGCCGCGCGTGCGTTCGATCCACGGCTCGACCGTCTCGCGGCGCCAGATCGGGCCGGACGCGAGTTCCGCGTCCGGCTCGGGAATGCCGTGCGAGCGCCGCTTGCGCCAGACGGCCACCAGCTGCCGACTCAGCCCCATGGCGTCGGCGATCTCCGCGATCCCGTAGAAGTCCCCCACGCCGCCAACTGTAACCAGAGATGACGCGGAGTGTCATCAAAAATGTCTCAGATGCGTTCGAGCACCGCCTGCGCCGCGTTGTGGCCGCCGATGCCGCTGACCCCGCCGCCACGCCGGGAGCCCGCACCGCAGACGAAGACGTTGTCCACGTCGGTCTCCACGCCCCACTTGCCGACCTGCTCGTCGGTCTCGGCGAACGGCCAGTCGAGCTCGCCGTGGAAGATGTTGCCACCAGGCAGGCCGAGCTCGGACTCAAGATCGAGCGGAGTGCGCGCCTCGATGCACGGGTTTCCCTGCGCGTCGACGGCCAGGCAGTCCTGGATCGGCTCCACGAGGTGCGCGTTGAGCTGGTCGAGGTAGCGCCGCACCAGTTCGTCGCGCAGCTCGGTGTTGCGGCCCTCGAACAACGACGCCGGCAGGTGCAGGCCGAACAGCGTCAACGTCTCGTGGCCCTGCAGCGACGGCCCGAGGATCGACGGGTCGGTCAGCGAGTGGCAGTACATCTCACCCGGCAGCACCGACGGCACCTGGCCCGCGGCGCTCTCCAGGTACGCGACCTCCAGCTGGTCATAGGACTCGTCGAGGTGGAACGTGCCGGCGAACGCCAGCCGCGCGTCCACACCGGACCTCAGCTCGGGCAGCCTCCGCAGCAGCATGTTGATCTTCAGCTGACAGCCGGGAGCGTCGTGGACCTCCTTGCCCCGCAGGCGTCCCAGCACCGACGGCGCCACGTTCGAGAGCACGAACCTGGCCTCGGCCGTCTCGTCTCCGTAAGTCACCGAGGCGGTCCTGCCGTCCGACTCGACGGACGTGACCTCGGCGCCCGTGACGATCCGCGCACCGGCCTCGCGCGCGACCCGTTCCAGCTCGGCGGTGACCGAACCCATGCCGCCGACCGGGACCTTCCACTCCCCTGTCCCGTTGCCGATCACGTGGTAGAGGAAGCACTTGTTGGCGCGCAACGAGTGCAGCGACGAATGCGTGCCGATCAACGCGTCCGTGGCGACGACGCCGCGCACCAGGTTGTCCTCGAACAGCTCCTGCAACGTCGCGCCGATCGGCCGTTCGAAGACCTGCTCCCACAACCGGCCGCGCGCCACCGCGTCGACGTGCACGCGCAGGTGTTCGCGGGACACCAGCGGCTCCAGCAATGTCGGCGCCAGGGCCTGCGCCAGCAGCTCCAGGTCCGCGTACCAGCGCTGCCACCGCTCCCAGTCGTCCAGCGACCCGCACACGGCCTCGAACGACTTCACGGTCGCCTCGCCCGGCGAGCGTTCGACCAGCAGCCCGCCCTTGCCGTTCGGCGTGTACGACGAGGCCGCACGGGACTCCAACGCGAGCTCCAGCCCCAGGTCCGACACGATCCGGTCGGGCAGCAACGAGACGAGGTACGAGAAGCGCGAGAGCCGGGCGTCGACGCCCTCCCACGGTGAGGCGCTCACCGCCGCCCCGCCGACGTGCGGCAGCTTCTCCAGCACCCTGACCGACTTCCCCGCCCTGGCGAGGTACGCGGCCGCCACCAGCCCGTTGTGGCCGCCCCCCACGATCACGACGTCGTCCATGCCCCGGAATCCCTCCCACGTAGCCTGGTCGGTGGGCAACATAGCGGTCCGAAGGAGATGTGCACATGGGCCGAGTGACGGTGCGCCGAGCGGTCGAGCGGGTGTCGCCGAGCGGGCGTCGCCGCAGAGTCGACGCGCTCGCCGCCGAGGAACCCCTGGAGCTGCGGGTCAACGGCAAGGCTCTGGCCGTCACGATGCGCACGCCGGGTCAGGACGTGGAGCTCGCGCACGGTTTCCTGCTCAGCGAGGGCGTCATCGGGACGTCGGAGGACATCTCGATCGCCCGGTTCTGCGAGGGCACCGGGCCGGACGGGATGAACACCTACAACGTGCTGGACATCGCGCTGGCCGAGGGCGTGCCGCCGCCGGACACCGGGGTGGAGCGGAACTTCTACACCACGTCGTCGTGCGGGGTGTGCGGCAAGGGCGCGCTGGACGCGGTGAAGCTCAAGACCCGCTACTCGCCCGCGCTGGACGAGGTCACGGTCACGCCCGAGGCGCTGACGGGCTTCCCGGACGCGTTGCGGGAACGGCAGAAGGTTTTCGAGAGCACCGGCGGGCTGCACGCGGCCGGGCTGTTCGTCGACGGTGAGCTGCTGGTCGTGCGCGAGGACGTGGGCCGGCACAACGCCGTCGACAAGGTGCTGGGCTGGGCGGTGCTGCAGAACCTCGTGCCGTTGCGCGGCGCGGTGCTGATGGTGTCCGGGCGGGCGTCGTTCGAGCTGGTGCAGAAGGCCGCGATGTCCGGGATTCCGGTGCTGGCGGCGGTGTCGGCGCCGTCGTCGCTGGCGGTCGAGCTCGCCGAGGAGCAGGGCATGACGCTCATCGGCTTCCTGCGCGGCGACTCGATGAACGTCTACACCGGTGGGGAGCGCGTGGTTGAGACCGCTTGACGGCGTCGTGGTGGTGAGCCTGGAGCAGGCCGTCGCCGTGCCGTACGCGACGCGGTTGCTGGCCGACCTGGGCGCACGGGTCATCAAGGTCGAACGGCCCGGGACGGGCGATTTCGCGCGCCACTACGACTCGTCGTGCGGCGAGGTGTCGTCGTACTTCGCGTGGACGAACGTCGGCAAGGAGTCGGTGTCGCTGGACATCACCCACCCCGGCGGCCGTGAGGTGCTGGACCGGCTCGTGGCGCGGGCGGACGTGCTGCTGTGCAACCTGTCGCCGCGGGTGTGGCAGCGGCTCGCGCTGGAGCTGCCGCCGGAGTTGATCGTCGGTGAGCTGTCCGGTTACGGCTGGGACGGCCCGTACGCGGACCGCAAGGCGTTCGACGCGCTGGTGCAGTCCGAGGCCGGGCTGGTGTCGCTGACCGGCGAGGGCGACGTGATGGCCCGCGCCGGCATCTCGGTCGCGGACATCGCGGCGGGCGTCCAGTTGCAGGCGGCGGTGCTGGCCGCGTTGCTGCAACGCGGCCGGACGGGTGAAGGCGCACGGCTGCGGCTGTCACTGTTCGAAGCGATGGCCGAGTGGATGCACCAGCCGATGCTCTACGCCGCCGGCACGGGCGCCGCGGCCCCGCGCTCGGGTGCCCACCACCCGAGCATCGCGCCGTACGGGCCGGTGGCCTGCGCGGACGGTGCCGTGCACCTGGCCGTGCAGAACGACGGGCAGTGGCAGCGCCTCTGCGGTCTCATCGGGCTCGCGCCGCAGGAGAGGTTCGCCACAGTGGCGTCCCGCGTGGAGCACCGCGCAGAGCTGCAGAAGCTGCTCGAACGGGCGTTCTCGGACCTCACCGCGGCCGAGTTGATGGCCACATTGGACGCCGCCGACGTGCCTGCCGCACTGACCCGCCCGATCACCGACCTGCCCACCCACCCGCAGCTCGACACGTGGGTTGACGTGCGGGTTCCCGGCGGAACGGCGCGGATGCTGCCGCCGCCGGTGGCCGGTTTCGAGTGGTCGCCGGGTGCGGTCCCCGCCCTCGGCGAGCACAATGACGCGGTGCTGACCTGGCTGGGCTATTCGGGTGAGGAACGAACTTCCCTGCGCGTGCGTTCCGTCCTCTGAGAAGGAAACGAGGAACGGTGCCCACGCGATGAGGTGAGCATGGGGGAACCGAGGTACAGCCGCCGCAGCCTCCTCGCGGCGATCGGGGTGGTCATCGCGACAGCCACCGGCGTCGCGACGTACGTGTCGTCGCCCACCGCCGTCGAGCGGCAGATCGCGACGGCCGACAAGGTGCGGGCGACGTCCGCCGCGAAGCCCGCGATCCGCTTCGAGCGCGTGTACTCGGCCGCCCGCCACCGCGAGGTCACCCTCGCCTTCTACCTCCCGCCCGGCGCGAACGCCCGCGGCCTGCCGATGTCGATCCTCCTGCACGGCCTGCACGGCGACGCCAGGCACGCCGCCGTGGGCAACCTCCCCGAGGTCCTGGCCGCCGCCGTCGCGAAGGGCTCGGTGCCCGCGTTCGGCTTCGTCGCGGTCGACGGCGGGGACAACTACTGGCACGAGAACGTCCCCGGCGACGACCCGATGGCCATGCTGCTCGACGAGGTCCCGCGCTGGCTCAAGGAACGCGGTTACGGCGAACCGTTCGCGGTGACGGGCGTGTCGATGGGCGGCTTCGGTTCGCTGCTCTACGCGAGGCGCAGGGCCGAACGCGGCGACCCCGTCGCGGCCGCCGCGGCCATCTCCCCCGGCCTGATCACGACCTGGCCGGAGATGGCCAAGCGGCGTGCGTTCAAGACCGAGCGCGAGTGGGCGTCGCTCGACCCGCTGCGCCACCTGAAGTCCACCGGGCCGACCGCGCTGGGCGTGTGGATCGGCGACCGCGACAGGTTCATCGAGGGCACCCGCCGGTTCATCCGCGAGGCGCGGCCCCAGGTGGGCACGGTGAAGGCCGGCGGCCACGACGACGGGCTGTACCGCAAGGTGACGCCCGACGTCGTGCAGTTCCTCGCCAAGTACGCGAAGCGCGCCGTCTAGACCCGCCGGGCCGCCCTGCCCCAGTGCAGGTACTTCACGCGGTCCTGCTCGTCGCGTCCGCACAGGACGACCACCGGGTGGTGCCCGTCCTCCTTCTCGACGGCGATCAGCGCGTCGTCGCGCAACCCGGTGAACTCGTGCTCCTCGTCGTCGCCGAGAGCCCGGAAGACGTCGTCGAGAGCCACGAACCGCACCCTCACCCTGTCTCCGTCTCCCTCGGTGACGTGCGCCTCCATCCCTGCGGACCGGTAGACGCCGACGAGCTTCTCCACGTCCATCGGCACCGGCACGAGGGGCGGCGTGGGAAACGTGGACAGTGTGACGCCCGCCAGGTCGCCCAGGACCTCCTGGAAGACAGCGCGCACCAACGGCAGGCTCGGCCCGCCGTTGGTGAGCAGGGCGATCGCGATCCCGGCACTGGGCATCACCCGCAGATACGCCTCGAAGCCCAGCGTCGCTCCGGTGTGGCCCACGCCGGTCTGGCCGTTGGCGTAGCGCTGCACGACCCAGCCGAGGCCCTGTGCACCGCCGAACCCGAAGTTCGGGATCGGGACCTGGGTTTCCCGCATCGCGCCGAACTCGCCTGCGTCCAGGTGCATCCGCGCGAACGCCGCCAGGTCTCGCGCGGACATCGCGAGCACCGAACCCGCCGGAGCGTCCCCCTCGGTCATCACCTTCCCGGCCGGTTTCAGCTCCTTGCCCAGGTGCCCCGTGGCGCACGTCCGGGCGGCGTACTCGGCGTGGCTGGTGGCCGCGGTGCACAGACCGAGCGGCTCGATCGACCGTTCCCGCAACACGGTGTTGAAAGGCTTGCCGCGCAACACTTCCACGATCCGGCCGAGCACCACGAACCCGCTGTTGCAGTACGAGTAGAACTCACCGGGCTGCACCACCTGCCGTGCTGTGGCCATGAGTCCGACGTACTTCTCGATCTTGTCGTCACCGCTGCCGGTGTCGTGCCAGAGATCGCCGTCGAAACCACCGGTGTGGGTGAGGAGGTGCCGGGGCGTGATGATCCGCGCGGCCTGCTCGTCGGCGAGCCTGAACTCCGGCAGCACGTCGCGCACCGGGCGGTCGAGGTCCAGCAGGCCCTCGTTCACCAGTTCCTGCACGAGCGTGGCCGTCCAGACCTTGGTGATCGACCCGATCTGGAAGATGGAGTCCGTCGTCACCTTCTCGCCGGTGACGTTGTTCAGCACACCTGCTGCCATGTCGGTGATTTCGCCGTTGTGCAGCACGGCGACTTGGGCGCCCACGACGCCGTGTTCCTCGACCAGTTCGTCCAGGTTGATCATGCTTCTCCCCCAGGAGTTCTCAGATCCGGGCGGCAGCCCGCCCGAAGTGCACCAGATCGCCCATCAAGACCAGCACGGTGTGCGGTCTCTCCAGGGCGATCACCGCGTCGTCGCGCAGAGCCACGAACACGCGCTCCTCGCCATCGAGATCGACCCGTACGCGGCCGTGATCTGCCTGCGTCACAACCACTTCGTGACCGGCGCAGCGGTAGGTGCCGAGGAAACGCTCGTTCACCGGTTCGGGCGCGTCGGGCGGCGTCGGCGGCTCCGGCCTGCGCACACCGGCGAGTTCGCTGAAGACGTTCTCGATGATGTCGTCGAACACTTCGCGTGCCGCGCCACCGTTGGCCAGCAGGGCGACCGCGATTCCGCGCTTTGGAGCGACCCGCAGGAACGAGGCCAGGCCCCTGTTGGCGCCGTGGTGGCCGATCACCGGGCCGCCGGAGTAGTCCGGCAGTTCCCAGCCCAGGCCCCAGGAAGCGCGATTACCGAAGTCCGGCAACAAAACCTGCGGCGCGCGCATCACCGCGAACGCCGGCGTCGCCAGGTGCATGCGCACGAACGCGAGCAGGTCTCGCGCGCTCATAGCCAGCGCCGACCCGGCGGGCCAGTCGGACTCCGGTCCCGGATCGGTCACCGGCCGGCCGTCCTCGTGCCCAACGGCGTGTGATGGCGTGCGTTCCGCGTAGGTCGTCGCGATGGTGAGCCCCAGCGGCACTGCCAACCGTTCCTTTAGGACGGTGTTGAAAGGCTTGTCGCGCAACACTTCCACTATCCGGCCGAGCACGGTGAAACCGCTGTTGCAGTACGACCACAGCTCGCCCGGCGGCGCGATCTGCGGGGCGTCGGCCAGCCGCGCCACGAACTTCTCGACCGCGTCGGCACCCGAGCCGGTGTCGTGGAAGAGGTCTCCGTCGAGGCCCGACGTGTGGGTCAGCAGCTGGCGCGGCGTGATGACCGGCCGGAAGCCCGGCAGCACGTCGCACACCGGACCGTCGAGGTCGAGCCTGCGCTCGTTCACCAGTTCCTGGACGAGCGTCGCCGTCCAGACCTTGGTGATCGACGCGATCTGGAACAGCGACTCCGTGGTCACCGGTGCGCGCGTGCCTGCGTTCAGCAGGCCTGCGGCCACGTCGGTGATCTCGCCGTCGGCCAGCACGGCGAGCTGGGCACCGACCACGCCGTGTTCGTCCGGCAGTTCAGGCAGCCTGCGGGTGATCCACTCGGCGGCGTTCACCGCCGCACCGCCGCCCTGCCGAAATCTCCGTTCACGTTCCCCCCAGGAAGTGATGGCTAGCGCGGTGAGAGCGGGACCGTCCTCGACCGCACCCACTTGAGCACCGCGGGCCACTCCCCGTAGCCCGCGTCGATGTTGATGTGGCCGGCACCGGGCAGGACGTCGATCTCGATCCGCAACGCCTCGGCGAGTTCCTTCGCGGCCTGCATCGAGCAGTGCGGATCGCCCTCGCCCGCGACCAGGCGGGTCTCGGTGGCGGCGCGGCGCAGGTTCGCCGGGTCGAGCGGGGCCGGGAAGAACGACTTGATGGCCGGTTCCGGGTGGTCCAGCGCCGGTGGGGCTACCAGCAGCACGCGGTCCACGTGGGCGATGGGCTCACGGGCCGCGTGGTGCAGCCAGAGGTAGCAGCCGAGCGAGTGCGCCACGACGACACGTTCGCGGTCGGCAGGCAGCGCTTCGAGGTGCGTGTCGAGTTCGCGCAACCAGGTGTCGCGGTCGGGGGCCTCCGGGCTGCTGAAGTGCGGCAGGTCGGCGAGGCCGCCGTGCTCGGACACCGTCTGGGCCAGCCACCGCTGCCAGTGGCCGGGGCCGGAGCCGGTGTAGCCGTGGAGCAGGAGCACGTGAGGCAGCGACATGACTCCACCTTAGAACGAAGAACGGCCCCGGCAACGAGTTGCCGGGGCCGTTCCAAGAAGATCACTTACGCGGACTTCTCCCGGCGTTCCCGGCGCGAGGGCTGCCGAGCCACGATGGTCGGGTTCACGTTCTCCTTCACCGTCTGCTCGGTGATGACGACCTTGGCGACGTCCGTGCGGCTGGGGATGTCGTACATCACCGGGAGCAGGACCTCTTCCATGATCGCCCGGAGGCCACGAGCACCGGTACCGCGCAGGATCGCCTGGTCAGCGATTGCTTCGAGCGCGGTCTTGGTGAACTCGAGCTCCACGCCGTCCATCTCGAAGAGCTTCTGGTACTGCTTCACCAGGGCGTTCTTCGGCTCGGTGAGGATCATCACCAGGGACGGCTTGTCGAGGTTCGTGACGGAGGCGACCATCGGCAGACGCCCGATGAACTCGGGGATCAGACCGAACTTGATCAGGTCCTCCGGCATGGAGTCGGCGAAGAAGTCCGACGACTCCACCTCGGCCTTGGAGCGGACCTCGGCACCGAAGCCCAGACCCCGCTTGCCGACGCGGTCCTGGATGATCTTCTCCAGACCCGCGAAGGCACCGGCCACGATGAACAGCACGTTCGTCGTGTCGATCTGGATGAACTCCTGGTGCGGGTGCTTGCGGCCGCCCTGCGGGGGCACCGAGGCGGTGGTGCCTTCCAGGATCTTCAGCAGTGCCTGCTGCACGCCCTCGCCGGACACATCGCGCGTGATCGACGGGTTTTCACTCTTTCGAGCGATCTTGTCGACCTCGTCGATGTAGATGATGCCCGTTTCGGCGCGCTTCACGTCGTAGTCGGCGGCCTGGATGAGCTTCAGGAGGATGTTCTCGACGTCCTCACCGACGTACCCGGCCTCCGTCAGCGCCGTCGCGTCGGCGATGGCGAACGGCACGTTCAACATCTTCGCGAGCGTCTGCGCGAGGTAGGTCTTGCCACACCCCGTCGGGCCGAGCATCAGGATGTTCGACTTCGCCAGCTCGACGCCGTCGTCACGACCCTCGCGCCCGCGGTCGCCCGCCTGGATGCGCTTGTAGTGGTTGTAGACGGCGACGGAGAGGGTGCGCTTGGCGTCACTCTGTCCGATGACGTACTGGTCGAGGAACTCGTGGATCTCGGCGGGCTTCGGCAGCTCGTCGAGCTTCACGTCGCCGGCTTCGGCCAGCTCCTCCTCGATGATCTCGTTGCAGAGATCGATGCACTCATCGCAGATGTAGACGCCGGGGCCGGCGATGAGTTTCTTCACCTGCTTCTGGCTCTTTCCGCAGAAAGAGCACTTCAGCAAGTCGCCGCCGTCACCGATACGCGCCATGACCGCTGACCTATGTCCCCTCCGGCGCACACCTGCTGTAGTGCGCCTGCTGACTTGCTGTGGCAGTCCCACTGGCTGTGGGTGCTGAGCCCGTTCTCCTGACGGTACCTGGCCGACCCCGCTTCAGGGGAGGACCCGCGTCCCCCGACGCGCCGATCAGGCCGGACATCCGGTCACATCGGCGTGTCGGGTGGGTGCACGATGCCCTGGGGCTGGGGATTTTCCCAGCCACCAAGACAAGGTCCGGCGTCTGGGACGTCCCCAGACGAACACCGGGCGGCGGGCGAGGCGAGCGCTCTTCGCGAGCGCACCTCACCCACCGTCGCCCGTCAGGACTTGGCGGAAAGCTTGCGGTAGGGCAGCACCGTGTCGACGATGCCGTATTCCTTGGCCTCCTCGGCCGTCAGGATGCGGTCGCGCTCGATGCTCTCGCGAACCTCCTCTGCCGTCCGGTTCGTGTGCCGCGCGAGGGTGGACTCCATCAGGCGGCGCACGCGCTGGATCTCGTTCGACTGGATCTCCAGGTCGGACACCTGACCGTACGCGCCCTCCATCGAAGGCTGGTGGATCAGGATTCGCGCGTTGGGCAGCGCGTGCCGCTTACCAGGCGTTCCAGCCGCGAGCAGCACGGCCGCGGCGGAGGCCGCCTGGCCGAGGCAGTACGTCTGGATGTCCGGGCGGACGAACTGCATGGTGTCGTAGATGGCCATCAACGAGGTGAACGAGCCACCCGGCGAGTTGATGTACATCAGGATGTCGCGGTCCGGGTCCTCGGACTCGAGCACGAGCAGCTGCGCCATGACGTCGTTGGCCGAAGCGTCGTCAACCTGCACGCCGAGGAAGATGATGCGCTCCTCGAAGAGCTTGTTGTACGGGTTCGACTCCTTCATGCCGTAGCTGGTGCGCTCCACGAACGACGGCAGCACGTACCGTGACTGAGGCATGTGGAACTGGCTCACTTGAGGTCTCCTAGCTGACGTCAGTTGTTCGAGTCGCCGACGGGCTGGGCCCTGGTGACGACCCTGTCGACGAAGCCGTACTCCAGCGCTTCCTGCGCCGTGAACCAGCGGTCGCGGTCGGAGTCGCGGGTGATGGTCTCGAGGGTCTGCCCGGTGTGCTCGGCGATCAGCTCGGCCATCTCGCGCTTGGTGCGCGTCAGCATGTCCGCCTGGATCGCGATGTCCGCGGCCGTACCGCCGACACCGGCCGACGGCTGGTGCATCAGGATCCGGGCGTGCGGGAGCGCGTGGCGCTTGCCGGGCGCACCCGCCGAGAGCAGGAACTGCCCCATCGAGGCCGCGAGGCCCATCGCGTACGTGGCCACGTCCGGCTGGATCAGCTGCATCGTGTCGTAGATGGCCATGCCCGCCGTGACGGAACCACCCGGCGAGTTGATGTAAAGCGTGATGTCCTTCTCGGGGTCCTCAGCGGCCAGCAGCAGCAGCTGTGCGGTGATCTGGTTGGCGATGCCCTCTTCGACCTGTGATCCCAGGACGATGATCCGCTCGCGGAGCAGCCGCTCGTACACCGAGTCGTTGAGGTTCATCCCGGCGGTGGCCGACCGCATCTCGGGGGTCGGGAAGGAGTGCTGCGTCACGTCTGCCTGCCTAACTCCAGGTGGAACGAATCTGGAAGCGAAAACTCTCTGCGTTCGACCTTAACGAAGGCGGGCGGCGTCAGATGCCCGACACCGCCCGCGTTCGCTATCAGCTGTATTTCCGGAGTTCGCCCGCTCGCGGGGAAAGGGCGAACAACTCGGTCGTTCGCTACTCCTGGCCGTCCTCATCGGACTTGGTCTCGCCGAAGAGCTCGTCGAGGTCCAGCTTCTGACCGGACGAGTCGCTGACCTCGGCCTGGCGCACGACGCTCGCGAGCGCCTTGCCCCGGCGGACGTCGGCGAAGATCGCGCCGAGCTGACCCGACTGCTGCGCGCGCTTGACGTACTCGTCCGGGCTGATGCCGAAGCGCTGGGCCTGGTAGATGATCCGCTCGGTGAGCTCACCGTCGGACACCGTGACCTGCTCGGCGTCGGCGATCGAGTCGAGCACCAGCTGCGTCTTGACGGCCTGCTCGGCGGCCTTGCGCAGCTCGGCGTCGAACTCCTCCTCCGACTGACCCTGCTCGGTCAGCCAGGCGGCGAACTTCGCGTCGTCGTGGTCGAAGGCGTGCACGGCGTCGTGCTTGCGGGCGTCGATCTCGCCCTGGACGATGCCCTCGGGCAGCGGGACCTCGGTGGTCTCCAGCAGCGCCTCGAGGACCTTGTCGCGCGCCTGCACGCCCTGCTGCATCTTCTTGACGCGGGCCAGGCGGGTCTGCAGGTCGCCCTTGAGCTCGTCGAGCGTGTCGAACTCGCTGGCGAGCTGCGCGAACTCGTCGTCGAGCTCGGGGAGCTGACGCTCCTTGACGCTGCTCAGCACAACGGTGACCTCGGCCTCGCGGCCCTCGTGCTCACCGGCGACGAGCGTCGTGGTGAAGGTCTTGGTCTCACCCTCGGTCGCGCCGACGAGCGCCTCGTCGATGCCCTCGACGAGCTGGCCGGAGCCGACCTCGTAGGACAGGCCGCTGGTGCGGGCCTCCTCGACCTCTTCGCCGTCGACGGTCGCGGACAGGTCGACGATGACGAAGTCACCGGTCTCGACCGGGCGGCTGACACCGGTCAGCGTGCCGAAGCGGGCGCGGAGCTCGTCGAGCTGGGTGGTCACGTCCTCGTCGGTGACCTCCTGCTCGTCCACCGTCACGGCGAGCTCGCCGAAGGCGGGCACGGTGATCTCGGGACGGACGTCGACCTCGGCGGTGAACTCGAGGGTCTGCCCGTCCTCGATCTTGGTGACCTCGAAGTCGGGACGGCCGAGCGTGCGCACCTCACCCGCGTTGACGGCCTCCAGGTACTTGGCCGGGATCGCCTCCTGGATGACCTCGTCCAGCACCGGAGCGCGGCCGATTCGGTTCTCCAGGACCTTCGCGGGGGCCTTGCCCGGACGGAAGCCGGGGATGCGGACCTGCTTCGCGAGCTTCCGGTACGCCTGGTCGAAGTTCGACTTGAGCTCGTCGAACGGCACCTCGACGTTGATCCGGACCCTCGTCGGGCTCAGGTGCTCGACGGTGCTCTTCAACGTGGACTCCTCGATACGAACAAGAACGTGCAAGACAGCCGGTACCGCCACTTCGGGACGCCCGGATTCCCAGCGAGTCTAGGCGAGACCCGCGCTGTGACCGCCGCCACCCCGGCGACCGCGACGGTTCAGGACTGTCAGATCCCTTCGCCACCGTCATCTCCCGACGGCCGGTTCGCGCCGTTCTGGGGGCTTCGCCCGATTTCCTGGGGTTGGACGTGCACCGTTTCGTCACGAGATTCGCAGGCATCACCGCTACGGCCGGCAGCGCGCCACCGCGGTCCAGGTCCGCAGCGCACAGAGCAAGGCCGGCATCGAGCCGTGGCGCAGCGAGTTCCCCGACACCTACGACTTCCTCGTCGGCGGCGGGGCCTGCAGGGCCTGATCCACACCACCTGCAACGCCATCACCCACCTCGGGTGGCGGCGTTGTTTTGTTCGCCTGGCGAAAGGCATAACTGAAAAGAGTCACCCAGCTACGGCCCGTCAAAGCGCTCCGCGCAATTTCACTCTTTCGGCGGCAGCCACCTTTCGCGACCGATCAAGATGACTCCATAAGCACCAATCTCGCCTGCTCGGCTGACAGGTAGCGTTACTGCTCCCGCACCATCCGTAACAGGACCACGGGAACGAACGAGAAAAAGTCGTCGCACCGTTTTACCCCGAGGATCCGCCTGATGGAGACACGCCAGCTTCTCGCGTTCACGACCGTGGTTCAGACAGGGAGCTTCACCAAGGCCGCTGCCACGCTCAACTGCTCGCAGCCGACCATCACCACCCGCATCAAGGCGCTGGAGGAGGCCCTCGGCGTCGTCCTTTTCCGACGCCTCCCCAGAGGTATCCAGATGACGTCCGCGGGCGTGGAACTCCTCCCGTTCGCGCGAAACATCATCAACCTCACCGAAAAGGCCCGAAAAGCCATCACGATGAACGGCGAGCCGCACGGCAAACTCGTCATCGGTTCCGCACAGAGTTTGACCGACTACCGTCTGCTACCGCTCATCGAATACATGTGCTGGCGCTACCCGTCGGTCCAACTCTCGTTGCACTCGCGCAACGCGCTGAACAACCTGAACTCGGTGCGCGACGGCCAACTCGACTGCGCCTTCTTCATCGGTGCCATCGAACCGCGCGAGGGCCTGGAGACCACGGTCCTGTGCCCCGAGCCGTTGGTGATGGTCGCGGGCCCGAACCACATGCTCACCCAACGCCAGTCGCTGGCCGAGGACGACATCACCAGCAGCACCCTGATCCGGGCCGAGAACGGCGCCTCGTACCACGAGCTGTTCGAACACTCCCTCGGCTACGACGACACCCGCGCGCCGGTCCTGGAACTGGACTCGGTGGACGCCGCCAAGCGTGCGGTCGCGTCGGGCCTGGGCATCGCCCTGATGCCGGAGGTCACGGTGTCCTCGGAACTGGCCGACGGCAGGTTGGTCCGCTTGCCCTGGTCCCCGACGTTCCGCGTCTACACGCAGTTCGGCTGGCGCCAGGACAACTCGACGAACCCGGCGGTGACGGCCCTGGTGTCGGCGGCGGCGCAAGTGGTGAGCGACCAGGTCGCCTCCCTGACCTGACGCGTGGGTGGGGTGCCGCCGCCCCACCTACCCCACCGGTGCCGGCCCGGAACTCCCCCGCACCACCAGTTCGGGCAGCACGTCCTCGACGTCGGTCGGCGAAGCCCCGCCGATCACGGCCACCAGCGCCCGAGCCGCCCGAGCGCCGAACGCGAACGTGTCCCGCGACAACGCCGTCAACCGCCCGTGCTGGCACAACACCGAGTCGTCCCAGGCCACGATCGACAGCTCGGACGGCACGGCGACTCCCAGGTCTGCAGCCACCTCCGCTCCCGCCACCGCCATCACGTCGTTGTCGTAGACGATCGCCGTTGGCGGCTCGGCCATCCCCAGCAACTCCCGCGTCGCGCGAGCGCCTGACTCGGCGGTGTAGTCCCCGGCCACCACGACACCGTCCGCAACGGACGACGCGAACGCCGAGTCGCGCCGGACCGTGTGCAACAACGACGCCAGCCCGGCCACGCGGGCGATCCGCCGATGCCCCAACGCTTTGAGGTACTCCACCACGGAGGTCATGGCCGCGTAGTCGTCGGCCCAGACCGAGGCGAGCTCCCCGTGGTGCCCGGCCCCGCCGACGACGACAGCCGGCAACCCGAGCGAGGGCATCAGCTCGACCCGGGGATCCGACACCAGCAGATCCACCAGGAACACCCCGTCGACCCGGTGCTCGGCCCACCACCGCTGGTACAGCTCGATCTCCTCCTCGCGGGAGGAGACCACCTGCAGCAGGAGGGCGCAGGACATCTCGGACTGCATCCCGGCGATCAGCTGGAAGAAGAACGCCTCGTCCCCCAGGGCACGGGGCGGCCGCACCAGCACCAGCCCCACCGCGTCGGCGGACGCGGACGACAGCGCCCGAGCGGTGACCGACGGCCGGTACCCCAGCGTTGAGGCGACCTCCAGCACGCGGGACCGCGTCGACTCGGACACGCCGGAGCGTCCGTTCAACGCTAACGACACAGCTCCTTTGGACACCCCGGCCGCCGCCGCGATGTCCTTGATCGTTGGCCTCTTCACCCACTGCCCTTCGAGCGCCGCACCCTGTCCGGAACAAGACAACAAGACGTTCGGAGGCTAGCCGGAGATAAACCGGTTTAGCTAGGGTCCGCCACCAAGGAGGTGGCTTTCAATGAAGAGGCGCACGTTCCTCGCGGGCCTGGCGGCGGTGCCCGTCGCAGGATGCGGACTGTCCGGTACTTCCAGCACCACGACCGGGGGAACCGGTCAGGTCACGGGCGAGATCACGTTCCAGACCTGGTCCCTCAAGCCCAAGTACACCGACTACGTCAACGGTGTCGTCGACGCTTTCCAGAAGCAGCACCAGGGCACCTCGGTGAAGTGGGTCGACCAGCCCGCGGACGGGTACCTGGCCAAGGTCATGGCGGACGCGAGCGCGGGGAGCCTTCCCGACGTCATCAACGTGCCGCCGGACCTGAGCTTCCCGCTCGCGAAGGCCGGCCAGCTCGTCAACCTCGACGAGTCGCTCAAGGACGCCAAGCCCGAGTACCTGGGCAACGCCTGGCAGGCGTTCGAGATCCCCGGCAAGGGCGGCTGCTACGGCTTCCCCTGGTACCTCAACACCGGGCCGATCTTCTACAACAAGGCGCTGTTCAGCCAGGCGGGCCTGGACCCGGACAAGCCGCCGACGAACTTCAAGGAACTCGAGGAGCAGGCGCTCAAGCTCGCCGCGAAGAAGATCGCGATCCTCGGCCAGACGCCGAGCATCGCCGACTTCGGGCTGTACGGCGTGAAGTTGTTCGACAACGACAAGTTCACGTTCAACGAGCCCAAGGGCGTCGAGTTCGTCGAGAGCTACAAGCGCATGTACGACGCGGGCGCGCTCATTCCCGAGGCGCTCACGCAGAACTACACCGGCGCCGGCGCGAAGTTCATGGCGCAGCAGACGGCGCTCAACCCCGGCAGCGCGTACGACCTCGGCAAGTTCAAGACCGACGCGCCCAGCCTCTACGCGAACATCGGCATCAGCACGCCCATCACGAACACGGGCAGCGCCAACATGTTCCTGCACGGCGTGAGCGTGCCGAAGAGCAGCAAGAACCAGGCGACGGCGCTGGCGTTCGGCAGGTTCGTCACCAACGCCGAGAACCAGGTGAAGTTCGCCAAGCTCGCCTCGATCTTCCCGTCCACGTCGAAGGGCGGCGACGACCCGTACTTCACCACGGAGGACGGCACCGACGAGGCGCGCGTGCGGGTGGCCGCGGCCAAGCAGCTGAAGACCGCGGTGAACTACACGCCCGTGCAGTTCAGCGACCAGATGCGCGAAGCCCTTCTGCAGCAGCTGGCCGACGCCATGCTGGGCAAGAAGTCGCCGAAGCAGGCGCTGAACGACGCCGTCGCCGAGTGCAACCGGCTCCTCAAGTAGGCCGCACATGACTCATCGCCCGTACACGCCGTGGCTGTTCCTGGCCCCAGGACTGGCCGTCTGCCTGCTGTTCGTCGTCTTCCCGTTCCTGAACATGATCGTGCTCGCGTTCACGGACGCGAGCGCGCTGGGCGGCGGCCGGTTCACCGGTGTGGACAACTTCGTGCGGATGGCCCAGGACCCGAAGTTCTGGGCGGCCGCGCGCAACAGCGCGCTGTACATGGTGGGCGTCGTCCCGCCGCTGGTGCTGTTGCCGCTGCTGATCGCGATGCTCGCGCAGAAGATCGTGCCGGGCATCGGGATCTTCCGGACGGCGTTCTTCACGCCGGTGATCGCGTCCACGGTCGTGGTCGGGCTCATCTGGACGTGGCTGCTCGACAGCCGCGGCCTGGTGAACACCGTGGTGGAGGCGCTGGGCGGCAGCAGGATCGGGTTCCTCACCGACTCGACGCTGTTGCTGATCAGCTCGATGGTGGTGACGATCTGGCGCGGCCTGGGCTACTACATGGTGATCTACCTGGCCGCGCTCGCGAACGTGCCGAAGGACCTGCACGAGGCCGCGATGGTCGACGGCGCGGGACCGGTCAGGAGGTTCTGGTCGGTCACCGTGCCGAGCATCAGGCCGACGATGGTGCTCGTCGCGGCGCTGAGCGCGGTCAACGGGTTCCGCGTGTTCTCCGAGATCTACCTGCTGTCGGGCGGGTCCGGCGGCCCGGGCGGGGCGAGCACCACGCTGGTGATGCTCATCCAGCTCACCGGCCGCGGGCTGACCGGTGAGGTCGGGTACGCGTCGGCTCTGAGCATCGTGCTGTTCGTGATCCTGCTGGGACTGCTGCTGGTCACCCTCAAGCTCAACCGCAGGGAGGACCGGCTGTGAAGCGCGCCCATCTCCACCTCGCACTGCGCTACCTCGGGCTCCTCACGATCCTCGCGATCAGCATCGGGCCGTTCCTGTGGCAGTTCGCCACGAGCATCAAGGGACCGGCCGAGGACGTCTTCGTCCCCGACTTCATCCCGGACGACCCGACGTTCGGCAACTACGCCGCGGTCGCCGATGTCGTGCCGGTCTGGACGTTCGCGCTCAACTCGCTCGGTGTCGCGAGCGTCAACGTCGTCACGAACTGCCTCGGCGCCGCCATGGCCGGCTACGCCCTGGCACGGCTGAAGTTCCGCGGCCGCAGGTTCGCCGCGGTGATCTTCGCGAGCAGCATCCTGGTGCCGTTCGAAGCGATCATGATCTCACTGTTCCTGGTGATGCGCGGGTTCGGGCTCACCAACACCCTCACCGGCGTCGTGCTGCCCGGCGCGATCGCCGCGCTCAACGTCCTGTTGCTGCGCAACGCCTTCCTCGCGCTGCCCGCCGAGGTCGAGGAGGCCGCGATCATCGACGGCGCCAACGCGTGGCAGCGCTTCACCCGACTCGCGCTGCCGTCGGTGAAGGGCACGCTGGTCGTGGTGGCGCTGTTCTCGTTCATGTTCAGCTGGGACGACTTCCTGTGGCCGCTCATCGTGCTGAGCGACCAGGAGAAGTACACGCTCACCATCGGCCTGGCGTACCTCCAGGGCACGTTCGTGCAGAACCAGCGGCTGGTCGCGGCGGGCACGATCATCGCCGTCGTACCGCTGATCCTGCTGTTCCTGTTGCTGCAGAAGCACTTCTTCCGCGGAGTGGGAGAAGGCGCGATCAAGGGATGATCCCCAGAAGGAGTTCGGCGTTGCGTTTCGGCGTGAACTACACCCCTTCCCACGGCTGGTTCCACCACTGGCTCGACTTCTCGCTCGACGACGTCAAAGCCGACTTCGAGTCCATCGCGGGCCTCGGCCTCGACCACGTGCGGGTCTTCCCGCTGTGGCCGGTGTTCCAGCCCAACAGGGGCCTGGTCCGCCCCAAGGCCGTCGAGCAGCTCGCCGAGATGCTCGACGCGGCCCACGAGACAGGCCTGGACGTGCAGGTCGACGTGCTGCAGGGCCACCTGTCGAGCTTCGACTTCTACCCGTCGTGGGTGCAGACCTGGCACCGCCGCAACATCTTCACCGACCCCGACGTCATCGACGGGCAGCGGTTCTACGTCCGCACGCTCGCCGAGGCACTGAGGGACAAGCCCGGCTTCCTCGGCTTCACCCTGGGCAACGAGGTCAACCTGCTCACCGAGTCGAACCCCTGCGCGCCCGCACAGGCCGGCGAGTGGATCGACGCGCTGCTCGACGAGTGCGAGAAGGCCGCCCCCGGTTTCCCGCACGTCCATTCCGAGTACGACGCTGTCTGGTACGAGAGCGAGCACGCGTTCCTGCCGGAGCACGCCGCCAACAAGGGCGCGATGACGACCGTGCACTCGTGGGTCTTCAACGGCACCGCGCAGCGCTACGGATCGATGTCACCGGAGAGCGTTCATCACGCCGAGTACCTCGTCGAACTGGCGAAGGCGCACGCCGAGGACCCGCACCGGCCCGTGTGGCTGCAGGAGGTCGGCGCCGCCCAGCCCGAGATCACCGCCGAGCAGGCGCCGCAGTTCGCCGAGCAAACGCTTGCGAACGTGCTGACCTGCTCGAACCTGTGGGGCGTCACGTGGTGGTGCTCGCACGACGTCGACCGTGCGTTGGTGGACTTCCCCGAACGCGAGTACGAGTTGGGGTTGCTGACGACGGAACGCGAGGTCAAGCCGCTCGGCGAGGCGATCGCCCGGATCGTGCGCGAGGCGGCGCACGAGCCGGTCGAGCGCACGCCGATCAAGCTGCACGGCGACCGGCCCTCGTGGGGACCGGGCGGTGCTTTCTTCGAAGAGTGGATGAGCCTCGCGCGGGACGGCGTGCGGGCCTCGATCGAACTGGGGTGAAGACGTGCACGACGAACGCGCTCTGCTGGAAGAACGACTCGACCGCACGCTGAAGGAACGCATCCGCCCGGCCGTCTACGGCGAGACCGCGCCGCTGGAACTCGCCGTCTGGACCGTGCCCGACGAGCCCGTCCCGGTCGCCGAAGCGCTGCGGGCCACCTACGAACCGGCCAACGTCGGCGACGCTTGGGGCGCGCCCTGGAGCACGAGCTGGTTCCGGCTGACCGGCAGCGTCCCGGAGTCGTGGCAGGGCAGGCAGGTCGAGGTCGTGCTGGACCTCGGCTTCACCCACCCCGGCCCCGGCTTCCAGTCCGAAGGCCTCGCGTACACGGCGGACGGCCTGCCCATCAAGGGCATCGAGCCGCGCAACACCTACCTGCCCGTCGACGGCCGCGAGATCCTCTTCTACCTGGAGGCGGCCGGCAACCCGACGATCCTCGACTTCCACCCGTTCCTGCCGACCCCGCTGGGCGACAAGGAGACGGCGGGCACCGAGCCGTTGTACAAGATCCTCAAGGCCGAGCTCGCGGTGTTCCAGCCGCAGGTGTGGCACCTGATGCTCGACATCGAGGTGCTGCAGTCGCTGATGAGGGAACTGCCGGGCCACGACCCGCGCCGGCACAAGGTCCTGCACGCGCTGGACCGGGCGATGGACGCGCTGGACCTCAACGAGGTCGCCGCGACCGCCGAGCAGGCCCGTGCGGAACTGGCCGGCGTGCTGGCGTTGCCCGCCAACGCCTCCGCGCACAAGGTCTCGGCGATCGGTCACGCCCACATCGACTCGGCCTGGCTGTGGCCGCTGCGGGAGACCGTCCGCAAATGCGCGCGCACGTTCTCGAACGTCACCAAGCTGATGGACGAGTACCCGGACTTCTACTTCGCGTGCTCGCAGGCCCAGCAGTACGCGTGGATGAAGGAACACCACCCGCACGTCTGGGACCGCGTCCGCGAGAAAGTCCGGACCGGGCAGTTCGTGCCGGTCGGCGGCATGTGGGTCGAGTCGGACACGAACATGCCCGGCGGCGAGGCGATGGCCCGCCAGCTGGTGCACGGCAAGCGCTTCTTCCTCGACAACTTCGGCGTCGAGACCGAGGAGGTCTGGCTGCCGGACTCGTTCGGCTACAGCGCGGCGCTCCCCCAGCTGATCAAGCTGTCGGGCTCGCGCTGGTTCCTCACCCAGAAGCTGTCGTGGAACCAGATCAACAAGTTCCCGCACCACACGTTCTGGTGGGAGGGCATCGACGGCACGCGGATCTTCACGCACTTCCCGCCCGTCGACACCTACAACTCGTCGCTGTCCGGCCAGGAACTGGCGCGCGCTTCGAGGCAGTTCGCCGAGCACGCCAAGGCTTCGCGGTCGCTGGTGCCGTTCGGCTACGGCGACGGCGGTGGCGGCCCCACCCGCGAGATGATGGAGACCGCGCACCGCGTCGCGGACCTCGAAGGCTCACCGACCGTTCGGGTGGAGCCCCCGCGCGAGTTCTTCCAGGCCGCGCAGGACGAGTACCCGGACGCGCCGGTGTGGGCAGGCGAGCTGTACCTGGAGAAGCACCGCGCCACCTACACCACCCAGGCCAAGACCAAGCAGGGCAACCGCCGCAGCGAACACCTGCTGCGCGAGGCCGAGCACTGGTCCGTCGCGGCGGCTCTGGCCGGCCACGAGTACCCGTACGACGACCTCGACCGGTTGTGGAAGACCGTGCTGCTGCACCAGTTCCACGACATCCTGCCGGGCAGCTCGATCGCCTGGGTGCACCGCGAAGCCGAGGCCACCTACGCCCGCGTGGCGTCCGAGCTGAAGGCCCTGACGGCCCGGGCGATCGACGCGCTGAAGGGTGACGGGGACGACGAGCTGACGTTCGACGTGCTCGGTGGCGACGCCCCTGAGCCGTTCGTGACACCGGCCGACGGCGTGCTGGACAACGGAAGGCTGCGCGTCACGATCGACGCCGACGGCATCGTGCTCTCGATCCTCGACCTCGAAGAGGACCGCGAAGTCCTGCCGCCGCACGGGTTCGCGGGCATGCCGCAACTGCACCGGGACAACCCGAACCAGTGGGACGCCTGGGACATCGACCCGTTCTACCGCAACTGGAAGGCTGACCTGGTCCCGTCCGAACGCGTCGACGCGGAGGACGGCGTGATCGTCCGGGCGAAGTTCGGCGACTCGGTGCTCACCCAGACCATCCGGCTGCGGGAGGGCGCCAAGCAGGTCGACTTCGACACCGAGGTGGACTGGCAGGAACGGGAGAAGCTGCTCAAGATCGCGTTCCCGCTCGACCTGCGCGCCGAGGTCTCGACGGCCGAGACGCAGTTCGGTCACCTGCACCGCCCGGTGCACACGAACACCTCGTGGGAGGCGGCGAAGTTCGAGATCTGCGCCCACCGCTACCTGCACGTCGGCGAACCCGGCTACGGCGTCGCGGTGGTCAACGACTCGACCTACGGCCACGAGGTCACCCGCACCACCCGTGACGACGGCGGAACCACCACGACCGTGCGCCTGTCCCTGCTGCGCGCACCGAGGTTCCCCGACCCCGAGACCGACCAGGGCGAGCACCGCTTCCGCTACGCCCTCGTGGTCGGCGCGGGCATCCCGGAGGCGATCGACGCCGGGTACCGCATCAACCTGCCGCCGCGGACCGTCCGGGGTTCGCACGCACCGGAACCGTTGGTGCGCACGGACAACCCGGCGGTGAGGGTCGAGGCCGTGAAGCTGGCCGACGACCGGTCGGGCGACGTCGTCGTCCGGCTCTACGAGGCGCACGGCGGCCGTGCCCGCGCCTCGATCAGCACCTCCTTCGCCCACACGGGAATCCAGGAGACCGACCTGCTCGAACGGCCCCTGGCCGACGCGCCGGCCGAGGTGGTGCTGCGTCCGTTCCAAGTGATCACCCTGCGATTCACGAGGTGACGCATGAAGAAGCTGTTCCTCGCCCTGCTGCTGGTGGCGCTCGCCGCGCCACCGGCCCAGGCGGCTACCCAGAAGCGAACCGTCGTCTACTACCAGACCCAGTACAGCAACGGCGCGACCGGCACGTACGTCTCGCCCAAGCCCCTGGTCGACCGCAACACCGGCGTCACGGACGTCCTCGTCGCCGCGATCCACCTCAACGACAACAAGATCGTCCACCTCAACGACCACCCGCCGTCGCACTCGCGGTACACGCAGATGTGGCAGGACCTCGCCGCGATGCAGGCCCGCGGTGTCAACGTGATCGGCATGGTCGGTGGCGCGGCGCCGGGCTCGTTCCAACGGCTCGACACCCGGTTCTCCGAGTACTACCCGTTGCTGCGCGACACGATCCGCACCTACAGGCTCAACGGCGTCGACCTCGACGTCGAGGAGCGGATGTCGATCGCGGGCATCCGGCGGGTGATCGACCAGCTCAAGGCCGACTTCGGCGCGAACTTCATCGTCACGCTCTCACCGGTGGCGAGTGCGCTGTGGGGCGGCGGCAACCTGTCCGGCTTCAACTACGAGGACCTGTACCGCAGCCACGGCTCGAAGATCGCGTGGTTCAACGGCCAGTTCTACAACGGCTGGGGCAACGCGGGCAGCACCGCCAACTACGACCAGATCATCAACCGGCGGGTGATCCCGGCGAACAAGGTCGTGCTCGGCACCCTCACCAGCACGGCCAACGGCGGGTCGGGCTACGTGAGCATGACGACGCTGAAGAACACCGTCACCAGCCTCAAGACCAAGTACCCGAACTTCGGTGGCGTGGCGGGCTGGGAGTACTTCAACTCGCTGCCCGGCGGCACCACCGAGCCGTGGCGGTGGGCCGCGGACGTGACGGCCATGCAGAAGTAGGCCGTACGGCGTAATTGGGGCGGGGTGTGCAACGCGCACCCCGCCTCATGCGATTAAGGGTCGGGGTAGCCCCAGCCATCGGAGGCTGGGGATCTGGGGCTTTGGGGGAACTTTCGCATGCCTTCTGCAAGATCGCTGGCGGTCGCGGCCGCCGTGCTGGTGGGGGTGCTGGTGCCGGGTGTGGCACACGCGGCACCACCGTCCAATGACGACTTCTCGGCGTCCACACAGGTCACGACTCTGCCGTTCAGCGACGAGCAGGACATCAGCGGCGCGACGAGGGCAGCGGACGACCCGTACTGGTGCCAGACGTCCGTCGACCGCTCGGTCTGGTACTCCTACACGCCCACCGAGGACGTGCTGCTGCGCGCCACGACCGCGGGCAGCACCCAGAGCATGATCATGTCGGCCAACACGGGCCTGCGCGGTGAGCTGCGCGGGGTGGACGAGGCGTGCAGCACCGGTGCCTCGTCGCCGATCACGTTCCGGGCCGTGGCCGGCACCACCTACCACTTCGCCGTCGGTGGCTACGGCGGCACGCTGAAGTTCGCGCTCGACCGGGTCGCCCCGGCGCCCAACGACCACTTCGCCCAGGCCCAGCCCGTCACGCTGCCGTTCACCGCGCAGCCGGACGTGACCGTGGCGTCGTCCGAGGCAGACGAGCCCGAGTCGACCTGCGTGTACGAGGAGCAGCGGCCTTCGGTCTGGTACTCCTACACGGCTCCGGCGGAGGCTCTGTCCGTGGTGCCGAAGGTCCAGGGCAGCACGGCGGCCGTCACGGTGTACACCGGCAGCGACATCGCCGCGCTCACCCAGGTCACCTGCGCCGACGGCAACGTCGTGCAGCGCGCGGTCTTCCGGGCGACTCCGGGCACGACCTACTACCTGCGCTTCACCGCCGCGCACCGCAACTACCAGCCGATCTCGGTGAGCTTGACCGAGGCACCGCCCCTGCAGCCGTACATGGGCCTCAGCGGCAACGGCAACACCGTCTACAGCGACGTGGTGTTCCACCCCGGCTCGTACAACCCCGTCGACGGCGAGCTCACCTCCGAGTGGAACTTCGGCGACGGCACGACGCTCCCGGCGCAGAAGGGTTCGGTGGCCCACCGCTACCAGGCCGACGGCACCTACCAGGTGAGCATGAAGGCGACTACGGCCGATGGGCGCACCGCCACCGTCACCGGTCAGGTCAAGATCGAGACCCACGACGTGGGCATCACGAAGTTCGTCGTGCCGACGTCCGCGAGAGCGGGCGAGAGCAAGCCGATCACGGTGCACGTGGCGAACACGCGGTACCTGGAGAAGACGGCCGTGACGCTCTACCGGTCCAACGGCTCGTCGTGGACCGAGGTCGGCAAGCTGACGCTCGACGTGGCCGCGCACCCCACCCGCAAGGTGCAGTTCCCGTTCTCCTACACGTTCACCCCCGAGGACGCGGTGATGGGCAAGGTGGCCTTCCGCGCGGTGGCGTCACTGCAGTACCCGGTGCAGGACGCCCGGACGCTGGACAACGAGGTCATCTCGATCGCCACGACCGTGCGTCCGGCCGCCGTGACCAACTCGGCCATGAACTGACTGGGGGACAACATGAAGAGAACGTTCATCGCCACGATGGCGGTCGCGCTGGCGACCGCCCTGCTGCCCGGCGTCGCTCTCGCCGCCGACCCGCCCCCGAACGACGACTTCGGCAACGCCACGACGATCACCGCGCTGCCGTTCAGCGCGAAGATCAGCACCATCGGCGCCACCAAGTCCGCTGACGACCCGACCGCGTGCCACTACTGGGGCGAGTCGACCGTGTGGACGCGCTACACCGCGCAGGAGGACGGATTCCTGCGCGTCTCCTCCTCCGGCGGACCCGCCATCGGCGTCTACACCGGCGATCGCGGTGCGCTCGCGCTGGTGCCGGGCGCCTGCACCTACTACACCGGGTTCTCCGCCGACGTGTTCCCGGTGAAGGCAGGCACGACCTACCACTTCGCCCTCATCGAGAGCTACGCGTGGAACGGTCGTGAGTTCACCTTCGACCTCACGACGATCCCGGCCGCGGCCAACGACGACCGCGCGTCGGCGGCCGTCACCGGGTTCCCCGCGACGCTGGAGGGCGACCTGCGCCGGGCGACCAGCGAGCCGGACGAGCTCATGGCGAGCTGCGATCCCGGCGCCGGCCAGTCCGTCTGGTACCGCTACACCCCGGACCGCACCCGCTCGGTGCAGGTGACCCGGGCGAGCGGCTACACCGTGCTGAGCGTCCACCGCGCGACCGGTCTGTCCGAACTGGACTGTGCGGGCGCGTCGGACTACTACGGTCCGGTGTTCCTCGCGACCGCCGGTGAGAGCTACCTGATCCGCGCCGCCCACAACGTCGAGCAGGCGGGCCAGTTCGAGCTGAACCTCGTGAACGCTCCCGCCATCAAGCCCAGCGCGTACGCGACCCCCGACCGGCCGTCCACGTTCGACGACGTCCAGTTCTCGCCCTACGCAGGGGATCCGCTCAGCCGCGAGCTGGTCGGCGGCGAGATCCAGTTCGGTGACGGCGCCACCTCGCCGTTCACCGGCACGCAGGCCGTCGGCCACCGCTACGCCAAGGACGGCAAGTACACCGTCCGCGTCACCGGGACCACGAAGGACGGCCGGACCGGCACGACCGAGCAGGTGCTGGAGGTGACGACGCACGACGTCAAGCTGACCTGGCTGTCCCTGCCGGCCACCGCCCGCGCCGGCGACACCAAGCGGATCAAGGTGTCGGTCACCAACACGCGCTACGACGAGGACGTCCGCGTCTCGCTGAAGCGCAAGACGACGAGCGGCTACTACGAGGAGATCGGGTACCTGACGCAGCGCGTGGCGGCGTCGCCCACCGGCAAGGTCGAGTTCCCGTTCGCCTACACCTACACGGCGGCCGACGCGGCCGCGGGCCAGGTGGAGTTCAAGCTCGTGGCGGAGCTGAACCGCTGGGAGTACGACGACGCGCAGCCGGCGGACAACGAGCTCGTCGCCGTCACCGCGGTGCGCGCGGCGGCCACGACGCCCGCGAACGCGGCGATCAGCTAGGGCGTGTCCCGTGAGTCCGTTCGATGAGAGTCACGGTCGAGAGTCCCGGAGGCGGTGCCGCCGCAATGCCCTCATACCGGGCGTATTCGGGCTTTGCGGCGGTGCCGTCTCCGGGGCCCTCGGCCGCGACTATCGCGGACGAGACTTACGGGACACGCCCTAGCGCGAGGACTGACAGGCCCTCCCGCCGCGACCCCTCAGGTCGTGGAGGGAGGGCCCTTTTGTCTGCAGGCGGCCCCTGGGTAAGGGGGCTCACGGCGCGACCTTGCGTGATCGTCCGATGTAAGGGGTCACCCCTCAGGCGCAATCTCATCGTCATCAGGAAAGACGAACTGAGGAGTGAGTCGGATGGAATGGACGCCCGAAGCGATCAAGGCGGAGATGGACTACCGGCAGGAAGCCCTGCGGGAGGACGCTCGCCGGGCGCGGGAGTACTACCTCCACGGCGGGAAGCAGCGTTCGTGGTGGCACCGCGTGACACATCGCCACGAGCCTGAGGTTCCCGCCGGACAACAGGCTGCATGATGCCGGGGGTAGTCGTAGGGGGTGCGGTTCCTCTCGTCCAGGAACCACACCCCCTACGGCTCATGCTCTGACTAGGCCTTGGGCAGCCACGCCTTGACCTTGTCGGCGTTGGCGTCCACCCACTTCTTGGCGGCGTCCTCGGGCTTCATCTTGTCCTCGGCGATGTACTTCGCCACGGTGTTCTGGTCCTCGTTGGTCCACTTGAAGTTCTTGACCAGCTGGGCGGCCGGGCCGTTGGCATCGGCGAACTTCTTCGACACGATCTTGTCGAGGTCGTAGTCGGGGTAGTCGCAGGCGATCTTCTCGGCGTCGGCGTCACAGCCCGGCGTGTACGCGGGCAGCTTCACCTTCTCCAGCTTGATCTCGTTGAGCAGCCACTGCGGCGAGTAGAAGTAGCCGAGGACCCACTTCTTGTCCTTCTCCGCCTGGCGGAAGGCCTGGATCAGCGCGGTCTCGCTGCCGCCGTAGACGACCTTGTAGTTGAGGTTCAGGTTCTTCACCAGCGCCTCGTCGTTGGTCACGAACGACGGGTCGCCGTCGAGCAGCTGGCCCTTGTCGCCGGACTCCGAGGTCTTGAACTTGTCGGCGTAGGTGTTGAGGTTGTTCCAGTCGAGGATGTCGGGGTGCTCCTTGGCGAGCCACGGCGGCACGTACCAGCCGATCTGCCCCTTCACGCCCGTGGACCCCGCGCTGACGGCGGTCTTCTGCTCGTCGATGTACTTCTTGCGCAGGTCGTCGTGGCCCCAGTTCTCCACCACGGCGTCGACCTCACCGGTGCCGAAGCCCTGCCAGGCCACCTCTTCCTTGAGCTCCTTCTTGGTGACCTTGCACTTGAGTTCCTTCTCGGCCACGTACGCGAGCACGGCCGCGTTCGCCTCGTAACCGACCCACGGGTTGATCGCGAGGTTGAACGTGCCGCAGTCGCCGGTCGCACCCGAGGAGGTGTCACCGACCTTGGCGCCACCGCAACCAGCAAGGGCGAGTGCTCCCACGAGCACTGCTCCCAGCACGCTGTGCCTAGCCACTTTCCAGACCTCCTAGTTGGTCCACCGCTTGGCGGCCGCCTGGGTGAGGCGGTCGAGCATCACGCCCAGCACGACGATCGCGACACCGGCCGCGAGCCCCTTGCCGTACAACTGGCCCTGGGAGAACCCGGCCACCACGTCGTAACCGAGCGCGCCGGCGCCGACGAGACCGCCGACGACGACCATCGAGAGCACGTAGATCAGGCCCTGGTTGGCGGCGAGGGTCAGCGCGCCGCGCGCCATGGGCAGTTGCACCTTCACGATCGTCTGCCACGAACTCGACCCCAGCGCCGTGGACGCCTCGACGGTCGCGGGCGACACCGCGCGGATGCCGTCCGCGATGATCTTGATGGCCACCGGTGCCGCGAACACCACGGCCGCGATGATCGCGGTGAAGCGCGACGCGGAGAACAACGCCAGGAAGGGCACCAGGTAGACGAAGGCGGGCATGACCTGCGCGGCGTCGAGGACCGGCCGGATGAACCGGTCGGCTCGCCTGCTCCGTCCCATCCAGACACCCACGACGACGCCCAAGATCATCACCATGATCGTGGCGACCAGCGTGGACGCCAGCGTGATCATCGAGTCCTGCCAGAGGCCGGTCGCGATCAGCAGGCCGATGCAGACGGCGGAGACGATCGCGGGCCGCACGCCGCCGATCATGAACGACAGCGCGACGATCACCAGTGCCACCAGGAACCACGGCGACTCGGCCAGCAACGCCTGCAGCGGGTTGATCAAGGCGAACGTGACGAAGTCCTTGAAGCCGTCCGTGATCACCGGCAGCGAGTCCTGCGCCCACTCCGTCACGGCGGTCGTGCCCTTGCGGATCGAACTGCCGATCTCCACGTCCGTCTGGAACTCGGCGGCCCACAGGTAGGTGTAGGAGAGGTAGACGCAGACGCCGGTGATGCCGAGGCCTCCGAACAGCGCCCAGCGCGGAAGCCTGCGGCGCTCGCTCGCGGCGGCGGTTGTCACGCGGTCCAGCACGATCGCCAGCACGACGATCGCGAGGCCCGCGTTGAACGCCGTGCCGACGTCGAGGGTCTGCAACGCCTTCACGACGGTCTTGCCGAGGCCCGGCGCGTCGATCAGCGCGGCGATCGTGACCATGGCCAGCGCGGCCATGATCGTCTGGTTGACGCCGAGCACGATGGTCTTGCGGGCGGACGGGAGCAGCACCTTCACCAGCGTCTGCTGCCACGTGGCACCGAGCGACTCGCTCGCCTCGACGGTGTTGCGCGGTACGGAGCGGATGGCGTGCGTGGTGATCCGGATCGCGGGCGGTGCCGCGTAGATCAGCGTCGCGATCGTGGCCGAGGCCGGGCCGATCAGGAAGAACAACGTCAACGGCGCCAGGTAGACGAACGTCGGCATCGTCTGCATGAAGTCGAGCACCGGCGTCAGGACGCGGTTGGCCCGATCGGACAGTCCCGCCCAGATTCCCAGCGGGATGCCGACGAGCAACGAGATCACGACCGCGGCGAGCGTCAGCGAAAGCGTGTCCATGCTCTCCTGCCACAACCCCTGCAGGCCGAGGAACACGAAACCCGCGACGGCGAGCAGCGCGATCCGCCAGCCGGCCACCGCGAGGCTGACGAAGCCGGCGATCGCGACCACGCCGAGCCAGCCGATCACCGGCACGGGCCGGCCGAACGACGGCTGCGCGATCAGGGCCTGGATGAAGGTCACGAACTCGTCGATGACGAGCCGGATCTCGTTGAAGAAGTACAGGAACAGCGGGTTGGAGTTCCTGGACGCGCCCACGGCGTCGTTGACGTCGTTGATCCACCGGTGCAACGGGGTGAGGTCGGCGGCACCGAGCGCGAGCGTCCCGACGTTGCGGAACACCAGCCACAGCACCAGCCAGGCCAGCACGATGCCGGCGAAGATCAGCGACTTCTTGTGCTGGAACACCCGGGGTAGCTGCCGAGGGGCGGCGACGGCGACCATGTCACGCCTCCCCGGCCACGACCCCGAGGATCTCCTCGTCCGCGACCACACCGAGCAACTCGCCGTTCCGCACGACCTTCACCGGCTTGTCCGCGCTCAGCACGCTGCGGACGGCCTCCCGCACCACGGTCTCCGGCGACAGCTCGGGACCGTCGAGCTCGTCGTCGGGGCGCGGCGGGCGCATGATCCACTTCAACGTCAGCACGTGCGACTTCGGCACGTCCTTCACGAAGTCGCGCACGTAGTCGTCCGCGGGCGCGCCGACCAGCTCGTCACCGGTGCCGACCTGCACCACCTGGCCGTCGCGCATGATCAGGATGCGGTCGCCCAGCTTGAGCGCCTCGCTCAGGTCGTGGGTGATGAAGACCATCGTCTTGCCGACCTCGCGGTGCAGCCTGATGACCTCGGACTGCATGTCGCGCCGGATCAGCGGGTCGAGCGCGGAGAAGGGCTCGTCGAAGAACAGGACGTCGGGGTCGCCGGCGAGCGCGCGTGCGAGACCGACGCGTTGTTGCATGCCGCCGGAGAGCTGATCCGGATAGGACTTCTCGTAACCGGACAATCCGACGAGGTCGATCACCTCTTGTGTCCGTTCCCCACGTTTCGCACGCGGTACCCCGCGGATTTCCAGGCCGTAACCGACGTTGTCGGCGACGGTCCGGTGCGGAAGCAGACCGAAGTGCTGGAACACCATGGAGAACTTGTTCCTGCGCAGGTCGCGCAGGCGCTTGGCGTCCGCTTCGAGAATGTTCTCGCCTTCGAACATGATCGTGCCCGCGGTCGGTTCCACCAGCCGCGTGAGACAACGGACCAGTGTGGACTTACCCGAACCGGACAGTCCCATCACCACGAACATCTCGCCGGGAGCGACGTCGAAGTCCACTCCCCGCACGGCCGCGACGGAACCTGTGCGCTCCATCAACTCGTGCCGCGACAACGCTTTGAGCTCGTCCGAGGCCACCAGCTGAGATGCGTTGGGGCCAAACACCTTCCACAGGTCCCTGACCGAAATCACGGGATCCACGCCAAACCACTCCGACCTGTTGCGGACTGCGCACACCGTTTCTCGATGCGCGACAGCATTGACCTTCGCACGGATACGGTCAAGGGCTGATACAAATCAGATCCTTTGTGGACAACCAATCATCCCATGACTTGACTCGGTCAGAAAGATGGGGAAAAGCTGAACTGAGCGGTCTTCTGCATCGCTCTTCCCCCCGACGAGGAGCTGTTCGTGCAAGCCCCCAGAATCGCTCTGGCAATGACGTTCGTGTTGACAATTGCCGGTTGTGGCAGTGGATCGACGGCGTCACCGCGCTCCAGTTCGGCAGCACCCACCGAACCCTGCGACTCCATCACCATCGCGGTCAACCCGTGGGTCGGCTACGAGGCGAACGCGGCCGTGGTCGCGTACCTCGCCGAGAAGCGGCTCGGCTGCAAGGTGACGAAGAAGGAGGTCGACGAGCAGACCGCCTGGCAGGGCCTCGACTCAGGCGAGATCGACGTGATCCTGGAGAACTGGGGTCATGAGGACCTGAAGCAGAAGTACATCGAGGAGAAGCGCTCCGCCGTGCGGGTGGGCCCGTCCGGCAACAAGGGCGTGATCGGCTGGTACGTGCCACCGTGGATGAAGAAGGAGTTCCCGGACATCACGAACTGGCAGAACCTCAACAAGTACGCCGAGAAGTTCAAGACCGTGCAGTCCGACGGCAAGGGTCAGGTGCTCGACGGCGACCCGTCGTTCGTGACCAACGACGAGGCCCTGGTCAAGAACCTGAACCTCAACTACAAGGTCGTCTACGCGGGCAGCGAGGAAACGCTGATCAAGGCGTTCCGCCAGGCCCAGGAGAAGAAGACGCCGCTCATCGGGTACTTCTTCGAGCCGCAGTGGCTGCACCTCGACATCGAACTGGTCAAGGTCGAGTTGCCCCCGTACACGGCGGGCTGTGACGCCGACCCGGCCAAGGTCGCGTGCGACTACCCGCGCTACGAGCTCGACAAGATCGCCTCCAAGAAGTTCATGGACAAGGGCGGCCCCGCGGCCAGGCTCGTGCAGAACTTCCAGTGGAGCAACGACGAGCAGGACACGGTCGCGTCGTTCATCGCGAAGTACAAGATGTCGCCCGACGAGGCGGCCAAGCGGTGGGTCGAGGCCAACCCGGACCGGGTCGAGGACTGGCTGACGAAGGCCAAGCCGTAACCAACGGCCTCACTTCCGGCCGCGGGACCACCACTTCTCGTCGGGTCCGGAGATGTCCTCGACGCTGAGCCTGCGGACGGATCCGGCGCGCTTGAGCCGGGCCACCAGCTGGTCCTCCCGTTGCGCGAGCCGGCGGTAGATCTCCACCGCGGAGGTCTCCTGCCGGCTCCCTCCTTCCTTCTGGGCGCGCCTTTCGACGGTCCGCCAGTTCCCGAGGAACTCGAGCGTGAGGTCGGCGACGGCCTGCCCTGCGTGCGCGGTCAGCGTGTCGGCGGGCGAGGCGAACCGTCCCGCGTGGAACGCCAGGTTCCTGGTGACGTAGAGCCACTCCAGCAGCGCGGCGGCGGTGTCCTCCTGTTCGCGCAGCCAGCCCGCGAGGACCTTCGAGTCGGCGAGCCTGGCGCGCCAGAGTTCCGTGAGGTCCTGCACGAGACCGCCCTCGCTCTCGGCGAGCGCCGTGAGGGCCTTCTGGGCGGCGTCGAGCCGCGCGTCCGGGCGGTTGTGGCCGATGAGCACCTCCAGCCAGGCGTCCACCGACTTCAGGTGGTGCTTCACGCCGGTGGTCGGCACCTGCGCGTCGAGAGGTCCGCGCAGGTCCGTGTCGTGGTTGGTGACGATCACGTGCAGGCTGACGAGGTGCTGCCGCAGCATCTGCAGCGCACAGGCCTTGGCCAGCCACGCGATCTTGCCCGGATCGAGCCCGGTCGCCTCCAGCGCACTCCACGCGAGCCCAGCGCTCGCCATCGGCGCGTCGACCTGCCGCGCCAGGTTCGCCACGCGCATCGCGCTACGCAGCTCAGCCGGCCAGTAGGCGGTGAGCGGGTAGGCGTTGCCGACCGTGCGCTGGTGCTCGGTGCCGCGGGTGACCCGTCCGCCCGGCTCGCTGACCTGCCAGACCGGCGCGATGTGCAGTTCGGTGAGCCGCTCCCCCGCCGCGTACTGGTCGAGCACCTCGCTGAGGACCCGGCGCCCCTTCAGCGCGGCCGTGTGCACGTCCGCCGCTTCAACCGGCACGCGCACCAGCACCGACGACCCGGTGACGGCTTCCTTCAGGAAGTCGTCCTTCGGCAACCTGTTGCGGTGCAGCGGCTCCTGCCGCGCCTGGGGCAACAGCTCGTCCAGGTGCCGCAGCACTCGCGCGCCCCGCACCACGAACGCGACGACGTGCTTCTGCTTGCGGGGCCACAGCACGTCGGCGAGATCACCCCGCTTCTTGAGCCACCGCAGCAGGTCCGTCCTGAGCTGCCTGCCATCCCTGCCGTGCACCGCGACGACCACCGCGACCTCGGCGATCATCCTGGCGCGCAACGGGAGCTCGATTCCGTTCCACAGTGGATCGATCCACTTCCGCACCGCGTCGCGCAGCTTCTTCGGATCGAGCTTCGCCGCGGCGTCGGCCGCCACCTGGGGATCGAACCTCTGGCCGTCGGCGGCGATGGCCGCGTCGACCTTCACCAGCACCCTGCGGGCCTTCGCGAGCTCCAGTCCACCGCCGTGGGCGTAGGCGGGCTTGGCGGCGTCCATGCACGCGAGCGAGGTGGCGATGATGCGCCGCAACAGGTTCCACCGCGGTTGGTCCTCGGTCGCGTGACTCTCCAACGCGGCCTGAGCGCGGGTGACGGCGAGGTACGCGCTGTTGAGCCCCGCCACGTGCTCACCGAGGTGCGCGTCCGGGTCGAGTGCACGCAGCACACCCTGCAGCAACGCCCGCTGCCCGCGATCGAGCCCGGCGTCGTCGAAAGCCTGCCGCAGCCGGGCGTCGAGGTACTGGTAGCGCACGTGACGCACCATAGAGGTCATGGACAACCGGAAAGCGGTCTTCGCGGGCAACGACGGCCAGGCACTGGCGGGCCGCCTCGAACTGCCCGAAGGGGACGTCGTCGCCACCGCCGTGTTCGCGCACTGCTTCACCTGCGGCAAGGACTCGGTGGCGGCCAGCCGGATCTCCCGCCGCCTGGCCGAGCGGGGCGTGGCGGTGCTGCGGTTCGACTTCACCGGCCTGGGCCAGTCCGACGGCGACTTCGCCAACACCACGTTCACGTCCAACGTCGACGACCTCGTCTGCGCCGCGGGCCACCTGCGCGACACCATCGGAGCCCCGAGCGTCCTCATCGGACACTCGCTGGGCGGCGCCGCCGTGCTGGCCGCCGCACATCAGATCCCGGAGGTGAAGGCCGTCGTGACGATCGGCGCACCCTTCGACACCTCGCACGTCGAGCACCTGCTCGGCTCGTCCAAGGACGAGATCGAGACCCACGGCGTGGCCGAGGTGCAACTGGCCGGTCGCCCGTTCCGGATCAGCAACGGCTTCCTGCTCGACATCAACCAGCAGAACCAGACCGCGTGCATCTCCGGCCTCGACCGGGCACTGCTCGTCATGCACTCCCCGCAGGACGACACGGTCGGCATCGACAACGCCCGGCTCGTGTTCGACTCGGCGCGCCACCCCAAGTCGTTCGTCTCGCTCGACGGCGCCGACCACCTGCTGACCGACCGCGCGGACGCCGCGTACGTGGCGGAGGTGCTCACCGCCTGGGCCGGCCGCTACCTGGCCTGAACGCGAAAACCCGCAGCGAGCGAGTCGCTGCGGGTTTTCGTCAACCGTCGGGGCGACAGGATTTGAACCTGCGACCCCCCGCTCCCAAAGCGGGTGCGCTACCAAACTGCGCCACGCCCCGGTTGCATCCAGCTTACCGCCACCCGCTAAGCTATTAATCGCAGCCCCTAACGGGGGCGGCAATGCGGGCGTAGCTCAATGGTAGAGCCCTAGTCTTCCAAACTAGCTACGCGGGTTCGATTCCCGTCGCCCGCTCTGACGAAGGCCCGAGTGCTCATGCACTCGGGCCTTTCTCGTGAGCTAGGTCACGCTGATGCCACACCGATCTGCGTGCGGCGGTGGGTTGGGTGGTCGATCTCGTCCACCACGGCCAGCGCGAAGTCCTCGTAGGTCAGTTCGTCGGCCGGATCGACGCCGCTCACCCGGTACCGGCCCGTGGACGTGCCGCCGAAGTTGCCCGCCGGGCTCATCACCAGCCAGTCGGCGCCGGAGGCGGCCAGCACCTCGACGCCCGCCGCGTGTCCCAGGCAGAACGGCTTGTGCTCGGCGGGGAAGTCCGGGCTGTCGACGACGCGCACGCCGGGTGCGGTCTCCAGCAACGTGTAGATGCCGACCACGACGATCCGCCCGGCACCGGACGCCACGAGCGCACGGGCTGCCTCGGTGTAGAACTCCGCCGGGTCGCGGGACAGGTCCGCCACCGTGCTCACCGCCACGTCGTGGCCCGCCGCCACCTCCGCCGCGGCCTGCACGCCGGGGTCGCGCCCGATCCTGGTCACCTCGTGGCCGCGGGCCTGCGCGACGTCCGCGATCTCGCGTCCTGCCTTGCCGGACGCCCCGAAAACAACGATCTTCGCCATGAGCGCGAAGGTAGGGTGCGGACAGCCGGTTTCCGCAACGATATCGGGGGTGAGCAGGTGGAATGCACGCACGACCTGCCGTACCAGATCGGTGACAAGTGGACCGCGCACGTGTTGCGCGGGTTGCAGGGCGGGCGCCGGCGGTTCGGTGAGTTGCGGGCCGGGATGCCCCGGGTGACGCCCAAGGTGCTCGCCGAGACGTTGCGGGCGATGGAGCGCGAAGGCACGGTTTCGCGTGAGGCGTTCGCGGAAAACCCGCCGCGGGTCGAGTACGAGTTGACGGCGCAGGGCCGCAAGGTGCTCGGACTGCTCGACCTGTGTTGTGACTGGGCCCGAGAGAACCTGGTGGAGACGTGAGGCTCGAACAGATCGTGCTCGACAGCAACGACCCGAGCCGGCTCGTGCGGTTCTGGGCGGAACTGCTCGGCGGTGAGCCGGTGGAGCGCGAGCACGGGTGGGCGCACGTCGAGCCGCCCGGTGGCGTGCGGATGTCGTTCCAGCCGGTGCCCGAGCGCAAGGACGTGAAGAACCGGTTCCACCTCGACTTCGAGGTCGAGGACATCGAGGCGGCGGTCGTGAAGGCGGTGAGCCTCGGGGCCACCCGCGAAGGTGTCGTGCACACCGACGAGAAGGGCAGCTTCCAGGTCATGCGCGACCCTGAGGGCAACGAGTTCTGCTTCGTCCGCTGAACCCGCCGGGACCAATACGATGCCGTCGTGACCGACTGCCTGTTCTGCCGCATCGTCGCGGGCGAGATCCCGGCGACCGTCGTGACGGAGACCGACACGACGCTCGCCTTCCGCGACATCGACCCCAAGGCGCCCACGCACGTCCTGGTGATCCCCAAGGAACACCACGCGGCGATCGGCGACGTCGACCCGGTGCTCGCGGGGCAGATCCTCGCCACCGCGCACCAGGTCGCGAAGGCCGAGGGGGTCGACGAGTCCGGCTACCGCCTCGTCTTCAACACCGGCCGGGACGGCGGCCAGACCGTCTTCCACGTGCACTGCCACGTCCTCGGTGGACGCGGCCTCACGTGGCCTCCGGGATAGCCATCTCGCGCACGAACCTCGCGTCGACCGGGTCACCGTGGCCCGGCACGACGATCCGCGGTTCGAGTTCCAGCACCAGGTCGAGGACGTGGCGCCAGTTCGACGGCGTCGCGTCCGGGCCCGCCTGAGCGGGAGCGCCCTGTTCCACCAGGTCGCCCGCGAACACGACGCCGGCGTCCGGCACGTGCACGACCACGTCGTGCGAGGTGTGCGCGGGGCCGAAGTGGTGCAGGTCGACGCGGCGGCCGCCGACGTCCAGCGTGACGGTGTCGCGGAACGTGTGCGTGGGCGCGACGAGCGTGCCCTCGAACGGTTCGTCGTAGTGCTTGGCGCGGTCTTCGAGCAGCGACTCGTCCACCACGCAGCCCTCGTGCGCCCACACCTCGCACGGCAGGAACGCCTCGGTGGCCAGCACGTGGTCGAAGTGGTTGTGCGTCAACACGATCCGCGACGGACTGATCTCGCGCGCCAGGGCGAAGTCCATGCCGGAGTCGACGAGCAGACAGTCGCCCGACCCGGTGACGAGACCGAGCGTGAGGTCGAGTTCGGTGTGCCTGCGGACGAAGATCCCGTCCGCGATCTCGATCACCGCAGCACCCCGTCGACCAGCACGGGAGCCGCGGTGCTGACGTTGATCCGCACCGCCAGATCGACGTCGGCGGAGTGGCCGTTCTCGATCAGTTCCCGTCCCGACCCGCAGCCCCTCACCGCGGCCGGGACGTCGGTGGTCCGGAACGCGGTCGCCGCGAGCCTGGCCTCCGGCGAGGCCTTCCCCGCCAGCGCGGCCAGCACCGCCCCGGCACCCAGGTAGTCCTCGACGCACGGCCGCAACGGCCCGAACTCGCGCGGCCCCTCGTTGAGGATGTCGAGCCCCCACCGTTCGCCGCCGGGGATCACCCCGATGGTCTTCCCCAGCTCCTGTGCCCGCCTGGCCACCGCCGTGGCGTTGCGCAGACACGCCGCGAGCACGTGGGCGCCGGTCTCGGCGGCGAGGAAGCACAGGTTCGAGCCGTTCGGCGACGGCAGCTCGACCAGTCCGATCTCCTCGACGAGTGACGCTGGTCGCAGCGTCCTCCCCGACTCGGGCCTCCACCGCGACGGGCGCACCTGGCCGCCGTTGCCCACCACCAGGTCGACGGACGTCGTGAACGACAGCACGTCGACGATGACCAGCACGTCACAGTCCCGCAGGGCCCCGACACCCTCGGGCCCCCACTCCAGCCTCAGCTGGTACCCCTCCTGGCTGAACACACCCACCAGCGTGTCAGACTCCTTGACGTGCGCGTTTATCTGGCAGCAGACCACGCTGGCTTCGAGCTGAAGTCCCACCTGTCCCAGGCTCTCACCGAGCAGGGCTACGAGGTCGTCGACGTCGGCGCCCACGAGTACGACGCCCTGGACGACTACGTGTCGTTCTGCGTCGACGCGGCCGAGAAGGTCGTCGCCGACCCCGGCAGCCTCGGCGTCGTGATCGGTGGCTCGGGCAACGGCGAGCAGATCGCCGCGAACAAGGTGAAGGGCGCCCGCGCCGCGCTGGCGTGGAATGTCGACACCGCGCAGCTCGCCCGCCAGCACAACGACGCCCTGCTGGTCGGCATCGGTGCCCGCCAGCACACCGCCGAGGAGGCGACCGAGATCGTGTCGGCGTTCCTCAAGACGCCGTTCTCGGGCGAGCCGCGCCACCAGCGCCGGATCGACCAGGTCAGCGCCTACGAAGACCGTGCCTGAGGGCCACACGCTGCACCGCCTCGCGCGGCTGCACCAGCGCCGGTACGCGGGCAGGCCCGTGTCCGTCACCAGTCCGCAAGGGCGCTTCTCGGCGTCCCTTGTGGACGGACGCACGCTCGTTCGCGCCGAGGCGCACGGAAAGCACCTGTTCCACGTCTACGGCCCGGACGCGATCGTGCACGTCCACCTCGGCCTCTACGGGACGTTCACCGAGTCGCCGCTGCCGGTCCTGCTGCCCGTCGGCCAGGTCCGCATGCGGATGGCCGGCGAGACCCACTGGACGGACCTGCGCGGCCCGACCGCGTGCGAGGTGCTGAACAAGGCCGAGGTCAAGGCGATCCGGGACCGGCTCGGGCCCGACCCGTTGCGCCGCGACGCCGACCCGGACCGCGCCTACGAGCGGATCGTCCGGTCGAAGCAGTCGCTGGCCGTGCTGCTGATGGACCAGAGCGTCCTCGCGGGGGTCGGCAACGTCTACCGCGCCGAGGTGCTGTTCCGGCACAACGTGAACCCGTTGCTGGTCGGCAACAAGGTCAGCCGCGAGCTGTGGGACGCCATCTGGGCGGACCTCGTCGTGCTGATGAAGGACGGCGTGAAGGTCGGCCAGATCAACACCGTCCGCGCCGAGCACATGCCCCGTGCCATGGGCCGCGCGCCACGCGTGGATCGGCACGGCGGTGAGGTGTACGTCTACCGCCGTGCCGGGGAGCCGTGCCTGGTCTGCGGCACCGAGGTCCTGACCACCGAACTGGCGGCCCGCAACCTCTTCTGGTGCCCTGCCTGCCAGCCCTAGAAGTCGAACCCGCCGCCCATGTCGCCGAAGTCGAAGCCGCCGGTGTCGCCCGCGTCGGCGGCACCGCCCGCGTCTCCCATTCCGACGTCACCCATGCCCGCGTCGCCCATGCCGTAGTCGCCGACACCGTGCATGCCGGAGAACATGGCGTCCATCAGCAGGAACGTGCCGACGCCCCACGCACCGGCCACGAGCGCGGGCTTCCACCACGGCTCGGAGTACCAGCCACGCGGCACCGGGCGTCCGGCGACCACGCCACCGGGGTAGTAGTAGGGCGTGCCCGAACCGGAGTGCGGCGACGCGGCGTACTGGTGGCCCTCGACGGCGACCTGACGGTCCTCGCTGACGGCACCCGCCTGCTTCTGGGCCGCGCTCTCGGGCAGTGCGGGGCCGGGGTCCATGCCCATGGCCTCCCGCGCCGCGCGCACGTAGTGCAGGCCCTCCATCGCGGTCTCGGTGACCAGCCTGGCCTGCGGAATCGTGCGGGCCTGCTCCATCTGGGAACCGGCGGCCGTGAAGCGCTCGGAGGCGTCCGCCATCGCCTGCGTCGAGGCGGCGTTGCTGCCGGTGAGGCTCATCACCTGCCCGCCCAGCCGCTCGACCCAGCGGCGGGCTTCCGCCTTGGCGTCGTCGAGCTCCCGCGCCTTGCGCGCGTTGCTCTGGCTGACCAGGTAGAACACGCCTGCGACCAGCAGTACCAGCACTACGACCCACACGATGGTGCCCACGGCTCTACCTCCCACACCAGGTGAACCGTCAACGAGCAACCACCGCCGTGAGTTCCGTCAGAACACCTCGGGGCAGTGCGGTTCCGTCACGCCGAGGAACGCCATCGTCAGCGCGTCCACGTGTCCGGGCGTGTGCTCGACCACGCGGTGTGCCCGCCTGAGCACGGAAAGCCGCACGCCGCCGAGGTAAGCGCTGCCGAGTGCGGCGACGTCCAGCGACACGTCGGCCGGGTCCTCGGTGCGCGTCACCGTCGCCTCGCCGTCCTTGACCGTGAAGCGCCAGCGGCCGGAGTTCCACGGGCAGAACGAGTCCTCGACCTCCAGCACACTGTCCACATCGGACGAATAGGCGCGCAGCGGCAGTGCCCGGTCGACGTCGACGAGGCGAACCCACAACGCGTCCGAGGACTCGCGCCGCACCTTCCGCGGGTTGTCGACCATGTGCGTGATCGGGTCGTCCCAGGCGGTGTAGAAGGAGATCTCCCCGGCGAGGTCCATGTCCAGCAGGAACCGGTAGAGGTCGGCGTAGGCCTGTTCGGTCGTGCAGACCAGCTCGCGCACGTGCAGTTCGCTGGCCGGTCCGCCCGCATCGCCGCCGCCCTTGACCCGGAACACCACATAGCCCTCGGGATGCAGGCAGTAGCGGTACGAGGTGAGCCCGTCGCGGTCGACCTCGCGGTCCGCGAGCTGCACGTCCCAGGTGTGTTCGACGCGGCTCAGCCAGCCGACCCGTGTGGTCCGCACCTGCTCGTAGAACTCGCGCATGACGGGCAGCGCTTCTTCTCGCGACACCTGACGGATCCGTGCGTCGCTGACGTGCACACCAGGGTGGAACGCCATACGCGTGGGCATCCTGAGCATGGCGATGCTCGTCGCGTACTCGCCGTAGCCGTACCTGCGGTAGATGGAGCCTTCCGACGCCCACAGCATCGCGAGCGCCTCACCACTCTCGTGCATGCCGTGCAGCTGGGCCTTCATCAGCATCGACGCAACGCCCCGCCGTCGATGGCCCGGTTTCACCGACACCACCGTCACCGCGCCCGCCTGCGCCTGACGACCACCCGGAACGGTGATCTCGCGGGTCAGGATCCCGCTGGTGCCGATCAGCTCGTCACCGTCGAACACCGCGTGCGCCCGGTCCCGTTCGAGGACCTTGAGCCACTTGCTGTCCTCCCCCAGGTGATCGCCGAGGAACGCCCAGGCCATCACCCGCTGGAAGTCGGGCAGGTCGGATTCGTCGATGGTCCGGATGCTCAGCGCCGAGTCAGCCATGCCCGCAGTGATACGCGCGTGCGGCCCGACTCGCAGCTCAATTACCGCTGGACCGACTTGACCTCGCAGAACTCGTCCAGCCCGAACCTGCCGAACTCGCGCCCGTTGCCCGACTGCCGGTAGCCACCGAACGGCGCGCTCGTGTTGAACGCGGCGGCGTTGATGTCGACCTGCCCGGTGCGCAGCCGCCTGGCGACCCTGAGGGCGCGCTCGGTGTCCGCGGAGAACACGGCACCCGCCAGCCCGTAGATGGTGGAGTTCGCGATCCGCACCGCGTCGTCCTCGTCGGCGTACGGCATGACCGACAGCACCGGCCCGAAGATCTCCTCCTGGGCGATCGTCATCTCCGGCGTCACACCGCCGAACACCGTCGGCGCGACGTAGAACCCCTGCGGCAGCGGCGCTTCAGGTCCACCGGCGGCCAGCGTCGCACCTTCCTCGACACCCTTGCGGATGTACCCGACGACCCGGTCGCGCTGCGCCTTCGACACCGCCGGCCCGATCCGCGTGGACGGCTCGGCCGGATCCGCGGGCGTGTACTTCTTCGCGGCCTGCGCGGCCAGTTCGACGGCCTCGTCGTGACGCTCGGCGGGCACCAGCAACCGGGTCCACGCGCTGCAGGCCTGACCGTTGTTCATGAAGGAGTTCGCGACCGCGATCTTCACCGCCCGCCCGAAGTCGGCGTCGTCGAGCACGACGCACGCGGACTTGCCGCCCAGTTCGAGCGCGACCCGCTTCACCGTCTCCGCGGCCACGGCGGACACCCGCCGCCCGGCCTTCGTGGAACCGGTGAACGACACCATGTCCACGTCCGGATGCGCGGCCAGCGCCTCACCGACCACCGCGCCAGTCCCGTGCACGAGCTGGAACACCCCGGCCGGAGTGGCCGCCGTGACGATCTCGGCGAGCAGGTCGGCGGTGTGCGGCGCGAGCTCACTCGGCTTGAGCACCACGGTGTTGCCCGCCGCGAGCGCCGGCACGACCTTCGCGACCATCTGCTGCAACGGGAAGTTCCACGGCGTGATGGCCGCGACCACCCCGACCGGCTCGCGGAAGACCAGCGAGTTGCCGATCTCCTCGGGCTCGAAGTACCCGCCCTCCAGCACGTCCGCGACCCCCTCGGCGATGGCGACGGGGTTCGCGACCTGCACCTTCTGGCTGAAGGTGAGCGGCGTGCCCATCTCCCGGGTCATGGCCGCCGCGAACTCACCGGCCCGCTCCTTCAGCCCGTCGATGATCGCCCGGACCGCCTTCGCCCGTTCGTCCACCGAGGTCTCCGCCCAGGCCGGGAAGGCCCTGACCGCCGCGGCCACGGCCGCGTCGACGTCGGCCGGCGTGCCCTCGGCGAGCGTGCCGATGACTTCCTCGGTGGCGGGGTTGACGACCTCGATCACGGAGCCCTCCAGACGGATGTGACACCACTGCGCTGACAACGCCTCAGCCTGTCACATCTTGGCGGCGGGGGTCACGTGGGGAGCGGCGGAAGGCACCCCAGAACGGCAGTGGCGCCGCGCTGGGTCACGAAGACCTCAGCACGGCGCCACTCGCCTTCGACCAGGAACGTCGCCCGCAGCGCCTCACCCTCGCGCTCAGGCCACTGACAGAAGATCCGGCCGAGCAGGCCGGTCGGCCTCAGCTGAAGTCGAGGTCACCCGAACGGGTTCGCTTGAGCTCGAAGAAGTACGGGAAGCCGGCGAGCATCCGGGCACCGTCGAAGATCGTGCCCGCCTCCTCGCCCCGCGGGATCTTCGTCAGCACCGGGCCGAAGAACGCGACACCGTCGATGTGGATGGTCGGCGTGCCGACGTCCATGCCGACCGGGTCCATGCCGCGGTGGTGCGAAGCCCGCAGCGCCTCGTCGTACTCGGTCGAGTGCGCGGCCTCGGCGAGCTCGGCCGGCAGTTCGGCGTCGGCCAGCGCGAGCTTGACGACCTCGTCGAAGTCCTGGTTGCCCTCGTTGTGGATGCGCGTGCCCATCGCGGTGTACAGCTTCGGCAGCACCTCGTTGCCGAACTTCTGCTCCGCGGCGATGGCCACGCGGACCGGGCCCCAGCCCTTGGTCATGAGCTCGCGGTACTGCTCGGGCAGGTCGCGGCCCTCGTTCAGCACGGCGAGGCTCATCACGTGGAAGCTCAGGTCGATGTCGCGGACCTTCTCCACCTCGAGGATCCACCGGGAGGAGATCCAGGCGAACGGGCAAAGAGGGTCGAAGTAGAAGTCGACCTTCGCCTTGTCGGTCATGCGTGCCCCTTTAGTGACGGTCGGTGGCGTTATCGCCCCATCAGCCCAACCAGATCACCCTGTCATCTCTTCCCGAGCGCCGGTTCCGTGATTGGATGCGGGAGTCATAACCATTCCCGACGACGTCAGCGCGTAACCACACGCGCGGCAGACGAGGTGACCAGTGGCCGCGCCCAACCTCACCCGCGACCAGGCTCAGGACCGTGCTGAGCTGCTGGAAGTGGAGTCCTACCGGATCGAGCTGGACCTGACCGACGGCGGCGGAAAGCCCGGTTCGGACACGTTCCGCTCCACCACCACCGTGGTGTTCCGCAGCCGGACTCCGGGTGCTTCCTCGTGGATCGACATCGTGGCGGCGACCGTGCACCGCGCTGTGCTCAACGGCAGCGAGCTCGACGTCTCCGACTACCGCGAGGAGGACGGCATCAAGCTGCCGGACCTCGCGGAGTCCAACGAGCTCACGATCGAGGCCGACTGCCGGTACATGAACACCGGCGAGGGCCTGCACCGGTTCGTCGACCCGGTCGACGGTGGCGTGTACCTGTACTCGCAGTTCGAGACCGCGGACGCCAAGCGCATGTTCGCGTGCTTCGACCAGCCCGACCTCAAGGCCGTCTACTCCATGAAGGTGACGGCGCCGCAGGACTGGAAGGTCATCTCGAACGGCGAGATCATCGCCACCGAGGCCGGCGAGGGTGGCGCGGACGTGCACACGTTCGCCACCACCAAGCCGATGTCGACCTACATCGTGGCCCTGGTCGCCGGTCCCTACGCGGAGTGGCGTGACGAGTTCGTCGAGGGCGACTTCACGATCCCGCTGGGCATCTACTGCCGCGCCTCGCTCGCTCCCCACATGGACCACGAGCGGCTGTTCACCGAGACCAAGCAGGGCTTCGGGTTCTTCCACAAGGCCTTCGGGGTGCAGTACCCGTTCGGCAAGTACGACCAGTGCTTCGTGCCGGAGTTCAACGCCGGTGCGATGGAGAACGCCGGCTGCGTCACGTTCCTCGAGGACTACGTCTTCCGCAGCCGCGTCACCCGCTACCTCTACGAGCGCCGCGCCGAGACCGTGCTGCACGAGATGGCGCACATGTGGTTCGGCGACCTGGTGACCATGCGCTGGTGGGACGACCTGTGGCTGAACGAGTCGTTCGCCACCTGGGCGTCCGTGCTCGCGCAGGCCGAGGCCACCGAGTACCGCCAGGCCTGGACGACGTTCGCGAAGATCGAGAAGTCGTGGGCGTACCGGCAAGACCAGCTGCCCTCGACGCACCCGGTCGCCGCCGACATCTCCGACGTGCAGGCGGTCGAGGTCAACTTCGACGGCATCACCTACGCCAAGGGCGCCTCGGTGCTCAAGCAGCTCGTCGCGTACGTCGGGCTGGAGAACTTCCTGGCGGGCCTGCGGGTCTACTTCGGCAAGCACGCCTGGGGCAACGCCACGCTGGCCGACCTGCTGGGCGCGCTGGAGGAGGCGTCGGGCCGCGACCTGTCGTGGTGGAGCGCGCAGTGGCTGGAGACGACGGGCCTGAACCTGTTGCGCCCCAAGTTCACCGTCGACGCCTCCGGCAAGTTCACCGAGTTCGCCGTGCTGCAGGGCGGCGCGCGTCCGGGTGCCGGCGAACTGCGCACGCACCGCATCGCGATCGGCGTCTACGACGACGACGGCACGGGCAAGCTCGTCCGCACGCACCGCCACGAGCTGGACGTGACGGGCGACCGCACCGAGGTCCCCGAGCTCGTCGGCGTGCACCGCGGCAAGATCGTGCTGGTCAACGACGACGACCTCACGTACTGCACGATGCGCCTCGACCCGGACTCGCTGGCCGGGCTGATCGACCACATCTCCGACATCGCCGAGCCGCTGCCGCGCACGCTGTGCTGGTCGGCCGCCTGGGAGATGACGCGCGAGGCGGAGCTGAAGGCCCGCGACTTCGTGAACCTGGTGCTCGGCGGTCTGGGCTCCGAGTCCGAGGTCGGTGTGGTGCAACGGCTTCTGCTGCAGGCGCAGACCTCGCTGTCGTCCTACGCGGACGCCTCGTGGCGTGCCGAGGGCTGGCGCCGGTTCGTGACGAAGGCGCTGGAACTGGCGCGGGCGGCCGAGCCGGGCTCCGACCACCAGCTGGCGTTCGTGAACGCGCTGACCTCGTCGGTGCTCGACGACTCCACCGTGGACGTCCTGCGCGGCTGGTACGACGGAACGGCGGTGCTGGAAGGCCTGGACGTCGACACGGACCTGCGCTGGCGGCTGCTGCAGGCGCTCGTCGCGCACGGCAAGGCTGACCTGGCGGAGATCAACGCCGAGGAGGAGCGCGACCCGACCGCCACCGGTCACCGTCGCGCCCAGTCCGCCCGTGCGCTGCGCCCGACGATCGAGGCCAAGGACGAGGCCTGGGACCGGGCGGTCAACGACGACGACCTGCCCAACGCGGTCAGCGAGGCGATCATCGCGGGCATTTCGCACCCCGGCCAGAAGGAACTGCTCGCGCCGTACGTCGAGCGCTACTTCCGCGACGTGAAGGGCGTGTGGGACCGCCGCACCTCCGAGCGCGCGCAGTCGATGGTCGTGGGCATGTTCCCGGCGTGGTCGATCGCGAGGTCCACTGTGGAGGCCGCCGACGCGTGGCTGGCCGACGAGCACCCGCCGGCACTGCGCCGCCTGGTGTCCGAGGGCCGCGCGGGCATCGTGCGGGCACTCGCCGCGCAGGAGTTCGACCGCTCCTGACGTAGCACTCGTGAAGCCCCGCAATGTGTTCGCGCGTTGCGGGGCTTTCGCGTTAGCGTCTTGCGGGGAGGTCCGGTGAGGGTTCGCTACGAGGTCGTGCGCTGGTGGCTCGAAGACGGCGAGTTCGTCGACGAGGTCCTGGCACGGGTCGTGGACGTCGACGGCCTGTTCGCCGATCCGGTGTCGCCCGAGCGCGAACGGCTGGTGCTGCGCGGGTGCACGGCCACGCCGGACGAGCTCACCGGCGACTTCCACCTCGGCATCTCGGGCTCGCAGTGGTGGCACCTGGCCGATCTGGTCGTCCACGCCGAACTGCCCGGCGGTGATCTCGTCGCCAGCGCCTGCGTGACCCAGCTGATCGACGGCGGCGACTTCGGCACAGCGCCGTCGTACACGCTGTACAAGGACCTGAGGGAAACCGGCACATGTCGTGCCGTGGAAGGGTTTCCGCGCTCGTTCGAGAACGTCTGGCCACCGGTGACGCTCATCGGCTGCGACAACCCCGGCCGCATCCGGCCCACCGAGCCCGATGCCGAACGAGGGCCCTACGCGGGGTTGCGCGCGCTGGACATCGGCGGCCGGATCGTGGCGCACGCCGGGGTGGCGCTGGACGTCGCGTCGGTGAGCCCGTCCGCCGCCGGCGAAGGACTGTTCGACGTCGTGCTCGACCAGTCCCGCTACAACGACGAGTGGGTGGTGGGCCTGCGCCCCGCGCCCGGCGCGCGCGGGGCGTGGCGCGTCTGGATGGACGGCGTTCCCGCGGAACGGAACCTGTGGGCGCCGCTGGGCCCCGAGGGTCGGATGTGGTGGAACGAGATCGCCGCCAAGGCACCTCGCACGCGCCCCACGGCCGGGGTGCACCACGTCGACGGCAGGCACGCCACGGACGAGTTCGGCCTGCACCTCGCGCTGAGCGAGGCGCTGGTGGGACCGGGCCGGTTCCTGGGCAGCGTCTACGCCATCACGGGGATGTACGAGGAGTGGTGGTTCGTGCCGGGCATCACGCTCGTGTGGCACGAACCGGGCGTCGCGTTCGAGGCGATGCCCGGCTACTTCCTCGGGCTGCTGAAGAACCTGCGGCGCAACGGGGTCGACGTGGTGCTGGAATCGTCCACACCGGACCTGGCCGACCGGCTCGAGGAGTGCGTGGAGCTCGGCTCGTTCGTCGACCGCTGGCTCGCCGGCTGGGCCAGGGCGCAGGAGGTGGAGCCGCAGGACCTGCTGGACAACTGGCACGTCTGGGCGGATCTGCCCGGCCGGCAGGAGGAGCGGATCCTCGCGGGTGACGCGAACGTGCTGCAGCACGCCGAAGACGTGGAGCTCCAGCCCGTGCCGACCTGGCTGACGGTGCCGACGCACTCCCCCGAGGAGGTCGCCCTGGTGGTCCAGGAAGCCGGGCTGGTCCTGCGGGAGCCGGAGACGTTCATGCGGCGCGGCCTGTTCGACCACCCCGCGCCGAAACCTCCCGCGGGCTACTCGGTGCGCGTGGTGCGCGGAGACGTGATCGAGGTCGTGGTGACCTTCGAGGGTGAGGAGGCCGCGAGCGGCCTGATCGCCGTCGTGGGTGAAGACGCCGTGCCGCACCGAATCGCGACGAAACCGGAGCATCGGCGACTCGGCCTCGGCAGCGTCGTGATGGGTGTGCTGGTGAGAGAAGCGGTCAAGGCAGGCGCGACCGACGGGCTGCTGTTCGCGACGGCGGACGGCCTGCAGCTGTACCGGGAACTGGGCTGGGACACGATCTCCGACGTAGTGATCGCGGCGAACGGCGAGGAGAAGACATGATCGGCGAACTGGTGGAGCGCTGGCACCGCGGCTGGATCGCCGCTGACGGGCTGACCTCCGAGTACCGCGACGGCCACCTGGTCGTCCACGTGAACCGGCCGCACCGGGTGTTCGAGTGGATCGCCACCGACGACGCGGAAGCCGGCGCGGTGGCCTCGATCGTCGCCGCCACCGCGGAACCGAGCTGGCTGAGCGTTCTCACGCACTCGCCGGCGAAGGTGATCGCCGAGGTCGAGGCGGCCGGGCTGGTCGTCGCCCGGCCGGACGAGACGTTCATGCGGCGCCCCCTCGCGGACCACCCGTTCGCCGGCCCGCCCGAGGGCTACTCGCTGGAGGTGACCAGGGACCCGGTGATCAGGGTTCAGGTGCTCGCGGACGGCGAGGTGGCGGCCAGCGGTCTGATGGCGGTCGTCGGCCAGGACGCTGTCGCGCACCGCATCGAGACCGCGGAGGCGCATCGGCGGCGCGGGCTCGGCAGCGTCGTGATGGGCACCCTGGTGCGGGAGGCGCTGCGGGACGGGGCGACGACGGGGTTGCTGTTCTCGTCGACCGACGGCGTGCACCTCTACCGCAGCCTCGGCTGGGAGAAGATCTCCGACTTGGTGGTGGCGCGCAACGAGGTCAGCGCGTGAAAACGCCCCCGGCGGCGTGCCGGGGGCGTTTTGAAGCCAGATCAGGAACGGGGCGCGTTGCCCGCCTGGTCGGTCAGCATGCGCAGGCCCGACACGAGGCCGCCCGCGAGGTCGCCCTCCTTGAAGGACGCCACCATGCTCATCACCGCGAGCTTGGCACCGCGGTCGGCGAGACGGCGGTGGGACTCCTCGCCCGTGACGATCTCGACGACGCGCTCACCCGGCGACACGGCCACGAGGACGTGGTGCGACGGACGCTCGGTGGAGCCGTGCAGCTCCTGCGCGCGCTCGTGGGCATTCGCGCCGAGCTCGCCCAGGTACACGCTGAAGTCGAGGCCCGTGGTGCGGCTGGAGAGCGTCAGCGCCTCGTCCAGCTGCGCGAGCTGGGCGGGCGTGAACGGCAGCTCCGGCGCGTGCGGCTCGTACATCTTCGCCGCGGACACCCGGCCGCTGTTCGTCACGACGGTGCCGAGAGGCAGCGTCGACGGGTCGACGGGCTCGATCGCCCTACCAGTTGCCACGTGCGCCTCCCTTGGCGGTCGAGCCCGAGGTACCGGACTCGGCGGCGCTGTGGTGCTCGGCGCTCAACCCTGCCGGGTTCGCGCTCCACCACACCGGGGCGTAGCCCCACTCCTGGCCGGGCCTGTACCGGGGAATCCGGGTGGCCTTTGGCCTCACCGTCAGCAGCGTGATCACGCCGTAGATCGCCAGCGGGATCAGCGCGAAGACGAGAACGGTCTCCACGATGGTCACGGCGGGTACGGTAGCCGAACTCAGCCGCGCGCGAGCGGCCGGGCCAGCAAGATCGCGGTCAATGCCACCACCGAGCCCGCCACGACGTAGACGGTGCCCAGCGACGTCGCGTCCGCGAGCGGGCCGGCGAGGCCCGCGCCCAGCGGTGAGAGCCCCCAGGCGAGCACCCGATAAGCGCTGGTCACGCGGCCCATCATCGGTCCGGGCGTGAGCCGTTGCCGCCGGGTCGCGGACAGCACGTTCCAGCCGGCGGACGCCACCCCGAACAGCACGCACGCGAGCACCGCCGACACCAGCCACGGCGTCAGGCCGAACAACGCGAACGCGGCGCCGAGCAACGCCAGGAACCCGACCATGACCCGTCCGGCACCCCACCGCGTCGCGAGCGCGGGAGACAGCCGGGCGCCTAGCAGAGCACCGGCCGCCATGCACACGACCAGAAGCGGAACCACCGGTTCGGCGAGGCCGAGTACCTGGATGGAGTAGAGCGCCAGCATGGCGTTGATCGCGGCCGCGCAGACAGCTGTGATTGCAACGGCAACTACCAGTGACCGCAGGCCGGGAGTGCGCAGGAGGGACCGCGCGCCCTCGGCCAGTTGTCCACGAAGATCGCTCCCAGAGCGTTCAGGAGCAACATCCGGCACGCGGGACACGAGCACCGCGGCGACGACGAACGACAGCGCGTCGAGGGCGAAACAGGCCGCCGGGGCCCACCAGAAGAGCACCGCGGCGGCCAGCGGGCCGGCCAGGTCCATGCCGATCGTCTCGACCGTCACGAACCGGCCGTTGGCCGCCTCCAGCTCGTCCGGCCCCGCGAGCTCGACCAGCAACACCTGGGAGGCCGAGTCAGCGAACGTCTCCGCGGAGGTCAGCACGAAAGCCGTGGCGCACAAGACGACGACCGTCGCGTGTCCGGTGTGGACCGCCAGCGCGAGCAGTCCGGTCACCCCGGCGCGCAGCCAATGTGCCACGACGACAACGGTTCTCGGTCTCCAACGGTCCACAAGGGCGCCCGCGGGCAGCGCGACCAGCAACCAGGGCAGGGTGAGCGCGACAGCCACGGCGGACACCGCGAGCGGGCTGCGGGTGCTGGCGGCGGTGAACAAGGGCAGCGCGACGACGCGCACGCCGTCGCCCACGAGCGACACCGCCCAAGCCCCGGTGAGCGCTCGAAAACCCCGTCCATGCACGCCTTTTGCCGTATGACGCACGTCACGTTCCATCAGACTGAACGCTACAGAGCGTGTCCATACCGGCCAGTAGGGCCAACGTGTGCTCTCGTGCGGCGCAGCGGTTACACCCGGTCAGGCCTCACCCGGTCGGCGGCGAACGGGTGCCGGTTTGGGGTCTTGTTCCCGGATCACTCAGCTCTTAGCTTTTCACCTATACGGGTCTTGCGCACCCGCCCCGAACGAGCTGGAGGACACAAAATGTTCACGATGACCCGCCCCCAGGCCGTGACCTTCACTCTTCCGAGCTACAAGGACGATTCAGTGCGTATCACCGCCAGTGACTCCGTCCGGATCACGATGGACGACTCCGAACGGATCACCGTCGCCGATTCGGTGCGCATCACGGCCCGCGACTCCGTCCGCATCACCATGGCAGACTCGGTGCGCATCACCGCGAGCGATTCGGTCAGGATCACGTGTGCCGATTCCGTGCGGATCACCGCGCGTGAAGACTCCGTTCGGATCACCGCTCAGCAGGATTCCGTCAGGATCACTGCGCGTGAGGACTCGGTCCGGATCACCATGGACGACTCCGTCCGCATCACCGCTCACGACGACAGCGTCCGCATCACCGCTCACGATGACTCGGTCCGGATCACCATGGACGACTCCGTCCGCATCACGGCCCACGACGACAGCGTCCGCATCACCGCGCAGGACTCCGTCCGCATCACGATGGACGACAGCGTCCGGATCACGGCGCACGACGACTCGGTCCGCATCACCGCCCAGCAGGACAGCGTCCGCATCACCATGGACGATTCGGTCCGCATCACGGCACAGCAGGACTCCGTGCGCATCACCGCACGTCAGGACGACTTCTCCCTCGCGGCCTGACCCAGTTCGAACGGCGGATCAGGCCGCCGGTTCACCCAGGTACGGCAACCACTGCGGATCAGCCTCGGCCACCCCGGCGAGCAGCCGCCAGTGCGGGCCACGCGGCGCCGCGGGAACGACGCGCAGCCGCCAGCCCAGCTCGGACAGCAGTTTGTCCGCCTTGCGGTGGTTGCACTTCGCACAGCAGGCGACGCAGTTGGTCCAGGTGTGAGGTCCGCCACGCGAGCGCGGCACGACGTGGTCGATCGTCTCGGCCCGCCCGCCGCAGTAGGCGCAGCGATAACGGTCGCGGTGCATGAGCCCGGCACGGGTCATCGGCACGCGACCGCGATAGGGCACGCGCACGTAGGAGCTCAGCCGGATCACGGACGGCACGAGCACCTCGGACTTCGACGAGTGCAGCACCAGCCCGGAGGCGTCTCCGTGCACGACTTCGGCTTTCCCGCACACCACGAGGACGACCGCGCGGCGCAGCGACAACGCCGTGAGCGGCTCGAACGTGGCGTTCAGCAGCAGGACCTTGCGTCTTCCCCAGGGGAAGATCGCCGGCATCGAACCGGAACCTCCCCCGTCTCGATCCACATCCGGTACCGCCCGCAGGTCGGGCTGATTTCGGCATGGGAGGACCGTCGGCGCCGTCTCGCCTGGTGACGAGCCGCCGATAGGGGTCGGTTGTCGGTCTGGCACGCGACCACCTCCACCGGTTCAGCCATAGGAGACCACACTTACCAGGAAAAAATCACGTGTGATAAGTGACGCGTCATGGATGTGTGATCGAACCCAGGGTGAACCAGCTCCCTATCGGAGATGGTTTTCAAGAGCCCGCTACTCTTGACAAGGTGACTGAGGCACCTTCTACTCCACTGCCTGCGACGATCGCCTACCCGATCGCCGAGCGGCTAAACCTCGTAGAGCAGCTCCACGGGCGCGAAGTCGCCGATCCGTACCGCTGGCTCGAGGACACGGCAGACCCCCGCACCGCGGAGTGGTCGCAGGCGCAGGACGTGCTCGCGCGCTCCTGGCTGGACGCGATGCCCGGCCGCGCACGCCTGGGCGAGCGCCTCAAGGAGCTGATGCGCACCGGTTCGGTGTCCACGCCGACCTGGCGCGCGGGCAGGGCGTTCTTCACCCGCCGCGGTCCCGACCAGGACCACCCCGTGGTCATGGTGCGCGAGAGCGACGGCACCGAGCGCGTGCTCCTCGACGTGAGCGCGCTCGACCCGTCCGGCCGGACCACCCTGGACGGCTGGTCCCCCAGCCTCGAAGGCGAGCGCCTCGCGTACCAGGTGTCCGTCGGCGGCAACGAGCACTCGCTGCTGCACGTCATGGACGTGGCGACGGGCGAGCACGTCGAGGGCCCGATCGACCGGTGCCGCTACTCCTCCATCGGCTGGCTGCCGGGCGGCGAGGAGTTCTACTACGTGCGCCAGCTCGACCCGGCCCTGCTGCCCGAGGACGAGAAGCTGTTCCACCGCCGCGTGTGGCGTCACCGCGTCGGCACGGACCCGGACACGGACCTCAACGTGCACGGCGACGACCAGGCGCACACCTTCTACTACTCGCTGAACCTCTCGCACGACGGCCGCTGGCTGGTCGTGAGCGGTGCCCCCAGCACGCTGAAGCACGACTCCGTGTGGATCGCGGACCTGCACGGCGACGGCGCGCTCGTGCCCGTGATCCTGTCCGAGGCAGGCGTGCAGTGCTCGGCGTCCGTGGCCCGCGACGGCAGGCTCTACCTGCACACGAACCACGGCGCGCCCCGGCAGCGGCTGTGCGTGGCCGACCCGGCCAAGCCCACCGAGTGGACCGAGCTCATCGCCGAGGAGCAGGACTCGGTCCTCGACGGGGTGCGCTGGCTGAACGGCGACCTGGTCGTCCTGCGCACCAGGCACGCGGTCTCCGAACTGCACCTGCACGACGCCGCGACCGGTGCGCACAAGCAGGAGATCCCGCTGCCCGGCACGGGTTCCCTGCACGGCATGTCCGTCGTGGACGTCCACACGACCCACGACCAGGACACGCTCTGGTTCGGGTGGACGGACTTCGTGACGCCGCAGTCGGTGTTCCGGTTCTCGAAGGCCACCGGTGAAACGGTGCTGCACGAGGCCGCGCCCGGCCGCGTCGAGCTGCCGGCCGTGACGACCCAGCAGATCGCGTACACGTCCAAGGACGGCACGACGGTCCGGATGTTCGTCGTCAGCGGCGAGCAGAAGCCCGACCTGCCCCGTCCCGCGCTGCTCACCGGCTACGGCGGCTTCGCGATCGGCCGCGGTCCCGGCTACAGCGCGACCACGCTGGCCTGGGTCGAGGCGGGCGGTGTGTGGGTGCACGTGTCGTTGCGCGGCGGCGACGAGGAAGGCGAGGACTGGCACGTCGCCGGCATGCGCGCCAACAAGCAGAACGTGTTCGACGACTTCCACTCCGCGGCGGAGCGCCTGATCCGCGACGGGTGGACCACGCCGCAGCAGCTGGCGATCATGGGAGGTTCCAACGGTGGCCTGCTCGTGGGTGCAGCGCTGACCCAGCGCCCCGAGCTCTACGCGGCGGTGGTGTGCTCAGCGCCACTGCTCGACATGGTGCGCTACGAGAAGTTCCTGCTCGGACGGTTGTGGGCCGACGAGTACGGCAGCGCAAGCGTTTCCGAGGAGCTGGACTGGCTGCTCTCCTACTCGCCTTATCACCGAGTGGTAACGGACGTTGAGTACCCTTCCGTGTTGTTCACGGTGTTCGAGTCGGATTCTCGTGTGGACCCCAACCACGCCAGGAAGATGTGCGCGGCACTGCAGCACGCTTCGTCGAGTGATCCGACCAAGCACCCCGTGCTGATCCGCCGCGAGACCGAGGTCGGTCACGCGGGCCGGTCAGTCAGCCGGACGGTGGCTCTCGCCGTGGACCAGCTGACGTTTCTCGCGAATGCCACCGGCATGGAGTTGTAGGAGGGCACGACCAGGTGACCAGTCCCGTGGATGACGTCACGAACAAGGCCGCCGAGGCGGTCACCTTCGTCGACAAGTACGGCGCGGTGATCATCACCGGCGCGATCAAGATCGTTGTGATCCTGATCGCCGCCTTCGTGATCAGGGCTCTGCTGCGCAAGGTCATCGACCGGATCACCACGCCCGGCAAGGAAGGCAGGAAGCCGGGGCTGCTCAAGCCGTTGCGCGAGCGGGCGCCCCAGGCGCTCGGAAACCTGATCTCCGAGCGCCGGGAGCAACGCGCCAGGACGATCGGCTCGGTGCTGAAGTCGATCGTCACGATCCTGATCTTCGGTATCGCGTTCCTCGAGATCCTGATCGTGGTGGGCATCAACATCACGCCGATCCTGACCTCGGCCGGCATCCTGGGCGTCGCCATCGGTTTCGGCGCCCAGAACCTGGTGAAGGACTTCCTGGCCGGCATGTTCATGCTGCTGGAGGACCAGTACGGCGTCGGTGACGTCGTCGACCTCGGCCCCGCGACCGGCACCGTCGAGGCCGTCGCGCTGCGCACCACCACGATCCGGGACACCGGCGGCACGGTCTGGTACGTCCGCAACGGCGAGATCCTGCGCGTCGGCAACTCGTCGCAGGGCTTCGCGGTCGCCGTCGTCGACCTGCCGCTGAGCTACGGCGCGAACCTCGCCGAGGCCACCGGGGTGCTGGAGCGCAAGGTCGCCGAGGTGGCCGACAAGGACCCGCTGAAGGCGGACATCACGGCCAAGCCCGAGGTGCTCGGCGTCGAGAAGTTCACGCCGGAGGGCATCACCCTGCGGGTCACCGCGAAGACGCGCCCCGGCCGTCAGTGGGCGGTTCAGCGCAACCTGCGCGCGCAACTGATGCCCGCACTCGAGGAAGCGGGCTTCACCGCCAAGTGAGTTAGAACACCCATTCGAGACGATGATCATCCGGCGTCCTGCCAGTTCACAACCCTATGGCGGAGCCAACAGCCGGGGCGGCCTGCACGTGGTGGCACTCGTGAGTCAGGATGGGTACGTGGGAAACCCCGTGAGCTTCTTCGAACAGGTCGGTGGCGAGGAGACGTTCCACCGCATCGTCGCCCGCTTCTACCAAGAGGTGAAGGCCGACGACGTCCTCCTCCCCCTCTACCCGGAAGAGGACCTCGGACCTGCGGAGGAGCGGCTGAGGCTGTTCCTGATGCAGTACTGGGGCGGACCCCACACCTACTCGGACAACCGGGGCCACCCGAGGCTGCGGATGCGTCACGTCCCGTTCAAGATCGGACCGATCGAGCGGGACGCGTGGCTGCGCTGCATGAGGATCGCCGTCGACGAGGCCGGCTTGGACGAGGCTCACCGCAAGCAGCTCTGGGACTACATGGAGATGGCGGCGAACAGCTTGATGAACAGCTTCTCCTGACCGCCATCACCCGTTCGGGTCCTTTAGCAGCGAGACGAATGGCAGGATGACCCCCCGTGCGCCGATCCTCCGACCTCACCCCCGAGATCGCCGAAGAGTCCGCCTGGTGGCGTGACGCCGTCTTCTACCAGGTCTACGTGCGTTCGTTCGCCGACTCCAACGGCGACGGCGTCGGCGACCTCGACGGCATCCGTTCCCGACTCGGCTACCTGGAACTGCTCGGCGTCGACGCCCTGTGGCTCACCCCGTTCTACCGCTCGCCGATGGCCGACCACGGCTACGACGTGGCCGACCCGCGTGACGTCGACCCGATGTTCGGCGACCTGGCCGCGTTCGACCGGCTGGTGGCGGACGCGCACGAGCACAACATCCGCGTGACGGTCGACCTGGTCCCGAACCACTCGAGCGACCTGCACGAGTGGTTCCAGGAGGCCCTGCAGGCCGGTCCGGGCAGCATGGAGCGCGCCCGCTACATCTTCCGCGAGGGCCGCGGCTTCGACGGCTCGCAGCCGCCGAACAACTGGACGTCCGTCTTCGGCGGCCCCGCGTGGACCCGAGTGCCGGACGGCCAGTGGTACCTGCACCTGTTCGCGCCGGAGCAGCCCGACCTCAACTGGGAGCACCCGGAGGTCCGCGCCGACCTGGAGCGCACGCTGCGGTTCTGGCTGGATCGCGGGGTCGACGGCTTCCGCATCGACGTGGCGCACGGCATGGCCAAGCCCGAAGGCCTGCCGGACATGGAGATCCGCCCCCAGGTGCCGGGTGTGCTGTCCGACGACGTGCACGACCCGCGCTTCGACAACGACGGCGTGCACGAGATCCACCGCATGATCCGCAAGGTCATGGACGGCTACCCCGGCACCATGGCCGTCGGCGAGATCTGGGTGAAGGACGACGAGCGGTTCGCCGCCTACGTCCGTCCCGACGAGCTGCACCTGGGCTTCAACTTCCGGCTGGTCGAGGCCGGCTTCGACGCCGATGCCGTCCGTTCGGCGATCGAGCACTCGCTGGCGGCGGTCGCCCTGACCGGCACGCCCGCGACGTGGACGTTGTCGAACCACGACGTCGTGCGCCACGTGACCCGCTACGGCGGCGGCGCGCTGGGCGAACAGCGGGCCCGCGCGATGACGCTGGTCGAACTGGCGCTGCCGGGCGTGATCTACCTCTACAACGGTGAAGAGCTCGGCCTGCCCAACGTGGAATTGCCGGACTGGGCCCTGCAGGACCCGACCTGGGAGCGTTCCGGCCACACCGAGCGCGGCCGCGACGGCTGCCGCGTGCCGATCCCGTGGGAGGGCACCAGCCCGCCGTTCGGGTTCTCCACGGCCGTGAACACCTGGCTGCCGCAGCCGAACGAGTGGGACCACCTCACGGCCGAGGCGCAGCTGGAGGACCCGGGCTCGATGCTCTCGCTCTACCGCGAGGCGCTGGAGCACCGGAAGTCCAACGCGGGCTTCGCCGGCGAGGAGCTCGAGTGGTACGGCGCCCCGGCCGGCTGCTTCGCGTTCCGGCGCAAGGGTGGCGGGCTGATCTGCGCCCTCAACACCTCGGGCGCGTCCGTGCCGCTGCCTCCCGGCCAGGTGCTGCTGTCGTCCGGTCCGATGGACGGCGACCAGCTGCCGCCGGACACCGCGGTCTGGCTCGTCTGAGTTCTCGCACGAAACAGCGCCCCAGGCCGTGGCCCGGGGCGCTGTTTCGCGTTCTGGAGAGTCAGACGAGCAGCGGCAGCATGGAGTGACGGCGCCGGACGACCGCGCCGTACCGGGCGTCGATCCGCACCCACGAGTCGGTCGCGGTCACCCGCACGTCGCCGTCCTCGCCGAGGAAACCCATGCCCGACAACGCGAACAGGACCCGCAGCGGGATCTTGACGTCCAGTCCGGACCCGCTGACGGTGATCACCGTCTGGTCCAGCAACGAGGCCGGCGGCGTGCCCTGCGGCCCGGTGTTCTCCCGCGCCACCTCGACACCTTCGTCGGCCAGTTCGGCGACGACCTCGACCGGCAGCCGGTCGACCATCAGCCAGCCCTCGGCGGGCGGCAGGGCCGAGCGCCACATCAGGTCCTTGGCGGGGCCCGGATCGATGCGCTCGTCGCGCATCACCGCGAGACCCGTCAGCAGCTCCGATCCGGACACCGTGACGTCCGCCGGAGTCGCCTGTCCCGCAACGGTTCGCGTCGCGAGCGTGTCGAACGGCGTGGCCACCCACGCGTCGAGCAGCTCCTCGTCGCGGTTGCGCAGCCTCACGACGGACTGCGCGTCGAGCCGCACGGCCCGCGCGGCGAACGCCCCGAGGTCGTCTCTCTCGGCCGCATCGGCCAACACCAGCTCAGGCACCATTTCCCCCTGCCCGCCACCCGGCGAGAAAGTCGCGCTCGGCTTCGGTGAGCCTGCGCGGTCGCGCTGTCGTCACGTTGTAGGGCGCCATGAGCGTCTCCGCCCTGACCACCACCGGGCTGTTCTCGTCACGGCTGCCGCGCACCACGTAGTCAAGCGTCAGCGAAGCGGACTTCAGCTCCCGCACCGACATCTCCACCACGACGCTTTCGCCGGTGAACACGATCGGCGCGAGGTACTCGACCACGAGCTTCGCCACGACCATGCCCTCGGCCAGTTCCTTGACCCCGTGGCGGGCGGCCTCGGTGAACAGCAGTTCGATGCGGGCTTCTTCCAGCAACGTCACCGTGTTCGCGTGGTTGACGTGGCCGAACGCATCCATGTCCGACCATCGAGGCCGCACACCCGTGACGAAGACACCCATGCAGGGACCCTACCGTTGACCGGCCTTCACAGGACCTCCACACCAGACGATTGAAAATCGATAGGCAGCTCTCGATACTCGATTCATGTCTCGTGCCGTGGTGTTCTTCCTGCAGGCCCTGCTCGCCTTCGCGGTTCTCGGCGGCCTGTTCGCGCAGGTCGCGGTGATCCCGGCGACCGCGGCGAACGAGGTCGGCCTCTTCCCGCCGTACGAGTCGGTGAGAGTGCCGTTCGTGGTGTCCGCCATCGTCTTCGTGGCGTGTCTGCAAGTGCTGGCGGTGGCATTGGGAGGAATGCTGCACAGGGCGGGCGAGGGCACCGTGTTCGAGTCCGGTGCGCTCGTGTGGACGAACATCGCGATCGGCGCCATCGCCGCCGGAGCCGTGGTGCTCGCCTGGTTGTTCGTCTACGTCACGTTCGCCGAGATCCCCTCGCCCGCGGACGGCATGGACGTCCTGGGCCTGTGGGCGGGATCCGCCGTCGGCACGATCGCGGCGATCGGTGTCGCGCTGCTGGTCGTGGTCGGCCGGCAGTGGCTCGGTCGCGCGATCGCCCAGCGCGCGGAACTCGAGCAGGTCGTCTGAAACGGCCGGGGCGCCGCGGAGGGGATTCCGCGGCGCCCCGGTTCTCGTTCGTGCTCCTACCTGACCATGCTCCGCACCTGGCGGGCGGCGACGGACAGGGTCGCGAGGTCCAGCTGGTGGACCCGGTTGATCTCCTCCAGCGCGCCACGTGCGCGGACCAGGCGGGAAGCGTTGGCCTGCTCCCACTTGGAGATCTTCTCGGTCGCCGTGTCGCCCTCGTCGCTCGCCCTCAGCACGTCGACGGAGATGGCCCGCAGCGACGAGTAGAAGTCGTCGCGGAGAGCCAGCCGCGCCAGGGCGTGCCAGCGGTTGCCGCGCTCCAGACTCGTCACCGAATCCAGCATGTGGTCGATGTCGAGGTGGTCGGACAGCGCGAAGTACAGCTCGGCGGTCTCCCGGTGCGTGCGCTCCGGGCCCGCGCCGCCGGTCGGGCCGAACTCGCGTTCGGCCAGTTCGGCGATCTCGGTGACGTCGAGCAGGCCGTACATGTAGAGCAGTGCGGCCACCTTGCGGGCCAGCTCGGCCGGGACGCCCTGTTCGACGTACCGGTCCGCCTTGCCCGCGACGACGTCCAGTTCCTTGCCCTGCAACAGTTCGAAGGCGTAGGGGCTGAGCTCCTCGACCACGCCGCGGAACCGGTTGATCGTCGAGCCCACCGCGAGCGGCTGCGGGCGGTTGGACAGCAGCCAGCGGGACGCCCGGTCCAGCAGGCGGCGGGTCTCCAGGACCATGCTGTCCTGGACGTCCGTCGGCACCACGGTGTCCAGCGCCTCGATCTCGCGCCAGATCGACGGCAGGTCGAAGACCTGGGTGACCACGGCGTACGCGCGGACCGCGTCCGTCACCGACGCGCTCATCTCCTCGGCCAGGCGGAAGGCGAAGGAGATGCCGCCGCCGTCGACGACCTCGTTCACGACGACCGTCGTGATGATCTGCCGCGCCAGCGGGTGGTTCGGAATCGCGGCGCCGAAGCGTTCACGCAGCAGGCTCGGGAAGTAGTCCGGGAGCTTGCGGGTGAACGTGTCGATCGTCGGGATGTCGCTCGCCAGCAGCTCTTCCTTCAGCGTGAGCTTCGTGAACGCGAGCAGCGTGGCGAGCTCCGGCGACGTTAGACCCGCGCCGTTCTTCTCCAGCGCCTTGAACTCCGCCGCGCTCGGCATCGCCTCCAGCTTGCGGTTGAGCGCGCCGCGAGCTTCCAGGTCTGCGGTGAGGCGCGCGTGCACCGACAACATCGGGGCCGCGTGCGCCCGGCTGACGCCGAGGACGTTGTTCTGCGAGTAGTTGTCCGCCAGCACGAGGTCGCTGACCTCGTCGGTCATCTCGGCGAGAACCTCGTTGCGCTGCAACTGCTCCAGCGACCCCTCCCGGACCAGCTGGTCCAGCAGGATCTTGATGTTGACCTCGTGGTCGGAGCAGTCGACGCCGGCGGAGTTGTCGAGCGCGTCGGTGTTGACCTTGCCGCCGGCCCGCGCGAACTCGATGCGGCCGCGCTGGGTCAGGCCCAGGTTGCCGCCCTCACCGATGACCTTGACGCGCAGCTCGTCGCCGTTGACGCGGATCGAGTCGTTCGCCTTGTCGCCGACGTCGCCGTGCGACTCGGTCGACGCCTTGACGTACGTGCCGATGCCGCCGTTCCACAGCAGGTCGACCGGTGCGAGCAGGATCGCCTTCTTGAGCTCCGGCGGGGACAGCTTCACGACGCCCTCGTCGAGCCCGAGCGCGACGCGGGCCTGCTCGGAGATCGGGATCGACTTGGCGGTGAGCGGGAAGATGCCGCCGCCCTCGCTGATCAGCGAGCGGTCGTAGTCGTCCCACGACGAACGCGGCACGTTGAACAGGCGCACGCGCTCGGCGAACGACGTCTCCGCGACCGGGTTCGGGTCGATGAAGATGTGCCGGTGGTCGAACGCGGCCACGAGCCGGATGTGCTCCGAGAGCATCATGCCGTTGCCGAACACGTCACCGGACATGTCGCCGATGCCGACGACGGTGAACTCCTCGGTCTGCGTGTCCACGCCGAGCTCGCGGAACGAGCGCTTCACGCTCTCCCACGCGCCCTTGGCCGTGATGCCCATGGCCTTGTGGTCGTAGCCGATCGAGCCACCGGAGGCGAACGCGTCGCCCAGCCAGAAGCCGTAGCTCTGGCTCACGCCGTTCGCGATGTCGGAGAACGTCGCCGTGCCCTTGTCCGCCGCCACGACCAGGTACGTGTCGTCGGCGTCGTAGCGCACGACCTGCGGCGCGGGCACGACCTCGTTGTTGATCAGGTTGTCGGTGAGGTCGAGCAGGCCCGAGATGAACATCTTGTAGCAGGCGATGCCCTCGGCCATGAAGTTCTCGCGGTCGATGCCGGGGTCGCCGGTGGGGGCGATCGGCTTCTTGACGACGAAGCCGCCCTTCGCGCCGACCGGCACGATCACGGCGTTCTTCACGGCCTGCGCCTTGACCAGGCCGAGCACCTCCGTGCGGAAGTCCTCGCGGCGGTCGGACCAGCGCAGACCACCGCGCGCGACGCTGCCGAAGCGCAGGTGCACGCCCTCGACCCGCGGCGAGTACACGAAGATCTCGAACTTCGGCCGCGGCTGCGGCAGTTCCGGGATGGCCTGCGGGTCGAGCTTGACCGACAGGTACGGCCGCGCGTTGCCGTCCGCGTCGCGGAAGAAGTAGTTCGTCCGCAGCGTGGCGTTGATCAGCGTGAGCAGGTTGCGCAGGATCCGGTCCGCGTCGAGGCTCGTGACGTCGTCGATCAGCTTGCCGGTCTCGACGACCATCGTCTCGGTGCGGTCGGCGCGCGTGGCGTCGTCGAGCCGCGGGTCGAACCGGGCCTCGAACAACGCGACCAGCGCGATGGCCACGCTGGTGTGGCCGAGCACGGCGTCCTCGATGTAGTCCTGCGAGTACGGCGTGCCCGCCTGCCGCAGGTACTTGGCGTACGCACGCAGCATCGCGGCCTGCTGCCAGGTGAGCCCGGCCTGCAGCACCAGCGAGTTGAACCTGTCGACCTCGGCCTCACCGCGCCAGACGGCGGCGAACGCGTCCTGGAACCGCACGCGCACGTGGTCGAGGTCGGCCTCGGACAGCTGCGCGAGCGCGGCCTTGTCGATGCGCAGGCCGAAGTCGTAGATCCAGCACTGCACGCCGTCCTCGCGGGCGATCTCGTACGGCCGCTCGTCGACCACGATGACGCCCATGCGCTGCAGCATCGGCAGCACGTCCGACAGGGTGATGCCCTCGCCGGTCACGAAGAGCTTGAAGCGCCGCTCCCCCGCCTCGGCGTTCTCGGGCACGTAGAAGACCATGTCGAGATCGCCCTCGACGAGCGCCTCGATGCGTCGGTAGTCCTCGAGGCCCGTGGCGGCGGAGAAGTCCTCCTTGTAGGCCTCGGGGAAGACCGTGGCGAACCGCTGGCCCTGCTCCGTGGCCGACTCGGCGCCGAGCTCGCCCTTGTCACCCACGACGGCCTCGACCATCCGGTCGTCCCAGCTGCGCACGGCCTCGGCGAGCTTGGCCTGGATCGCGTGGACGTCCGGCTCCAGCGTGCGAGCCGGGTCCGTGTGCACCATGAAGTGCACGCGGGCGAGCGCGGACTCGCCGATGCGCGCGCTGTACTCGAGGTTCAGGCCGCCGAGCTCGGCGAGCAGCACCTCCTGCATCGCGAGGCGGCTCGTCGTCGTGTAGCGGTCGCGCGGCAGGTACACCAGGCACGAGAAGAAGCGGCCGAACGGGTCTCGGCGCAGGAACAGCCGCAGCCGGCGGCGTTCCGCGAGCGCGATGACACCCGTCGTCACCTGGTAGAGCGTCTCGGCGTCCACCGAGAACAGCTCGGTGCGCGGGTAGTTCTGGATGACCTCGAGCATCCGCTGGCCGGAGTACGACTGCAGCGGGAAGCCCGCGCGGTGGATCACGTCGCGCACGCGCCGCTCGATCACCGGGATGTCGAGCACGTTCTCGTGCAGCGCGGTGGTGCTGAAGATGCCCAGGAAGCGGTGCTCCCCGGAGACGTTGCCCTCGGCGTCGAACGTCTTCACGCCGACGTAGTAGGGGTAGACGCTGCGGTGCACGCTGCTCTGCGCACTCGCCTGCGTCAGCACCAGCAGGTCCGGGCTGAGCGCCTGCGCGCCGTTGTCCGGCCCGGCGGTGAGGCTGCGCGCGGCGAGGCTGTCCTGGCGCAGCACGCCGAGACCGCTCGCGAGCACGGCCCGCAGCGCCGGCTCGCCGTCCTCGTGCACCAGCTCGTACTGCCGGTAGCCCATGAACGTGAAGTGCCCGTTCGCGAGCCACCTGAGCAGCTTCGAGCCGTCCTCGGTCGCGTCGGACGATTCCTTCTCCAGCTGCTCGGCCAGCTGCAGCGCCGTGGCGGCCATGCGGTCGGTGTCCTCGACGACCTCGCGGACGTCGGTCAGCACAGACAGCAGCCGCGTCTCGAGCTCGCGGGCACGATCGGGGTCGGTGATGAGGTCGACCTCGATGTTCATCCACGACTCGGCCAGCGCGTCGGCGGGCGGATCGGCCGGATCGGCGGTCGGCAGCACCTCGGTGCGCTCGCCGGTGACCGGATCACGCCGCACGACGACGATCGGGTGCACGACGCGCTGCACCTGCACGCCACCCCGCGTGAGCTCGGACGCGACCGAGTCGACGAGGTACGGCATGTCGTCGGTGACGACCTGGACCACGGTGACGGGACACTGCCACCCGTCGTTCGCGCGGGTCGGGTTCAGGATGCGCACCGCGGCGCGTCCGGGAACACGGCTCTCGGCGAGCTGGTAGTTCGACCGCACCGCTCCGACCAGGTCCACCGGGTCGTCGTCGTTGACTTCCTCGGCGGGCACGTGCCGGTAGAAGAGGCGGATCAGATCAGCGAGTTCGGGGGCATTGGCGGCGGCCCGTTCGATCAGCTCGTCACGGACCTGCTCAGGACTGGCCGTTGGACTGCCATCACCCGCGGCGGTGGCCGCGGAGACGTCGTCGGTTCGGGTCGGGGCTCCAGTCGAGGTCATCTTCAGGCGACTCCACGCTATCCGGCACCTCTGTGTGCCGGGTCCGACCCCACCCTAGATGGGGTGGCGGCCGTCACCGGCAACGGGAGGTGCACTGACGGACCACTGAATCGAGGGCTGAATCGAGTCACATCATCAGTGGCGACAAGGCTTTCCGCACCGCGGACGCGATCGGGCACCGGCGAACTCCGCCGGCCCCGACACCCGGTCGGTCCACAGCTTTCATCCGATCATGGGCCCAACGGCATCGTGACCACCGCCGAACCGCAAGACATCACCAGCCCGCCCACCACTGGTCTCCGTGCAGCCGCTCCCGCGACTCCTCGCCGGCGCCGGGCAGGAAGGGTTGGGCAAGGCTTGAGGTGTGGTGCTGACCACCCTCACGTCCCCGGCAGCGTCCAGCCGGGAGGCCCGTCCGCCCGGAACGGACGAATAGGACCGGTGGTCTCGTTGTCCGACGGCACGGGAGCTATCGGCCCGGTCTTCTCCTGTGCGGACTCCGGTGCGGGTTTCGCGGGGAAGTAGGACTCCTGGCTCACCGGCTGCGCGGGCGGCTGCTGGACCCCGAAGCGCTGGCCCGAACCGAACACCGCATCCGGCGGAGCCGCTGCCCCCGAGTCCCGCTGGGCACCGAAGGACAGTGCCGAACGAAACAACGCCTCCGAACTCGACGGAGTGTCCGCCGCCGAATCCTGCTGCGCTCCGAAACGCTGACCCGAACCGAACACCGGATCCGACGACTCAGCGGTCGAGTCTTGAGCAGCGAACGGCCGGCCTGAGCCGAACACCGCGTCCGACGCCGCCGAATCCTGCTGCGCGCCGAACGATCGGCCCGAACTGAACAGCGCGTCCGACGAGTCCTGCCGGGAGCCACCAGGCTGACCTGGCTGTGAGAAGGCGCCCGGACCGGCCGCGGCTTCCGCTAAACCCGCCCCGGTCTGGAGATCAGTGGCCGCGCTGACCGACTCCCCGGGCCGCGACGCCACATCCGCGCTGGCGGGCGACTCGGCCTCGGCGGGGCGGGCCGGCTGGCCCTCCGTCGTGGCGTCCGGTCCGGGTGACGTGACCGGCCAGTCCGAGGCGCTCAGGTCCGGGACTTCGAGCAGTTCCTCGTCGGAGCGACGGCCCGTCTCGTAGGCGACCAGTGCTTCAGCCAGCAGGTCGGCGAGGCTCAGGTCGCTCGGCCTGCGGCGGCTGCTGGGACGGCCCGTGCGGTCGGCGGGCTCGCTCGTCGAGGTGCCGCGCGCGGCGTCGTCTGCCGGGTCGGGCTCGCCGACCGCGCGGAAACGCTTCTCCGTCGGCGCGTCGGGGTCGGGCGAGACCGGCTGCTCGGCGAGCGCGGCGGGATCGGCGCCGTGGCCCGGCTCGGTGCTGTGCTCCGGCTGGGAGCCGAAACCCTGCTGGGTGCCGAAGGACTGGCTGCCGAACGTGGTCTGCGTGCCGAAGCCGGTCTGGGAGCCGAACGTCGGCTGGGGCTGGGACTGCACGCGCACTGGGGTCGTGGGGATGTCCGAGGGGTCGTCGTCCACGTCCGCCGAGCTCAGGAACGTCGTCGACAGCAGGTCCCGTTCCGGGGCCGGCGGGATCTCGGCCGGAACCGGCACGGACGGGATCGGGTCCGGCAGCGGCGGGAGCGGTTCGTGCTCGGGTTCCGGCTCCTGGTCCGGCGCTTCCGCCGGAGGGGGCGGGACGGGGGTGGAGGCCATGGGCCTCGGCTTCGAGGTGCTGAAGTCGAGACCGCTGAAGTCCAGGTCGGGGAGCTTGCGCTCGTCCGGGTCCGCGACGGCGGGAACACCACCGGCCGGGGTGTTCAGCGGGTACGCCGGTTCGTCGACGTGAGGACCGAAGTCCGGGGCCGCGGGCGGACGGGAGAACGCCGCGGAGAGGCCCGACCGGCCTGGGCTGTCCGGGGTGGCCGGATCGCCGTAGTAGCCGGGACGGGCCGAGATGCCGGAGTCCTCGAAGTAGTTCTGCGACGCTTCCGCGGCGGAAGCGTCCTGACGCAGGCCCGACGGGGGTTCCACGCGCCAGGACGGGATCTTGGCCTCGGGCTCGGCGTCACGGGCGCGGCGACGACCGCCTGCCCGCAGGCCCTTGGCCTTGAGCATGTCCAGCACGCTCTCCGACTGCGATCCGGACGCCCCGTCGCGCGCGGCGGCCTCCGCACGAGCCGCTTCCTCGCGGGCGGCGGCCTCTTTGGCGGCCTCCTCGCGTTCGACGGCCTGGCGGGCGACCTCCTGATGCGCCGCCTCCTGCCGGGCGACGTCGCGGCGGACCGCTTCCTGGCGGGCTGCCTCGCGGCGGGCCTCCTCCTGGCGCACGGCTTCCAGACGCGCGGCTTCCTGCCTGGCCAGTTCCTGGCGGGCGGCCTCCTGGCGGGCGGCTTCCAGCCGAGCAGCCTCTTCCTGGCGAGCCGCTTCCTGCCGGGCGGCCTCCTGGCGCGCCTCCTCCTGCCGTGCCGCTTCCTGCCGGGCGGCCTCCTGGCGAGCGGCCTCTTCACGGGCCGCTTCCTGGCGAGCGGCTTCCTCGGCTGCCCGGGCTTCGCGTTCGGCCTGGGCGCGTTGTGCGGCGCGGGCCTGGCGTTCCGCCTCGATCTGGCGGCGGGCCTCGCGCTGCAGCTCCATGAGCTGCTGCTCGACCTTGCGCTTGCGTTCCTGCTCGACGCTGAGCGCGGGCTGCTCCTGCTGCGGCTCCGGGTCCGGAAGTGGTGGTGTGATGGGAATTTCGGCGATGGTGGTCGGCCGGTCGTCGTCGATCTCGCCGGCGGCCACGCGGGCGGCGCGGCGGCGGCCGCTCACCATCGCGCCCGCGGACGCGATCAGGCCGGAGGCGGGGACGGTGCGGTCGGAGGAAGACGATGAGGATGACGGCAGGGGTGCGGGTGGCGGTTCCACGGCTTCCGGAGTCTTGTCATCGGGCTCGCCGAACGGCTGGACCATGCGCCACCGGTCGGCGGCGTGTTGTCTGGCCGCGGACAAACCTTCCACGGTCATGTCTTCGGCAGCGCGCCGGACGCGCTTGACCTTCAGCCCGTCGCCCTTGCGGACCTGGACCGGGCGCCACTGCCGGAGTTGTTGCTTCAGTGCGGCGGACAGCACGCCGTCAGTGACCACCTGCATGCCCTCGACGGGACGGAGCACGCTCGCCAGTTGCCGGTGCAGGTCGGCGGGCTGGCGGTGGACGCCGGAGAACTCGGCGGCGAGCCGGGCACGCACCGCGTAGACCGCCCGCGCACGGCGGCGTTCGGCGGCGTGGGCGGAACGCAGGTTGGTCAGCGCGTCGGCCAGGTCACCGGACACCTCGTGCACGTGGGCCAGCGCGAGCAAGCTTTCAGCCAGCAACGTGTCGAGCTGGTGGCGTTCGGCGCTCGCCGCGGCCTCGCGCAGCATCTCCCTGGCCAGCGCGACCCTGCCGGCGGGCAGGTGCACGCGCGTGGCCAGCGCCAGGCGCAACCACCCCACCGCGGACGCCGACGGCGCCCGCACCGGGCGGTCGAGCATCGGCACGCCGACGTCGCTCGCGTCGAGCAGCCGGTTCGCGTCCATCAGCGAGAGCACCAGCTCCAGCGTGAGCCGGCCGGCGGCCTGGCCGCTGTCCGCGCACGGATCGGAGAACCTGCTCAGCAGGTCGAGGCCTTCCCGGGCGGCACCGATGGCGGCGGCTAGATCGCCCCACCGCCGGTGCTGTGCGGCCTGCACCGCGCGGATCAGGCCGCGCAGCAGCAGACGTGTGTCGTCGTCGAGCGTGGTGTCGGCGACGTAGAGCTGGTCCGCCTCGGCGAGGGCCCGCGTGGGCTCGTCGCCGCGGCCGACCGTGACGAGGCATTCGCTGGCCTGCACCAGCGCGGACGCCCGCAGTTCCGCGGGCACGTCCGGCGCTTCGAGCACCGGCGTGATCGCGGCGAACCCCGTCAGCGGGGCTCCCACGGACCGCGCGCACGCCGCGAGTTCGACCCTCAGCAGCCACGCGGTCTCGTACTCACCGGCGGCCTCGGCCGCCTTCAGGGCGTCGATCGCCCTGTCGGCGACGCGAACGCCGCGGCCCATGCGGTTGCCCGCGAAGACCACCAGCGACTCCGCACGCAGGCGGTCGGCTTCGTCGCGGCGGGTGGAGGCGAGCGCTACCGCGCGCTCGCCCAGCACCAGAGCGAGCTCGGGTGCGCGCCAACGCAGCATCCAGGCGGGCACGACCAGCGTGCTCACCTCGACGTTCGCCTGCGTCTCGCCCCTCGCCGCCACGACGTCGCCGTTGCCCTCTCAGTCCCGTGTCAACTTGCGGTACGTGACACGGTGCGGCCGGGCGGCGTCCGCACCCAGGCGCTCGAGCTTGTTCTTCTCGTAGCCCTCGAAGTTGCCCTCGAACCAGTACCACTTCGACGGGTCCTCGTCCGTGCCCTCCCACGCGAGGATGTGCGTGGCGACGCGGTCGAGGAACCACCGGTCGTGGGAGATGACCACGGCACAGCCGGGGAACTGCTCGAGAGCGTTCTCCAGCGAGCCGAGGGTCTCGACGTCCAGGTCGTTGGTCGGCTCGTCCAGCAGGATCAGGTTGCCACCAAGCTTGAGCGTGAGCGCGAGGTTGAGGCGGTTGCGCTCACCACCGGACAGCACGCCCGCGGGCTTCTGCTGGTCCGGGCCCTTGAAGCCGAACGCGCTGACGTACGCGCGAGACGGCATCTCGACGTTGCCGACGTGGATGTAGTCGAGTCCGCCGGACACGACCTCCCACACGTTCTTCTTCGGGTCGATGCCGCCGCGGTTCTGGTCGACGTAGGACAGCAGGACCGTCTCACCGACCTTGACCGAGCCGGCGTCCGGCTGCTCGAGACCGACGATCGTCTTGAACAGCGTCGTCTTGCCGACGCCGTTCGGACCGATGACGCCCACGATGCCGTTGCGCGGCAGGGTGAACGACAGACCGTCGATCAGGACCCTGTCGCCGAAGCCCTTCTTGAGCTTGTCGACCTCGACCACGACGTTGCCCAGACGCGGGCCCGGCGGGATCTGGATCTCCTCGAAGTCGAGCTTGCGGGTCTTCTCCGCCTCGGCCGCCATCTCCTCGTAGCGGTCCAGACGCGCCTTTGACTTGGCCTGGCGGGCCTTGGCGCCGGAGCGCACCCACTCCAGCTCGTCCTTGAGGCGCTTCTGCAGCTTCTGGTCCTTCTTGCCCGAGATCGCGAGACGCTCGGCCTTCTTCTCCAGGTACGTGGAGTAGTTGCCCTCGTAGGGATGGGTCTTGCCCCGGTCGATCTCGAGGATCCACTCGGCCAGGTTGTCCAGGAAGTACCTGTCGTGGGTCACGGCGAGCACGGCGCCGGTGTACTGCGCGAGGTGCTGCTCCAGCCACAGGACGCTCTCCGCGTCCAGGTGGTTGGTGGGCTCGTCGAGCAGCAGCAGGTCGGGCTTGCTCAGCAGCAGCTTGCACAGCGCGACACGGCGGCGCTCACCACCGGAGAGCTTGGTGACGTCGGCGTCGGGCGGCGGGCAGCGCAGGGCGTCCATCGCCTGGTCGAGCTGCGAGTCGATGTCCCACGCGTTGGCGTGGTCGAGCTCCTCCTGGAGCTTGCCCATCTCCTCCATCAGCTCGTCGGAGTAGTCGGTCGCCATCAGCTCGGCGATCTCGTTGAAGCGGTCCAGCTTCACCTTGATCTCGCCCAGGCCCTCCTGGACGTTGCCGAGGACGGTCTTCTCCTCGTTGAGCGGCGGCTCCTGCTGCAGGATGCCCACCGTGTAGCCGGGGGCCAGGTAGGCCTCACCGTTGCCAGGTGTGTCCAGCCCCGCCATGATCTTGAGCACGCTCGACTTGCCGGCGCCGTTGGGACCGACCACACCGATCTTCGCGCCGGGGTAGAACATGATCGTGACGTCATCGAGGATGACCTTGTCACCGTGCGCCTTGCGCACCTTTTTCATGGTGTAGATGAACTCGGCCATGGCGGCGATCGTAGAGCGGTGCCCAGAGGCTCCTGACCTCGGTCGCCGACAAGCAGGCGCTCACGCCTGGATCGAGCGTCACGCGACTCGGTGACCAGCCCGTTCCGTTCGAACGTGAACGACTCTCGGCGATCGGTCCTCGGCAGCCCCGATCTACGAGCTTCCCTCCTTCTTCGTGGATCTCGGTACGTGCATTCTTCTCCGGTGATGCCGCCGGTTCGGGCGTGTTCCCGAAGTCCGGGACCGGGTTGCCCCGAACGGCTCAGAACGGAACGGGTTCCTCGGTGAGATCTTCGGCGGCCCGCGGTTCAACGAGCGGGGCGGAGCCCAGTGACTGCACCCGGCCCAAGTCCAGCCCGACGTGCGACGCGTCGAGACCGAACGCCTGCCGCTTCACGTCGTCCTTCTCGTAATGACGGATCCGCAGCTTGCCCTGGACGATCACGGGGTCGCCCTTGGACAGCGTGGTCTTCACGCTATCGGCGAGCTTGCGCCAGCACGACACGCCGAGCCACAACGACTCGCCGTCCTCCCAGTCGCCGTTCGCCGTGTTGTACCGGCGCTCGGTCGAGTTGACGCGGAAGAACGCGTTCGTCTTGCCGTCCTCGCCGTGCTTGTACGTGATGTCGCTGACGACGGTGCCAACAACGGTGATCACGGTGGAATTCCAGGACATCGGGCTTGCCTCCAGGTCGCGGGGTTCTGGTCCAGGTTGCTCCGGAGGCGGGCGGCCGGGGTGGGGCTGCGGCGGATCTGTGGACAACTCGCGGGGTGTGGACAGGTCGAGATCTTGAACGGCCTCGAACCACGGAATTGTCGGGGCCACGTGCTAGTGCGCCACTGGAGCAAGACGAGTGAGTGAGCGCCCACTCATTGACATGAGTGAGTACTCACTCATACAGTGGCGGACGTGTCAGAGGAACCACGCCGCCGCCGCGCCCCCGCGATGAGCCCCGAAGATCGCCGCGAAGCGATCGTCCAGGCCACGCTGCCGCTCGTCGTGAAGACCGGCGCGAACGTCACCACCAGCCAGATCGCCGCCGCGGCCGGAATCGCGGAAGGCACGGTGTTCCGCGTCTTCAAGGACAAGGCGGAGCTGCTCGACGCGTGCATCCAACGCGCGTTGCACTCCGACGAAGAGGTCGCACGGCTCGAAGCGATCCCGGCGGACGTGCCACTCGAAGAGCGGCTCACCGCAGGAGTAGCGGCGTTCAGCGGCTACCTCGACCGCATGTGGGGGGTCATCGGCGCGCTGCGCGAGTCCGGCTACCAGCCGCGCGACGAGGACCACAAGAAGCACAAGGGACCGCCGATCGGCATGCAGCAGCTGTCCGACGCCATCGCCGGCCTGTTCGGCGACGCGGAACTGCGCGTCAGCCCCGACCTCGCCGGACGGATGCTGCTCGGCGCCGTCTTCACGAACCGCATGGGCTCGGGCTTCGGCCAGATCGCCGCCGAACCCGCCGCCATCGTGGAGCTGTTCCTGCACGGAGCACTCAAATCAGGGGGAACAGATGTCTGAGCTCATGATCGAAGCCCATGAGGTGAGCAAGAGGTTCGGCGACGTGAACGCGCTCGACGGCGTGAGCGTCACCGCGAAGAAGGGCTCCGTCCTCGGCCTCCTCGGCCACAACGGCGCCGGCAAGACCACGCTGGTCAACCTCCTCACCACGATGCTGCCCCCGTCCAGCGGCACCGCGAGGGTCGCGGGGTTCGACGTCGTGAAGCAGAGTCACGAGGTCCGCAGCCGCATCGGCCTGACCGGCCAGTTCGCCGCCGTCGACGAGCAGCTCAGCGGCCACGACAACCTCGTCCTGATCGCCCGCCTGCTCGGCGCCGGCCGCAAGCAGGCCCATTCGCGCGCGGACGACCTGCTGGAGCAGTTCGACCTCACCGACGCCGCCAAGCGCAACGCCAAGACCTACTCCGGTGGCATGCGCCGCCGTCTCGACCTGGCCGCGTCGCTGGTCGGCAACCCCGACGTGCTGTTCCTGGACGAGCCGACCACCGGCCTCGACCCGGCCAGCCGCCTCGCGATGTGGGAGATCGTGGAGAAGCTCGTCGCCGGCGGCACGACCGTGCTGCTCACGACCCAGTACCTGGACGAGGCCGACCGCCTGGCCGACTCGATCACCGTGCTGTCGCACGGGAAGGTCGTCGCGTCCGGCACCTCGGCCGAGCTGAAGGCCCAGGTCGGCCAGCGCACGGTCACCGTCACGCTCGACTCGGTGTCCGAAGTGGACGTCGCGCTGAAGGCCATCAACTCCGTCGGGCTCCACCCCGTCGCGGAAGGCCTCACGCTCACGACCCCCGTCAGCGCGTCACGCGACCTTGCGACAGTCGTGCGCGCGTTGGACGACAACGGCTTGGAGGCGCACGAAATCGGCCTCAAGGAGCCAACTCTGGACGACGTCTACCTCACTCTCGCCGCGAACTAGGGGGAAATCATGGCGACCTTGACCTGGCACGGCAGCAGCTACCCGACACAAGTCCTCGTACTGACTGGCCGTTCTCTGCGCGCACTGCTGCGCACGCCCGCTCTCGTCTTCTTCAGCATCCTGCAGCCGTTGATCATGCTGACGCTGTTCAGCCAGATCTTCGGCAGCATCACGTCCACGGCGAACTTCCCGCCGGGCATGAGCTACATCAACTACCTGCTGCCCGCGATCCTCGTGAACACCGCGATGCAGTCCTCTCTCGCATCCGGCATCGGGCTCGTGCAGGACATGTCGAACGGTGTGCTCGCACGGTTCCGTTCGCTGCCCATCCGCCCGAGCACGGTTCTGTTGGCGCGCAACCTGTCCGACGCCGTCCGCACGGCGTTCCAGCTGGTGCTGATGATCGCGTTCGGCATCCTGGTGTTCGGGTTCCGGCCGGACGGCGGCATGCTCGGCACCCTCGCCGCGCTGGGCCTGGCGCTGGTCGTCGGATGGGCGCTGAGCTGGGTGTTCATCGCGATCGCCGCGTGGGTGCGCAAGGCAGAGCTCATGCAGACCGTCGGCTTCCTGGCGATGTTCCCGCTGATGTTCGCGTCCAGCGCGTTCGTGCCGGTCAGCGGCCTGCCGGGCTGGCTCCAGGCGATCGCGAAGGTCAACCCGCTGACCTACGCGGTCGACGCCGCCCGCAGCCTGGCGCTCGCCCACCCCGTCACGGGCGTGCTCGGCGCACTGGTCACGAGCGGCGCGATCGCGGCGATCGGCGCGTTCTTCGCGGTCCGCGGATTCCGCCGCCCGCTGTCGGTCTAGTCCTTGCCCGCCATCTTCTTCAGCATCGCGTTGTAGGCCTCGAGGTCGGCGTCTCCATCGGAGTCGGCCTTGCGGTCGTACCGCTTCGCGTCACGGCCGTCCTGCCGCGCCCACTGCGTGAGCAGGGCGACCATGACCACCAGCAACGGGATCTCGCCCGCCGCCCACGCGATGCCGCCGCCGAGCCGCTGGTCCTCCAGCAGGTTCTGCACCCACGGCAGCGCGAGGCCACGGTAGAACTGCTCGCCGATGACGTTCGCGGAGCTCATCAGCACGACGCCGAAGAACGCGTGGAACGGGATCGACGCGAACAGCAGCCCCAACCGGCCGAGCGGCGGCAGCTTGTTCGGTGACGGGTCGACGCCGATCACCGGCCAGTAGAAGACGTAGCCCGCGAGGATGAAGTGCGCGTTCATCGCGAGGTGCGCCCAGTGGAACGGCAGCGCGGCCTCGAAGAGCCCCGAGAAGTACAGGGCGTAGAAGGAGCCGACGAACAAGGCCAGCGCCACGAAGGGGTTCGTCAGCAGCCGTGCGACCGGTGAGTGCACGAAGGCCAGCAGCCATTCGCGCGGCCCCGGCACCTCCTTGCTGACCGGCAACGCGCGCAACGCCAGCGTGACCGGACCACCCAGGACGAACAGGATCGGCGTCAGCATGGACAGCACCATGTGCGCTTCCATGTGCACGCTGAACATCGCCGGCGAGTACCGGCCCATGCCCGAGGACGTCGCGAACAGCAGCGAGAAGCACCCGCACAGCCACGCGACGGTGCGGCCCACCGGCCACTTGTCGCCGCGCTTGGTCAGCCTGCGCACGCCCAGGACGTAGAGCAGCGCGAGAGCCAGCGCCGCGGTGCCGAAGACCAGGTCGAAGCGCCAGTCGAACAGGATGGCCGCGAGCGTCGGCGGGCCGTCGAGGTCGTAGCCGATCGCGATCTCCGTGCGGCTGGGCAGTTCGGTGCTGCCTCCGGGAGGAGGCGTGCGGGCCAGCGCCACGGCCAGGCCGATGGTGAACATCATCAGCAGGACCTCGAGGCCCGCGAGCTTGAGCAACGCGTGCGGCTTGCCGTCGACCACGCCCTTGACACCGCGTTCGCGCTGGAAGTAGCCGAACACGCCGAGCAGCACCAGGCACGCCAGTTTGCCGAGCGTCAGCCAGCCGTAGGTGGACGTGACGAGGTCGGCCGGCGTGATGCGCACCAGCGCGTTCACGACGCCCGAGACGGCCATCACGATCCAGCAGACCAGCGCGATCTTCGAGAACCTCGTCGCGGCGAGAGGGAGGTGCGCGCCGCCACGCCTGCCGTGCGCGAGCAACGCGATCAAGCCGCCCACCCACAGCACCGCGGCGACGAGGTGGAACAACAGGCTGTTGGTCGCCATGTCGTGCGAGCCGCCGGACGACGAGTGTCCCGTGACCGCGACCGGGACCAACGCGAAGATGGCACCGAACAGCAGGACCGTCGTCCATCCCCACGACAGCACCAGACGGCAGCCCAGTGCGAGCAACGCCACGATGATCGCCGTCAGGAGCCAGGCCTTCGACTGCTCCAGCAGCATCGCCGTCGCGATCATCTGGCTGAAGCTGAACGAGCTCACCGGACGGTCGATCGCCGCCGCTGTGGTGAACGGCACCGACAGCAGTGCGCCCACGAGCCACACGAGCGCGAACCACCCGGCGGTGCGCATCGCGGCGTAACCGTCCGCTGCGAGAGTGCCGGACTCCTGCGGTGGCACGAGGAACGCCGCCAGCAACAACGAGCCGATGGTCACCACCGCACCCGTCTCGGTCAGCACTCGCACGATCTGCACCCCGGCTGGAGGGTTGCTCTCGAACGAGCTCAGCGCGACGGCCGCGAGGGCCGCCACCGCGAAGCCGATGATGACGAGGGGCACCAAACCCGTTCTGGTGGAGCGTTCGATTGCCACGCCCAGGAGCCTACGACCCTCTAGTGTTGCGCCGTGTGAGACGTTCTCTCCCTCTCCTGCTCGTGCTGCTTCCATTGACCGGTTGCACGTACTCCATCCAGGGAGAACCCATCGCGGCACCGCTTCCGCCGCTTTCCATCGCGACGCCGCGCAAGACCGCCGGCGTCGACCCGTGCGCCCTGGTGACGGAGAAGGACCTCAAGCCCCTCGGCACGCTCAAGTTCAAGCCCGTGCCGCGCACGGAGGTGCAGAACTCGTGCCTCTACACGCTCAACGAGGGCCCGTACGTGCTGGTGGCGGTCCCCTACCGGTCGTTCGAAGAGTCGAAGAAGTCGCAGGAGAAGGGCCGCGAGGTGGAGACCTCCAAGCACGCCACCTGGCTCAACTGCAGCAAGCCGGCCGCGGACAAGGACATGGTCTGCAGCGCCACCATCGCCGTGACGCGCACCGAGTCGTTGATGGTCGCCGTCGGCATGGGCGGCGACGCGACCGAGAACAAGGCCACCAAAGCGCTCGAGCCGCTCAGCGTGGAAGCGCTCAAACGGATGCCGCCTGCCTAGCCGCCCGCCGGGCCAGCAGGGTCGTCGGGATGATCAGCGCCGTGACGAGCGCCACGAATCCGAGTGAGACCACGAGAGAACTGACGTGCGCGAGCCCACCCACGATCGGCGGCCCCGCGAGGAACCCCGTGTAGGCGATCGTCGTCACCAGCCCGAGCTCACGCTCGCCACCGCTGCCGTCCGCACGTTTGCCGATATCGCTCGCGAGGTCCATGACGACGGGGAACGAGAACGCGAGCCCCAGTCCGGCCAGGCCGAACCCGGCGTAGCCGGCCGCCGGGAACGGGACGACCACCGCGAGCGCCAGCCCCGTCGCCGCCAGACCTCCACCGGCGGCGAGCAGGCGGTGCGGACCCAGGCGTCGTTGGATCGGTTCGCCGAACCACCGTGAGAGCGCCATCGTGACCGAGAAGCCCGCATAGGCGTATGCGCCTGCCGCGTCACCCATGCCGCGCTCACGCACCATGAACAACGCCGACCAGTCCGCCGCCGCCCCCTCCGCGATGGCGCTGCACAGCGCGACGCTCGCCAACAGCCAGAGGACCGGGCTCTTGAGCACGTTCGCGCGTTCGGTGACTTCTTCCCTATGACGCTCCCCTACTCCTCCGGGGATGTCCTTCGCGATGAGCGCAGTCACCAGCACGCCGACGAACGCCGCGAGGAGGAAGTGCTTCATGGGCGTCCAGTGCGCCTGAGCGGCGGCGGCGCTGCCCAACGACCCGATGAGCCCGCCCACGCTGAAACCCGCGTGGAACTGCGGCATCAGCGGCCGCTGCAAGGCGCGGACGACGACGACCGCAGCGACGTTCATCGACACGTCCATCGCCGCGACGCTCGCTCCGAGCGCGACGAGCGTCAGTCCGAACTGCAGCGGTGACTGCGATAGCGCGAGCACGGGCAGAAGCAACGGACTGAGGAGGCTGCTTGCTATCAGAACCCCACGCGACCCGTAGACCGCGCAGATCCGTGCCGCCAACGGCGCCGTGAACGCCAGCCCGGCGCTCGCCCCGAGCAACGCCAGGCCGAGGCTGCCCACCTCCGCGCCGACCTGCTCGGCGAGCGCGGGCACACGGGAGGCCCAAGTGCCGAAGACAGCACCGTTCAAGAGGAAGACGACGAACGTGGCCAGGCGTGGGGACATGCGTTCCAGCATGACTGAAGCGCTTCAGCAGCGCCAGCGATGGGGGTGCGATCTCTCGCATACGATGCGTCCGTGGACTCCGACCGCCGACGCAGGCCGACGCTGGACACCGTCGCCGCAGCCGTCGGGGTCTCCAGGGCAACGGTGTCGAACGCGTACAACAGGCCTGATCAGCTGTCGTCGACGCTGCGCGAACGCATCCTCGAAACAGCGCGTTCCCTCGGCTACGCGGGCCCCGACCCGGTGGCCCGCTCACTGGCGACCCGGTCGTCCGCCGCCGTGGGTTTCATGCTGCCGCAGGGCCTGTCCGGCGCGTTCTCGGACCCGGCGCTGTCGATCGTGCTCGACGGCCTGGCCTCCACCGTCGACGGCCACGACCACAGCCTCGTGCTGATGCCAGGCGACGCCACGGGCGGTCCACGCCCATCGATCGTGTCGCGCGCACAGGCAGACGTGATGGTCGCCTACTCACTACCCGACTCCGCCCCGGCCTTCGACGCCGTCGCCGCCCGCGGCCTGCCGCTCGTGGTGATCGACCAGCCGGCACTGCCAGGCTCGGCACGCGTCGAGGTGCAGGACTACACCGGCACGTGCGCGGCCGCAGCGCACCTCCTCGCACTGGGACACCTCAGGTTCGGCATCCTGACGTTCGCCCTGCACCCGGACGGAGCATCCGGCCCGGTCTCACACGAGCGCCGTTCGGACGTGCCGTTCCGAGTGAGCCGGGACCGCCTGGGCGGCTACCTCGACACTTTGGCAAAAGGCGGGGTGGAACCGGACAATGTTCCGGTGTGGGAGGCGCGCGGCAGTGATCGCGAACTCGGACGTCTCGGCGCGCGGTGGCTACTCACCCGCACGCCGCGCCCGAGCGCTCTGCTGTGCGCGTCGGACCAACTGGCCTTCGGCGCCCTCCAAGCGGCCCGCGACCTGACGTTGACCGTCCCAGGAGACATTTCGGTCGTCGGCTTCGACGACGTCCCCGAAGCGGCCTACAGCGACCCACCGCTGACTACCGTGCGTCAACCCCTGGCCGACAAGGGCCGCCGAGCCGGCGAACTGGCGCTGAAATTACTGGCCGGCGGAAGACCGCCACGGCCGACGAGACTCGACGTTTCCCTCGTGGAGAGAGCCTCAACGGCCCCTCGAACGTGATCCCTATCACGTTTAGACAGTTTTCGTCACCCGTTTGGACGTAGGGGCGAAACAGTCGATCGACTTCGGACGATGTGTCCGGTGGGGGCACCGGTGGCCACGCTTCGTGGCCACTTTCGCACCCCTCCAGCCTCTGTAGCTCAGTGGAGAGAGCGAGGGACTTCTAATCCCGAGGTCGCAGGTTCGAATCCTGCCAGGGGCGCCTCACAGCCACCTCCGACGGTCACGCGGCCGTCAGGGGTGGTTTTTCTTTGCCCAGAAACGACTGGGGACACGCCCACGCCGTGGCTGACCTCCAATAGCTGCCGATCAACTACTTGCTAGAGTTGCCTCACTAGAACCAGCTGCTCCGGATTGCAATGTTGCAGTCTGATAGCTGGCACCACGGAGGCCCAGGTGCGGCGCAAGCTCAAACGCGAAGTTTTCATCGTCTGGGTGCGGGACGACCTCAGTCGCGTGGTCGTGCCCCTGCTCGCCCTCGAGCTCAAGCGGCGAGGGTTCAAAGTCATCTTCGACAGCGTCCTCAAGACGTCCAACCAGGCGAGTCTGGCGCTGTGGATGGCGAGGAAGATCGAGAACGCGCAGGCCGTCATCTGCGTGGTGACGCCCGACCTCATCGAACTGTTCGAGCTCGACCCCGAGGAGCCGTCGGCGTCGCACCTGGGTGGGCAGTGGGAGATCCGCCTGCTGGTCCAGCGGTTGTACGACCACGGCCTGGCTCCTGGATGCCCAGTGATCCCCGTGCTCCCTCCCGGCATCACGGCCGAGGACAGCCCGACGATCCTGCGCATCCTCGAGAACACGCACTTCGACCACGTCACCGGCGTGGGCATCACCACCGTCGAGGAGCGGGTGAACAACGTGTACGACCACTCCGAGCGAGTGGCGCGGAACCGGCAGGAGCCGGAGGAGCGGGCGGAGAACTCCGTGTCCTCCAAGGAAACCCTCGCCGAGGAGCTGCGGCACGCCGACCCTTCCAAAGCGCACGCGCACAACCTCGCCAAGGCGTGGGTCAAACATGCCCGCGCCGAGGGCGTGACCCATTCCGGCGAGCTCGTGGACACGTTCAAGAAGATCGCCCTGATCGCTCAGTGGGCCGCCGATCTCGAGCTGCTCCGCCAGGTCACGGCGATCTGCCTGCCCACAGTGGAACAGGACGACCTCGACAACGTCGCGAAGGCCACCTACCTCATCTTCGGCCGGGCGTTCCTGCTGTGCTGTGATCACGAACCGGAAAAAGCGCAGTCCACCGTGGAGCTGGCGCTCACGCTGGCCTTGGACGCGGAGGACAACAACCTGGTCGCGCACGCGAAGCGGTGTCTCGCCAGGATCCTCGTCCGCCGGGACGCCGAGTGCGCGTCGCACGACGAGCGGCTCGACAACCTCAAGCGCGCCAACGCGTACGCCGAACGGTCGATGACCGACTTCCAGGAATCCAAGAGCGACGGCAAGTCCCTGGCCATGATCGCGCTGGCGGAGGTCCGCCTGGCGCAGTTCAGGTTCCAGGACGACGAACAGGCGCTCGAGGAGGCGGAGCAGCTCAGCGCCGAGGCGGCCAGGGGGTTCCCGGACGGCCGGCGTCATCCATACTACGAGGCGATGCTCCTGCAGGCCGAGGTCGCGATCTTCACGGGCAGGGGTGACGCCTCGGCGCTGCTGCACGAGATGCTGCGGAACCTCAGGTCCCGCGTCCGGCAGGCGGAGGCCTTCACCGCGCTCGTCGGCCGTGGACACCTGCTCCTCGCCCGGCTCGCCGTGCGCAAGGGCCTCTCGAGCGCGCAGGACGAGATCGCCAAGGCACGTGCGCTGTTCGCCAAGGTGAACCTCCAGCTCATGGTCGACGAGTGCGACTGGCTTACGGTGGTCAGCGAGCGCAAGCAGCGCCGGTTGTCCGCCTACGACATCGAGGCCATGGAACGCCACTGCCCCGACCCGGAACTGCGGTCACGGGTCGCGGAACGCGGTCGCACGTGGCCCCCATTCCTCGACCTGTGGGGCCGGATCGGCGACCGGTACTGGAAGAGTGCGATCGCCGAGACGCGGGGGCGGCGTTAGCGGCCCAGTGCCTCCTCGCACCGCTGGGCCTCGGTCTGGCGGTACTGGGCGGTGAACAGGTCGCGGGCCTGCCGGAGAACCTCCTCGGCCTCCACGTCGCCCCGTGCGGCGAGAGCCAGGCCGAGGCGTTCGGTGACGTCCGCGGCGAAGAAGTGGTTTTCCTGTTCCACCGCCAGCCGCTGTGCGGTGGTGAAGCGGGTGATGGCCTCGTCGAGCGCGCCGGTGCGCTGGAGAACGACGCCGAGGTTGTCGGTGGCGACCACCTGGCCGCTGCGGTTGCCGAGTTCTTCGGACAGGGCAAGGGCTTCGGCGCACGAACGAACCGCGGCGGCGTGGTCGCCCAGCTCGCTCTGGGCTCGTCCGAGGGAGTTCAACGCGTGCGACTCCCCTACCGCGTTGCGCGCGGCGCGGTAGTGGGTCAGAGCGGTGGCCGAGTGGTGCAGCGCGCCCTCGTGGTCGCCGGAACGGGCGGCCAACCGGCCCAGGTCGTGGTGCACATGCCCAAGTTCCGTGTCGTCGCCCTCCTGCTCGATCAACGCCAGCGCGCGCAGCAGGCACTGGGACGCCTCGTCGAACGCGTCCGCTCTCGTGTAGGCGCGACCTAACTGCCGCAGGGCGATGGCGGTCAGGGAGTCCTCCCCGAGCTCGCTCGCCGCAATGACGCCGACGCGGGACGTCTCGACGTTCTCGGCGAGCCTGCCGCTGCGGTAGTGGTAAGTGTCCAGCGCACGGGCCAGGTGCCAGGCCTGCTCGTGCCACTTCCTGCGCACCGCCTCGTCCAGCGCCGAGCGAAGCTCCCGGTACTCCGAGCCGAACCAGTGGACCGCCTCCTCCTCGCCGTCGAACTCCACGGGCTCGCTGCCCTCAACCGGCGCGGCGAGCGTGACGACCGCGCGGTTCGGGTAGAGCAGGCGGTCGGCCGCGCAGGCGCTGTGGGTGTAGAAGTCGACGAGTCTGCGTGCGGCGTTCACAACGTCTCCTGGTTCGTCGGTGTCGGCACACATCTGACGTGCGTACGCACGGACGAGCGGATGGAGGTGGAACCTCGACCGGCCGCGCTGGTCGAGGAGGTTCCTCGACGTCAGCCGCCTCAGGTACCGGGCGGCCGCCGTGCCGCGGACCGCCAGCAGGCTCGCCACCGACGCCGCCGTCAGCTCGTCCGCGACGGACGTCCCCAGCATCCGGAGCACCCGCGCATCCTCCTCCGGCAGCGAGGCGTACGCCCACGTCAACACCGCGCGCAGCTTGTTGGCACCGTCGGCGGAGTCGAATACCTCGAGCTCATCGTCCGCGTCGTCGAACTCGGCGACCAGGCCCGGCAGGTCGAGTTCCTCCGCGACGCGCGCGGCCACGATCGCCAGCGCGAGCGGCAAACCCGCGCACCTGCCCGCCAGCGCCTTGATGCTCTCCTCGTCGCCGGCGCCTTCCCCGACATACGTCCGCAGGAGCCGCGTGGCCTCCTCGCGGGCCAGCTCGCCGAGGTGGATCGCCGCGAAGTCGCGCGCGTCCGGCCCGGTCAGGCGGATGCGGCTGGTGGCTAGCACGGCACTGGTGGCCGTGCCAGGCACGAACGGGAGGATCTGGTCGATGCTCGCGACGTCGTCGAGCACGACGAGCACCGCGCGCTGCGCCAGGACGCTGCGGTACATCGCGGCGGCGGTCCCCAGGTCCTGCGGCAACGCGCCTGGCTCCACACCGAGCGCTCCGAGGAATCCGTGCAACGCGGTCAACGCGTGCGTGCCATTGTTTCCGTTCAGGTCTGCGAACAACTGCCCGTCGCCGAAGTCCTGCGCCTGGTCGTGCGCCCACCTCAGGGCGAGTGACGACTTGCCCATGCCTGCGGCGCCCTCGATCACGATCACCGGCACGTCCCCGCGCGCCGACATCCGCTCGAGCGACTCGGTGAGCAGGCTTAGCTCCCGGTCGCGGCCCACGAGAACGCGCGGCGGCGCGGGCAACTGCCGGACTTGCCGCGGCAGCGCTTCCACCCTCGACACCATCGTGATCGAGCCGTGGACGGCACCTACTTGCACGACCGGTCCCACCGACGAGGAGTCCACCTGGTTGTGGACCTCGCCGGACGGCTCTGGCACCCGCATCAGCCGCCACTCACCCGCTCAGAGGCTCTTGACGTCGGCGAGGAACAACGCCCATGAAGGCCCTCCGAAGCGCAATCGCCCGCCCTCACGATCACGCGACGTTCTGACCAGTACGACACCGTTCGCCCTCGTCGAGAATTCCACGCAGGATTGGCTGTTGGTTTTGGGTCCGCTCGCCGAACTCTTGATCCACGTACCACCGTCGCCGTCCACCTGAACAACGCAGGCTCGGCTTGCTCTCTTCATACCAGCCCCCTCACAACGGACGCCGAACAGCATCGCGTCCCTTCCGAAGGTAGCCCGGCGACCCCATCGGCCAGCACCGCCGATCGATGGACAGAAACACCAGAACTGGACACGAAGCTCGTTCGCGCCCCTAACCTTTCAGACCAACCCGATTACCCCGATCGGGCCGCGTCCACGCACGCCGGATCAGCACAAATTCATTTACACCGCCTCTGCGGTTAATTCAGCATCTCGCGCCTGCACGATCAGATTCCTTATGAACGCGATCGACTCCTTCTTGTCGAGCGCCAGCCCACGCAGAATGTCGAACGCCTCGTCATACTTCTCGATGTCCTGCTGGTCGTCGCGGATCATGACATCACGCAACGGCTCTTCAAGCACGAGCACCTCGGCGTCATCATCAGGGAGCTTGAGGAGCGAGAAAGACCCCCTCAAGCCCCGGTGCGCCGTCTTCACGTGCGGACCGAGCCGCAGCACCTGCACCGTGACGTTCGGGAGCTCCGCCTTCTCAAGGATCGCCTCCCACTGCTCGATCATCACATCGACCTGGTCGACATACCTCCGCAGCACCGCCTCGTCGATGATGAAGTGCAGCTCAGGACCATCCGCGACCACGATCCCCTGACGCTTCATCCGGATGTCCACGCCGCGCTGAATTTCGGTCTCGTCCGTTTCCACGGCCAAGGCGAGCGCTTGCGTGTAGCTCCGCGTCTGCAGCAGGCCGGGCATTGCCAGCGCCTGGTACTGCCGAATGCGTTCCACAGAGGCTTCTATTCCGATGAAGAAATAGAACTGAGGATCGATGTATGGCCGGTGGCGCGTCCACCACACGCTCTGGCGACTGGCACGTGCTTCGGCCAGCAATTCATTCACCCGATCGGAATCAGTGACGTCGTACAGCTCAAGCAGGGCTTTGAGATCGGTGCTCCCGATATTCGACGACCCGTTCTCGACCCTGATTATCTTGGAGACGGACCACTCGAGCTGCTCAGCGACGTACTTCTGGGTGAACAACTTGTCCTCACGCAGCCTGCGCAATTCCGCTCGGAGCCGCCTCTGATGGACGACCGGGGTGTCCCTCTGGCTCATGCGTCCTCCCAATGTGCTTGTTCATCTTGCCACATCGCAGTTGCTAGGTCGCAGAAGGACACGTCGAACGTTACAGCTTCCATACAGACTGCAAGCAAAATTCTCCTATAGCGCGACATCACTGCCCACTCGGGCAACAACCGCCCCTCGTGAGCCGACCAACGATCTCACTTTCTGTAGCCAAAATCGGTCAAGAGGCAGGCATCCGGGTGTTCCCCCAAAGTGCGACGTGTGAGAACGAAGACAAGGTCAACTTGGGAATCTCCAGGCCACGCCGACACGTCCAGCATGATCGCGCCGACGGGCCACTGCCACGAGGAGTAACGTTTTCTCAGCCGACAGCGATTCCCGGTATCTTTCCCGGCATGCCCGACCTCTGATCGAAGGTTTCGGGCCACCCGGAATAATCCGGGCCGTGGACAAGACGCGGTTGGGCATTGGGCTGGTCATCGGCGTGCTCGTGGTGCAAACGGCGGCAACCCTGCTGTGGGACCCCGACGCGACGCTTACCGGCATCGCTCTCGCCTTCAACGCCGTGGCCGCGGTGTCGACGTTCCTCTTCGTGCGGCGGGGCGGGCGGGCGGCCTGGGTGGTCGGCGGGTGGTGTGCCGGGTTCTTCGGGTGGCACGTGGTGGGGCTCGGTGAGCTGGCCGGCTGGTGGACGACCGGGCTGGACGCCGCGTTCCTCGTCGGGGGCGAGTACCAGGGCTCGGTCGTCTACCAGGCGGTGATGGCCACGGCGGCTGGGTTTGCCGTGCACTTGTTGTTGCCTCGTCAGCGCCAGGTTTCCGCGACGTAGGTGTCGAAGCTGGTGGCCGGGCGGTTCAGGAGGCGGGCGATGTCGTCCGTCGGGGTGGCCAAGTGGCCCTTGCGCATGGCCTCGAACATGCCATTCAGTTCGGTGGCCACCTCTTCCGGGGCTCCTTGGGCCAGCAGGGCTTCGCGGTACTCGGCCGGGGTCAGCTTGACCAGTTCGATCGGTCGGGCGGTGGCTGTCGCGATCTTGGACACGGCTTCGGTGAAGGTGACTCCTTCCGGGCCGGTGAGGTCGTAGGTCTGGCCCTGGTGGCCGTCGGTGGTGAGGGTCAGGGCGGCTACCTCGGCGATGTCCTGGACGTCCACGAACGGTTCCGGGGTGTCGTCGACGGGCAGGGAGAGGCGGCCCGCCTCGATTTCCGGCTGCCAGATCTCCTCGGAGAAGTTCTGGTTGAAGTTGTTGGCACGCAGGATGGTCCAGTCGAGGTCGCTCGCGCGGACCGCCTTCTCGGCGGCGTGCATGCTCCTGAAGACGTCCGGTGGGGTCTTGTCGAGGCCGCGGCCTGAGAGCAGGACCAGGCGGCGGAGGCCTGCGGCTGCGGCCAGTTCCACGAACTGGTGCGCGGCGGCCGGGTCTTCCGGGGCGATCACGTAGGCGGCGGTGGCGCCGTGCAGGAACGGCTTCCAGGTCGCCTGGTCGTTCCAGTCGAAGCCGGTCGCGCGGGAGGCCTTGCGGAGGGTGGCGCCGGCGGCTTCGAGGGTGCGGACCACGCGGCGGCCCGTCTTGCCGGTCGCGCCCAGGACCAGGATCTCTTCAGTCATGTTCTCAGCCAACCCGCGCGGTCCGGGAGAAAACATGGGTGAGAGTTCATCGACGATGTTCGATCGTTCGGGCCGTATCGTGGTGGGCATGAAGCCGTTCGACGAACTGCTGCGCGGGGTGCGCGCGGATGGCGCTGGGGTGCGCCGGACCGAGATCGACGGAACACAGGTGTTGCCGGGGCTCACGTTGTACGCGGTGGCGTCGGGTGAGATCAGCGTGCGCGGGGAGACCGCCAAGGCCGGGGACGTGCTGGTGGTGCAGGAGTCCGTTGCGGCGCAGGGGCGTGCGTCGGTGGTGAGCGGGACGTACGAGGTCACGGGGGCCGTGGCGCGCCGGCTCACGGCGGTGTTGCCCGACGCACTGGTGGCGCCGGGCCAGGACGGGTGCGCGGAGTTCTACGCCACCATCGGGGTGGACGGGCCCAGTGTGGTGGCGGATCGGTTGCTGGACTGGCTGATGGTGTGCGCGCTCAAGGAGTGGTTCGACCGCGAGCACGGCGACGGGTGGCTGGGGGCCCAGGCCGACGTGGTGGTCGGGCCCGTTCTCGAGGCGATGCACGCGAGTCCTGAACGGGCCTGGACGCTCGCCCTGCTGGCCAAGGAGGCCGGGGTGGCGCGGACGACGCTGGCTGGCAGGTTCGCGAAGCTGGTCGGGGTGCCGCCGCTGACGTACCTCACGGAGTGGCGGATGGCGCTGGCGGCGGATCTGCTGGCCGAGTCGTCGGCGACGGTGGCGTCGGTGGCGCGCAAGGTCGGGTACGCGGACGCGTTCGGGTTCAGTGCCGCGTTCAAGCGCGTGCACGGGTTCAGCCCGAGCGAGTGCCGCAGCCGGTGCGCCGAGAGCGCGTGACGTCGAGGCAGCAGCGGACGAAGTCGACGGCGGCCTCGCCGGGGTCCGGCAGCCACGCCACGGCCACTTCGCTGGGGCTCACGCCTCTCACGGGCACGTAGACGATGCCCGGCCGCGAGTAGAAGTGGGACGTGGACGCCGGAACGAGTGCGATGCCGCAGCCGCCCGCGATCGCGCCGAGGAACTCGTCGGGGTGTTCGGTCACGGCACCGACGCGGACCTCACGACCGTCCCTTTCGGACAACGCCAGCCAGTGCTCGCGCCAGGTTCCCTTCAGGGCGGGGGCGACGATGACCGGGTCGTCCCACAGTTCGCGGAAGTCGATCGAGGCGCGGCCGGCCAGCGGGTGCGTGGAAGGCAGTGCCACGCAACGGGATTCGCTGAACAACGTCCGCACGCCGAACGTCTCCTCGCCCGGGAAGGGTGATCGCAGCAACGCGACGGGCACCTCCGCGCCGGCGAGACCCGCGGAAGGATCCGACCAGGGCGCCTGCTTCAGATCGACCCGCCAGCCCGGCCGGAGCTTCCCGAACGCCCTGACGATGGCCGGTGTCGCGTCGTTCGCCGCGCTGGCCAGGAAACCGACGCGCAGCACGCGGGCGGCGCTCCTGGTCTCGCTCACCGCCGCGTCCCAGTCCGCGAGGACCGGCGGGACGCGTGCGGCGAGGGCGCGGCCCGCCTCCGTCAGCCTCATCCCGGTGCTGGACCGCGTGAACAGCCGCACGCCCAGCTGCGACTCGAGGTGCTTGAGCTGTTTTGTCAGTGATGGTTGTGACACGAAGAGCCGGTGGGCAGCGCGCGTGAGGTTGCCCTCCTCGGCGATGGCGGCGAAATATCTCAGCAGCCTCGTGTCCACGTCCATTCCGTCAAGGCTATGGAGCCGGACATCAACCACGAGTGAGCCGACGACCGCGGTCATGGATACGGCCACCCGTTCGGCGTGCACACCTTCCCGTCCTGCGGGATGACCGCGCCCTGGGGCACACCGTTGGTGATGCTGACGATCTCGTCGTTGGACACGCTGAACGTCTGCTGCATCATCACCGGCGCGGGCCCACCGGCGACGCCACACGGCTGGTGGCCCTGTCCGAACGCGTGGCCGACCTCGTGGTTGACCATGTACGCGCGGTACGAGTCCAGGTCCGGGAGGAAGGCGACGGCGCCGCGGAACCAGCGGGCGGCACTGAGGAACACGAGGTTGCCGTCACGGCACGAGACGTCGACCGGGATCTCGAAGCCGCAGACGCTGCGGGCAGTCTGCTGGGACGTCAGCCGCACACGCACCGACGCGGCACCGGAGACGCGTTGCACCGAGCGCGCGCCACGGGCCGTCCAGCCACGCGGGTCGGCGAGTGTGGCGTCCACGAACGCCGCGAATGCCTGTTCGTCGACGGTGATGCCGTTCTCGATCTCCACGGCGTAGGTCCGCAACGGGCCGGTACCCACGACCGGGCCCGAGCCGGGGACCACGTGGAACGTGCCGGCGCCGGCCACCGGGAACTCCGGGCCGTCGGGCAACTCGGAGCTGGACGCGTAGACGCGCGGCGGAGGCGGTGCCGGCGAAGACGGGACCTCGACGAGCGTGACGGCTGACGTGATCGGCGTGGTCGGAGCGGCCGCGGGGGACGTCTCGCCTGCCAGCTGCGTCGTCGTCAGCAGGATCGCGGTCAGCGCGACCGCCGCCAGAGCCAGATGCACCCTCATGACGGCAACGCTCGACGGAACTGATGAAGAACCTGTTTACGTCCCGCTTGACTGTCGTGAAGGCCTGCATACTTCGGACCGTGTGCGCCCACATCCTCGTCGCGGAGGACAACGTCCACCAGGCCGAACTCGTCCGCCGGTATTTGGAGCACGACGGGCATTCCGTGGTGGTCGTGCACGACGGACGGGCGGCGATCGACGAGACCCGGCGCCGCAATCCAGACCTGCTGGTGCTCGACGTGATGATGCCGCTGGTCGACGGCATCGACGTGCTGCGCGCCGTCCGGGCCGAGTCGGACGTGCCGATCGTGCTGCTCACCGCGCGGTCCACCGAGGACGACGTGCTGCTCGGGTTCGACCTGGGCGCCGACGACTACATCACCAAGCCGTTCCGGCCACGACAGATGGTCGCGCGGGTGCGGACGATCCTGCGGCGCACCGGGCGTGCGCGCGCGACGAACGCCACGGTGCTCAAGGTCGGCGATCTGACCGTCGACCCGATCCGGCACGAAGTGCGCATCAGGGACGAGTTGGTGAGCCTCACGCCCGCCGAGTTCCGGTTGCTGGCCAAGATGGCCGCGCAGCCGCAACGGGTGTTCACGCGCGAGCAGCTGCTGGAGGACGGGTTCATCACCGCCCGCACGGTCGACGTGCACATGATGAAACTGCGCCGCAAGATCGAGCAGGACTCACGCCGGCCGGAACGACTTCTCACCGTCTACGGCATCGGGTACAAGCTCGTTTGACTTTCCTCCCCCTCCTGAACGAGGGAGATTCCTACGGCTCGCGCCGCAAGGCTTTCTGCTTCGTCGCCGACTGCCCGCCCGGAGGATTCCGTTGAGGTCTTACACCGGCTCCACAGACTGTCACCGCCAGCCCGGCGGCCAGGATGTTGCGTGCCGCGTTCACGTCCCGGTCATGGGTCACACCGCAGACACAGGCCCACGTGCGCACACCCAGCGGCATCGCCGCCGCGAGCGCGCCGCAGGCCGAGCACAGCTTGGACGATGGGAACCAGCGATCAACTGCGATCACGTCCCGCCCGTACCAGTTCGCCTTGTACTGCAGCAGTTGCCGGAACTGCCGCCAGCCCGCGTCACTGATCGCACGGGCCAGGCGCCGGTTGCCGACCATGTTCGACACGGCCAGGTCCTCGATCACGAGCGTTTGGGTTTCACGCACGAGCCGAGCAGTGATCTTGTACAGGAAATCGGAACGCCGATCAGCGATCCGAGCATGGACACGGGCGACCTTGACGCGGGCCTTGGCCCGGTTGCCGCTGCCCTTCTGCTTACGGCACAACGCCCGCTGGGCCCTGGCCAGTGCCGTGCGGTCCCGCCGCTCATGCCGGGGGTTGCCGATCTTCTCCCCGGTCGACAGGACCAGCAAGTGATCGAGGCCGACATCGATGCCCACCACCGAATCGGTAGCCGGCAACGGCCGCACACCGGGGTCCTCGCACAGCAGGGACACGAACCAGCGCCCGGCCGGGTCCCGCGACACCGTCACCGTCGACGGCACCGCGCCCTCGGGCAGTGGCCGGGACCAGCGGATGTCCAGCGGCTCGGCCATCTTGGCCAGCGTCAGCGCACCGTCACGCCAGCGGAACGCCGACCGCGTGTACTCCGCCGAAGCGCGCGACCTTTTCCGCGACTTGAACCGCGGGAACCGCGCACGCCTGGCAAAGAAGTTCGTGAACGCGGTCTGCAGATGCCGCAGCGTTTGCTGCAGCGGCACAGACGACACCTCGGCCAGAAACGCCAGCTCCTCGGTGCGCTTCCACACGGTCAGCAACGCCGACGTGGCCTCGTAACCGACCCGCTGCCCACGCAGCGTCCACGCGTCCTCACGGGCCTGCAACGCCAAGTTGCAGACCTTGCGGACACATCCGAACGTGCGCGACAACTCCGCCGCCTGCGCCTCGCTCGGATGGAAGCGGTAGCGAAAAGCCCGCTTCGCCGGCACGTTCACCGTTCACGAATCACCCGGCCACCATGTGTCCCTGTACGACCGGGTCGTGGACGCCATATAGCCCCGACGGTGACACGGCCGTTCCCGCCCTGCTCCGCAGAGGCCCGATTCCTCCTCGTTCTGAAGGACAAGGTCTCCTTGGAGAACTTCAGATGAAAAGCCTGCTGGTCCGGTTCTTCCTGTTCTCCCTGGTGATCGCGGCCTGCTCGATCGCCGTCACGGCGTGGCTCGCGTCGCAGGCGACGACGGGTGCGATCCGGCAGGAGCAGGGCGACGTGCTGGAGACGGACGCACAGATCTTCGACGAGCTGGTGCGCTACGCGGCCACGCACAAGGACTGGACGGGTGCGAAGTCCGATGTGGACGGCATCGCGCAGAAGTACGGCCGCCGGATCGCGCTGACCGACGGCAACGGCACGACGCTGGTCGACTCCGGCGGGGAGAACGCGCCGCAACTGCCCATCACCCCCAAGGCACTGGTCGACCCGTTGAACGTCAACGGAAAGATCGACCCCAGGGCGGTGGGGCCGTTCAAGCTCAACGACGAGGAGTACCGCACGCTGCACGCCTATGCGGACCAGCTCCTCGGGTGCAACAACAGGATCACGCTCGTGGAAGCACCCAACGGCCGGCCGCGGCTGCCCGACCTCGGGCCCGGCGAGCTCTCGATCTGGGAGGACTGCCCGGTCGGCAATCGCCTCTACACGCTCACGGTGACGGAGAAGGCCGCGTACGGGCAGCTCCAGGCGCTGTTCTCGAAGTGCCTCGACCAGCGAGGCTGGAGCGGCAGGAACTACGGCAAGTCGCTCACTCCCACCACCTTCGACTGGGAGATCACGACCGTGGACAGCGCGCCGCCGGAGGTGGTGGCGTGCATGGACAGCTCGCGGCGCGAACAGCTCAGGCCGCACGTCGCGGCGCCGGCGCAGCTGTTCCTCACCTCACCGGCCGGCGACGAGCCGATGGCGATCGATCTCTCGACGACCGGCGCCACCCGGATCACGCTGGTGGCGCTGGGGATTCTCGCCCTGGCCGGGTTCGCCTCGTGGCTCACCGCCACGCAGCTCGTGCGGCCGATCCGAGCCCTCACCGCCGCCACGAAACGCACTGCCGAAGGCGATCGGACGGCTCGGGTGGACGGCGGCTCGGGTGAGATCGGCGAACTCGCGCGGTCGTTCAACGCGATGTCGGAGAAGCTCGCCGAGACCGAACGCCAGCGGCAGGCGATGGTCAGCGACGTCGCGCACGAGCTGCGCACACCGCTGGGCAACATCACCGGCTGGCTGGAGGCGACCCAGGACGGGCTGGCCGAGCCGGATCCGCACCTGATCGACATGCTGCTGGAGGAATCCCTTCTGCTGCAACGACTCGTGGACGACCTGCACGACCTGGCCCAGGCCGACGCGGGCACGCTCCGGCTGCACCCCGAGCCGATCGCACTCGACGACGTCGTGGACCAGGTCGTCAACGCGCAGCAGAACCGCGAGATCCTGCTGCGCGCCGAGACCACACCGGTGCACATCACCGCGGACCCGGTGCGGCTGCGGCAGGCGCTCGGCAACCTCGTCGCGAACGCCGTGCGCTACACCCCGCCGGGCGGCGAGGTCGTCGTGAAGCTGTTCCGAGAGCAGGACAGGGCGGTCCTGGAGGTCACGGACACCGGTACCGGCATCGCGTCGGACGACGTGCCGCACGTGTTCGACAGGTTCTGGCGGGCGGACAAGTCCCGCAGCCGCCGGACCGGCGGCAGCGGGCTCGGCCTCGCGATCACGCGTCACCTCGTGGAGGCGCACGGCGGCGCGGTGTCGGTGACGAGCACTCTCGGCGAGGGGTCGACGTTCCGGATCAGCCTGCCGGCATGAGGCCCAGCAGGTCTACGTTGATCATCCCGGCCGCCTGGGCGCCCTGGGCGGCGGCGACGATCACGATGGCCGTCGGGTCCGTGACGTTGCCGGCCGCGTAGACGCCGGGCACGCTCGTGCGGCCCTTCGCGTCCGTGCGCACGAACGGGCCGGCCATCGTCTCCTCGGTCTCGGCGCCCAACGCCAGCAGGAACTCGTCACGCGGTTTGACCGGTGCTGAGTACACGAGCGCGTCGGCCGGTACCCGCTCGCCGCCGGAGATCACGGCGACCAGCCGGTCGTCCTCGACCTCGATGCCGTCGACCGACGGCACGTGGGTGACGTCGTCCGACCACTGCCGGACCAGCGCGACCTTCATCTCCTCGCCGAACACCACGAGCTTCTGGTCGCGGACCTCGTAGCCGTGGCAGTACGGGCAGCCGAAGACGTCCCGGCCCCAGCGCTCGCGCAGGTTGTCCGGCACCTCGTCGACCATGCCGGTCGCGAACAGCAAGCGCTTGGCGCGCACCGTGCGCTCGCTCAGGTCGACCGCGAACCCGTCGTCGAGCGCCGTGACGCCGCGAACCTCGTCGTTGACGATCTCTCCGCCGTAGCCCTCGACCTCGGCCCGTCCGTGCTTGAGCAGTTCCAACGGCGAGAACCCGTCGCGAGAGAGGTAGTTGTGCATGTGCGCAGCCGGCGCGTTGCGCGGTTCGGCACCGTCGACCACGAGCACGCTGCGGCGCGCCCTGGTCAGCATCAGAGCGGCGCTCAGCCCGGCCGCTCCCCCACCGATGATCACCACTTCGTACGTCGTCATGCTTCGAGAGTGCGGTCGACAGTCCGGTTTTGGCAAAGTAAGTTGCTGTTATGGCAACAACCGTGGGGCAACGGCTCGCCGCGCTGCGAGCCGAGCACGACCTGACGCTGGCGACGTTGTCCGAGATGACGGGCATCTCGAAGTCGACGCTGTCGCGCCTGGAGACCGACCAGCGCAAGCCGACGCTGGAGCTGCTGCTGCCGTTGTCGCGGACCTACCAGGTGTCGCTGGACGACCTGGTCGGCGCGCCCGAGGTGGGCGATCCGCGCGTCGCGATGAAGCCGCGCCAGCTCGACCACGGCCGCGTCGGCATCCCGCTGACCCGCTCGATCGGGCCGCTGCAGGCGTGGAAGATGATCATCACGGACTCGGAGCTGCACGAACCGCGCGTGCACGAGGGCTACGAGTGGTTCTACGTGCTGAGCGGGCGGATCCGGATGCGGCTCGGCGACAAGGAGATCGTGCTGCGCGCGGGCGAGGTGGCCGAGTTCGACTGCCGGCAGCCGCACAGCTTCAGCAGCGCGGACGGCAGGCCCGCCGAGATCATCAGCCTGTTCGGCAAGCAGGGAGAACGCATCCACACCCGCGCGGCGCCGCCGAACAGGTCATAGTGGAGGCATGTGCCGAAACATCCGGGTGCTCCACAACTTCGAACCGCCCGCCACGTCCGACGAGGTGCAGGCCGCGGCGCTGCAGTACGTGCGGAAGGTGGCCGGGGCGACGAAACCGTCCGCGGTGAACCAGGCCGCGTTCGACAGGGCGGTCGCGGCGGTGGCTGCGGCGACGCAGGAACTGCTCGACGCGCTGGTGACCACGGCGCCGCCGAAGGACCGCGAGGTCGAGGCGGCGAAGGCCAAGGCGCGGGCCGCAGAGAGGTACGGGAGTTAGTTCTGCGCGCGGGTGTCGAGGTACATGCAGATCAGCTTGGCCGCGATGCCCGCGGAGCCGACGATGAAGGCCTGGTCCGGACCGAGCGTGACGGCGATGGCCCACAGCAGCAGCGCGATCAGCACGAGGATGACCGTCACCTGCATCGCGTGCGGCCAGTTGCCGGGGTGGACCAGCCACCTCCCCCACTGCCGCGGCTGCGGATCTTCCACGTCACCCGCTCTATCGGGTGAACGCTCCGCCCTTACCGCCATCGTGCTCCCTCGCCGTGATTCCTCCTGACGGATCCATTCTCCTGAGTTGATCTTCTACGGAGGGTTACTTCCGCTGGTCTTGCGGTAAGCGTTCGATGAGCGTCGACGAACGGCAGACGAACGGTCATCCGCTTGATCGGTTGCCGGTCCGTCACCGTCCGTTTACCGATTGCGATCCAGGTCGCAACTCTGCGTGTCACCTACTCGGGTGACCGCTCAACGCTGAGTAGCGGTTGCGCCGTTCGGAGCAGGCCCGTTTTTGTCAGACCCCTCGGATAACGTCAGGTGAAGCTCGCGGTACGAGGGGAGAAAACGTTGCCGGACAACAACGTCAGCGTCACCGCATTGTCGTTCACCGAGTACGTCATGAGCGGTCAGCGTGGACGCATCAACATCGTGTCGGAACAGCGGGGGATGTACCTGGCCTCCGACACGCGGGTGTGCGGGTTCTACAACCCGATCCGCGACGCCATGCGACGAGCGGTCAACTCGACCGAACCCGAGATCGAGCTCAAGAAGGCGATCATGAGCGCCAACCGCACGGGGCAGCCGCGGGCGTTCGAGGAGATCGCCGACGGCTTCCTGCCCTGGCTGGCGTCGTTCAAGGCGACGGGGGTGCCGGTGGAGGGCGCCACCTACCGCGCCGGCGAACTGACCCTGAAGGTGCGGCCGCACCTGGGGCTGCGCAAGAAGGACGGCACGACGTACGCGGTGCTGGTGCACACCAAGGAGGTGCCGCTGACGAGGGAGGCGGCCAACGTCGGGTTGCGGATCCTGCAGCACACGGTCGCGGACACGCTGCCCGGCGCCATCCCGATGGTGCTCGACGCGCGGCGCGGCAAGGCGTACCAGATGCCGGCGCGCACGAACCTCGGCAAGCTCGACGTGCTGATCGCCGCCGAGGCGATGGGGTACGTGACGCACTGGAAGCTGTCCGGTCTGTTCGAGTCCGTTCAGGTCGGGTAGGGGGAGAGACGACGCGGTCCGTCAAGGAGGGTCGGGCCGTGTCGTAGAACCCTCACGGGGGAGGAGTCGTCGGGGGCGCGGACCAGGTCGCTCAGGCAAGAGCCGAAGGGCGCGCCCGGGATCGCGTGGGCGGAGGCCGTGGAGCACCTGGGGTTCGCGTTTCCCGACGATTTCCGGCCGCGGTGGACCGGGCCGATCAGCAGGTCTTGAGCAACCCCGCCAAGGCGTCGTGCTCCGGCTGGTCCACGGTCAGCTTGTAGGCGATCTTCACCGAGATCCAGTGCTGCGCGTACGTGCACCCGTACGCCGTGACCGGCGGCTTCCACTTCGCCGGGTCCTGGTCACCCTTGGAGCGGTTGGACTTCGCGGTCACCGCGATCAACTGGACGCCGCCGAGGTCGTTGGCGAACGCCTTGCGCTCGTCGTCGGTCCACTTGTCGGCACCCGACCGCCACGCTTCCGCCAGCGGCACGGTGTGGTCGATGTCGACGTCACCCGCTTCCTTGATCACCACGCCGTCGTAGACGCTGTTCCAGGTGCCCGAGGTCGCCTTGCAGTCCTTGTCCGTCTTCACGTCGGCGCCCTGGCGCTGCAGCACGATCTCCCTGGTGTCACAGGAGTTTCCCTGCGAGGCCCAGTGCGGGAAGCGGTCGCGGCTGTAGCCGGCCATCTTGCCCTCCGGCGCGATCTTCAGGGCGGCGAGGTCCGACGAACCGGTCGGAACGGGCGCGGGCGTCGTGGGCGGATTCTGCTGGGACGACTGGAGATTCGTGAGGTACCAGCCGACCGCCACGAGCAGCACGAAGACCACCAGTGACGTCACCGCCGCGCGATTCATGCGCCCATGATCGACCATGCTGATCACGGACCGGTCACCCGGCCCGTGATCAGCGTGTCGGGACTACGGACGCGAGGTCAGGTAGCCGCCCATGTGCTTGAAGTACTCGTGCGCCTTGAGCTCGGTGCCATCCGCGGTACGAACCTTCTTGACCAGCAACGCCTTGCTCCTGCCGCGCCGGGCCTCGGCGCCGGCGACGATCGCCACGCCGTCGCCCTCGCGGTAGAAGATCCGGCCGGGAGTGCCGCCGTAGACCTCGGCGGAGACGTCCGCCTCGATGATCTCCAGGCGCTGGCCGCGGTGGAAGCAGAACGCGCTCGGGTACGGCGCGCACTGCGCGCGCACCAGGCGGTCCAGCTCCTCGGCGGTCCAGGTGAAGTCGATGCGCAGATCTTCCTCGGCGCGCTTGTGGAAGAACGAGGCCTGCGAACGGTCCTGCTTCTGGAAGTCCGTGCGGCCGGACGCGATCTCGGCGAGGCCGTCGACCGTGATCGGACCGAAGAGCTCCAGCGTCTTCTCGAACAGCACGGCCGTGGTGTCGCGCGGGCCGACCGGGACCGAGCGCTGCAGCACGATGTCGCCGGCGTCGAGCGTGTCGTCCATCATGTGCGCCGTCACGCCGACTTCCTTCTCGTCGTTGAGAAGCGCCCAGATCAACGGCGAGAAGCCCGCGTACTTCGGCAGCAGCGAGTCGTGCACGTTCAACGTGCCGTGCTTGGGCAGCGCGAAGACCTGCGGCGGGATCCACGTCCGCCAGTTGCAGGCGACGATCACGTCCGGCTCGGCGGCCTTGAGCGCGTCGAGCAGCTCCTGGTCCTCCGGGCGTTCGCGGACCAGGACCTCGACGCCGTTCTCGCGGGCCAGGTCCTCGACCGAATCGCTCCAGACCTTCTCGTACGCGCCCTCTCCCTTGGGGTGGGTCACCACCAGGACGACCTCGTGCTCGGACGCCAAAAGTGCCTGCAGGGTGCGATGACCCCAGGTCTGGAACCCGAACATGACGACCCTCATGGGGGTGTCCTCCTTCACTCCGGTGCGATACGGTCAGGCTAACCTAACTGACGGCTTGCCAAGGCAGCTTAGGCTGCCCTAAGTTCGGTGCTCATGCATCCGATCTACGACATCGTCGGTATCGGGTTCGGTCCTTCGAACCTGGCGCTCGCCATCGCTCTGACCGAGCACAACGAGCAGGCCGAAACCCCTGTCACCGCGGTGTTCCTGGAACGCCAGGAGGCGTTCGGGTGGCATCGGGGCATGCTCCTGGACGACGCCACCATGCAGGTGTCGTTCCTCAAGGACCTCGTCACCATGCGGAACCCGACCAGTCGTTTCTCGTTCCTGTGCTACCTGCGGGACCGCGGCCGGCTGATCGACTTCGTCAACCACAAGAACCTGTTCCCGCTGCGCGTCGAGTTCCACGACTACTTCGAGTGGGCCGCGGCCCAGGTCGACGACGTGGTCACCTACGGCACCGAAGCCGTTGGCGTGGAAGCGATCCAGGACGACCTGTTCGAGGTGACAACGGCCACTGGTGACGTGTACCACGCCCGCAACCTCGTCTTCGCGACCGGACTGCGCCCGACCGTGCCCGAGGGCATCACGCTGTCGGACCGCGTGTGGCACAACAGCGAGTTCCTGCACCGCGTCGGCACGCTGAAGGACCCGAAGCGCTGCGTCGTCGTCGGTGCCGGGCAGAGCGCCGCGGAGGCCGTGGCGTACCTGCACCGCCAGTTTCCCGGCGCCGAGGTGTGCTCGGTGTTCTCCCGCTACGGCTACTCCCCCGCGGACGACAGCTCGTTCGCGAACCGGATCTTCGACCCCGAGGCCGTCGACCACTACTACGACGCCCCGGACGCCGTGAAGCAGCGGTTGATGGACTACCACCGCAACACCAACTACTCCGTGGTCGACGTCGACCTGATCGCGCAGCTCTACCGCACCGCGTACCAGGAGAAGGTGCTGGGCACCGAGCGCCTGAAGATGATGAAGATGACCCGGCTCGTCGCGGTGGAGGAGTCTGCGGACGGCGCGCGTGCGGTGATCCAGTCGCTCGTCACCGGTGAGCAGGAGTTCGTCGACACCGATCTCGTGCTGCTCGCGACCGGCTACGACGAGGCCGCGCCGGTTCTCGGTTCGCTGGACGAGACGTGCGCACGCGACGAGGCCGGCCGTCTGGTCGTCGGCCGCGATTACCGCCTTCAGACGTCGCTCAGGGGCGGCATCTACCTGCAGGGCGGCACTGAGCACTCGCACGGCATCACGTCGTCGCTGCTGTCCAACGTCGCGGTGCGGTCGGGTGAGATCCTGACGTCCGTGCTGACCAACACTCCCGTGCCGGTCCTCGCGACCGCGTGAGACTCGACCTCAAGCTGACGGGCTGCCGGGCCATCACGATGGACCCGGCACGCCCCGCCGCGCACACGATCGGCATCTGGCAGGGCCGCATCGCGGGACTGGACGAGCAGGTCGCGGACCTGCCCGCGACCGAGACCGTCGACCTGGGCGGAGCCGTGGTGCTGCCCGGTTTCATCGACGCCCACACGCACCTCGCGTGGAACGGCCGCCGCGCGATCGACATCACCGGCCTGACGACGGTCTCCCAGATCCTCGACCGCCTCGCCAACGCCCCCGGCACGGGCTGGATCGAGGCGTCCGGTTACGACCGCCGGATCATGGACCGCCCGCTCACCGCGCTGGACCTCGACCGGATCAGCGACGGCCGGTCGGTGTACGTCGCCGACCTGTCCGGTCACGCCTGCGTCGTGAACTCCGTGGTGCTGAAGCAACTTCCGGAGATCACGAGTGACGGCTGGCTGACCGAGAACGAGCAACTGGCCGCCCGCACGTTGCGGCTGCCGCACTCGCTCGACGAGATCACCGCCGAGCTGCGCGAGAGCGCCCGTCAGGTGCTGTCCGAGGGCGTGACGATGTGCGCGGAGGCGGGCATCGGCGCGGGCCTGATCGCCAGCAGCCCCCTCGAAGCCGCCGCGTACCAACGCGCCCGGCTGCCGATCCGCGTGCAGCTCATGGTGTCCGCGCACGTCCTGCACGACGTCACCGCCGACCCGTCCGACGGCGTTCCGCGCGCGATCGACCTCGGGCTGCACACCGGTTTCGGCGACGACATGCTGTCGTTGGGAGCCCTGAAGCTGTGGACCGACGGCGGCATGATGGCGCGCACGGCCGCGTTGTCCGAGCCGTACCTCGGGACCGGTGGCTCGGGTCAGCTCGCCGAGTCCGAGGAGTTCATGCGGGCGGCGATCATCGACGGCCACCACGCCGGCTGGCAGCTCGCGATCCACGCGATCGGCGACAGGGCCATCGACTTCACCTTGGACGCGGTCCAAGAAGCGCAACGGCAACGCCCGCGCCCCGACGCCCGGCACCGCGTCGAGCACTGCGGGCTCGTCCGCCCGGACCAGCTCGGCCGGATCGCCGCGCTCGGCCTGGTTCCCGTCGTCCAGCCGACGTTCCTGCACTCCTACGGCGACGACTACAGCGAGATCATGGGCCCGCGCCGGGCGCCGTGGATGTACCGCGGACGGTCGTTCCTCGACCACGGCATCACCGTCGCGGGCAGCTCGGACCGGCCGGTCGCGGACGGGGCACCGTTGCGCGCCATCGAGTTCATGGTGCGCCGGAGGTCGTCCAGCGGCCGGGCGGTCGGACCGGACGAGGCGATCACCGTGGAGGAGGCGATCCGCGCGTACACGCTCGGCAGCGCCTACGCGTGCCGCAAGGAGCACGTGCTGGGCAGCCTCACCCCGGGCAAGCTCGCGGACCTCGTCGTGCTCGGCGAGGACCCGCGCACGAGCGACGCCATCGCGGAGATCCCCGTGCTCGCCACCGTGGTCGGCGGCACCGTCATGACTCAGCGATCTTCTTGATGGCGGCCAGCCGCTGGTCCCACTGGGAGGCGAGCGAGGCCATCCAGGAGGCGGTGGCGTCGAGCGCGCCCGACCGGACGGAGAAGTTGTTCTCCCGGCCGGCGCGCTCGGAGGCCACCAGCTCCGCCTTCTCCAGCACACCCAGGTGTTTCACGATCGCCTGCCGGCTCACCGGCAGTTCGGCGGCGAGCGCCGACGCCGACGCCGCACCCTTCGCCGCGACCAGGTCGAGGATCCGCCGGCGCATCGGGTCGGCGAGCGCGGCCAAGACGTCATCGACCTGACTCACTCGCGCACCCCTTCTGCAACCCGACGGTTGCAGAACAGGCTACTGCAGGTGGAAGGTCGCGGCCAACGTCGTCAGGCGGTCGGTGATGTCGGCGTGGACGTTCGCGCGGCGGACCCAGTTCTCACTGCCGGACGACGCGGACGGCGGCGTGCCCAGCGGCGTGACCGCGTCCGTGACGCCGTACTCCAGCCGGTACGCGAGCACCGCGATCGCCGACTCGAGCCAGAACGACGGGTCCGGCGTCGGGATTTCGCCCAGTCCGACCCGGAACCACACCGGCATCCGCGCGTACTGCCCGAGCGCCTGCGAGATGCGCCGCTCGGCCGCGTCCTTGATCTCGCCGCGGGCCTTGTCCCCCGCGAGCACGGCCTCGGTGCGCCACTGCTCGCCCATCGCGTCCTCGTCGGCCTCCAGCCGCTCGGCGGCCCGCCGCGCGCTGGCCTCGTTCGCGTTGATCAGCCACTCCATCTGGCGCACCTCGTGCGACAGCGCGTCCCGCTCGAACCGGGGCACCCGCCCACCGTCCAGTTTGGACCTGGCCTCGTCGCGGCGGGCCTTGAGCCCGTCGAACTCGAGCACCTCCTGCCTGAGGGCGATCCGGGCCGGGTCAGCGAGGATCTCCTGCTCGGCGTCCCACGCCCTGCGCAGTGCCTCGACCAGCGGCTCGACCTCGCCGGTCACCGCGTCGAGGTCGGCCAGCGGCCCGTCCCCGGCACCGGACAACCGCCGTTCCAGCACCGTCAGCCGGGCCGTGACGCGCTCGAGTTCCGCCGTGAGCTGACCGACGTGACTGATCAACGTGGCGACCTGCGGCTCGACCACGTCGAGCCGTTCCTTCTCCGTGGGCACGCGACCAGCGAACCGGACACAGTGGACCGGGAAAAGCGGGTACCCGACCAATGCACGCATTAGAGGCGTGGTTCCGCCCGGCCGTGGCGCCCACCCTCACGCACCGTCACCACAGTGGGTGAACCCGGACAGAACGAGGTATTAATAGAAAATGGCGACCTCCGTTACTGAGACCGAACGCAAGTACGAGGCACCATCGGACGCGAGTCTGCCGGACCTCACCGAGATCACCGGCGTGGCGACCGGCCCGGAAGAGTTCGATCTCGAAGCCACCTACTTCGACACCGACGACTACCGCCTGGCCCGCGCCGGCGTGACGCTGCGCAGGCGGGTGGGTGGCAACGACGAGGGCTGGCACCTCAAACTCCCGGCAGGTGAGGACTCCCGCCAGGAACTCCACGTCCCCCTGGGCCGCGCCGTGAAGAAGCCCCCGAAGGACCTCTCCTCCCTGGTCCGCGCCCACACCAGGGGCGGCGACCTGAGCCCGGTGGCCGAGATCCGCACCAACCGCCGCCGCTGGCAGCTCTCCAACGGCAACGGCGACATGCTCGCCGAGGTCGTCGACGACGTGGTCACCGCCCAGACCATGGGCTCCTCCACCACGACCACCTCGTGGCGCGAGATCGAGGTGGAACTGGGCGAAAGCGGCGACCGCGCTCTCCTCGACACGGTCGAACGCCACCTGGCCGACGCGGGCATCGTCCCGTCGTCCTCGAAGTCCAAGCTCTCCCAGGTGATCGGCGTGAAGCGGGACTCAGGTCCCACCCTCGGCAAGAAGCCGACGGCGGGCGACGTGGTCCTCGCCTACCTCTACGAACAACGAGCCGCGCTCCAGAACCAGGACCCCCGAGTCCGCCGCAACGAGGACGACGCCGTCCACCAGATGCGAGTGGCCACCCGCCGCATGCGCTCGGCCCTCCAGGCCTTCGGCAAGATCGTCGACCGCGAGCAGACCCGAGCCCTGACCGACGAACTGAAGTGGCTGACCTCCGTCCTGGGCACCTCGCGCGACCTGGAAGTGCTCCGCATGCGCTTCGAAGAGGGCCTGCACGCCCTCCCGCCGGAACTGGTCCTGGGTGACGTGGCCGCCCGCACGACCCGCTACTTCGCTCCGCTGGAAGCCAAGGCGCACAAGGACTCCGTGGCCGCGCTGGACAGCGAGCGCTACTTCACCCTCCTCAACACCATCGACACGCTGCTGTCCACGCCCCCTTTCACGTCCCTTGCCTCAGGCAAGGCGAAGGACGTCCTCCCGCGCCTGGTGGAAAAGGCCCGCCACCGCCTGGACGTCCGCGTGGAGGAAGCACTGGCCACCAGCGACAGCGACGAACCTCTCCACGAGGCCCGCAAGGCGGCGAAACGCCTGCGCTACTCGGCCGAGGTCGCCGAGCCCGCACTCGGCAAGCACGCCAAGGCCCTGCGCAAGCGCGCGAAGGACGTCCAAACCGTGCTGGGCGACCACCAGGACTCGGTGGTCGCACGCCCGGTCCTGCTGGAACTGGGCAGGGGCGACGAGAACGGCTTCACGTTCGGCCTGCTCTACGGCAAGGAGGTGGAGCTGGCGCACAAGACGGAAGCAGCCCTCCCGGCCCTGTGGCACAAGCTGAGCAAGGAACACCTCTGACCACGCGGGCAGAGCGGCGAAATTGGTCTGAACCTTGACACCGAATCCCGCCCCTGAAACCGTGACCGAACGCCGCCGAGTCCCCCCAATGCCCAGTGGAGGATGGCGTGAAAGCGAAACAACTGCAGGCCGCACTAGCGGCACTGGTGATCGCCGGATCAGGAGTGCTGGTGACCAACACAGCAGAAGCGGCAGCCCCGAGCACCCTCCAAGAGCTGGTCCCCCAGCCGGTCCAGGTGCAGCCCCACCGGGACATCACCTTCGCCCTGACCGCGGCAGCCAAGATCCAGCTGACGACCCAGGACGCCCGCAGACCGGCCGAGCTGCTGGCGAAGGTCCTGCGTCCCTCCACGGGCTACGCCCTGCCTGTCACGAACGGCATCTCAGGCCACGGCGTAGTCCTGACCGGCGGCGCGGACCCCAAAACCGGCCCAGAGGGCTACCAGCTGGACGTGACCCCGAAACAGGTGGTCATCCGCGCGAACTCCCAGGCCGGCCACTTCAACGGCATCGCCACCCTGCGCCAGCTCCTCCCGCCCAAGGCCGAGGCCAGAACGAAGCAGCCGGGCCCGTGGAAGGTGCCGGGCGCCAGCATCCTCGACCACCCCAGGTACCACCACCGGGGCGCGATGCTCGACGTCTCCCGCCACTTCTTCACCCCGGACCAGGTCAAGCGCTACATCGACCAGATCGCCGCGTTCAAGATCAACTACTTCCACCTCCACCTGAGCGACGACCAGGGCTGGCGGCTGGAGATCAACAGCTGGCCCGAGCTGACCAGGATCGGTGGCAGCACGGAGGTCGGCGGCCGGACGGGCAAGCTCTTCTACACCCAGAGCCAGTACAAGGACATCGTCGCCCACGCGGCGAGCAGGGGCATCACGGTCATCCCCGAGTTCGACATGCCGGGCCACACCAACGCCGCGCAGGCGAGCTACGCCGAGCTGAACTGCGACGGCAAGAAGCGCCCGCTCTACACCGGCACCGAGGTCGGCTTCAGCTCCCTCTGCATCAACAAGGACATCACCTACAAGTTCGTCGAGGACGTGGTCCGGGAGGTCTCCGCGATCACCCCCGGCCCGTACTTCCACATCGGCGGCGACGAGGCGCACAGCACCCCTGACGCCGACTACGTGACGTTCATGAACCGGGTCCTGCCCATCGTCAAGAAGTACGGCAAGACCACCACCGGCTGGCACGAGTTCATCAAGACCACCGGGGACACCGCGGTCATCCCGCAGTTCTGGGGCACCACCACGACCGACGCCAGCGTGGCCGCGGCGGCCCAGCGGGGCAACAAGGTGCTGATGTCTCCGGCGAACCGCATCTACCTCGACATGAAGTACGACGAGAACACCGAGCTCGGCCTGGACTGGGCGGGCCTGGTCGAGGTCAGGGACGCCTACAGCTGGAACCCCGGCGCGTACCTGCAGGGCGTCACCGAGGGCAGCGTGCGCGGCGTCGAGGCTCCACTGTGGACGGAGACCATCCGGACCTCCGCCGACATCGAGCACATGGCGTTCCCGAGGCTCCCGGTCGCGGCCGAGCTCGGCTGGTCTCCGGCATCTGTCCACAACTGGGACCGCTTCGCCCCGCGCCTGGGCGCGCAGGGGCCGCGCTGGAAGGTCCAGGGCGTCAACTTCTACGCGAGCCCTCAGGTGCCGTGGAAGAAGTGACTCAGAAGTGGCCCTGCCCGCGGTCGGAGTAGCTGACCAGCAGGTGCTTCACGCGGCGGTACCCGGCGAGCACGGCGGTGTTCGCCGGGTACGCGTGGTAGTTGTTGACCCACACCCGTTCGGCGCGCAGGTCCTGGCCGACGTTGTGCGCGAGTGCCACGTCGCGGCACCAGATGCCGGCGCCGAGCTGGGCGACGGCCTCGTTGGCGATCTTCAGGGCGTCGTCGCGGTCGTCGAACCTGGTCACCGACACGACGGGACCGAGCACGTCGTCGGAGAACACGCCCGAACGGTGGTCGCCCTCGAAGATCGTGGGCTGCACGAAGTGCCCGGAGGCCTCGCCGCCGGTCACCAGGCGGGCGCCCTCGGCCTTGCCGCGCTCCACGTACGCAAGAACTCGATCGCGTTGCGCAAGACTCACGACAGCGCCGACCATCGTGTCCGTGTCGAGCGGGTCACCCGAGCGCAACGCCTCCGTCCGGACCGTCGCGAGGTGCAGGAACTCCTCGTAGACGGCGGTCTGGATCAACGCGCGCGACGGGGCCGTGGAGACCTCGCCCTGGTTGGCCGCGAACATCACGAAGCCCTCCAGCGCCTTGTCCAGGAAGCTGTCGCGGCGCGCCGTGACGTCGGAGAAGAAGATGTTCGGGCAGCGGCCGGCGACGACGGGGTGGTCGTCGGAGCCGGTGACGACGTTGACGACGCCGGGCGGCAGCAGGTCGGCGATCACGCCCAGCAGGACGTGGATCGACGCCGGCGTCTGCAGGGCGGGCTCCAGCACCACGGCGTTGCCGGCGGCCAGCGCGGGTGCGAGCACCCGGCACGCGTTCATCAGCGGGAACGTCCACGAGACGCGCTCGTGCACGACGCCGATCGGCTGGAACGAGCGGTAGTCGAAGGTGCTGCGGCCGAGCTGCTCGACCTCGCCCACCTCGGCGCGGACGACGGCGGCGTACTGGCGGAACAGCTCGATCAGCATCGGGACGTCGGCGACCAGGGCCTCACGGACCGGCTTGCCGTTGTCCCATGTCTCGGCGACGGCGAGTTCGGTCGCGTGCTCTTCGATGCGGTCCGCGATCTCGCACAGCACGGTGGCGCGCTCTCGGGGCGTGGTGTTCCCCCACGCGCGTGCGGCGCCACTGGCCGCGTGCATCGCACGGGCGCGGTCGGCGTCGGTGCCACGGGCGACCTCGGTGAAGACGTCTCCGGTCACCGGCGTGACGTTCTCGACGTACTCGCCGGTCACGGGTGACACGTAATCGCCGCCGATGAAGTGGTCGTACCTCGCTCGGTACGCGACCACGCTGCCGGGCTGCCCCGGCGCCGCGTACTGCGTCATTCTCGACTCCCTGCCAGAGATGGGCCACTCGATGCCCGGGGTGGGGAAAATGAGAAAGTAGGCAGCAGAACGTTGCATGCCCGTTGCAAGCCGTGGATGGATCAGTGACCCACGAACCTGGGCAACACGCACTGTTGCTGAGTCGAGTCAGAGAAGCCGTGTTGAGTGGTACTCACACGGTTGATTTGCCACGCTCGGTGATTTCCGCGTCGTGGCAGCGGTCACTCGCCGCCAACGTCGATCCAGACCTGCACACCGCGCCGACCGTGTTCGCCGCCGACGAGCTCTCGGACCTGCGCGAACGGCACCCGCTGCACCCGACGCTGCCGCTGCTGCGCGAGACGTTGCTGGGCTTCGCGGAAGAGGCGAAGCACATCATGATCGTCGCGGACGCCCAGGGCCACATCCTGTGGTGCGAGGGCTCCAAGGACACCCGCGGCAGCGCCGAGGACGTCGGCCTGGCGGAGGGAACGCTCTGGTCGGAGGGTGCGGCGGGGACGAACGGGATGGGCACCGCGCTGGCGGTGAACTCCCCCGTCACGGTCCACTCGGCCGAGCACCTCGTGCGGACCTACCACCACTGGACCTGCGCGGCGAGCCCGATCCGCGACCCCGATACGGGAACCACGATCGGGGTCGTCGACCTCAGCGGCCCGATCGAGACGGTTCATCCCTCGATGGTGGCGCTCGTCTCGGCGTCGGCCCGCCTCGCCGAGTCGGAGATGCTCGCCCGGATGCACGCGCAGGACGAGGACCTGCGGGCGCGCAACATGCGCCACCTGATCGCGTTGCGCGGTGAGCCCGGCGCGTTGCTCAGCCCGACCGGACGGGTCGTGGCCGTCGAGCCGTACGGCCTGCTGCCCTCGCGCGTCGACGTCTCCGCGGACCGGGTCGAACTCCCGGACGGCCGCGAGGCGGTGCTGGAGCCGCTCGCCCACGGCTATCTGCTGCGCGTTCCCCGGCAGCGGCACGTGCGGCGCAGCGTGCTGTCGCTGTCGTTCCTGCTGCCGGAGCCCAAGGTCGTGCTGGACGGCCGCGAGGTGCCGATCTCGTTGCGGCACGCGGAGATCCTGGCGGCGCTGACGTTGCAGGGCAGGCTGACGGCCGGCCAGCTCGCGTTACGTCTCTACGGCGAGCGCGGCAACCCGACGACCGTGCGCGCCGAGCTGCACCGGCTGCGGGCCCAGCTGGGCCCGGACGTCCTCGCGACCAGGCCGTACCGGCTCACCGCCGACGTCGAGACCGACTTCCTCGCGGTGCGGGCCGCCCTCAAGGCCGGTGACGTGCCGCTGGCCGCGAGCAGGTACCGCGGCTCACTGCTGCGCCGCTCCGAGGCACCCGTCGTGCTGGCCGAGCGGGACGACCTGGCGACCGGGGTGCGCAAGGCGGTTCTCCAGCGCGGCGACGCGAACGCGCTGTGGACGTTCACCCAGACCGACTCCGGCGAACACGACGTCGAGGCGCTGGAACAGCTGGTCAAGCTGCTGCCGCCGGACGACGTCCGGCTCGCCATCGCCACCGCCCGGCTCCGGAGACTCAGTCAGGACGATTGACAAGACTCTCAGAAACTGAATATCTTCCTTGCTAAGATACTTGGCAAGGGGGAGTTGTCATGCGTGTACTCATCATCGGAGCGGGCACCGGTGGCTTATGCCTGGCGCACGGGCTGAAGAAGGCCAGCGTGGACGTGGCCCTGTTCGAACGCGATCGCACGCCGCGCAGCATGGTGATCGGCTACCGCGTCGGGATCAGCCCGGACGGCAGCAAAGCGCTGCACAGCTGCCTGCCACCGGATGTGTTCGCCGAGTTCGTCCGCACCACCGCCCGGCCGCCCAAGCACATCGTCATGCGCACCGAGAAGTACAAGGAACTGCTGGTCGGCGACATCGACACGGACCGCGACGCCAGCCGCAGCGAGAAGTCGGTCAGCCGGATCGCGATGCGCACGGCGTTGCTCGGCGGCCTGGACGACGTCGTCCGGTTCGACAAGACGTTCACGCACTTCACCCAAAACGACGACGGCACCGTCACCGCGTTCTTCGGCGACGGCACGTCCGAGACCGGTGACGTGCTGGTGGGCGCGGACGGCGCGCAGTCGAAGGTGCGCAGGCAGTACCTGCCGGACGCCGAGGTGGTCGACACCGGCATCACGTCGATCGCGGGCAAACTGCCGCTGACCGACGAGAACGTGAAGCTGCTGCCACCGCTGGCCGACGGCGGCATCACGTTGGTGTTCGGCCCGCACGGCGAGTTCGTGATCATCCACGTGATGCGCTTCGACGGCACGGGTGTCGAGGACGACTACATCATGTGGGGCTACGCGGCCTCGCACGACAAGTTCCCGGACATGAAGGGCATGAGCCAGGCCGAGCTCAAGCAGGTCGTGCTGAACCTGACGCCGAAGTTCCACCCGCACCTGCGCAAGCTCTTCGCGCTGGCCGTTCCGGAGACCGTGTTCCAGATCAGGGTTCGCACGTCCGAGCGGCTGAGGCCGTGGCAGCCGAGCAACGTCACGATGATCGGCGACTCTGTGCACATCATGACGCCCGGCCGCGGCATCGGCGCGAACACGGCGCTGCGGGACGCGGAACTGTTGTGCCGCAAGCTCGTCGAGGCCCACGCGGGCAAGGACGCCGTGCAGGCGATCGGCGAGTACGAGCGGGAGATGATCGAGTACGGGTTCGAGGCCGTAAAGGCGTCGCGCGAGATGATGGACGGCACCAGCCTGGTCCACAAGCCCGTGATCGGACCGGTCGTGGCGGCGTTCTCCCGGACGTTCCTGCGCGTCACCAACGCCGTGCCGGTGCTCAAGCGGAAGATGCTGGCCCAGGACGCGGCGGAGCGTGATCACGTAAGTTCTGACCATGAGGTTGTTCACGCCCGGTGAGGTCGTAGTGCGGCGTGAGGTGCTGCACGGCAAGGTGTGGTCGGAGATGCCGACCAAGGTGGTCGTCGACGAGCCGGGCCTGCTGGCGGTGTTCGTCGAGCCGGGCACCCGGCTCACCTACCCCGACCACCACCACCCGCACCCGTGGGACAAGCCCGAACGCGGCTTCTGGCGCGGTCACGGCAAGCTCATGCTGCACCGCCCGCGGGACGCCTACTCCGTCGACCTGTTCTGGAAGGGCGACGACCGGGTGTTCGGCAACTACTACCTGAACCTGCAGGCGCCCTACCGCCGCGTCGAGGACGGATTCGAGACCCTCGACCACGCGCTGGACTACACCCTGGCGCCGGACGGCACGTGGGAGCAGCGCGACCTCGACGAGTTCGAGGAGCAGGTGGCGTCGGGCAAGTACTCCGCCGCCGAGGCGGAAGCGATCAGGGCCGAGGGGCTCAAGATCGAGAAGATGCTGGCGTCCGGCGAGATCTGGTGGGACACGGCCTGGGCGGACTGGCACCCGTGAAGGTCCGGCCGCTCACGTTCGACACGCTCGTCGCCGAGATCGTCACCCGCGTTCAAGCGCTGCCGGGCCGGACGCGTGTCCTGATCGACGGCGCACCCGCCGCCGAGCCGGGCACGCTCGCGGACGCCGTCGTGGAACCGTTGCGCGCCTTGGGCCGCGCGGTGCGGCGCGTGTCCCTCGACGACTTCCTGCGACCGGCGTCGGTGCGGCTGGAACACGGCCGGACCGACTCGTACTCCTACCGGCACGACTGGTTCGACTTCGGCGGCCTGCAGCGCGAGGTCCTCGACCCGGCGATGGACGGCAAGGTGCTGCCGTCGTTGTGGAACGCCGCCACGGACCGCGCCAGCCGCGCCGAGTACGTCGACGTGCCGGAGAACGGGGTCGTGCTCGTCGACGGCACCTTGATGCTCGACCGGTGGTTGCCGGCCGAGCTCACCGTGCACCTGTGGCTCTCCCCCGGCGCGCTGAAGCGCAAGACCGCCGAGGAGTGGACGCTGCCCGCGTTCGACGACTACGAGCCGGTGGCCGACCTCTTCGTGCGCTACGACCACCCGGAACGGCCAGGTCTGGTCGAGTCGTGAACCGCGAGGCGAGGAACCGGCCGTGGTTCGGTAGTCTGCGAGGTATGTGGCGGCCGGAGACCAAGCAGCGAGCGATGCTCGTGCTCGCGGTCTTCCTGCCCGCCCTCTACGCCTTCACGTTGTTCTCGTCTCCGACCGAGGTCGTCGCGGCCGTGACCGCGCTCGCCCTCGCGTTGATCGTGGTCGTCGCGCTGGTGCCGCTGTCGGTGGCACCGGCGCGGTCGCTCTCGATCCGCGAACGAGCCCAGCGCACGGCACAACTGCGGCTGCGAAACCCAGATGCCGCAGGCAAGTCCCGTCCTCGAGCACCGGGATGCCGGACGTTCTGACACGTCCCGCACGTCCCAACTCAAGACGGAGAAACCTCCCTTGTTCGCAGACCTGGGCGCTGCCCTGGCCGGCTTCGGCATGCCCGCGCTCGCCATCGTCCTGTTCACGATCGTCGTGCGGCTCGCGCTGCACCCCTTCTACCGCGCGGCCGTGCGCGGGGAGAAGGCCAAGGCCAAGCTCGCGCCCGAGATCCAGAAGCTGCAGAAGAAGTACGGCAAGGACCTGATGCGGTTCTCCGAGGAGTCGCAGAAGGTCTACAAGCGCAACGGTGTGTCGATGTTCGCGGGCATGCTGCCGATGCTCGCGACGATCCCGTTCTTCATGGTCGTCTACCAGGTGGTGACGACGCCGAACCCGTTGCTGGAGGGCACGTTGTTCGGCGTCTCGCTCGGCGCGCACTTCACGTCCGGCTTCGCATGGGTGTTCTTCGTGCTGTTCGGGCTGCTGGCGGTGGTCGCCTATGTGACCGTGAAGTGGCAGCAGTCGCGGATGACCACCACGCCCGCGCCGGGGTTCATGACCGGGCTGGTCAAGGTGCTGCCGTTCGGGACGATCCTGGTGGCCGCGTACCTGCCGCTGGCCGCCGGGCTGTACCTGCTCACCACGACCACGTGGACGATCGCGGAACGGGCGCTGCTCTACCGCATCCTGAGCTGAAGCTGGGCGATGAGCCGGACGAGCGGGTCGTCCAGGTCCAGGTCGATCCGCTTGAGCCGGTACCTGAGCGTGTTCGGGTGCACGTGCAGCCGGTCTGCTGCGGCACGCACGTCACCCAACGCGTCGAGGTAGGCGAGCAACGACTTCGCGAGCTCCGGGTCCAGTGCGTCGATCCTCGGGTCCCGGATGCGCGGATTGTCCTGCAGCAGCGCCAGGATCTCGCTCACGAGCACCTGCGAGCGGACGTCGGCGAGCGTCGCCACCTCGGCGTCGAGGTCGCGGGCCATCGCGTCCAGCACGCGTTCGGCCTCCTGGCGGGAGACCTGCGCGTCGTCCAGTGTGGACACCGTCGAGCCGACCGCCGCCTGGACCGCCGTGTGCAGGTGACGGCGTGCGGTGGTGACGATCTCCCTGGTCAGGCTCAGGAGCTGGGCGTTCGGGGCGAGGTCCGGCAGCAGCACGTAGGTGCGGCCGCCGGACTCGCTGACCAGCGCGCTGCGCCGGTACGCCGCCGCGTGCACGGAGATCAGGCCGGTCATCTCGGCGCGGCGGAGTTCGTGTTCGCTGCGGTCGCCCTCGGCGCTGCGCACGGCGAACACCACGACGGCGGCGGGTTTCTTCGGGTCGGCGCCGATCTGGCCGGCGACGGTGGCGGCGTCCATGCGGCCGGTGAGCAGGGCGGCGAGGAGGTTCTCGCGGAACCTCGACGTGGGCTGGTTGCGCTGCTGGATGAGGTGCGGTGCCGTGACGCGGGCGGCGCCGAGCAGGGCTCGTTCGGCCTGCTCGGTCAGCGGCTGGTCGCCCTCCTGCACCCAGATCGTGCCCAGCGGCTGCCGGCCCGCGTGGATGCCGACCGCGATGCGCCGGCGGATGCCCAGCTCAGGGCGTTCGTCGATGCGGACGACCTCTTCGCCCGAGCGCAGCAGGTTGTAGACGCCCCACTCGCGGAGCATCTTCAGGTACGGCTCGGGGCCCTGACGGCCGAGGATCGACAGCCGGCGCAGCTCGTCGACCTCGTCGGACGAGCGCGAGTAGGCGAGCACGCGGCTCGCGGTGTCCTCGATGCTGACGATGCCGCCGGTCAGGGTGGCAATCGTCTGCGCGAGCGCGAACAGGTCGCCGAGGACCTCGCCGTCGTCGGTCGTGGTCGTGAGGACGCCCTTGGCGAGCGACTCCAGGTGGCCCCAGCGGACCTCGGGCCTGACTTCGAGCAACGCCACGCCGGCGTCCACGGCGGCCTGTTCGAGCGGCTTGGACGACTCCTTGACGGCGACCGCGGCCGCTTTCGCTCGTCCGGCGGCCCTGATCAGCGGCAGGGCGGCGCGGCCACGTGCACCGATGACCAGCGCGAGGTCGCCCTGAGCCACGTCCGGCGGGTCGTCCGGGTCCATGATCACGACGTCGCGCACGTCGACCTCCAGGCCGTTGGGGGCGACCTGCAGTTCGACGAGTGGATCACCGAGTGCGATCAGGATGTGGCGGAGGCTCATAGCCAGGAGGCATTCAGCACTGTTCGATCGTACATCTGACCTGGTGAATCTTGGCGGTCTGCACAACCGAGGCCAGGTCGCGCGGACTTACGGTGTGCGTACCGAACAAGCCCATAAGGAGTTGCGAGTGGACGCGGTCACCCAGGTTCCCGCCCCGGTCAACGAGCCGGTCCTGCAGTACGCCCCCGGTACCCCGGAGCGCGCTGAGCTGCAGGCCAAGCTGGTCGAGCTGCAGAAGGAGCCGCTCGATCTGACGCTGACCATCGGCGGCGAGCAGCGCATGGGTGGCGGTGAGCGTTTCGACGTCGTCCAGCCGCACAACCACCGCTCGGTCCTCGGCACGCTGGCCGGCGCGACCCAGCAGGACACGACCGACGCGCTGCGGGCCGCCCGCGAGGCCGCTCCGGCGTGGCGCGCGATGTCGTTCGACGACCGCGCGGTGATCATCCTGCGTGCCGCCGACCTGCTCGCCGGCCCGTGGCGTCAGACGCTGAACGCCGCGACGATGCTCGGCCAGTCGAAGACCGCGATCCAGGCGGAGATCGACTCGGCCTGCGAGCTGATCGACTTCTGGCGCTTCAACGTGCAGTTCGCCCGCAACCTGCTGGCCGAGCAGCCGATCTCCTCCCCCGGCGTGTGGAACCGCACGGACCACCGTCCGCTCGAGGGTTTCGTCTACGCGATCACGCCGTTCAACTTCACCGCCATCGCCGGCAACCTGCCGACCGCGCCCGCGCTGATGGGCAACGTGGTGCTGTGGAAGCCGTCGCCCACCCAGTCGTTCGCCGCGCACCTCACCATGCGGCTGCTGGAAGAGGCGGGCATGCCGCCCGGCGTCATCAACCTGCTGCCCGGTGACGGCCTCGCCGTGTCCGAGGTGGCGCTGAACTCCCCCGACCTCGCGGGCATCCACTTCACCGGCTCCACCGCGACGTTCCAGAAGCTGTGGGCGCAGGTCGGCTCGAACATCGCGAACTACCGCTCGTACCCGCGCATCGTCGGCGAGACCGGTGGCAAGGACTTCATCCTGGCGCACCCGTCGGCCGACCCGGACGTGCTGCGCGTCGCCCTGATCCGCGGTGCTTTCGAGTACCAGGGCCAGAAGTGCTCCGCCGCGTCGCGCGCCTACGTGCCGCGCTCGGTGTGGAACAAGATCTCCGACCAGTTCCTGGCCGAGGTCGACGCCCTGACCTACGGCGACGTCACCGACTTCTCGAACTTCGGTGGCGCGGTGATCGACCGCCGTTCGTTCGACAAGCTGTCGGGCGTGCTGCAGGCCGCTCGCGCGGACTCGTCGCTGGAGATCGCCGCCGGTGGCACCGCGGACGACAGCGACGGCTTCTTCGTCCGGCCGACCGTGCTGCTCGGTGCCGACCCCACGAACTCCGTGTTCACCACCGAGTTCTTCGGGCCGGTGCTCGCGATCCACGTGTTCGAGGACGCGGACTACCTGACCGTGCTCAAGCAGATGGAGAGCGCGGCGCCCTACGGCCTGACCGGCTCGATCATCTCCCGTGACCGCGCCGCCGTGGCGCACGCGCAGGAAGAGCTGCGGTTCGCCGCCGGCAACTTCTACGTCAACGACAAGCCCACCGGTGCCGTCGTGGGCCAGCAGCCGTTCGGCGGCGGTCGCGCGTCCGGCACGAACGACAAGGCGGGGTCGGTCCACAACCTGCTCCGCTGGGTCAGCCCGCGCTCCATCAAGGAGACCTTCGCGGCGCCCACCTCCCACCTCCACCCGCACCAGGGCTGATACCCAAGCCCGAAATTGATGAGGGGAGCTTTCATCAACCACAAGTTGATGAAAGCTCCCCTCATCGACCTCACCCGAGGAAGTGATCATGCGTAGTGTGCTGCTCGCTGCGTCCCGGAGTGCCGGTGCGCGCAAGCTCGTCGAGTCGACACCGCTGACCCGGCCCGTCGTCGAGCGGTTCGTCGCCGGTGCCGACGTCTCCTCCGCGATCCGCGCGACCGCCGAGGTGCTCGCGGACGGTCGTCTGGTCACGCTCGACCACCTCGGCGAGGACACCTTCGAGGAGTCGCAGGCCAACGCCACCGTCGAGGCGTACCTGACGCTGCTGTCGAGGCTGGAGTCGCAGGGGCTCACTCAGGGCGCCGAGGTGTCGGTCAAGCTGTCGGCCGTCGGCCAGTCACTGGCGATCGACGGCGAGAAGATCGCGCTGGAGAACGCACGGCGCATCTGCACGGCGGCCGCCGTCGTCGGCACGACCGTGACGCTGGACATGGAGGACCACACCACCACGGACTCCACGCTGGGCATCCTGCGGGAGCTGCGGGTGGACTTCCCGTGGGTGGGCGCGGTGCTGCAGGCGTACTTGAAGCGCACCGAGCAGGACTGCCGTGACCTGGCGTACGCCGGTTCGCGCGTGCGCCTGTGCAAGGGCGCGTACCAGGAGCCTGCTTCCGTTGCGTACCAGGACAAGCACGACGTCGACCTGTCGTACGTGCGCTGCCTGAAGATCCTCATGGAGGGCGACGGCTACCCGATGGTGGCCTCGCACGACCCGCGCCTGATCGCGATCGCCGCCGACCTGGCGTCCGCGCGCTCCAAGGACTCCTACGAGTTCCAGATGCTGTACGGCATCCGGCCCGAGGAGCAGCGCCGCATCGCCGCCGAGGGCAACCGCATGCGCGTGTACCTGCCGTACGGTGACGAGTGGTACGGCTACTTCATGCGCCGTCTCGCGGAGCGTCCGGCCAACGTGGCGTTCTTCGCACGCTCGCTGCTCACCAAGAGCTGAGTTCCTCGGCCGTTTCCAGCGCGAACTGCAACTTCACCGGCTCACCTGCCCCGCGGAGGATTTCGACCGCGTGGCGGGTGAGCCGGAGTGCTTTCTCCGTCTCGTACCTCGTCTCGGCGCAGAGCCGGCCGTAGATCGTCACCGCGTCGGCGTAGTCGGCGCTGACGTCGAGGTCGAGTCCCGCCATGTGCCACAGCACGATCGCGATGTGCGCGGTGTTGCGCGCCTCTTCTTTGCGTTCCGCGGCACGGAGTCTGCACACGTGCCGTTGCAGGGCCGAGAGGTAGACGGTGGCCGCTGTCCTCGACCGCAGCGCCCGGCAGATCTCGACCGTGAACTCGGACAGCCCCACCGCGCGGACGTGGTGGTCCGCATCGGACAGTGCGCGGGCCGTGTTCTGCAGCGGTGGCGCCAGCTTCGCGCCGAAGAACTCGACGAGCTGCGACGGCAGGCGGTGGCAGAGGTCGAGGCACTCGTCGGCCGTGGTCATCGCCTGACCGTCCTGGCCGTGCAGGAGCTGCTGCTCGACCAGCGTCGCGAGGGCGATCACGAGGCCCGCCTGGTTCGAGACGAGGTCCTCGGCGACCAGTTCCCGGTACACCTCGACGGCCTCCTCGGCCGCGCCGACGTCACCCACGACCTTGGCGACGTTGAGCAGTGCGGCGCCCAGGCCCTTGCGGTCCCCCGTCTCGCGCCAGAGCATGACGGCCTCGCGCGCGGTGAGCGCGGCGTCGATGTCGTCGGCCAGCTCCAGCAACGCCTGGCTGCGCCGCGTCAGCGCGTCGGCGAGTTCGCTGCCGAACGTCTCCGGGTGGGCGACGGCGAGACGGCGGAACAGGTCCACGGCCTCCTTCAACGTCTCGCTGGCGGCCTCGGCCCTGTCCAGGTCCAGGAACATGACGCCGGCCGTGACGAGGTTGCGGGCGAGCTCGGGTTCGAAGCGCGGGTCCTCCTGCGCGACCACCCTCCAGTTCGCGATGGAGAGCTGCATCGAGTCGGCCGCGTGCTGCCTGTTGCCCTCGAAGTGGAAGCGGCGGGCCATCACGGCGGCGACCCTCGCGAAGTCGGCGCGGAAGAGCGCCGGGTGGTTGTTCGCGAGCTCCTGGAAGAGCAGCGTGGCGCGGCTGATGGCGGTCGTCGCGTCCTCGTCGCGGCCGAGCGTCTGGTAGCGGTAGCTGATCTGCTCCAGCGCGGACGCGAGTTGCGGGATGGTCTCCGGGTCGTCCTCCGCGATCTCGCGCCAGAGGTCGATCGCCTCCTCGGAGACGGCGAGCACCTCGTCGTTGCGCTGGGCGTTGATGAGCCTGAGCGCCAGGTCCCCCAGCGCGTCCGCGAGCAGCGGCCGGTTCTCCCGGTCGCGCGCCACGAGCTCGCGGTAGCACCCGACCTCGGCCTGGGAGGCCTCGACGGACTCCTGGCGCAGGCCGCACAGCATCGTGCGGGCGCTCAGCATCCCGTACATCTCGGCGCGTTCGAGGACGTCGTCGGCGCGCTCGAGCAGCCGGCGGGTGAGGATCGACGGGATCGCGTCGGTGGCGAACCGCTCGTCGCGGAAGACCTGGCGGGCGATGGCCTCCACGGTGGCGGTGGACCCGATCTCCGCGGCGATGCGGAGGCTGTCGCGGGCCATGTCGCGCACGATCTTCGGGTTGCCCGTGATCAGCTCGTCGAGGCGTGGCCTCAGTGCCGGCCAGCGCTGCGCGGCGCGTGCCAGCAGGTCCGGATCCGGGGTGTCCGGGGTGGCGACCGCCAGGTAGTCCTCGGCGATGCGGCCGGTCTTGCGGCCGGTGTCGCGCTTGAGGAGCTGCCGGACGAGCTGGGTGCGGTTCACGTCGCACGGATCGCCGTGCACTGCGGTCAGCGCGGCCATGTGCAGGTCGAGGACGGTCTCCTGGGCGATGTTGGGCGGTGGCTCGTCCGGGGCCGTGACGTCGAGCTCCTTGGCGAAGTGCTGGCAGGCGAGCGTGAACGACTCCTCGCGGTCGTCGAGCGTCGCGGCGAGCTCGACCGCCATGACCTCGTGGTCGAAGTCCGCGATGCGCTGACGGGTGGAGGACCACCACCAGCCCGTGATCCTCGCCGCGAGCAGCACCCGCGTGCGCGCCGGTCCGTGCCGCAGCGTGTCCTGCAGCAGCAGGAAGACGTCCTGCCAGCGGAGCCGGTCGGCGTCGTCGATCACCAGCAGCCTGCCGTGCTCGGCGTCGTCCCAGCACTCCTCCTGGAACTGCTGGAGCAGCCTGGTCTTGCCCGCGCCCGCCGGGGCGTACAACAACAGGGACGCCTGTAGCGCGGGGCTGTCGCGCCACAGCGTCAGTGTGTGCAGCTCGGATTCTCTGCCGTGAAAGGGGACCACCTGCCGGGTGGGATCCAGCAATGCGGCAACGCTGAGTGCTCGGTCCACCGTCACATAGTCGGTCGCCGGTCAGCCGAGGGGTAGGAAGACCACACCATCGTGGCCTTTTCCCGATTTTCCTTCACCTCAACGTCTACTGGCTTGGAGAAGGTCCACCAGCTACGTGCGACGGCGTCGGTTTCACCCTGGACTGAAATTGTCAGACCTCCCCGGCACAATCTGACTGTGCTGGTCGCCCTCGTCCTCGACGCTGACGGCGCCGGCCGGTGGCAGAAGCTGCACGACGACGGGACTCCGGCGGGTCCCGCGATGACGGCTTCGTCGCCGGCCGCCGCCGTCGCGTCGCTGGAGCGCGCCCACAGACCGCGCTGGGTCTGGGCGGACACGTCCGAGGTCTATCCGGTGCTGCTGGCCGCCGGGGTGCGGGTCGACCGGTGCTGGGACCTGCACCTGACCGAGGCGTTGCTGCTCGGCGCGGAGGGCCGGCACCGCGAGCCGAAGGAGCTCGCGGGGGCGTTGGCGCGGGTGCTCGGGCTGCCCGCGCCGGCCGACGTCGGGCCGCCCAAGAAGGACGACGCGCTGACGTTGTTCGGGCCGGATCCGGTGGTGCTGCCGGGCGACACCGACCCGCTCGCCGCGTTGTCGATGGTTTTCCGCGCACAGCAACGGAATCCGGCGCTGGGGCTGCTGATCGCGGCGGAGTCGGCGTCGGCGCTGGTGGCCGCGGAGATGACGCACCACGGGCTGCCGTGGCGGGAGGACGTGCACACCAGGTTGCTGGAGGAGGTCCTCGGGCCGCGTCCGGCACCCGGTCAGCGGCCGAAGTTGTTGCAGGACCTGGCGGACGAGATCCAGGAGGCGTTCGGTGGCCGGGAGATGAACCCGGACGCGCCGGCCAGCATCGTCCGCGCGTTCGCACGGGCGGGCATCGAGGTGCCGTCCGCACGGCGGTGGGTGTTGAAGAAGGTCGACCACCCCGCGGTGAAACCGTTGCTGGACTACAAAGAGCGCGCGCGGCTGTGGGTGGCGCACGGCTGGTCGTGGCTCGACACGTGGGTCGAGGACGGGCGGTTCCGGCCGGACTACGTCGTCGGTGGCGTCGTCACCGGGCGGTGGGCGTCGCGAGGCGGAGCCGCGTTGCAGATCCCGCGGCTGATGCGGCAGGCGGTGATCGCCGACGACGGCTGGTGCCTCGTCGCGGCGGACGCGTCGCAGCTCGAACCGCGGATTCTCGCTGCCCTGTCAGGAGATCCGCGGCTGACCGAGGTCTGCGGGGACGACGACCTCTACGCGGCACTGGCGCAGGACTCGTTCAAGGGCGAGCGGTCGCGCGCGAAGATCGCGATGCTGTCGGCGATGTACGGCGGCACGTCCGGTGAGGCCGGTCCGCTGCTCGCCGTGCTGCGCAAGAGGTTCCCGGTCGCGGTCGGGTACGTGGAGGACGCCGCCCGAGCCGGTGAGCAGGGCCGGATGGTGCGCACGCGGCTGGGCCGCACGTCGCCGACGCCGTCAGCAGCGTGGCAGGAGCTGACCGGGGGCGCCGACGACTCCGGGGAGTCGTCGAGCTCGTCGCGGCAGGCGGCGCGCAACTGGGGGCGGTTCACCCGCAACTTCGTGGTGCAGGGCAGCGCGGCGGACTGGACGGCGGCGTTGCTGGGCGTGCTGCGCACCAGGCTCCCCGCCGACGCGCACCTCGTGTTCTTCCAGCACGACGAGGTGCTCGTGCACTGCCCGCGTGCCGATGCCGACGCCGTGGTCGAGGCGATCGCCGCGGCCGGGCGCGAGGCGACCCGGCTGCTGTTCGGCGAGACATCGGTGCGCTTCCCGATGAACGCGGTGCCCGTGACCTGCTACGCCGACGCGAAATAAGTCCAAACGAGACGGTGCACTCCGGCCCGTTGGTCCGAACGGGCGATTGCTCTTACGCCGTGAGAGCGCTCTCATAAATGGACTGCACCCGTGACAAGGAGGTCACTCGCGCATGAGGCAACGCCGCCGCATCTTCGCGGCCACGACAGCTCTTATTGCCGCGGTACCCCTGGCGATCGTCGCCATGTCCGCCAACGCCGCTATCCCACCCCCTGCCCCGGGATGGACGCAGGTGTGGGGTGACGACTTCAACGGTTCGAACGGATCGCTGCCGTCGAGCGCCAACTGGATCATCGACACCGGCCACGGTTACCCCGGCGGACCTGCCAACTGGGGTACGGGCGAGATCCAGAACTACACGAACAGCACGAACAACCTCAAGCTCGACGGCAACGGCAACCTGCGCATCACCGCCCTGAAGGACGGCGGGGGCAACTGGACGTCGGCGCGGATCGAGACCCAGCGCTCGAACTTCAAGCCGGCGGCCGGCGGCAAGCTCGCCATCGAGGGCCGCATCCAGATGCCGAACGTCACGGGAGAGGCCGCCCTGGGCTACTGGCCCGCGTTCTGGACCCTCGGCGCGCCGTACCGCGGCAACTACTGGAACTGGCCGGGCATCGGCGAGTTCGACATCATGGAGAACGTCAACGGCATCAACTCCGTCTGGGGTGTGCTGCACTGCGACGTCGCTCCCGGCGGTGCCTGCGGCGAGTTCACCGGCATCGGCAACTCGCGGACGTGCCCCGGCGCGTCCTGCCAGTCCGCCTTCCACACCTACCGCTTCGAGTGGGACGACGCCGCGAAGACGTTCACGTGGTTCGTCGACGGCCAGGCCTTCCACCAGGTGACGCAGGCTCGTGTCGGCGTCAACGTCTGGAACGCGATGACGTCGCACGCGGGGCACTTCATCCTGCTCAACCTCGCGATGGGCGGCGCGTTCCCGAACGCGCTGAACAACAACCAGCCGACCCCTGTCGCGGCCACCCAGTCCGGGCACTCGATGGTCGTGGACTACGTGGCCGTCTACTCGGCTGGCGGCACCACCCCGACAACCACCACCACTACGACCACGACGTCGAACCCCGGCGGCGGGGGTTCCGCGTACAGCGAACTGCAGGCGGAGAACGCTTCCGAGCGGTCCGGCGGTTCGGTGGCACCCGGTGACGGCGGTTCGGGCGTGCACCAGATCGCGAACGGCGGCTTCGTGAAGTTCTCCGGCGTCAACTTCGGCACCGGACCCGCCCGGCAGTTCTACGCCCGCGTGGCCTCCGGAGCCGCAGGCGGCGTGAGCGGACTGGTCGAGGTGCGGCTCGGGTCGCGCACGGCCACGCCGGTCGGATCGTTCGCGGTGGGCAACACGGGTGGCTGGGACGCGTGGAGAACGATCCCCGCGAACATCTCGAACATCTCGGGGACCCACGACGTGTACGTGACGTTCACAAGCGGCCAGCCCGCGCCTTACGTCAGCTTGAACTGGGTGAAGTTCGGGACCTGACCCCTGGGTTCGCGGCCCGCTGCGCTCGTCCGCTAAGATGGCATCCGCAACACGCGGATGATTAGCTCAGCGGGAGAGCACTACCTTGACACGGTAGGGGTCACTGGTTCAATCCCAGTATCGTCCACTCGAGAACGGGCCCGGTCACGTGACCGGGCCCGTTTTCTGTTGCCGCCGAGCAGGTACGGTCGGCTCGTGTACGCCGAACGTCCCGCTCCCGCGGGTCTGGCTTGCCTCTGGACGCGCACGGTGTCGTCGCCGGCCGTGCAGCGCGTGGTGCCGGACGGGTGCACGGACCTGATGTGGGCGCCTGCGTCCGGTGCGCTGTTCGTGGCCGGTCCGGACACTTCGGCCCAGCTCGCCACGGTCGCTCCCGGCACGTTGTACGGAGTGCGGTTGCCACCCGGTGCGTTCCCGTCGGTGTTCGGGGTGCCCGCGCACGCCGTCCGGGACCTGCGGGTGCCGTTGTCCGAGCTGGTTCCCTCGGCCCGTCTCGACTCCTTCTCGGACATGGTGTCGTTCTGCGCTTCACGGGTGGCCGTGGATCCCGCTCTGGCCGCCACCGCGTCGTTGCTGCGGTCCGGTGACGTCGGCGCGGTCGCGTGGGAGATCGGGCTGAGCGCACGTCAGCTGCGGCGCCGGTGCCTGGACGCGTTCGGCTACCCGCCCAAGGTGTTGCAACGGGTGCTGCGGTTCGACGCGGCGCTGCGGCTGGCTTGGAAGGGCGTGCCGTTCTCGGCCGTGGCGTTCGAAGCGGGCTACGCGGACCAGGCGCACCTGGCCCGCGAAGTGCGTGCGCTGGCCGGCGTGCCCCTGGGTCAGCTGATCCGGCCGTAGCGGCGCAGGGTCAGCAGTGCGTCGACCGTGGCGATGGAACGCCATTCGAAGTCCACGATCGGCGTGAAGGCGGGAAAGGCGAAGTTCCAGCCGCCGTCCTCCTGCTGACCGTTCTGCAGTTCGTCGAGGTCCTGGCCGAACTCCTCGTCGGTGAACCACGCGCGGGCGAGGCTGGAGGGCTTCGGTGCGTAGATGTGCAGTTCCAGACCTTCGCCGTCGGCATAGCCCTCGGTGCTCGGCTTGAGGTGCCTGAGCTTCTCGGCGGCCAGTTCGGCGCGGGCCCGGTCCGGCACCTCGTCGAGGAACATCACCGCAGCTCGCAGCTCGTACGGGTGGGTGTTCTCCAGCTTCTCGATCTCCTGCCAGCAGTAGCCGGTGGCCTTGTCGAGCCACGGGTCTGCTGCGCCGAGCGCGTGGAGGGCGGCGGCGATCTGGGCGGTCAGGAGGAGGCCGCCCTCGTCGTCGGCGGCGACCCACGGTGCCTTGGGATGGTCCTTCGAGGTGGACATGCCGAACGGCACACTGCCGTCCGGACAGGTGCCGGTCAGCCAGGCCAGGATCGATTCAGCGTGTTCGGGGGCGTTGACCTCGCCGAACATCTGCAGCGCGCGCAGGGCGTGCAGCGGCTGGCTGGTAGGGCCGCGGTGGTCGGGTTCGAGCCCGTAGCCGTACCCGCCGTCGTCGTTGCGGTAGGCCAGCACCGCCTGGACCACGTGCTCGGCGCTTCCACCGCGGAAGGCGTGCTCGAACCAGCGTTGTTCCAGCGTGCGGGCGTTGTGCCAGAGGAAGGTCCTCGCTTGCTCGATCATGTCCCCGAACCTAGGCCGGTCGCGGTGCGGGGTCTTGAACGAATCGGCCATGTGACCTGATCAGCTGATTCGATCGGCTCCATCGGGAACCGGTCCTATGCGAAAATCCTCCAACAGGGGTGTGGAGTTCTGAGGGGAGCTGGCCAGGATGCTGATGTTCGACGCACTCGTACCCGTGAAGGCTGCCGGAGCTGCCATCGGTGCGGCAGCAGGTGCTGCCGGAGCCGCGGCGGGTGCGGGCGGTGGCGGAGTCGCGAAGTTCAGCGTCGACCCGGACCAGGCCCAGAAGATGATCGACGGCTTGAAAGAAGCCCTCCAGAAGCTGTTGGACCTGCGGAAGGACGCCGCCAAGCTCCAGTCCGCCGGCGCCCCCGGCCCTGACCCCTACAGCGGCTTGGCCACCTTCGCGATGCGCAAGACCGCAGGTAGCGAGCCTGGCGGATACCTGTGGGCGAACGAGCAGGCCCAGAAGGCGCTGGAACAGACCATCAAGAACATCGAGAAGGCCCTCGCCGAGTACCGGGCCACCGACGAAGCGGCGAAGACCGCGATGAAGGGCTGACACGATCTTGAAGCGCATGACTGCTCTGCTCACCGCCGTGCTCACGTTCGGTGCGCTGGTGGGCTGCACGGGCAACTCGACCGGCGGAACCCCCACCACTCCTAGCGGGACCGGTGGGCAGACGAGCAGCACGCCGACGTCCGATGAGTCGCCGTCAGGCCTCAGCATCGCGAAGTACGTCAGCAACCCGTGCTCCATCCTGAAGCCCGATCAGGTGGCGACGCTCGGTTCCGTCAAGCAGGGCGTGGTGGAGACCAAGGCGCTCGGTCCGGTGTGCGTCTGGGACGGAGCTGACCCGATCAAGAATTCCGGCTACGACGTCAGCGTGACCGAAAACAAGGACTTCGAGGGCATGGTCGGGCAGGCCAAGCAAAACCCCGTGTTCGTCGACAAGCAGATCGATGGCGTGCGGGTCGTCAGCTCCGACGGCACCGACGGAGCGATGTACTGCCTGACCTCGATCCAGGTCTCCAAGACCGATTCGGTCACGGTGCAGATCGCCGGAGCCGCGGACGAGCGCGCGACGAAGAAGCCGTGCCCCGAGACCGAGCGGGTCGCGCAGCTGATCATCACAAACCTGAAGGGATAGCTAGATGCCTGGGGATGAGCCGAACATCGCTGGTTTCGCCCTTCTTCCCTTCGCGGGTGGCGAAACGATCTACAAGTGGTTCGAGAATGGCAAGGGACCCGGCCAGAGCACCTCGCTGACCTCGGAGGGCTGGCGTGGTCTCTCGAGCGGCCACGGCGACGTCGCCCAGCTGATCGAGAAGGCCGTGCGTGATTCCGGTGCAGCTTGGGAAGGCTCTGCCGGTGACGCGGCGCGTGGTGGGACCTCACCGCTTGCGACGTGGGCCACGGTCACTGGCGATTCGGCTACTCAGGCAAGCACGACCGCCGACACCGTCGGCAGCGCGTACGCCGACGCCAAGAACTCGATGTCCATGCCGCCATCCGTCCCCGACAAGCCGTTCTTGAACGACTTGCGTCCGTGGGACACGGACTACGACAAGGCGCTGGAGAAGAACCAGCAGGTCAGCGAGCAGAACGTCCGGGCGTTCAACCAGTACGCCGGTGCTGTCAACGCGACCATGGACAACCAGCCGACGTTCATCGCGCCCACCGCCACGGAGGGAAGCGTCCAAGAGGGAACAGGCGGCGACTACCGGATCGACGAGGTCGGTCCCAACGGCAAGAACCCGCCGCCGATCGGCAGCAACCCTCCCCCCGGCAGCGGCGACCGCATCGGTGGCAGCCAGGACGGCACGGACCTGTCCGGCGTGAAGCCGCCGGGCACCGGCGGTGGGGACGACACCGGCAAGGCCGGCGTCGACGACCCCCGGTTCACTCCTCCGCCCACCGACATCGGCCGCCCGCGGCCCGACATCGGCGTTCCGACCTTGCCGCCGGACGGCATGTACAACCCGAACGACCCGCGCAGGCCCGGCGGTCCGCTGGATCCCAACAACCCGCGCAGGCCCGGCGGTCCGCTCGACCCCAACAACCCGCGCAACCGTCCCGGCGGGCTCAACGGCCCCGGCGGCGGTGCCGGTGGTGGTGCCGGCGGCGGTCGTGGTGGCGGCGGCGGTGGCGGCCTCGGCGGGCCCGGTGCTGGCGGTCTCGGTGGCGCCGCGGCGGCCAAGGGCATGGGTGGACCTGGCGGTATGGGCGGCGGCTTCGGTGGCGCGGCCGGTGTCGCCGGTGACGGCCGTGGTGGCGCTGGTGGCTTCGGGCCGTCCGGTGCCGGCGCCGCGGGTGCCGCCGGTCGTGGTGGTGCGGCGGGCATGGGTGCCGGAGGTATGGGCGCCGGTGGCGGTCGTGGTGAAGGTGCGGAGGACGCGGAGCACAAGTCCGCGTCGTACCTGCAGGAGACCGAAGACATCTTCGGCGACGGAACGATGGTCGCTCCGCCGGTCATCGGCGGATAAGGGGGAAACGTGCTGCGGAGCAGGGTCGCCATCCCTGTCACGGCGCTTTATCAGGCGTGGCAGGCCGCGGGCCTGCCGACGATGCACCGTGCGCTGCTGGCTGAGGTCGACTTCGACGAGGGACGCCTCGAGTCGGGTGACGTGAGCGAGCTCGAACAGTTGCAGCGGTCGGCGTGGGCGCAGCTCGAGCAGTACGGGCTCGCGCGCGGCGGGCAGATCCACCCGGATCTGACCAACGCGCTGCGGCTCGTGGTCGAGGCCGGCGTGGAGTACTGGGCGTTCTTCAGCCTGAAGGACGGCCCTCAGCAGAGCGTGCTGGTCGTGTCGAACGGCCAGGACGCTCTGCGGATCGTGCTCACGCCGGACCAGCAGTTCGTGCTCGAACCGGTGCGGGCGGAGGAGGCGCCGCAGGCGTTGGTCGGCGCTTTGCCGCCCACGCCGGCGGGCCGGGGCAACCCGATCACGGTGCCCGAGGAGGCGCTGCGGCAGAAGCGGCAGCCGTCCTACGAGGACACCGGCTCGTTCCTGCAGCAGAGCAGGCCGACGAGCACGCCGAACGACCAGCTCGTCGCGCAGCTCAACGAGATCATGAGCCAGCCGCGCACCGGCGGCGGTCAGGTCTTCTCGGCCAAGCGCGACCACCTGGGCCGCAAGCAGCGTTGCGCGAACCCGCTGACGTTCATCGACACGCCGAGCGGGCGGTACCTCGCGGCCCAGAGCGACGGCTGGCTGCGGGTGCAGCCGGCCGACTTCGGCACGCTGACGCGGATGACCGCGACGATGCCGTAGGAGAACGAACGCCACGTCGGCCGGGTCGCAGCCGCTGCGACCCGGCCGACGCCGTTCAGGAGAACCGCAGCGCGTCCGGCCCCAGGTCGGCGGGGCTGCGGTGACCCGACAGCCCGAGCGTCAGGTCGAAGTCCGCGAGCAGGCTTCGCAGCACGTGCCGGACGCCGACCTGGCCGCCGTGCGCCAGCCCGTACGCGAAGGGCCGTCCGACCATCACGGCCTTCGCCCCCAGCGCCAGCGCCTTCACGATGTCGGCGCCGGTGCGGATCCCGGAGTCGAACAGCACGTCGACCTGCTCCCCCACCGCCTCGACGACGGCGGGCAGCACGTCCAGCGATCCGACGGCACCGTCGACCTGACGGCCGCCGTGGTTCGAGACGACGACACCGTCCATTCCGTACTCGACGGCCTTGCGCGCGTCGTCGGGGTGCTGGATTCCTTTCAGGACGATCGGTCCGTCCCAGTGCTCGCGCAGGAACGCCAGCTGGTCCCACGACTTGTCGGTGCCGGTGAACAGCTGCACCCACCGCAGGATCGCCATCGGCAGGTCCTCCTCGGGCGACTTCTCCAGCCCGGCGCGGAAAACCGGGTCGCTGAACGGAATCGCCGTGCCGACCGCGCGCAGGAACGGCAGGTAGGCCTGGTCCAGGTCGTGCGGCCGCCACGCCAGCGTCCACGTGTCCAAGGTGACGACCAGCGCCGTGTAGCCGGCCTTGCGCGCCCGGTCCAGCAACGACGCACACACGTCGGGGTCGTTCGGCCAGTAGAGCTGGTACCAGCGCGGCCCGTCGCCGGACGCTTCGGCGACCTCCTCGATGGTGTGCGAGGAGGCGGTCGACAACACCATCGGCACGCCGAGCTCGGCGGCGGCCCGCGCGGTCGCCAGCTCACCGTCCGGGTGCAGGATCGACTGCACGCCAACGGGTGCGAGCATGATCGGCGCCGGCAGCTCCGTGCCGAGGACCGACACACCCAGATGCCGCTCGGTGGCGTTGGTCAGCATGCGCGGCACGATCCGCACCCGGTCGAACGCCTCGCGGTTCGCCCGCACGGTGGCGCCCGAACCCGCGCCGCCCGCCACGTACCAGAACGGGCCCGGTCCCAGCCTGTCGCGCGCGGACTGCTCCAGCGCGTCCGGGTCGGTGGTGAACGGCGGCACGGCGCCACCGAGCCCCTGCAGGTAGATCTCGTTCTGGTACGCGGCGAAGGACGTCATGCCGCCTACTTTGCTACGAAGCGAGCTGCACAAGGAAGAACTCGTTGCCGAAAGGATCGCTGAACCAGGTGGCCCGATCACCCCACGGCATGGTCTCCGGCTCCCCCTTCACCGTCACCCCCTCCCCCACGAGCCGAGCGACGTCGCCGTCGATGTCGTCCGTGATCAGCGAGATCCCGCAGCCCATCGCGAACGACACGTTGGGCGCGTCCGCCAGCGACAGCGCGAACGCCGTCTGGGCGCCGGGAGGAGCGACGGTCAGCCAGCGCATGCCCGCCTCGTTGCTGTCCTGCCGCTTCTCCCAGCCCAGCACGTCCACGTAGAAGGCCGCGGCCTCGTCGAGATTGCGGACGTTGATGGTGGTGGAGTGCACATGAGTGATCATGCGCAGAACGCTAGGCGTGCGCCCCCACCGGACGCTTCTTCGAAACCGCTCGCCTGGGCCAGCGGGATTCCAGCCAGATCGCGATCGGTGCGGCGGTGACCACTGTGGACGCCGTGCCGGCGACGAGGCCGATCAGCAGTGCGATCGCGAAGTTGGCCAGGGAGCCGTCGCCGAGCACCAGCAACGCCGAGAGGACGAAGAGCACGCCGAGGCCGGTGTTCACGGTGCGGGGCACGGTTTGCACGACCGCGTCCGACACCACGTCGGGGTACGAGGCCTTCAGGCGCGAGCCGCGCAGTTCGCGGAGGCGGTCGAAGACGACGACCGAGTCGTTGACCGAGTAGCCGATCACGGTCAGCAGGGCCGCCAGGAACACGCCGTCGGCCGTCTTGCCCATCCACGCGAACACGCCGATGAGCACGAGGACGTCGCTGAGCAGCGCGGCGACCGTGGCGAGGCCGAGGCGCCAGTCGAAGCGCACGGCCAGGTAGCCCAGCTGGGCCGCCACGGCGATGGCGAGGCCGATCACGGCGTTGCGGCGCAGTTCCGAGGACAGCGACGGGCCGATGAGCTCGTTGCTGGACTGGCGGGCGCCGCCGTCGACGGCCGAGGAGACGACCTCGCCCAGGCGGGCGGAGGTGGCGTCGTCGATCGGGGCGGTGCGCAGGGAGACCTCGTTGCCCGACGACGAGACGACCACGTCGGAGAAGCCCGCGTCGGCCAGGGCGGTGCGCACCCGGCCTGAGTCCACGGGGCCGCCCGCGGCGAAGTCGAGCATGCGGCCGCCGGTGAACTCGACGCCCAGGTTCAGGCCCCGCGCGAAGAGACCCGCGACGGCCACGAGCACCACGGCACCGGCGCTGATCAGCCACAACGACGGGCGGCGGTACAGCACGACGGACAGGCGCTGGCGGACGAAACCGAGCGTGTGCAGGCCGCTCAGACGAGGGCGCTTGGTGACGAACCGGGTGCCGAGGGCCCACACCACGAGCACGCGGGAGAGCACTAGTGCGCTGAACATCGAGGCCAGCACACCGATGGTCAGGGTGACGCCGAAGCCGCGGACCGGGCCCGTGGCCAGCCAGAACAGCAGACCGGCTGCCAGCAGGGTCGTCACGTTCGAGTCGGCGATCGCGCTCAGGGCGCCGCGGAAGCCGCTCTCCGAGGCGCGGCGGAGATTGGGTTTCCTGGCGTACTCCTCGCGCGCCCGTTCGAAGATCAGGACGTTCGCGTCGACCGCCATGCCGATCGCCAGCACGAAGCCGGCCAGGCCCGGCAAGGTCAGCGTCGCCCCCACCGCCAGCAGCTCGGCGTACGCGACGCCCGCGTAGCCGACCAGTGCGACCACGGCCAGGAACCCGGCCAGCCGGTAGGCGACCATCAGGAACAGCGAGGTCAGGGCGATGCCGATGATCGCGGCCTGGGCGCTGGCCTCGATGGCCTCGGCGCCCAGGGTCGCGCCGACGGTGCGCTGTTCGATCACCTCGACGGGCACGGGCAGCGCGCCGGAACGGACGACCAGCGCGAGCTCCTTGGCCTCCGCCTGGGAGAACCGGCCGGTGATCGTGGTCGAGCCACCCGCCTGACCGGCGCCGCAGGGCGTGTCGAGGCTGACCTCGGGGGACGAGATCGGCTTGCCGTCCAGCACGAACGCGATCTGCCGGCCGGGGGTGCCGGACGGCTCGCACGCCGCCTCGCCGGTCACCTTCTGCCACTTCGCCGGGGCGTCGCCCTGGAACTGGATGTTGACCACGAAACCCGCGCCCTGCGGGTTGCGCGCGGACTGGGCATCGGAGATGCCCTCACCGGTCATGACGGTCTGGCCGCCCCGCTGCACGGTGAGCTGCGCGGTCTGGCCGAGGACCTTCACGGCCTCCTGCGGGTCCTGGACGCCGGGCAGTTCGACGACGATGCGGTTCTCGCCGGAGCGGGCGATCACCGGTTCGGCGACGCCCAGAGCGTCCACACGACGCCTCAACACCTCCAGTGAACGGTCGGCGGCGTCGGCATCGCCCTTGGCTTCGAGGACGATCTGGGTTCCGCCGCGCAGGTCGAGGCCGAGGCGGGGATCCGTAGTGAGCAGCAGGAAAGCGGATGCGACGAGGACCCCGAGCGCTATGAGTGCGCGCACGAGCAGCCCTCGTCGCGCGGTGTCGCGCGACATGGGTGAGAAGACCTTCCGGAGTGGGGTTGCTGGAAAAGGGATTCAGCGACCGGAAGGCGGTGAACGAGCGGGCTGGGGCGTCCAGCGCAGGCCGTCGGGCGTGCGGTGCACGCGCCGGGCGAAGGAGATGACGAACCGGACCGGCAGCGCGGGTTTCGCGACCGGCGGCACGTCGGAAGGCACCTGTGCCTGCGGCACCTGGGCGGCGTGGGGGTTGTGCGGCTGGGGAGCGGTGACGGGCAGGTTCGCGAAGTCGTGGCCGTGCCGGATGACGGATCCGGCGACGACGGGCTCGGCGGGCGCGGCGACGATGAACAGCTGTCCGAGGAACAGCAGGAACGCGAGCGCGACCGCGTTGCGACGCATCACCGCTTCCTGCCTCCACCGACGTAGACGAGCGCTCCCCCCACGACAGCGCACAACCAGGAAAGCACAAGTGGCTGCATCGTCGTAGCCCCGAAGAACAACGCGACGGTCCAGCCGAGCAGGACCAGGGCCGAAACGGCGAGCAGGGACACGGTCACCGCGAGCTTGCGCAGACCGAAGAGCAGCTTGTACGGACGCAGCCGCAACGCCACGACCAGGCAGCACAGGATCAACGCACCGGTGAAGAAGCCCAGGTAGGGCGTCGGCCGGGGCATGCCGGCGATCAGCCCGAGTAATCCGCCACCGATCAGCAGCAACGAGAGCGTGCGCAGCGCACGCCACACCTGCACCTTGTTCAACTGCAGCGGCGTGGGCTTGGCCGAACGGCGCCGTTGCACGGTCGCGAGGTTCGCCTTGGAGTCCGCGTCGGACGGATCGAGCTTGATCGCCGAGCGGTACGCGTGCTCGGCGGTGCCCCAGTCGCGCATCCGCAGGGCCGCGTCGCCGAGCACCTGGAACGCCCGCGCCTCGGTCGGCGCGAGCTGGGAGGCGTGCAGGGCCGAGTCGAACGCCTCGACGGCGCCGTCCGGGTTGTCGGCGAGGACCTCGGCGAGCACGACGTAGCAGCGCCAGTCGCCGGGCTTGCGCCGCACGGACTCCCGCGCCGCGACCGCCGCCTCCTGGTGCCGGCCGAGGTCGCTCAGGGCCAGTGCCGCGAGTCTTTGAGGCCAGGCGGGCTCGCCGTCGAGGACCATCGCGCGCTTGGCCGAGTCGAGGGCGTTGTCCGCCTCACCGAGGTCGAGGTGGGCGGCGGCGAGCCGGCACCACGCCTCCGCGTGCCGAGGGTTCGCCGCCACGAGGGGCCGCAGCAGGTCGATCGCCTGCCGCGGCTTCCCCGAGGCGGTGAGGTCGGCGGCTCGTAAGAGCACCGCTGTCATCGGCTCGGACACGCCGCACAGTGTGACAAGCGCCCCCGGCCCTCGAACGGGTGACCTCAGCGAGCCGTCCCGAACCAGCGGGTCAGCGCCCCCTCCAGGCCTGCCTGGTCCTCGCCGGCCCACGCCACGTGCCCGTCCGGCCGCAGCAGCACCGCGGGCGCGTCGAGGTCCTCGGTGACGTCGACGACGTGGTCGACCCGATCCGCCCAGCCCGCGGCCGACAACGTCCCTGCCTGGTCGAGCAGGATCCCGCGACCGGCGTGCATCTGCGCGTAGAGCCCGCCGCGCTTGAGCGCGAGGTCGCCGATCCGCCGCCCCACCAGGTCGTTCTCCGAGCCCAGGTCGTAGCGGACCGAGACCGCGATGATCTTCTCGATCAGGTAGCGGTTGACCTCCTCGAACTGCACGAGCTCGGTGAACAGCCGCCGCACGGACTGCGGGCCGGGCTCGACCTTCATCAGCTCGATCTGCGCACGGGTGTTGTTGAGCACCTCCTCGGCCACTGGGTGCCGTTCGGCCTCGTAGGTGTCCAGCAACCCCTCCGGCGCCCACCCGTGCACGGCCGCGGCGAGCTTCCAGCCCAGGTTGAACGCGTCCTGCACGCCGAGGTTGAGCCCCTGGCCACCGGTCGGCGGGTGGACGTGCGCCGCGTCGCCCGCGAGGAACACGCGGCCGGACCGGTAGCGCTCGGCCTGCCGGGTGGCGTCGCCGAAGCGGGACATCCACCGCGGCGTGTGCACGCCGAAGTCGGTCCCGGCGATCCTGACGAGCTGCTCCTTGAAGTCGTCCAGGGCCGGCATGACCGTCCGGTCCTCGTTCACGCCCTCCGCGGGCACGATGACGCGGTACGTCGCGGTGCCGCCGATCGGGCCGATGCCGAAGCGCTTCTGCGTCTTGCGGACCTCCAGCATCAGCGGCATCGCCTCCTCCCACGGGATGCCGATCTCCATCTCGCCGAGCAGCGTCTCCACCCGCGACGGCTCACCGGGGAAGTCGATGCCGGCCAGCTTGCGGATGGTGCTGCGCCCGCCGTCGCACCCGACCAGGTACCGCGCCCGCAACGACGTGCCGTCGGCGAGTTCGACGGTCACGCCGTCGTCGTCCTGGTCGAACGCGGTCACCGTGCTGCCGCGCCGGATCTCGGCGCCGGCGTCGACGGCGTGTTCGGTGAGCAGGCGTTCGATGTGCGGCTGCGGCAGGCCGAGGACGACCGGGTACTTCGTGTCGAGCCGTTCCGGCGCGGGCTTGTCGATGCCCGCGAAGAACCCGGCGAGCGGGTGGGTCGTGCCCGCCTCCAGGAACCGCTCGGCGATGCCCCGCTGGTCCAGGACCTCGATGCTGCGCGCGTGCAGGCCGAGTGCCCGGACGACCTTCGTCGGCTCCGGATCCCGCTCCAGCACCACCACGCCCACGCCGTGCAGCCGCAGTTCGCCGGCCAGCATCATGCCGGTCGGTCCGCCGCCGGCGATGATGACGTCGATCATGGAGTGATCCCCATTTCCCCAGGTGAATGACGTTGGCCGGGAAATGGTGAAGCACACCCAGGGTCTTGTGGCAAGGCCCCGGGTGCGCTATATGTTGGAGTGGGAGGAGAGCAGCGCTCTCCTTTTTCTGTTTTCGAGGGTCAGCGAAGAAGCCCTGCCTCGTTCAGGTGGGCGAAGATGATCCGGTCGACCGGGGAGATCCGGTCCGCGTCGGCGGTGGTCAGCCAGGCGAGTTCCTCGATCTCGGCCGATGCCACCGGTTCCCCGTCGAACGACGCGGTGTAGCAGGTCATGCGCACGGTCACCCCCGACGTGTGGCCGTGCGCCTGCGCTTCGAACGTCCCCACGTGCTTCGCCGACGCGGCGTCGATCTCGACGGACAGCTCCTCGCGGATCTCGCGCACGAGCGTCTCGACGTCGGACTCCCCCGGCTCGCGCTTGCCGCCGGGCAGGTAGTACGTGTCCTTGCCTGCCGACCGGGTGCCGAGCACGCGGCCGTCTTCCAGGTAGATCCAAGCCACCTTGTCGATCATGCGACCGACGTTAGGCGCTGGCGAGTTCCTTGACCACGCGGTGCGCGTCGGCCAGCGACTCGACCGCCAGCTCGCGGAACTGGTGCATCTGCGGCACCACGTCCGCCAGCGTCAGTTCGGCGTGGACGAACTCCAGGTTCTGGTCGAGGCCGACCATCGACAGCACGGCGCGCAGGTACGGCTCCTGGAAGTCGAAGCCCTCGCGCGGAGTGCCCGGCTTGTACGAACCGCCGCGTGCCGTCACGACGACGACGCGCTTGCCGCCCCACGCGAACGTGCCGTCCTCACGGGCGAAGTTCGCGGAGGTCGCGACCTGGTCGATCCAGGCCTTCAGGGTCGACGGGATCGAGAAGTTGTACATCGGCGCGCCGATGAGGATCACGTCGGCGGCGTCGACCTCGGCCATCAGGTCGGCGGCGATGCCCTGGTCGGTGCCGTCCTTGTGCGGGATCGGTGACGCGTGCAAGTCGCGGTAGACGTAGCTGCCGCCGGGGTTCGCGGCACGCCAGTTCTCGGCGAACGCGCCCGAGATCTCGCGGGTGACGGACCCCTCGTACCGAATGCTCGTGTCGATGTGAAGCAGATTGGTCATACTCGGAACATACGAGCAAAGAACTTCCGAGTCAAGATGTTCTGAGCCGAGAACATCTTCTCCGGGATGTAGGATGGGACACATGGAGGAGCAGTCGGAAGTCATCGAAGCCTGCTTGCAGAAGTGGGACTTCAACTGGCTGCTGCACCGCGCCACCCAGCGCGTCGGCGCCGCGTACGGCGACGAGATCGCGAAGTTCGGCATCTCGCTGCGCGGTCAGCTCGTACTGCAGACGCTCGCCAACGAGGAGATCCAGCGCACCCAGCTCAAGCTCGGCGCGATGCTCGGCCTCGACAAGACCACGCTGACGAGCGAGCTCGACAAGCTGGAGCGGGCCGGGCTGATCGTGCGCGTCCCCGATCCGAACGACCGGCGCGTGCGCACACCGGTGATCACCGACAAGGGCCGTGAGCTGCAGAAGGAGGCGGGCGACGCGCTCGCCGAGGTCGAACGCGCCCTCCACTCCCGCTTCTCCCCCGAGGAGATGGCGATCATCCGCAAGGCCCTGCAGGACCTCTCGCGCGGCGAGGGCCCTGTGCACGGCTCCTGCATCTAGACGAGCGCCCCCAGGTCCGCCTCGCGCAACTGCTCCGGCGTCACCGTCGCCTGCGCGTCCACCAGCGCCTTCAACGCCGTGCCGTGGTCCCAGACATTCACGTTCATCGCCGCCCGCAGCCGTCCGTCACGCAGCCAGAACGCGATGAACTCCCGCGACGCGACATCGCCGCGCACGACCAGCTCGTCGTCCGGGGCCGCGAGACCGCGGTACTCCATGCCCAGGTCGTACTGGTCGGTGAAGAAGTACGGCGACTTCACGTACGGCTCGTCCAGCCCGATCAGCGACCCCGCCACGTGCGTGCCCTGGTCCTTCGCGTTCGCCCAGTGCTCGACGCGGACGCGGTGGCCGTAGCGCGGGTGGTGCTGCGCCGCCACGTCGCCCGCCGCGAACACGTCGGGGGCGGACGTGCGCAACGTGGCGTCGACCGCGATGCCACCGTCGGTCAGTTCCAGGCCGGCCGCTTCGGCCAGTTCGAGTCGTGGTGCCGCTCCCACGGCCAGCACCGTGACGTCCGGGATCAGTTCGGTGCCGTCGCCCAGGCGCACACCGGACGGGGAGAAGCTCGCGACCCCGGTGCCCAGCTCGAACTGCACGCCGTGCTCCTGGTGCAGGCCCCGGAACACCGCGCCCATCTCGGCACCCAGCACGCGCACCAGCGGTTCGGCCAGCGGGTCGACCACCGTGACGCGGCAGCCGTGCGCACGGGCGGCGGACGCCACCTCGCAGCCGATCCAGCCCGCGCCGATGATCACGACGTGCCGGCCCTCGCGCAACGCCGACCTGAGCGCCAGCGAGTCGTCCAGCGTGCGCAGCACATGTCCTTGCGCGCCAGGCAGTACGCGTGGCCGCGAGCCGGTCGCGAGCAGGAGCCGGTCGTAGGGCCGCACTGCTCCTTCCGAGTCCACGATCGTGTGATCGCCGGTCCGCAGCTCCAGGACGGACACTCCGAGCTGGAGGTCGATCTCGTTGTCGGAGTAGAAGCCCGGCTCGTGCACCCACGCGGGTTCCGCGGCCTTGCCGAGCAGCACGTCCTTGGACAGCGCGGGAAGTTCGTACGGGCGGTGGAGTTCGGTGCCGAACATGGTGATCCTGCCGCCGTAGCCGCGGTCCCGGAGCGCTCCCGCCGCCGAGGCACCGGCCAGGCCCGTACCCACGATCACAATGCGTTGCGGTTCCGCCATATTCACCCCTCCAGGTGACCTGATGTCGTCCCACGTGCGACGCTATCCGCAGCTCGGCACGGTCGCCGGACAGAGAACGCCGAACCGTCGTCATGACGACCGGTGACGCGCGTCTCTCTGACGCGAGCGCCGAACACCGGGCCGGCGCGCCGAGTGAGCTGGAGGAAGAAACCCGTGGGAGCCCAAGAGGAGTGGCAGGTGAGCTGCCGCGACATCGCTTCGCGCCGACGGGACATGACGGTGTTCGTCAGCCAGGGGCACGTAGTGATCACCGTGCCGCCGGGAGAGGCCGCCGTGCTGACACCGCTGGAGGTCGGCCGTCTGCGAGCGGCGTTGCGCGACGCCGTGGTGAGTGCGTCCAACACCGATATGTGACTGCCGTCACACTCTTACCTACTCGCTAGTAGGTAGATGGCAAAGTGGGTCGCATGGTGACCCGCGTGCTGCTGACCTTGGTCAAAGCCGGAGTGATCCGGCCGTTGGGCCCGCGGGGGCTCGCCGGCACCGTGCGCGGGTATCTGCACTGGAACATCACGCTCGCGTGGGGTTACCAGACCGGCGCGGGACGCCACCCGGACCGCGCGGCGATCATCGACGACGACGGTGTGCTCACGTACGCGGAAGTGAACGAGCGCACGAGCAGGCTCGCGCACGCCTTCCGCCCCGGCGAACGCATCGGCCTGTTGTGCCGCAACAGCCGCGCCTTCGTCGAGACGATGACCGCGTGCACGAAGATCGGCGCGGACGCCGTGCTGCTCAACACCGGCCTGAGCGGAGGACAACTCGCCCAGGTCGCCCAGGACCAGAAGATCGACAGGATCGTCGCCGACCGCGAGTTCGCCGAGGTCCTGCCCGGCCTGCCGACGTTCTTCACCGACGAGCTCGAGTCGCTGATCGCCAACGGGTCCACGAAACCACTCCCCCGCAGGCCTCCGCGCGGCCGGCTGATCATCCTCACCTCCGGCACCACCGGCACGCCGAAGGGCGCCCGCAGGCCGGAACCCGCGAGCCTCGCGCCCGCCGCCGCGCTGCTGTCCCGGATCCCGCTCCGGCACGGCGACGTCATCTCCATCACCTCCCCGCTCTTCCACGCGTGGGGGCTCGCCGCCTTCCAGCTCGGGCTCGTGCTCGGCGCCACCCTGGTGCTGCGCCGCAGGTTCGACCCGGCGCAGGCGTTGAAGGACGCCGACAGGTGCACCGCCATGTTCGTGGTTCCCGTGATGCTGCAACGCATGCTGGAGGCGGAGCACCGGCCGAAGCTGCGGATCATCGCGTCCAGCGGCTCCGCCCTGCCGCCAAAGGTCGCCGCCCGCACGCTGGAGGAGTTCGGGCCGGTGCTCTACAACCTCTACGGCTCAACGGAAGTGAGCTGGGCGAGCATCGCCACGCCCGAGGAGATGCTGCGCGAGCCGGGCACGGCCGGAAAACCGCCGCTCGGCACCAGACTGGCCATTGTGGACGATAAGGGCGAACCCGTGGCGCCGGGCGAGACCGGACGGATCTTCGTCGGCAACGAGATGTTGTTCGACGGCTACACCAACGGCACCAGCAAGGAGTCGTTGAACGGCCTGATGTCGACCGGCGATCTCGGCTACCTCAAGGACGGCCTGCTGTTCGTGGCCGGCCGCGACGACGAGATGATCGTCTCCGGCGGCGAGAACGTGTACCCGCACGACGTCGAGGCCCTCCTCTCGACGCTGGACGGCGTCACGGAGGTGGCGGTGCTCGGCGTGCCGGACGAAGAATGGGGTCAACGTCTCGCCGCTTTCGTTGTCGGCGCAAAAACCCTGACGGCCGAACACGTACGTGAACACGTGAAGGCGAATCTGGCGCGGTACTCCGTTCCCCGGGATGTTTTCTTCGTCGACGAGTTGCCGCGCAACGCAGCCGGAAAAGTGTTGAAACGTCAATTGCGCGAACAGCACTAGAGTCAGCCTCCGAACTAGGGGGCTTCACCATGACGGTTCCCGGCCGGACCGCGGATCCGCGATCCAACGCCGTGCACAACCTGCGCGAGGCGCGGATAGCGCTGGACGAGGGCAGGCCAGGCGAGGCCCTGGAGTACGCGGAGAAGGCCGTGGCCGCGTACTCGTGGCTGGACGACGCGGAGGGCGTGGCCGAAGGTGTCCTGGCGCAGTCGGTGGCGCTGGGCAAGCGAGGGCTGTGGCCGAGCGCGCTCGACACGATCGACAAGGTGCAGGCGATCGCGGCCGCCAACCGCCACATCGGACTCCAGGCGCGGTGCAGCTTCTCGCGTGCCGTGGTGGAGTTGCGGCTCGACTCGCGGGAGCGGAGCTTCAACTCCTTCGCCCGCGCGCTGGGTCTCGCGGAGCTCACCGGCGACAACGAGCTGATCGGCTCGGTGCTGTTCGAACAGGCACGGGTGATGCGGATGCAGTACCACGAGCACTGCATGATCCGCACCGCGGAGAACCGCTGCAGCCTCGACGGGGAGCCGTGCGTGCGCAAGCTCCGCCGCGCCGAGGCGTTGTGCGCTCAGGTGCGCGACCGCTGGAAGACGCTCGGCGACCCGGTGCGGATGGCGATGGTCACCGTGCTGCTGACACACGTGCGCATCGATCTGGGTGAACTTGACCGCGCACACCGCAGCTGGCAGCGCGCTGACCAGTTGCTTGCCGGAAGGAACCGCCCGGTGGCACGGGCGGAGGCGCTGATGGCACGGGCGCGGCTCAGCGGTGCGCGGGCGCGCTACCCCGAGCAGATCGCCCAGCTCTCCCAGGCCGCCGAGCTCGCGATGAGCTGCCTGGCACGGGAGGTGGCGGTGCACGCGCACCAGCAGCTGAGCGAGGCGCACGAACGGTCCGGCGATCTCGAACGGGCGTTGCGCCACGCGCGGATGCAACTGGAGCAGTACCGGCTGTGGGAACTGCAGGAGGGCCGCGATCTGCTGCGGATGCGCGAGCACGACCTGTCGTCACGGCTCGTGGAACAGTTGGCGCACAGGCGTTTCGAGCCCAAGCGGGAGGACGCGGTGGTCCGCGTTCCGAACGTCGGCGAGCTGCACGAAACCGGTACCGCGGAGCACACGAACACCCGGATCGCCCGCGCGCTGCGGGCGGGGCTCACCAAACGCGGCATCGAGGTGCTGCGGCTCGTGGCCGCCGGGGCGAGCACGGCCATGGTCGCGGAGTCGCTCGGCCTGTCCCCCAAGACCGTGCAGAACCACCTCCAGCGCATCTACACGACCCTTGACGTCAACGGCCGTGCCGGCGCCATCGTGTGGTGGATGAACTTGACCACCGGCCAGTAATGCATTGTCAACCTATTGACAACTGGTTTGAGAGCACTTGTTGACCATCGCCCGTTCGGCCGCTTGTCCCTGACCGGGAACTGCCGGTTCCCGGGTGTTTTACCCACAGCGGCGCGGTTCAATTGGGTGATGTGATGGGTAACTGGTCTGTGTCATGCTCCGTTAACAACGTGTCCGGTTAATGAGCGAGGGGCGGTCATGGGCAGGCAACGCCGCCGAGCGCTCCCGTCAGTGCTTTCGGAGCGCGACGCGTGCCACGTCGCGCCACAGCAGCGGGTCGACGACCTCGGGGTTGATGTGCTCCAGCATGGCGGCCAGAGCGGTGCGCGCGTCGCCGCCGTCCGCGTCGACCTCGTCCGCCGCCCGCACGAGCAGCAGGTGACACCGCAACCGCTGTTCGGCGTCGAGCTCTCCGGTGCCGAGCGCGACCTCGGCCAGTTCGCGCGCCCTGTCGACCTCTCCGTCGCGCAACGCCAGTTCCGCCCGCAACGCACGGGCGTGCGCGAGCAGGCCGTCCTGCCGGCGCATCGCGGCGACCGTTGTCTCCACCTCGTCCAGCAACGCGACCACCTCGTCGAGGTTCGCTCCCGGCGTGCGCAACGCGATGGACGCCCCGGCCAGCCGGACCCGGCAGCGGTACTCGGGATCGCCGTCGAAGTCGTCCAGCAGCGCGACGGCCTCGCGGATGCAGTGCGCGGCCTCCATCCGGTCCCCCAGGCGATCCGCGACCTTGGCGCGCACCCACCACGTGGAGATCGCGAGCCGGTCGCGGCCGAGTTCGGGCAACCGCACGGAAAGCTGGTCCACGACCTGCTCGGCGTCGGCCAGTCGTCCCGCCGCGGTGAGCTCCGCGCACAACGCGATGAGCGCGCGGGTGTGGACGCGGCGCACCCGGTCGCCGTCACCGCTCGCCAGCTCGACGGCCTCGGTCGCGGCCCGCACGGATTCGGCCGTCCGGGCGAGGCGCCGCAACGAGGATGCGCGCAGGATCTCCACGAGCGCGTCCACCGCCGGACCGGGAGACCACGACTTGCGCAACTTCGCCGCCGCCAGCAGCAGACCCTCGTGGTCTCGCTGCCGCGCGAGCATCACCAGGCGCGTCCAGCGCACGCACCAGCCGAACATCTCCTCGTCCGACCGCTTTCCCAGCGTTTCCAGCAGATCGACGGCCAGCACCAGGTCGCCGTCGTGGTACGCGAGCAGTGCCTCGCACCACGCCAGCGCCTCGTCCTGCATGGCGGTGCGGTCCTCGTCGACCACCAGCTCGGACTCCTCGACGCCGAGCACCTCGGCGAGCCTGCGGACGACGGTGGGCGACGGAACGCGTTCACCGGACTCGAGCCGGGACACGTAGCTCATGGAGACACCGGGGCACGCGAGGTCCTTTTGCGACAAACCGCGTTGCAGCCGGACCGTCCGCAACCGAGCACCGAACCTCGTCAACGACTTCCTGCCCTCATCCACGGCCGCCACCTAACGAAGGAGCCCCTCAATGAAGTTGAACACTATCGCTCGAAGCATCGCGGCCGTGATCCTCAGTTTGGGGGCGCTGCTGGCGATGTCGGGCGCGGCCTCGGCTGACGACAGCGACAAGTTCACCCCGCCGTACTGCTCGCAGCCCTGACCGACCCGCCCTGCCCGAGGTGGTCTTGCCTCCCTCGCAAGCAAGACCACCTCGGTCGCCGACACACCAATTGACACACCTGGCCACACCACCTGGTGCAGGTGAGGCACCCTGGTGAGGTGACTCTGCAACTGCGCACGCCTCGTCACCAGGTGAGCCCGAAGTCCGTCCTGCTGTGGACGATGCAGGCCGCCCTCTTCTGGCTCGTGCTCTTCGTGCCCCAGCTCGTCGTGTACCTGCTGGTGGACGAGCCGCCGACGTGGGAGTTCGTGCTCATGATCGCCACGCTGGTCGTCGGGATCGTGCACACCGCGGTCGAGCCGAGCTGGCGTTACCGCGTCCACCGCTGGGAGACCACGCCGGACGCCGTCTACACCCTCTCCGGCTGGCTGAACCAGGAGTGGCGAGTCGCGCCGGTGTCGCGGATCCAGACGATCGACACGAAACGCGGGCCGTTCCAGCAGATGCTCGGCCTGTCCACCGTCACGGTGACGACGGCGTCGGCCGCCGGACCGGTGGAGATCGAGGGCCTGGAGCACGAGGTCGCGCAGAGGCTCGTGGTGGAACTGACCAACACCACGCAGGCCACGCCCGGTGATGCCACGTGAGCACGCCTTCGGAGGTGCCGGCCGGGCTTCCCGCCGCACCGGAGTTCGTCGAGCCGCTGCAGGAGTGGCACCGCCTGCACGTGCGGATGCTGGTCGTGCGGCCGCTCAACGAGGGCGTCGCGATGCTGGTGCCGATCCTGGTGCTGCTGTTCACCGGCAACGGCGAGAAGTGGCGGCTCATCGCCAGCGGCGCGACGGTCGCGGCGATCCTCGCCTTCAGCTACCTCATCTGGCGCACCACGAGGTACCGCATCACCGACGACCAGGTCGAGCTGCACACGGGCCTGCTGACCCGCAAGCAGCTCGCGGTGCCGCGTGATCGCATCAGGACGGTCGACCTCACCTCCAAGCCGGGCCACCGGATCTTCGGGCTCTCGGCGGTGCGGATCGGCACGGGGCAGCAGGACGTCCCCGGCACGGACGGCCTGACGCTCGACGCGGTGACGCAGGAGGAGGCCGAACGGCTGCGGTTGTTGTTGCTGCGGAAGGGCGTCGCGCCCCGGACGGCTCAGGCGGCGGAGGGCGAGCACGCGGAACCGGTTCCGCTGCCCGAGTCCGAGGTCATCTCGCAGCTCGACCTGAAGTGGCTGAAGTTCGCACCGCTGTCGCTGTCGGGTCTCGTCGCGATCGGCGCCCTGTTCGGCGTGCTGTCCAACTACGCCGACGACCTCGGCCTGCACCCGGTGCGGGACCTGTGGGAGTGGCTGTTCGAGAACCCGAGCCTCGCGCTCTTCGCCGGGTTCCTGGTCCTGCTGGCCGTGGTCGGGCTGCTGCTGTCGATCCCGCTCTACATCCTGCAGTTCTGGAACTACCGGCTGACCCGCGAGCCGGACGGAACCCTGCGCGTGCAACGGGGTCTGCTCACCACCCGCTCGGTGTCGGTCGAGGAACAGCGCCTGCGCGGCGTCGACATCCAGGAACCGCTGCTGGTGCGCGCCGGCAAGGGCGCGAAGCTCGCCGCGGTGACCACGGGCCTGGGCTCGAAGGGCGAGAGCAACCTGCTGCTGCCGCCCGCGCCGCTGTCGGTGGCGCACCAGGTGTCGCGGGACGTGCTGAAGGTCGGCAACGACCCGACGACGCTCCGGCTCCGCAAGCACCCGTTCGCCGCGTTGCGCCGCAGCATGTTCCGGCACGTGCTGCCGTGGGTCGTGATCGCCGCGGGCCTCGCGATCTGGGCGCCGTCGTGGGCGTGGCCGATCCCGGTGGCGATCCTCCCGTTCGCCGCGCTGGTCGGCTGGGACAACTACCGGTCACTGGGCAACGCCCTGGACGAGCGCTATCTGGTGACGCGCAACAACTCCCTCGTGCGCAGCACCGTCGCGTTGCAGCGCACCGGCATCATCGGCTGGCGCATCCAGCGGTCGTTCTTCCAGCGCCGCAGCGGTTTGATGACGATCGGCGCGACCACGGCGGCGGGCGCGGGCATCTACCACGTGACGGACGTCGGCGAGTCGCACGGGCTGGCGCTCGCCGACGAGGCCGTGCCGGACCTGTTGCGCCCGTTCCTGATCGACTCCACTGTGGACGGTCAAGCCGAGCGGAACGACTGACGGTAGGCGCTCGGCGAGATCCCGATCGAGGCGGCCAGCTGCTGCCGCAGAGCCGCGCCGGTGCCGAAGCCGGCGTGGTTCGCGACCTGGTCGATCGGCAGGTCCGTGGACTCCAGCAGGTGCCGGGCCCGGTCGACGCGCTGCTGCGTCAGCCACTGACCCGGTGACATGCCGGTCTCCGCGCGGAACCGGCGGGTGAACGTCCGCACGCTCATCCGCACCTGCGCGGCCATCGCGGCCAGGTCGAGCGGCTCCTGGAGCCGCTCCAGCGCCCATTCGCGGGCGAGCGCGGTCGAGGTGTCCGGGTAGTCCGGCACCGGCCGGTCGACGAACTGGGACTGCCCGCCCTGCCGCCACGCCGGGACGACGCAGTAGCGGGCGACCCAGTTCGCCACCTCGCTGCCGTGGTCGGACCTGATGACGTGCAGGCACAGGTCGATGCCGGCCGCGACGCCCGCGGACGTCAGCACGTCGCCGTCGTCGACGAACAGCACGTCCGGGTTCAGGCGCACCTTCGGGTACAGCGCGCGGAACTCGTCGGTGGTCTTCCAGTGCGTGGTCGCGGGCCTGCCGTCGAGCAACCCGGCGGCGGCGAGCACGAACGCGCCGGTGCAGATCGACATGATCCGCGGCGCCTTCGTCGTCGTGAGCGCCTCCAGGACGGCGGGTTCGAGCCGGCCTTCGCGCGCCGGCTGGTAGTGGGTGCCCGGCACGAGCACCGTGTCCGCGTCCCTGAGCACCTCCAGGCCGTGGTCGGGCGCGATGGTGAAGCCGCCGGTGGTGGGGATCGGTCGGCGGTCCGGCGAGCAGACGACGACCTCGTAGCAGTCTTCGAGCCGTCCGAACATGTGCGTCGCGCTGCCGATGTCGAACGCGACGGACTTCTCGAGCGCGAGAACGGCGATCCGATGCATGGCCTGATTCTTTCACATGTTGGCCATCGGGCCACTGGTCGCAGGATCGGCCATCACCGAATCTTGTCGGCGTGAGACTCCATTGGGCCTGGGTTGTCGCAGGTGTGTCCTTCATCGCCCTGGTGGGCGCCGCGTCGTTCCGGGCGGCGCCGGGTGCGTTGATCGAGCCGTTGCAGGCGGAGTTCGGCTGGACGACCGGCACGATCTCGCTCGCCATCTCGATCAACCTGTTGCTGTTCGGGCTGACCGCGCCGTTCGCGGCCGCGCTGATGGACAGGTTCGGCGTGCGGATCGTGGTGACCAGCGCGTTGACGCTGGTCGCGATCGGCAGCGGGCTGACGGTGTTCATGACCGCGTCGTGGCAGCTGGTTCTGCTGTGGGGCGTCGTCGTCGGACTCGGCACCGGCTCGATGGCGCTGGCGTTCGTCGCGACGATCACCGGACGCTGGTTCGTGAAGCACCGCGGCCTGGTCACCGGCGTGCTGACGGCGGGCGGCGCGGCCGGCCAGCTGGTGTTCCTGCCGACGGTGGCCTGGCTGTCCGAGTCCTACGGCTGGCGGTACGCCTCGCTGGTGATCTGCATCGCCGCGCTGGCCGTCGTACCGCTGGCGGGGCTCTTCCTGCGGGAGTACCCGCGTGACGTGGGCCTGCTGCCTCTCGGCGCGACCGAGGACACTCCCCCGCCGCCGGCCGGTGGAGCCGCCAAGCGTGCGCTGGGCGCGTTGGCCACGGCGGCCAGGACCCGGCCGTTCTGGTTGCTGGCCGGTGGTTTCGCGATCTGCGGCGCGTCCACGAACGGCCTGGTGGGCACGCACTTCATCCCCGCCGCGCACGACCACGGCATGCCGACGACGACCGCCGCCGGGTTGCTCGCGCTGGTCGGCGTGTTCGACATCGTGGGCACGATCGCGTCCGGCTGGCTGACCGACCGCGTCGACTCACGGCTGCTGCTGGCGGGCTACTACGCGTTGCGCGGCCTCTCGCTCATGCTGCTGCCGCAGCTGTTCAGCGAGTCGGCGCACCCGTCGATGCTGGTGTTCATCATCTTCTACGGCCTGGACTGGGTCGCGACGGTGCCGCCGACCGTGGCGTTGTGCCGTCAGTACTTCGGCGTGTCCGGCCCCGTCGTGTTCGGCTGGGTGTTCGCGTCGCACCAGCTCGGCGCGGCCCTCGCAGCCTCGGCGGCCGGGCTCACCCGCGACCACCTGGGCAGTTACGACCTGGCCTGGTACGTCGCGGGCGCCCTGTGCATCGGCGCGGCCGTGCTGTCAGCGTCGCTTGCGCGAGGTCCCGAAGATGCCGCGCGTGATCTCGCGCGCCAGGGCGCTGCCCGCTGACCGCAGGAACGACTTCACGGCGCTGTTGCCCAGCACCTTCTCGACGAGCCCCGGCTCCTCCTTCTCCTGTCGCCGGGGAGGGGCGTCCGGGGCTCGTTCTTCCTGCGGCGGCGCGACCTTCCGCATCAGCTGCTCGTAGGCCGACTCGCGGTCGACGGTCTCCGAGTACTTGCCGTGCAGGTCCGACGCCTGCGAGGCCTGCTTGATCGCGTCGTTGCCGATGGTGTCCATCAACGAGCGCGGCGCCCGCAGGCGGGTCCACGCGACCGGCGTCGGTGCGCCCTTCTCGCTCAGCACGGTGATGATCGCCTCGCCGATGCCGAGCGACGTGAGGGCCTTCTCCAGGTCGTAGTGCGGCGTCGTCGGATACGTCTTCACCGTGCGCGCCAACGCCTTCTGGTCGTCGGGCGTGAACGCGCGCAGTGCGTGCTGAACGCGTGCGCCGAGCTGCGACAGCACGTCGTTCGGGATGTCGGTCGGCAGCTGCGTGCAGAAGAAGACGCCGATGCCCTTGGACCGGATGAGCTTCACGGTCTGGGTGATCTGGTCGAGGAACGCCTTGGAGGCGTTGGAGAACAGCAGATGCGCCTCGTCGAAGAAGAAGACGAGCTTGGGCTTCTCGACGTCGCCCTCCTCGGGCAGCGTCTCGAACAGCTCCGCCAGCAGCCACATCAGGAACGTGGAGAACAGCGCGGGGTTGCCCTGCAGCTCGGCCAGTTCCAGCAGGCTGACGACGCCCTTGCCATCGCGCTGCCGCATCAGGTCGGCCGGGTCGAGCTCCGGTTCGCCGAAGAACCTGTCGCCGCCCTGCGCCTCCAGGTTGACCAGCGCCCGCAAGATCACGCCCGCGGTGGAGCTGGAGACACCGCCGATGCCCTTCAGGTCCTCCTTGCCCTCGTCGCCGGTGAGGTGCTGGATGACGCTGCGCAGGTCCTTGGTGTCGAGCAACGGCAGGCCGCGGCTGTCGGCCCAGTGGAAGATCAGCCCGAGCGTCGACTCCTGGGTGTCGTTCAGGCCCAGCACCTTCGACAGCAGGATCGGCCCGAAGCTCGTGATCGTGGCGCGGAGGGGAACGCCGAGACCGCCCGTGCCGATCGACAGGAACTGCACGGGGTACGACGCCGGCTGCCAGTCGTCCCCGGTGTCCGCGGCCCGGGCCTTCGTCCTGTCGCTGTCCGCACCTTGCTGCGACAGACCGGACAAGTCGCCCTTCACGTCCGCCATCAGCACCGGCACGCCGTTGTCCGACAGCTGTTCGGCGAGCAGCTGGAGGGTCTTCGTCTTGCCGGTTCCCGTTGCGCCCGCGACAAGTCCGTGGCGGTTGACCATGGCCAGCGGGATGCGGACGCGGGCGCTCGGCTCCACAGTCCCGTCGACCAGCACGGCGCCGAGCTCGATGGCCGCGCTCTCCGACTCATACCCGGCAGCGATCTCAGCTTGAGCCGTCATGCACGAGGAGCGTAACCAGGTTGCTGCACGCCGCCACTCGAAGTTGACGCTCCGCGCAGTAATGTTCCGGGCGTGATGGATCGTCTGGTGTGGATCGACTGCGAGATGACCGGACTCGACTTGGGCAAGGACGCTCTGATCGAGATCGCGGCACTGGTCACGGACGCCGAGCTCAACGTGCTCGGCGACGGCGTGGACATTGTGATCCACGCGGATGACGACGTGCTCGCCTCGATGCCGGAAGTCGTCATGCAGATGCACGCCAAGTCGGGCCTGACCGAGGAGGTGCGCGCGTCGACGGTGTCCCTGGAGGAGGCCGAGGCCGCCGTGCTGGCCTACATCAAGGAATGGGTCCCCGACCCGCGGACCGCTCCCCTGGCCGGCAACTCCATCGCCACCGACCGCGGCTTCATCGCCCGCGACATGCCGGCGCTGGACGCCCACCTGCACTACCGCATGGTCGACGTGTCGTCGATCAAGGAGCTGTGCCGGCGCTGGTACCCGCGCATCTACTACGCGCAGCCGGGCAAGGGTCTCGCGCACCGGGCGCTCGCCGACATCGTCGAGTCGATCCGGGAGCTCGCGTACTACCGGCGGACGGCGTTCGTGCCGCAGCCGGGGCCGTCGACCGAGCAGGCCCAGGCCGTGGCCGCTGACCTGCTCAAGAACGTCGACTGACCCCCGATTTCAATATCAGTGGATGCCGTTGCTATGCTTCTCTCGCCGGTCAACGACTGGCAATGGTGGGTGTAGCTCAGTCGGTAGAGCACTGGGTTGTGATCCCAGGTGTCGCGGGTTCAAGTCCCGTCACTCACCCTGACAAGCCGGACCATGTTCGCAAAAAGCGCGAACGTGGTCCGGCTTCGTTCTTTCCCGGGGGCCGAGCCCCCAGACCCCAGCCGGGGGACGTCCCCCGGACCCCCGATACACCAAACCACCGGCGGCCGCCACGGCCCACCCCTGTCGGAGCGCGCTGTGACCACTCTTGTCGCCAAGGACCTCGCCGCCGGACACGGTGACCGCGTCCTCTTCTCCGGGCTGGACCTCGTGGTCGCTCCCGGCGACGTCATCGGGCTCGTCGGCGTCAACGGCGCGGGCAAGTCGACGTTGCTGAAGACGCTGGCCGGGCTCGTCCCCGCCGAATCCGGCCGGGTGACGCTGAGCCCGCCCGCGGCCAACGTCGGGCACCTGTCGCAGGAACCCGAACGCCGCGAGGGCGAGACCGTCCGCGAGTTCCTGGCCCGGCGGACCGGTGTCGCGGACGCGCAGGCCGCGCTGGACGCGGCCACCGAGGCGCTGACCGCGGGCAACGACGAGGGCTACTCGGACGCGCTCGACCAGTGGCTCGCGCTGGGCGGCGCCGACCTGGAGGAACGGTCGCTCGAGGTCATCGCCGACGTGGGCCTCACCGTCGGCCTCGACGCGCTGATGACCTCGCTGTCCGGTGGCCAGGCGGCACGGGCGGGCATGGCGTCGTTGCTGCTCAGCCGCTACGACATCTTCCTGCTCGACGAGCCGACCAACGACCTGGACCTCGACGGCCTGGAGCGGCTGGAGAAGTTCGTCACGGGCCTGCGCGCCGGCACGGTGGTGGTGTCGCACGACCGCGAGTTCCTGGCCCGCACGGTCACGAGCGTGCTGGAGCTCGACCTGCACCAGAACTCCGTGCGCTTGTACGGCGGCGGCTACGACTCGTACCTCGAAGAACGCGCGCGGGCCCGTCAGCACGCCCGTGACGACTACGAGGAGTTCGCGGACACCAAGGCCTCGCTGGAGGCCCGTGCGCGCATGCAGCGGTCGTGGATGGAGAAGGGCGTGAAGAACGCCCGGCGCAAGGCGGGCGACAACGACAAGAACGCCCGCAAGTTCCGTGCCGACGCCACCGAGAAGCAGGCCTCGAAGGCCCGGCAGACCGACCGCATGATCGAACGGCTGGACGTCGTCGAGGAGCCCCGCAAGGAGTGGGAGCTGCGGATGGAGATCGCCGCGGCCCCGCGTTCCGGTGCCGTGGTGGCGTCGCTGCGGGCGGCCGTGGTCGAGCGCGGCGGCTTCCGCCTCGGCCCGGTGGACCTGCAGATCGACTGGGCGGACCGGGTCGCGATCACCGGGGCGAACGGCGCGGGCAAGTCGACGCTGCTGGCCGCGCTGCTCGGCCGCGTGGAGCTGACCTCGGGCCACGCGACGCTGGGCTCCGGCGTCGTGGTCGGCGAGGTGGACCAGGCACGCGGGCTGTTCCTGGGCGATCTGCCGCTGGTGGACGCGTTCGAGGAGGCCGTGCCGGAGATGAACCCGGCCGACGTGCGGACGCTGCTGGCGAAGTTCGGCCTGAAGGCGGTGCACGTGATGCGCCCGGCGGCGTCGCTCTCACCGGGTGAGCGGACGCGGGCGGCGCTGGCGTTGCTGCAGGGCCGCGGGGTCAACCTGCTGGTGCTGGACGAGCCGACGAACCACCTGGACCTGGCCGCGATCGAGCAGCTGGAGTCGGCCCTGGACAACTACCCCGGCACGTTGCTGCTGGTGACGCACGACCGGCGGATGCTGGAGGCGGTGCAGGTGAACCGTCACCTGACCGTGTCGGGCGGTCAGGTGACGGTCTCCTAGGCCGCTAGCGGTTGCCCTGGACCCAGGTGGTCCACGGGACCTGCCAGTCGCCGAAGCCGTCCCACGGCTCCAGCGCCGGACCGCCGGAGTTGGTGACGATCACGACGTCGCCCTGCTTGCTGTTGTCGAACACCCACTTGGCGTTCTCCGGCGACAGGTTGAGGCAGCCGTGGCTCACGTTGCGCTTGCCCTGGTCGCCGATGGACCACGGCGCGCCGTGGAAGAAGATGCCGCTGTTGGACATGCGGTACGCCCAGTCGACCGGGGTCTTGTAGCCGCCGTTCTCCAGCGCGAGGCCGTACGTGGTCGAGTCCATGATCATGTGGTTGTACTTCTCCATCAGCACGTACGTGCCGGTGGGAGTGGCGTCGGCCGGCTTGCCCATCGAGGTCGGCATGGTGCGCACGACCTGGCCGTTGACCTTGGTGATCACCTGGTGCGACTGGCCGTCCGCCTCGTGGATGACCTCGTCGCCGACCGTCGTGGTGATCGTGCGGTCTTCCTGGCCGTAGATGCCGTCACCGATGTGCTTGCCGTAGACCTTGATGTTCATCGTGATCTTGGTGCCCGACTTCCAGAACTTCTCCGGACGCCAGTGCACCTCCTTCTTGTTGAACCAGTAGAAGGCGCCCTCGACCTTGGGCTCGGTGGTGATCTCGAGCATCTTCTCGGCCGCGACCTTGTCGGCCACCGGCTCGTCGAAGTAGAAGGCGAGCGGCTGCCCGACGCCGATCGTGGTGCCGTCCTGGGGGTTCGTCGACACGTACGTGAGCGTGCGCGGCTTCACCGTGGTGAAGGACGACTCCTTGGTCTCCGTCTTGCCGTCCTCACCGGTGGCCGTGGCGACCAGCTTGTACGTCTTGGAGTACCCGAGCGGCTCGGTGTTGGTCCACTGCGTCGACTCGGCGTTCATCTTGCCCTCGACGACCTTGCCGTCGGGGTTGGTCAGCTTGACGTCGGTCAGCTTCCCGTCCGCCGCCGTCGCGATGACGGGCAGACCGGGCGACACGTCGGCCGCGCCGTTGTTCAACGCGAGTGTCAGCGTGACGGGCTTCGGCGGCGGAGGAGGAGCGCTCGACTCCCCACCGGCACCACCACCACTCGCCGGATCGCCCCCACCCGAACAGCCTGCGATCAGCATCACAGCGATTCCCGCCATGACCACCCCACGACCGCGCCTGCTCCACATCCCCATCGACGTACTTCCGATCTGCTTGTCGCCGCTCCCGAGACTGCACGAAGGTGTTTCGTCGTCCCCCGACTAGGTGACGACAGGGGGTGGCTCCGAGTTGCGCAAGTGGCCGGATCGTTACGTGGCGGGCACACCCCCAAACCGGTGCTGACCAGCCGATTGGGAGCGCGCGGAGGCGCTGTGCTAACGTTCTTCACGTCGGAACGAGCAAGCCTCCGGCACACAAACAAGCGCCGCTAGCTCAGTTGGTTAGAGCAGCTGACTCTTAATCAGCGGGTCCGGGGTTCGAGTCCCTGGCGGCGTACTCCAGAGAAGCAGGTCGAGATTCGTCTCGGCCTGCTTCTCTGCTTTTCGGGTACTCAACCGAGTCATCACCTCGCACACCTCCATGCCTCGGCAGCACGATGCCGCGGGGCGTAGCCGGGAGTGCCGTTGCGGTGGAACTGGGCGTTGCTCCGGGTCGTCCGCTCTGAGCCGCGCTGACCACTGGTCCGTGCAACCGAATCGTTCAACCGTGATTGACGCTCCTGCGCCTCATCCATATGATCATTTTCGGGTCTGGGGGCAGATCTTTCCCATTTGACGACAGTGACAGATTCTGGGGGTCTGATCGTCGTTGCAAGATGCTGCATTGAATGACATCGTTGCCATCCTGGTTTTGCCTGTCGTCGATTGCTCGATTCACGTTTTTGATCCTGCACTGTTCATCGCCCCCTGCATCCTTATTCATCACATCAAGGAAGGCGATCATGGCCGGTTTGAGGAACGCACTGATTGTTGGCCTGGCAGTGGGCTCCACTGTGTTCGCGGGAGTGTCGTCCGCTTCGGCGGAGGGTTCGGAAACCTTGGGCTCGGCGAGCGCGGGCAGCGTGATCAAGGGTGCTGACCAGTTCAACGCCGCTGGTGAACTCGTCGGCGGGTCCGAGATCTTTCCCGCCGGGGTGTCGACGCGAAACGGGGATGCGGCCCGTTTCGTCGTCGCTGCGGAAGAGGTGGGCGGCGGAACCTGGGATCGCGGCACCAACCTCGTCAAGGGCTGGTCGAACTACATCCACCCCGACAAAAACCATGGCGCTACCTCGCGGCAGGGAAGCCGATCGGACTCGTCGGACAAGGGTCCGCGCTTGTGGGCCGACACGTCGGTGAACCGCGACATCTTCGACAGCGCTCCGATCGAAGCTTTCTGGCGTGTGAGCTGATCCTGCGGCGGATTGGCTTCGCAGCTTAAGGTGCGGCGTGCCGCCGGCGATCGGCACCGATTTTCAGGCGTTGTTGTGCGACGCGATGCCTGGATTGCGGTGATGAAGGGCCGGCGGCACGTGCGGAGCGTGGGCAGGTTCGCCCTGCGAGAGGCGGAGATGTTCGAGCGGGAAGCCTCACCTGCGACTGGACTCGAAAATGGTAGGCGTGCGGTACATCGGATTGAAGTTCGTGGCCTGTCTCGTGCTGACCACTGCGACGCTGCTGGGTTTCCTGGCCGCCGGGGATTCGGACGAACATCCGGGCTGGCGGGGCAGTTCACTGCTGGAGATCACCGACAACCGCGGCACCGTCTCGTGGGAGCAGGTGGTGGCGACTCTCACCGCGGTCGCTGATCAGCATCACGTCGGCATCATCCGGGTCGACGAGAACTTCTACGACGGCGATCACCGTCGGAACGTCTACGTCACGTCCGGTGATCCGGGGGCGGATGACGCGAGGTGGGCGCGGGATCTGCTGCGTCCTTTCGGCCGGTCACCAGCTCTGGAGCTGACCGTCAAACCCTTCGTTCCAGGCGATGGACTGGACCCCCGGGCCGCGTACCGGGTGTTCGGGCCACCGGATGCGGCACTGGACCTGGCGGCGCGGTTCGACGAGCTCGGTCTGCACGGCACGCCGCCTTCCTCGGTCACGTTCGGCATGGTGTTCCTGCGTTACCTGCTGAGCCTGGCGGGCCTGGCCGTCGCGCTGGTGACCGGGCTGGTCACGTTGACCGTCGGATCGGTGCTGCTCAGCGCCCGGCGATATGCGGTGTGGCGTCTGCACGGTGCTTCAGTGCTGCAGATGATGTGGCGGGACGCGCGAGCACTGGCCCCGTTCTGCGCGACGACCACTCTGGTGTTCGGCGCGGCGGTTTGCGCTTTCCTGTTCTGGTACAACGGGTGGAATCAGTTCTCCGTGTTCGCCCGTTTCGCCGGAAACACTGCTGTGGCCACCGGAATTGTCGTGGTGTTGTCCTACGTCATCGCAGTCCTCGCGGTGTCCGTGACTTCCACGGTGGAGGCGTTGAAGGGAAGGATGCGGCTGGGCCCGGCGATGGCGTTGCTGTACCCGCTGAGAGTGGCCGCCGTCCTGCTGGTCGTTCCCGCGGTAGCCGGGGTAGCTGCGGACTACACGGGTCTGATGAATCGAAATGCCGCTCTTCCGCACGTTGCCGGCGTGGGCGAATCGGTCAACATCACTTTGCCCGGCTATCGCACCCGGGAGGAGAGTGACCGCAACTACCAGGAAGTCGGCGCGTGGCTGCGGCAGCTGGATTCCCGTGGGCGAGTCACCGTCGTGAAACGGGATTCACTGCAGGCCTATCTCCCGGCAACGGAGTCTCTGGGTGAGACGGAAGTGTTGTGGGTGAACGACACGTTTCTTGCCTCGCAGCCGGTTCTGGATTCCGCGGGTTCCCGGATCGGATCTGCTCCCGAGAACACCGTTCGCATCATCGTCCCTGAACGTCTGAACCAGCACGCCGACTCCATAACCGGCAGTGTTCTCGACAGCTTCGCCCCTGCGGCGTTGCCGGCAGGAGTGGCGGTGCCGCACGTGCAGCGGCTGGCGGCAGCGGATGGGCAGGAGCTTTTCCTCTACGCGGTCAAGAGTCAGAGTTCCAATGCCGACGGCACTCCGATGAACCGGCCGATGGCGCGCGACGCGGTGATCGTCTCGATTCCCAACGGCTCACCGCTGATCAGCGACTCCCGCCTCGCCGCATGGGCGAGTTACTACGGTGCCGTCCTTTCACCGGAGGACGTCACGTCGTCGGTGGGGCGCGATCTGCCTTCCGGCAGCATCTTGGGGATGCTGCCGATCGCAGGGCTGCTCACCGACAACAAGACGGCGGAGATCCGTCGCTTGATCTCCGATTCCCTGATGCTGGTGCTGGTGATTTCCGTCCTGGCGTCGGCTGCGGTCTCCAGCTGCCTGCTCTACACGCGCAAGCACTCTCGCGCGATCTACGCCGGGCACGTCGCCGGTCGCGGTTTCTGGCGCATCCACCGGCGGCAGTTTTTGATCGAGAGCATCATTCCGCTGGCGGTCGCCGCGTGGATCTGCGTGAGCAACTGGCAGCGTGCGGGAGAGGTGGCCACCTACGCCCGCCGCGGCATTCCGGCGCCCCCGTCGGTGCCGGCGCCCGACTGGTGGCGGCTGGTGCCCGCGATGACCGCGTCCATGGCTGCGATCCTCCTGTTCACCGCGCTTCTCGTCGTCGTGCATCGCCGCATCACCGCTGCCGTGCCGGACGAGGCATGATCGTGGCCCGTCGAATCGCTGTGAAGGAACGGTCGATGATTCGTGTTGACGGACTGGGCAAGTCGTTCGGTCGACGGACGCTGTGGTCCGGACTGGACATCGCAGTCGAAGCCGGGCAGGTGGTGGCGATCACCGGTATGAGCGGCACCGGCAAGACGACGCTGCTCAACTGTCTCAGCCTGCTCGATCGCCCGACCGAGGGCCGCATCACCTACGACCGGACAGAGGTGACCGCGCTGAACCGCGGCGCCAGCCGCCGCTATCGGCGTGACAACATCGGATACCTGTTGCAGGACCTCGCTTTGATCGAGGACGCGACGGTCGAGGAAAACCTGCGGCTGGCTCGCACCACCCGGCGCGGCCACGCGGCTCGCCGGCAGGAGGCCCTCGACCGCGTCGGCCTGGCAGGCCGGGAGAAGGAGAAGATCTACCACCTGAGCGGCGGTGAGCAGCAGCGCGTGGCGCTGGCCCAACTGCTCGTGAAGAGCCCGCCGATCCTCCTGCTCGACGAACCGACCTCGGCGCTGGACAACGTCAACACCGGTGTCGTCATCGACATCATGAGCGAGCTGGCGGCCACCGGCGCCGCAGTGGTCGTCGCGACGCACAACGACCAGATCCGAGCCCGTGCCGATGTCGAACACGAGCTCCGCCACTGCGGCGATTCCGGGCTCGAAGCCGGCGTCACCGCCAGGTGATCGATCACCATCGCGAGAACGCCGCTCAACGCGGGGCCGGCACGACCGGATCGGGTAGCTCCACCCCGGTCAACTGGTCGCGACGGCGAGGAGGGACGAGGATGCGGACGCGAGCACGGTATCCCTGAGCTGAGCCCCGACGACGAGGACCAACATGTCGACTGCACGCGCCGCTGCGGTCATCACCGGCGGGACCGGCGGCATGGGGCTGGCAACGGCAAGGCTCATGGGTCACGACCACCGGATCGTGCTGGCGGACCTCGACCGGACGCACCTGGACGATGCGGTGCGCGAGCTTGCCGTGGCCGGAGTCGAAGCGGTCGGCGTGCTGTGCGACATCACCGGCAAGGCATCCGTCGAGCAACTGTTCCAGCACGCGGAGTCTGCCTTCCGCCTTGCCGAGCAACGACCCGACGACTTCGAGCTGTGCTCGCATTCTGCGCGAGCCAAGCACCCGGCTATCTGACCGGGGTCGACATGCTTGGTCGACGGGGGCACCAAGGCCGGAGAGGAGTTCGGAGCGGCTCGGAAACGATCGCCGTGACGGCTCCGTGTGCTCCGGAGAAGCAGGTCGAGATTCGTCTCGACCTGCTTCTCCGTTTTCGGCTCAGCAGTCCGCAGCCACCGGTTCGTTCGAGCCGGTGTCGACGAAACCGTCGCTGATCCACTTGCCGTCTTCGAGCCGGTTCCACAGGTTCGTGCTGCCCCAGACCCCTTCGACGGTCTCGCCGCGGCTGGTGCACGCGATGGCCACCACCGCGCCGTCCGCGACCGTGCCCTCGACCGAGTGGCTCAGGCCGGGTCCGGACCGCAGGTTCACCGTGCTGTTCGGGCCCGCGTCGACCGTGCCGGTGGGCAGCGTCGTGCCGCCACCGCCGTAGTTCGTGACCCGGCCGCCGACGGACACGCGCGTGCTGCCGCGTTGCGCGTAGCCGCCGTAGGCCTGCGAGCCTTCGTAGAACGTCCAGCCGCCGATCGTCATCCCGTTGACGCTCACGTGGGTGTTGCCCCGCAGCAACGAGAAGTGCACGTGCGCACCGCTGCTCGAACCGCCGCACGGCAGTTCGTTGCCGATGTTGCCGAGGTACGTGCCGGTGCGCACGGCACTGCCGTCGGCGAGCGTCGTCAGGTTGTACATGTGGTAGTAGGTGGTGCTGTAACCGTTGTCGTGCACGACTTTCACGAGTGCGCTGCGGCCGACGACGCAGCTCTTGTAGACGCGGCCGTTGCCCGCGGACAGGACCCGGCCGTCACCGCCGTTGAAGTCGATGGAACTGAACGGCCGGCTGCTGCCGCTGTTGCCGTGCGGGCCGCCGCCCATCCACCACGCCACGTTCACCGGCCACGGCAGACCGAGGCCGGTGGGCGCGAGTGCTTGTGCCCGGTTGTTCTGGTTGGCCGCGAACGTCCGCTTCTCGCCGTCGCTGAGCACGCCGGACGGCGCCTGTGCGGCGAGAGCGGCGAACCCGGCGGTGCCGTCGAGCTCGACCCGCCACGCGGAACGTTCCTTGCGGGCCAGGAACAACGCCATGTGCGGTGCCCCGTGCTCCTGGCCGTGGGCGAGCGGGATGGTGGTGCTGCCGAACACCCACGCACCGGACGTGCGGGTCGGCTCGAACAGCGGTTCACGCAAGGTCTGCGTGTCCCACTGCCGCTTCAGCGCGTCGCCGTGCTGCTGGAGCATGGTGGCGCGCACGGTCGTGGCGAGGTCGGTCTCGGCGGCCGTCGCGGACGGCGCGACCGCCAGGGCGGCACCGGTCGCGAGTGCGGAGAGAAGCGCGGCGAATCGGCGCGCGGACAACGGACGGGACATGTGCCCTCCAGGGGAAATCGGCACAGTGCAGGGATTCGGCGGCGTTTGCAGGGGCCGCCGCGCCGATGACATACCGGTGGTCCGACGCGGTCAAGGTTGCCTGTGGCAGATGTCCACAACTGTGGAAAGCACCTTCAATACTGTGGAGGGATACCCACCTTCGTCGGTCATATCGGGCGTGAGCAGCCTTCTAAACTGTTTCTTCCACAGTGGAGGGGGTGCGCGGTGGCCGTTCCGCCCGACGTCGGCCACGAGGTCGAGGTGCTGCTGCACTCCGGTCCGTTCCACGCCGCGTTGCGCGCCGCCATCGAGCGCAGCGGTCTCACGCTGGAACGTTTGCGCGACCGCCTGGACCGCCGGGGCATCCACGTCAGCCTCTCCACGCTGAGCTACTGGCGGCTGGGCCGCAGCCGTCCCGAACGCGCCGACTCGCTGCGCGCGGTCCAGGCCATCGAGACCATCCTCGGCCTGCCGCGGCACTCCCTGGAAGCCCTGCTCGGGCCGCCGCGCCCGCGTGGCAGGTGGGTGACCGAGCAGCGGCAGCCCCGGCGCTACGGGCGGATGCTGGAACCCGCGCAGTCGCTGGCGGAGACGGTGGAGGCGCTGGTCGGTCCGTCCGACAGCGACCTGCGCCTGTGGTCGCAGGACGACGCGGCCACAGTGGACGGCCACGGCGCGCTCCGCTCGATCCACACCAGACAGGTGCTGCGCGCGGTCGCGGGCCACCCCGACCGCTACCTGGCGGTGTACTGCGCGGACGACGGCACGCCACCGGAGGCGTTGGGCGCGGAGGCCGTGCGCAACTGCCGTCTGGGACGCGTGCGGAGGCATCCCCGAGCACCGGTGATCGCCGCGGAACTGCTGTTCGACCACACCTTGCGGGCAGGCCAGACCCACCTGCTGGAGTACCGCTTCACCATCGCGGAGACCGGTGCGGTGGCCCACGACCACCGGCGTGCGTTCCGCTATCCCGTGGGCGCGTACGTGATGAGCGTGCAGTTCACCGAGCCCCGGCTCCCGGTCCGCTGCTACGCCCTCGCGCAGCCCGGCGTGGACGCGGCGCTGGTGCGCGGGGAGGAACTCGCGCTCGCGCCGGGCCGGGTGCTGCACCTGACGGCGAAGGACGTCCAGCCGGGCGTGCTCGGCATCGGCTGGGACTGGTCCTGAGGCTCAAGCCCAGTCCGGCGACCGCCCCAGCGCCGCCAGGATCCGGCGAAGCGGATCCTGGCCGTTCTCGTCCACCGCGGGCTTGAACGGCGCGCCGGGTGCCAGCCTGGTGTCGCCGTCCGGGACCGCCCGCGCGATCCGCAGCGCCGGTTCGGCGACCTCGGGAGCAAGGCGGTAGCCGAGCCCGAGCGAGCGCGCGACGTCCCAGCCGTGCACCACGTAGTCGATCAGGTGGAAGCTCACCGCCTGCACCGCCGGGAAGCTCGCCCCGAACTCCGGCAGCGCGAACTCCCGTTGCGGCACCTCGGGTTCCGCGAACGCGGCCAGCACGTCCTCCGCCGCCTCGGCGTAGCCGGCCGAGCCGGCGGGCCTGACCTCCCAGGCCGCGAGGTCGCCGCCGGTGCCGCGGGCCGCGGCCGCGAAGCCGTGGTGCTGGGCGGTCATGTGGGCGAGCAGATCGGCGAGTGTCCACTCGGCACAGGGCGTGCGTCTGCCCAGGTCGTCGGCCGACACCCGGGACACGATCTCGATGCTGGTCCGCCACCACACCGCGGTGCTGGACGAGTAAGTCATTAATAAGCATGTGCTTACGATATGCACATGCATATTATCGCCGCAAGGTCGCTATCATCCTGTCCGTGGACGGCCGGCGACGTGACCTCGCGGCGATGATCGCGCCGCTGCAGCGAGCGCTGGTCGCCGCCGAGCAGCCGGTGCTGCGCGCCCACAGCCTGAGCATGTGGGGCTACGTCGTGCTCGACGCGCTCGAAGGCCAGCCGGTGCGCACCCAGGCCGCGCTCGCGGAGTTCATCGGCGCGGACAAGAGCCGGATCATCGGCGTGCTGGACGAACTGGAGGCCGACGGCCTGCTGGAGCGCACGCGCGACCCGGCGGACCGGCGCGCACGGCTCGTCTCGATCACCGAGGAAGGCCGTCGCCGGCACGGCGCGGTCCAGGCCGAGATCCAGCGGGGCGAGGAACGCCTGCTCTCCCGGCTGGCGCCCGCCGACCGCGAGGCGCTGCTGCGCTCGCTGGCCGTGCTCGTCGACGAGCTGCCGAAACTCGGCCAGGACTGAGGGAGACACAGTGCCCGACCTGCACGCGCTCTACCGCGATCTGCACGAGCACCCCGAACTGTCGCTGCAGGAGTTCCGCACGGCCGGGGTGCTCGCGGAGGCGTTGCGGCCGCTGGGGTACGACGTCACCACCGAGGTCGGCGGCACGGGCGTGGTGGGCGTGCTGCGCAACGGCGACGGCCCGCTCGTGATGCTCCGGGCGGACATCGACGCGTTGCCCGTGCAGGAGACGACGGGATTCCCTTACGCCTCAACGGTCCGTGCGACCAGTTCGGACGGTGAGGACGTGCCGGTGGCGCACGCGTGCGGGCATGACATGCACGCCACGTGCCTGATCGGCGCGGCCGAACGTCTGTCGCAGACCCGTCAGGAGTGGTCGGGGACGTTGCTCGTGGTGTTCCAGCCGGCCGAGGAACTGGGCCGTGGCGCACGGAACATGGTCGAGGACGGCCTGTTCGACCGGTTCGGCAAGCCTGAGGTGGTGCTGGCGCAACACGTCAGCCCGTTGCCCGCCGGGATGATCGCGTACGGCAGCGGCCCGCTGATGGCGGCCTCCGACTCGGTGCGCGTCACGTTGTTCGGGCGCGGCGGCCACGGTTCGGCGCCGGAGACCGCGATCGATCCGGTGCTGATGGCCGCGCACACCGTCGTGCGGCTGCAGGGCATCGTCGCGCGCGAGGTCGCGCCGTCCGAACGTGCCGTCGTCACGGTCGGACGGTTGCAGGCGGGCACCAAGGAGAACGTCATCCCGGAGACGGCCGAGATCGGCGTCAACATCCGGACGTTCAACGAGCACGTCCGCGGCATCGTCCGGGCGGCCGTCGAACGGATCGCGCGCGCCGAAGCCGCCGCGTCCGGGGCGCCGCGCGAGCCCGAGTTCGACTGGTACGACGGCACTCCGGTGCTCGTGTCTGATCCGGACGCGACCACGAGGACGATGGCCGCGTTCGCCGAGCACTTCGGCAAGAGCAACCTGATCCCCGGCGCGGTCGTCAACGCCAGCGAGGACGTCGGCGTGTTCGGCACGGCCGCGGGCGTGCCGACCGTGTTCTGGTTCCTCGGCGGCACCGACTTCAGCACCCGCGAACCCGGTCGGCCCGTGGCGATGAACCACTCCCCCGAGTACGCGCCGGACGTCGAGCCGACGCTGACCACCGGGGTCGACGCGCTGGTCGTCGCCGCCCGGACGTGGCTCGGTTAGCGTGCGGCGATCCCGTCGTACATGACGCGCCGCAGCGCTTCACTCTGCGCGGCCTGGGCTTCCGGCGTGCGCAGTGAGGAGATCGCGGTGCCGAGGATCATGCCGTTGATGGCCCTGGCGGTGTTGTCGACGTCGAGATCCGCTCGCAGGTAACCCAGTTCGACGCCGTGCGAGAGGTAGGCGGACGTCAGCGCGGCGGCGAGGGACCTGAGCGGCAAGAGGTGGCGATCATCGGCACGGGTGCCACCGCGGTGCAGCTGACTCCCGAGCTGGCCCGGCAGGCCTCCGCGCTGACCGTCCACCAGCGCACACCGATCTGGGTCAGCCCGAAGCCGGACCACCCGATTCCGCCCGCGATCAGGACGTTGTTCGCGCGGCTGCCGTTCGCGCAGCGGGCCGTGCGGTGGCTGGGCAGCGCGATCCTCGAACTCATGATGATCTCGGGGGTGGTGCGCTACAAGCAGTTGCGGGTGGTGAACCGGCTGGCCGAGCGGTGGTGCCGCCGGCACCTGCACCGCCAGGTCCGCGATCCGGAACTGCGGCGCAGGCTCACCCCGGACTACTCGTTCGGCTGCAAGCGGCCCACCTTCTCCAACGACTACTTCCGCACGTTCACCCGGCCGCACGTGCGGCTCGAGACGTCGCCGATCGAGCGGGTCGACGCGTCCGGGGTCGTCACGGCGGAGGGCAGGGCGGAGATCGACGTCCTCGTGCTGGCAACGGGGTTCGACCTCTGGGACACCAACTTCCCGGCGTTCGAGGTGATCGGCCGCGAAGGCAGGGACCTCGGTGCGTGGTGGCGGCAGAACCGCTTCCAGGCCTATGAGGGCGTGACGGTGCCGGGGTTCCCGAACTACCTGTCGCTCAACAGTCCGTACTCCTACAGCGGGTTGTCGTACTTCACGACGATCGAGTGCCAGATGGCGCACATGCGGCGGCTGTTCACGGCGATGCGCTCCCGTGGTTCGTCGGTCTTCGAGGTCACGCAGCGGGCCAACGACGAGTTCCTCCAACGGATGCGCACGAAAGTCGCGCGCAGCTCGGTGTTCTCGCTCGGCCACTGCGCCACCGCGCACAGCTACTACTTCAACCAGCACGGCGAAGCCACGTTGCTGCGGCCGACCTCGACGGTGAGCGCACACCGTGCCGCGAACAGCTTTCCGTTGTCGGACTACGACTTCTCGTCGCCCGGCGTCACTCCGACAGGCAGAGCAGGTGCCCCTGGGGGTCGGCCAGGACGGTCCACTGCCCCTCGCCCGGCTGGAAATCCGGCTTGGTAGCGCCGAGTTCCAGCAACTGCTCGACCGCGAGCGCGACGTCCTCGACGTGGAAGTCCAGGTGCGCCTGCTTGTCCGGACCGGGCCAGGCGGGCGGCCGGTAGCCGGGCACGCGGACGAACGCGAGCTGGACGCCGTTCTCGCCCAGGTAGACGGAGTCGTCGTCGCTGGAGGTGACCTTCCAGCCCGTGACCGCGCGGTAGAACTCGGCCAGCGGGCCGGGATCGGCGCAGTCGAGGACGACCGTGGTGAGCTGCGCGAGTGCAGGCATGTTCCGCTCCTTCTGGGTGGGTGCGCACCAGCCTGCGCCGCGACCGCCTCGCGGGTCTTGAACATCCTTGCGACGAAAAATGTCAGACCCCGTCTCTAGCCTGAGGCAGTGCTGTCCTTCACCGTTCTCGCGGCCCGTCCGGAGTTCACCGTGTCCTCGGTGGACTGCCACGACGACCACCGCGGCTGGTCGGCCGAGCAGCCGCACGCGGACGTGCGGCTCGTGCTCGTGCGCAGTGGAGGGTTCCGCCGCCGTGTCCGGAGCGGGTGCACGGACCTCGACCGCACGGTCGGTTATCTGGGGTTACCCGGCGAGGAGGAGCAGTTCTCCCATCCCGCCGGCGGCGACGTGTGCACGTCCATCAGCCTGCGGCCCGGCCTGTGGCGCGCGCTGGCGGGCGACGCACCGCGGTTCGCCGGGTCGTCGCTGTACGTGGACGGCCGGCTCGACCTCGCCCACCGCCGGCTTCTCGCGGCCGCGCGTGACGACGGGGCCGAGGAGCTGGTGGGCCTCGTGGCGCAGGCCGTCCAGCAGGTCGTCACCACACCGGCCCCGGACGGTGGCGGCGACGAGGCGTTGGTCGCCAGGGCTCGAGGCGTGATCGGCGACGACCATCCGGCTGCCGCGGGACTGATTCCGCTCGCCGGTCTCCTGGGCGTCTCGCCGTACCGGTTGAGCCGTGCCTTCACCCGCGTGCTGGGGGTGTCGCTGACCCGCTACCGCAACGGTGTCCGCGTCTCCCGTGCGCTGGATCGGCTGGAGCAGGGCGAGCCCAGCCTCTCCGTGCTCGCCGCCGACCTCGGGTTCGCCGACCAGGCACACCTGTGCCGCACGGTGCGCGAACACCTCGGACACACGCCGACCGCACTGCGCGGACTTCTGGGGGCGAACCGGGCTCACCAGCGTGGAGAACGCCACACCGCGGACGTCGTTCGTGATCGACGACACGGCGGCGACAGTGAGACGGAGCTCTTACTCTGAGCGCCTCGATGGCGAGAGGTGCTCGATGAAGAAGCAGGCGTACGCGGTCGCCGCGATCGCGGACTCGATCGCGGCGGCCGTGCGCGGCGCCAGGTCCGTGCGCCCCGTGACGAAGACCGCACTGATGCCCGTCCTGGCCGTGACCAGCCCACCCCGCGACGCCGGCATGGCGGTAGGTCTCGCCGGCTCGTGGCTCGGCGACGTGGCGCTGCTCGGCGACTCGGACCGGGCGTTCCGCACAGGACTCTTCAGCTTCCTGGTGGCCCACGTCGGCTACACCGCGGCCCTGGCCCGCCGCTCCTCGCCGGGCTCCCGGAAGGCGGTCGTGCCCATCGTCGCGGCATCGGCCGCGGGGGCCGCCGTGTTCGCCCGCGCGGCAGGCCCGCTGGGCAAGCCGGTGGGCCTCTACGCCCTGACACTCGGCACGATGGTCGCCGCGGCGTCGACGGCCCGCGGCCCCGGCGCACGACGAGTTCTCGGCGGCGCGGCCCTGTTCGCGGTGTCGGACGCCCTGCTCGGCGCGAGCCGTTTCGTCCTCGGGGAACGCGCCGCGCGAGTGGCGTCAGCGGGGGTCATGCCGACCTACGCGGCGGCCCAGTGGCTCCTCCACACGGGGTTCGACAAGTCGAACGGGTGACCCGCGTGAAAACCGGTTGGAACCCCTGTGCTAACGTTCTTCACGTCGGAACGAGCAAGCCTCCGGCACACAAACAAGCGCCGCTAGCTCAGTTGGTTAGAGCAGCTGACTCTTAATCAGCGGGTCCGGGGTTCGAGTCCCTGGCGGCGTACTCCAGAGAAGCAGGTCGAGATTCGTCTCGGCCTGCTTCTCTGCATTGTGCGGGTTCATCCTCGTTCTCCGTTTCTGGCCGGCCACCGAGGTGCCCGGCCATCACGAACCTCCTCACCACTTGTCCGAAGTGACGATCGCCGTCAGCTGCTCGAGGGTCAGCGGCGGTTGTGTCGAGTAGATCCGGCCGCCCGGCGAGTTGATCGCGGCGCCCCAGGGGTCCTCCTGGTTGCTGACGTTCATGAGGACCGTCGTCCCGTCGGGCCGCTTTATGCACGCCAGGTACGACACCGCGCCGGGAGCCGGCCGCGCGGTCTCGGTCGCCAGCCGGGAGCCGTCGGGCAGCGTGCTGACAACGCAGTTCGCCGGACTGGAGTTCCTGCACCACTCGCCGGGCTCGGAATCGCTGGGGTAGATCATCAGGCTGAAGCCCCCGGTGAGACCTTCGGAGGTCAGCGTCCCGCCGACGAGCGCGTTGCCGTCCGGGCCGTCCAGCTTTGTCACGCCCGATCCTGGCTGCTTGGACGGGGAGGCCTTCGGCACGGTCACCTTCTGGGTCACCTCGAACGTCGCGGTGTCGCCGAGCACCACCCTGAACCGGGCGATCAGGTCGTCCGGCGAGGTGGGGACCGGGCTGCGCGCCGTGGTCGTGGCCGGTGCGGTCGTCGGCGGGCCGGCGGCGGGCGTGCCGGAGTCACCCGGCACCAGCCACACCGCACCCGCGAACAGGCCCGCCACCGCGATGACGGTGGCCGCGACGGGGACCAGCCGCACGGTCCGCCGCGGCCGCACGACCGGGGCCCTGCCCGTGGCCGCGGCGTCGACGCGACGCTCCAACTCGGTGAAGGCGTCGTGGAGGGTGCGAAGGTCGCTCATGAGGTCTCCTGGAAGTGGGGTGCGCCGGTGGTGAGGTCGATGCGCAGAACGTTGAGTGCCCGATGGATCTGGCTGCGCACCGTCGGTTCCCTGCACCCCAACTGCGTGGCGATCTCCCTGTCGGACATGCCCGCGTAGTAGCGCAGGACCACGGCCGCCCGTTGCTTCCTGGGCAGGCTCGCGAGGCGGCTGATCATCGCGTCCCGCTCGGCCCGCTCGGCCGCGCCGTCGGAGATCACCGTCGGCTCGACCTCGGCACGCGGGGACGTGCGGGTCAGCATTCTTCGCCAGGACAGGTACTCGTTGACGACCATCCGCCGCACGTAGGCGTTCGGCTCGTCCATCACCGAGATCCGGTCCCAGCGCTCGAACGCCCGGCCCAGCACGTCGCTCACCAGGTCCTCGGCCAGCCACGTCCGGCAGGTCAGGACCATGGCGAACCGCATCAGCGCGGGACGCTGCCTCGCCACGTACTCGGCAAACTCCATCGGCCACTCCCGATCGTCCGGCTCGCTCTCGAATTCGCACCCCTAATGGAGAAGTGACCCCGAACGTTGCATTCGTTCTTCGAGAGCCGGAGCAGACTGTGCCTCACCCCTCGACATCGCCACAGTCCATCCGGGTTTGTGGCCCGGCCGGCGGGGAATCCCCTGGAGAGGCGTGCGGACACGCCATCTCACCGATGACCCCGGACCCCGGCGTCGGAGATCGACTCCGGAGGTACAGCCATCGTGATGACCGACCGCGGGGACCCGTCTCCCACGCGGAACACAATCCCCTCCGCACTGCGCGTGAGTGCGGCGCTGGGCTGGCGCTTCCTCGTCGTGGTGGCCTCGCTCTACGTCGTCGGCGTCATCTTCGGCAGGCTGGCGTCACTCGTCGTGCCGCTCGCGATCGCGCTGCTGCTGGCCGCGTTGCTCGCGCCGGCCGTGGGTTTCCTCATGGCGAAGCGGTTTCCCCGGGGTCTCGCGACGTTCGTGGTGCTCGTCGGCGGACTGGCGGTGCTGGGCGGGTTGCTCACGTTCGTCGTGATGACCTTCGTCAACGGTGTGCCGGACCTCGCGGCGCAGCTGGCACGCAGCATCGACGCGGTGTCCGGATGGCTCGTCAACGGACCGCTGCAGCTCAGTCAGGGTCAGCTGCGCGAGTTCGCCGACCGGGTCGTGAAAACGTTGCAGGACAACCAGTCCGGCATCACGTCGAGCGCTCTCACGACGGCCGCGACGGTCGGTGAGACGCTCGTCGAGATGCTGCTGGTGCTGTTCGCGCTCGCGTTCTTCCTCTACGACGGTCCGCGGATCTGGCAGTTCCTCATCCGCATCGTTCCCGGCGGACCCCGCAGGCGGGTGGACGTCGCCGGCAGGCGCAGTCTCGCCGCGCTGGTCAGCTACGTTCGCGCGACCGGGGCGGTCGCCGTGGTGGACGCGGTCGGCATCGGCATCGGGCTGGCCGTGCTGAAGGTGCCGCTGGCGGTTCCCTTGGCAGCACTGGTGTTCATCAGTGCGTTCGTCCCGATCTTCGGTGCGGTGGTGGCGGGCGGTGTGGCCGTTCTCATCGCGCTCGTCGCGAACGGCCCGGTGACCGCCGCGATCGCGCTGATCATCGTCGTCGCCGTGAACCAGCTGGAAAGCCATGTGCTGCAACCGTTCCTGCTGGGACGGGCGGTCAAGCTGCACCCTCTCGCGGTGGTGCTGGCCATCGCGTCGGGACTGCTCGTCGCGGGCATCGCGGGCGCCCTGCTCGCGGTACCGCTGCTGGCGGTGCTCAACTCCGCGATCCGCTCGCTGCTGAGCGAGGCGGACGAACACGTGGCACCCGCCGACGTGCACACCAGCGAACCTGAGGAGTCCGGGCCGGACGAACCCGGCCTGGACACCGAAGCCGACGAACCGAGAACCGGAGCAGGAACATGACCTCGACCCAAGACGCGCTACCGGCCACAGCCGAACGTCCTCGGGGCAGCGACTTCGCCCGTCTGACCAGAGAGCTCAAGACGGCCGGCCTGCTGGACCGCCGCCGCGGCTACTACGCGCTGCGCATGGCGATCAACGGCGTGCTGCTCGGCGGGATCGCCGTGACGTTCGTCCTGCTGGGCGACTCCTGGTGGCAGGTGCTCCTCGCGGTGGCCCTGGCCGTGGCGTCGACGCAGCTCGCGTTCATCGGGCACGACGCGGGGCATCGGCAGATCTTCCGCAGCCACCGCAACAACGACCTGGTCGGGCACCTGCACGGCAGCCTCACCGGCATCAGCTACCAGTGGTGGGTGGCCAAGCACAACCGCCACCACGCCAACCCCAACCACGAGGGCCAGGACCCGGACATCGAGATCCACGCCCTCGCCTTCAGCCGCGCGCAGGCACACGGCAAGCGCGGCGTGTACGGCTGGATCACCAAGCACCAGGCGTTCCTCTTCTTCCCGCTGCTGCTCGCCGAGGCCGCCGTGCTGCGGATCTCCGGCCTCGTCGCCCTGTTCCGCAGGGAACTGCGCAACCCGTGGCGTGAGGCCGCGCTCCAGTTCGTGCCGCTGGCCGCCTATCTGGTCGCGGTGTTCCTGGTGCTCTCACCGTTGAAGGCCGTCGTGTTCATCGCCGTGCACCAGGGTCTGATGGGCGTCTACCTGGGGTGCTCGTTCGCGCCGAACCACAAGGGCATGCCGATCATCGCCGAGGGACAGCGCCTCGACCACCTCCACAAGCAGGTGCTGACCTCGCGCAACGTCACCGGCGGCCGCTGGGTCGACGCCCTGCTCGGCGGGTTGAACCACCAGATCGAGCACCACCTCTACCCGCACATGCCCCGCCCGAACCTGCGCCTCGCGCAACCCGTCGTCGAGAACTTCTGCGCCCGGCAAGGCATTCCGTACAGCAAGACCACCATGGTCCGCTCCTACGCCCAGGTGCTGCGCCACCTGCACGACGCCGGAGCACCTCTGCGCGGCACGGCGCGGTGCGACTAGCTCGCGTCCGCAGGTCGCAGCGCGGCTGCTTTGAGGTTTCGCTGGTGAGCTCGCGGGTGACGTCGCGGATCGGTTTCTGGTTCCTCGTGGCGTAGCCGAGGATGAGGCCGCGGGCCTCGTCCGTGGTGGTGTCGAGGGTGCCGGCGGCCATGCCGATGGCGTGGGCGAGCATCACGCGGTCGTTGAGCGTGGTCAGGGTCTGCTCGGCGAGCCGGTGGGTGCGCGTGGGGTCGTCGTCCTGTGACAGGCCCAGCACGGCCAGGTCGGCGAGCACCTGCCCGAGCCGTTGCTGCCAGGCCTCCCACGGGGTGACCGCCGCGTAGAACACGTTCAGGCCGCCGATGGCGTCGCCGGCCAGGCGCATCGGCACGGCGTGCACCGCGCGGAACCCGGCGTCGAGAGCGGCCGGGATGAACGCCGGCCACCGGCCGGAGCCGTCTTCCAGGTCCGGGCAGTCGATCAGCGCGTTCTCGCGCACGCAGTCCACGCACGGGCCTTCGTCGATCTGGCTCTGCAGCAGCTCCAGGAACCGCGCCTGCTCGTCAGAGGCCGACACCACGCTCAGCCCGCCGCGCGGATCGGCGAGCATCACCCCGATCGCGGACGCCGACAGCAGGTTCTCGCACGCGGCGGTGACCAGGCGCAGAACCGACTCGGCGTCGTGACGGCCGACCAGGCTCGCCGTGAGCTCGCTCAGCGTGACGGCGATCTGTTCCTGGACAAGGGGCACTTCCGCAGCATACGACCCGCCATGGTCCGGAGCTCGCGGCACAGCCGGCGCCGGGGCCGCAACGTCCATTTCGGACAGACGCGCGCCCGTGCCGGCGTGCGGGTCAGTCGGTCAGCCGGTCGAGAGGAAGACGCCGGGCCAGCACGTCCCCGGCCACGTCCACGACCGACCTGCCCGCCGCGAAGGCGTGCGCCCGCAACCGCAGGAACGCGTCCTCCAGACTGATCCGCAGCAGGACGGCCAGCATGCCGGTCGCCATGTTGACGTCCTGGTACGACGTCTCCAGCCAGATCCGTTCCTCGCTCGCCATCTGCTCGTTGTGCAGGAGCAGCTTGTGCGAGATCAGGTCGGCGAGCAACGCCGCCTCGAAGACGAACTCCGCGGACAGCACGCCGGGCCGGCGGCGGTACAGCCCGAGCGTGCCGAGCAGCATCGCGCCGATCTGCAGGGGGAAGAAGAACGCGGCCGCGAGTTCGGCGCTCCGGGCGGTCGCGGCGAACACGGGCCACCGCACCTCGTCGAAGCTGAGGTCGGGAACCAGCACCGGGCCGTGCGCCGCGACCGCCGCGAAGCCCGGCCCCTCACCCACGGTGTACTGCGCCTCCTCGATGCCCGCCGCCCAGGGATCGCTGGCACCGACAAGCTCCTGAGCCTGGGAGTCGCTGTAGAAGACCAGTGCGGCGCCATCGACGTCCGGCAGCACGCGCACGCACACGGCGCTGAGGGCATGCCCCAGTTCCGCACGCCCTGACGTCGTCCTGCACTCGAGCACCTGCTCTATGAGCCGGTCCCGGCGTTGCCCGTCCAACAGCTGTCCTCTGGCCGACGGTCACACGTCAGGTTCCAGCCTACGAACCCCTCACCCTCCGCGCACTTCACCGCGTCGGCGGGTCAGGGCAGATCGAGCTCGTCGTGACGGCTGGCGACGATCTCGGCGAGCTCGACGAGCTTCACGTTGAGGTGCTGCGAGGAGCGGCGCAGCAGGTCGAACGCCTCGTCTGCGGTGAGCCCGCGGCGCGCCATGAGAACGCCCTTGGCCTGGCCGATGACGTCACGCGAGTCGATCGCGCGGCGCAGCTGCTCGGCCTGCAGGGTGGCGATGTCGACGGCCTCGGTGTGTGCCAGCGCGAGGGACGCGTGCGTGGCCAGCAGCAACGCGATCGCCTGGTCCGTCTCGTCGAGGCCGTGCGGCCGGCGCGAGTAGATGTTCAGGGCACCGGACAGCCGGGGCGACTGGATCTCGGGCAGCAGTGCCGTGGACAACACCGCGCCCAAGCCGCGTTCGGCGGCCGCCGGGCCGAACCGGGGCCAGGACGACGTGGTGGCCAGGTCGGGCGCGGCGGCGACGGCGGGGCCGGCCGGGTCCGCGACGTCGAGGCAGGGACCTTCCACCAGGTCGTACTGCAGCTGGTCGAGCTCGATCGCGACCTGGTCGGTCTCCACCGGTGTGTGGAACTTCCCGTCCCGTGACCGCAGGGTGACGCTGACCAGGTCCGCACCGGGCACGACCCGCGACGTGGCCTGGACGATCTGCTGCAGCACCTCCCCGGCCGTGGTGGCGTCGAGCAGCGAGTAGGTCAGGGTCGCGAACTGCTGGGCCAGCGGCCCGAGCGGCGCTCCGTGATCGCGCGTGGGCGCCCGGCCGGACGCGAGCGCCTCCTCGGCATCGGCCGTGAACCTGGCCCGGTCGACGTTCCAGTCCTGGGCACTGGGCGGCATGTGCGGCACCTCGGATCGTCTCCTTCCCGTCCGGCGGACACCGATGACGGCGACGGGGTTGACCAGGTGCTGCGTTCTGAACCCCTGGCCCACGGTAGGCGATCCCGGCGTGGACCGCTCGTGGTCGATGTGACGCTGCTGCCGCCTCGACTGCGCCAGATGCCGCACCACTGTTCTCTTCGCGTTGTGAACTGTGGTTCCAAGGCCTACCGTGGAGGAGAAGTCACGTATTTCGCCTGTCGAGTTCAACCAGAAGCTCGGTGCACGTCCCACCAACGCAGAGTGGAGTCACCGTGTTGAAGCAAGGACTTGACCCCGGCACGCCCAGTTGCTCTGTGCGCGGCTCGTGGCAGGACGGCGTCCCGATCGTCGCCGTCGCAGGCGAGGTGGACATCTTCACCGCACCACTGCTGCGCGCGGAGTTCTCCACCCAGCTGTCCCAGTCGCCCGGCGTGCTGGTCGTGGACCTGCGTGAGGTGACCTTCTTCGACTCCTCCGGCATCCGCGCCCTGCTGGCCGCCCACCGGCTCGCGGCGGATCTCCGCGTGGTGGCGGACAGGGCCGCGGTGCTCAGAACTCTTCACTTCTCCGGCATGGACACGGTGTTCCGCGTGCACCCGACGCTCGGCGAGGCGCTGGCGGGGCTGCGCCGGTAACCGGTCGTCCACACCGGACTCGACGCTCGCCCGGCCCTGAGCGTCCGGCCGGAGGTCCAGGGCCAGGCGGCGATCCATCCGGTGCGCTACTTGCCGAGTCGCTGTGCGAGCAGTGCCTTGCCCTGCTCGGCGCCCTTGCGGCTTTCGCCCTGCGCGCGGCGGAAGAACTCCGCCAGTTCCGAGTCGCCCGCGCTCTCCGCGTCCTGGGCGTAGGTCTCCAGCCGCAGAGCGTTGCTCAGGCAGGCCTCCACGAACCAGATGATGTTGTAGTCCTTGTCCTTCGTCCCCGTCACGGTCTGGGCGTCGGCGTTGATCGACACGGTTCCTCCTCGTCCGATATCGCGTTTCCCCCACTCGACTACCCCGCTGGCGGAGGAAGACACATCGCCGGAAAGCGAAGAGCGGGACCGGCAGATGCCGGCCCCGCTCTGTGATCACCTGGTGGTCACGCCTCCACGGAGTGCTTCCCGTGGGTCCAGGACGTGGCGTCGCCGCCGTCGCCCGCGGGACCGGAGTGGCCACCGACCGTGGTGCTGTGGTTGGAGGCGTCGCCGGTCGGACCGGTGGCGCCGGCGTCACCGGAGTTGCCCGAGGTGACCTCGGTCCAGGACTTGGTGCCGTGGTTCTTCCAGCCGTGCTTCCAGCCGTTGTGGTGCTTCCAGCCGTGGCAGTTGTCGCCGCGGTGGTTCTTGTTCTCGGTCTTCACCACTGCCTCGTTGCCGCCAGTGGCGCCGGAGTTCCCGGAGTCGCCCGAGTTGCCGGTCGTGGCGTTGTTCGAGCTGGTGGCGTTGCCGCCGTCGCCCGAGTTGCCGCCCTTGCCCGCGCTGGAGCCGGACTTGCCGTGGTTGCTCCACTTGCCGTGGTTCCAGGACTTGCCCTGCTCGGTCACTGCCCAGGCACCGCCGCCGTTACCGGCCGGGCCGGAGTTGCCGCCCTTGGTGACGCTGTGGTTGCCCGCGTCACCGGTCGCGCCGGTGGCACCCGTGTGGCCGGAGTCGCCCGACGTCACCGTGGTCCAGGACCTGGTGCTGTTCCAGGACCAGCCGTGGCCGCGCTCGGAACCGGTCGTGCGGACGGCGGCCTTGTTGCCGCCGGTGTCACCCGAGTTCCCGGAGTCGCCCGAGTTGCCGGTCGTGGCGTTGTTCGAACTGGTGGCGTTGCCACCGTCGCCCGAGTTGCCGCCCTTGCCCGCGGTGGAGCCGGACTTGCCGTGGTTGCTCCACTTGCCGTGGTTCATGACCGCCGCGTCGCCGCCGTCACCGGCGGGACTGGAGTTCCCACCCACGGTGTTGCTGTGGTTGGAAGCGTCACCGGTCGCACCCGTGGCACCGGTATTACCCGAGTCCCCCGAGCTGACATTCGTGTGGCACTCAGCCAGCACGCAGATGCCGTAAGCGCTGTTGCCACCGGTGTCACCCGAGTTGCCGGAGTCACCGGAGTTGCCCGACCGCGCGGTGTTCGAGCTCTTGGCGTCGCCGCCGTCGCCCGAGTTGCCACCCTTGCCCGCGGTCGCACCGGCGTTCTGCGCCCGGCCGGCCGCGGTGGCGTCGCCACCGTTGCCGGCGGAACCGGAGTTACCACCCACGGTGTTGCTGTGGTTGGAAGCGTCACCGGTCGCACCCGTGGCACCGGTATTACCCGAGTCCCCCGAGCTGACATTCGTGTGGCACTCAGCCAGCACGCAGATGCCGTAAGCGCTGTTGCCACCGGTGGCGCCGGAGTTCCCGGAATTGCCCGAGTTGCCGGACGTGGCGTTGTTCGAGCTGGTGGCGTTGCCGCCATCGCCCGAATCACCGCCGTTGCCACCGTTGACGACCGAGTTCACGACGTCCCCGACGCCGCCGAGGAGACCGTTGCCTCCGGTGTCGGCGCTCGCCATCGCCGTTCCGAACAGGAGGAATCCTCCGGAGAACGCTGCGGCCAGCAGACCGCGTCGCACAGAGTTGTGCATTGTCGAACCTTCCCGTCAATCAAGCTTGGTGATCTGGTCGGCTTGGTCGGCAGGACTGCTCAACTGGGATGATTTCGGCCGTAGTAGTAGCACCACGACCCGTGGACCTGATGGTCCTGGCTCGCGACGAGCGACTCGCTGTGCGGGCGAACTCCCGATTCCGCTGGGAGGTCCGACACGGCCGTGCTCGCCGATCCGCTCGACGACGCCGTTCCTGTCGTGCCGGGTAAGGCGGACGGCACTTCAGGCGACTGCTTCCGGGGCGCCTCGATCGGTGGCGCCACGTCAGGTGCGTACATCTGTTGCTGCCGCGGTGATGTTGCCACCGCGACTCGGTCGGGCAGCGCCGCAGTGTTGATCTCCGGCACCACGGCCGGTGCGAGCGGCACTTCGGCCACGGTCGGCGCGGTGACCGGCGGCGGTACGTCAGCCTGATCAGATGGCTGCGTCACCAGCGGTTCCACGATCCGCAGCACCACCGGCACGTCCTGCACCGTGCGCGCCACAGGGGCGAGCAACGGCGCCGTCACGGGTTGGAGTGGCTCCAACACCGGACTCAAGGTCTGCACGACGGTGTCCACGGTCGGTGCCAGCAACGGGTCTGTCACCTCGGTGACGGTGCGCGTGACCGGCGCGAGTGCGTCGGTCACGGGGGCGACGAGAGTGGTGACCCCGTCCAGCAGGCCGGGCGAGTCACCCTCGTCGGCACTGGCCACTCCGGCGGACAGCAGCCCGAACCCGATCAGGAAACCGGCCACACCTAGCGTCCGCCGCAGTGCTGTGGGGCATGTCGACTTCATGTAATCACCCCCTTTCGATGAATCAGCGCCTGTACATCGGTGTATTCGACACCCCACGGACACCGGTTCACTCGAAAGTGGAAGCAATTTCGTTCACGCAGCTCAAAGCAGCGAATTAATTCGAAACACGAATTCTCGATTACTTTGCGACACAGAATTGCGCACATCACGTCGACGCACAGTGATCAACATCGCGGATCAGATGGCGGGCCGCGTCCCTGTGCGCCCGGTCCTGAAGGCGGACGCACAGGGACGTGCGTGGCGCCGTCCCGAGCCGGCTGAACCGCATCTGGCGGATCCTCGCGCTCTACATCCGTGCGGCGCGGTGGTTCCGGATCGGCCGCATGGCCCGATCCACCTGATGGAGTGACTGCCGGCCGCGGACACCGTGGTCGTGGTGGTCATCCGCGAACCGGAGAACCACCCGCTGTTCGTGTCCTCCTGCGCGACGTCCGTCCACATCAGACTCACCGACGAGGAGACATGAAAAACTCCGGGAACCGCGCGTACAGCGCGGTTCCCGGAGTCGCGGTACTGCTTTCCTGGAGATGTCAGGCGGGCAGCAGCACCGAGTCGATGAGGTACACGGTGGCGTTGGCGGTCTTCACGCCACCACAGATCACGTTGGCGTCGTTGACCTTGATCGCGTTGCCCGAACCGGAGACCTTGACGGTGCCGGTCTGGACGGACTTCTGGTCACCGGCGATCTTGTCCGGGGAGATCTGGCCCGGAACGACGTGGTACGTCAGGATCTTGGTCAGCAGCGCGTCGTCGGTCTTGAGCTTCTCGATCGTCGCGGCGTCGATCTTCGCGAACGCCGAGTCGACCGGCGCGAACACGGTGAACTCAGCGCCGTTGAGCGTCGAGACCAGGTTGACCTTCGGGTTCAGCTTGCCCGACACCGCGCTCACCAGGGTCGTGAGCAACGGGTTGTTGCTGGCGGCGACGGCGACCGGGTCAGCGGCCATGCCGCTCACGGAACCGGAACCGGACGGGACCTGCTTGGCGTAGTCGGCACAGCCGGGACCAACGAGGTCCTTGGCCGGGTCGGCCATCGCGGCCGAGGACTGGGTGGTCGTGGTGGGCGCGGCGCTGGAAGTGTTGCCGCTGCTGGCCATGTCACCCGAGCCGCACGCCGCGCCGAACAGGGCGAGCGAGACGGCGCCGACGGCCAGGACGGTGTTGCGGACGGTCATGTTCATGACGAGACATCTCCAAGAGTGTTCGGTCAGTTGCTAATCGCCATTCGCCACCACTGGGCGAACGGATGGGTCTGGTTATCGACCCGTTACCAGAACTCGTACCGGCGCTGCTGTCCGATGTGGACTGTCGCGCTGAGCACGCCTACCCCGCCACCGAGGTGAACACCATCGAGTGCCAGCCGGACGCGCCGTCCGGGATCGGAGCGGCACGCTCGTTGGTCTGGGTGTAACCCTTCCGGTCGGTGGCACGGCATTCCACGGTGTGGTTGCCCTCCTTCAGGTCCAGCTCGATGCGCCACATCCGCCACGTGTCGACGTTGACCTCCCGGCTCAGCGTTGCTTCCTGCCAGGGCCCTCCGTCGACCCGGACCTCGACGCGGTCGACGCCGGTGTGCTGGGCCCAGGCGATGCCCGCCGCGACGAACCGGCCCGCCGGCACCCTCTCGAAGGACTTCGGCCGGTCGATCCTGGACATCGTCTTGACCGGTGCCTTCTTGGCCCACTTGCGCTGCGCCCAGTACGGGTCGAACGCGTCGAAGGTGGTGAGCTCCATGTCCACCAGCCACTTCGTCGCCGAGACGTAGCCGTAGAGGCCAGGCACGACCATGCGGACCGGGAAGCCGCGTTCCAGCGGCAGCGGCTCGCCGTTCATCCCCAGCGCCAGCATCGCGTTCGAGCCCGGCGCCATGATGGAGTCGACCGGGGTGCCGCACGTCCAGCCGTCCACGCTGCGCGTCGCGAGCTGGTCGGAGCCGGAACGCACACCGGCCTCCCGCAACAGGTCCGCCAGGTCGACGCCGATGAAGTTCGACGTGGAGATGTACGGCCCACCGACCTCGTTGGACACGCACACCAGCGTGATCGTCTTCTCCACCAGCGGACGCCGCAGCAGGTCGTCGTAGGTGAGCAGCATTTCGTTGTCCACCATGCCGTGCACCCGCAGGCGCCAGTCCTCGGCGCGCAGCCGGGGCACGGTGAGCGCGGTGTCGACGCGGTAGAACTTCTCGTTCGGCGTCAGAAACGACGGCGTGCCCTCACGCGCGAAGTCAGCGTCGAACGGGATCTCCGGCGCCTTCTTCCCGGGCCGCAACGTGATGCCACGCCGCGACGCCTCGATGTCCACCCGACCGGCGAGCCACTGCCCGCCTGCCGCCGCGACACCCGCTACCGCGGCGATCGCCGCTGTCGACAGAAGGAACTTCCGCCTGCCCGGAGCCTCGGCCGGGGTCTCGGCCGGGGTCTCGGCCGGGGTCTCGGCCGGGGTCTGGGCGCGGCCCTGGGACCACAGCCAGCGGAACGCCGCCACACCGGCCACAAGACTGGCCAGCGGAGCGATCACGCCCCACGTGGTCGTCGTCGGCCGGGCCAGCACCGCGACGATGCCGACAAGACCGAGCACCGCGGCGAGAGCCGTGCCGGGCCACGGACTGCGGCGCGACAGCAGTCCCGCCACCACGCCCAGGCCCGCGAGCACGACCGCCATGCCGCCGAGCAGCACCAGCTTGTCGTTCTCACCGAACGTGCGGATCGCGAAGTCCTTGACCGGATGAGGCGTCAGGTCGATCGCGGTGTTGCCGACGGCGAGGAACGGCGAGGCCAGTGGACTCACCAGCCCCGCGACGAGATGTCCTACCGCCAACGCCACGGCCACCGACACCAGGCCGATGAGGACGGATCGTGTTGCCTTCACATCTGTTGTTCGGAACAGACGGCTGAGTGGATTGGCTCACGCGCAAAGTTTCTGAACAATCCACAATAGACCGAAGCACGGCATTGGGCACTCACGTCCGAGACGTGAGTGCCCAGTTGCCGTGCGAGTGAGGTCAGGCAGGCATCAGAACCGAGTCGATGAGGTAGACGGTGGCGTTGGCGGTCTTCACGCCACCACAGATCACGTTGGCGTCGTTGACCTTGATCGCGTTGCCCGAACCGGAGACCTTCACGGTGCCGGTCTGCACGGACTTCTGGTCACCGGCGATCTTGTCCGGGGAGATCTGGCCCGGAACGACGTGGTACGTCAGGATCTTGGTCAGCAGCGCGTCGTCGGTCTTGAGCTTCTCGATCGTCGCGGCGTCGATCTTCGCGAACGCCGAGTCGACCGGCGCGAACACGGTGAACTCAGCGCCGTTGAGCGTCGAGACCAGGTTGACCTTCGGGTTCAGCTTGCCCGACACCGCGCTGACGAGCGTGGTGAGCAGCGGGTTGTTGCTGGCGGCGACGGCGACCGGGTCAGCGGCCATGCCGCTCACGGAACCGGAACCGGACGGGACCTGCTTGGCGTAGTCGGCACAACCCGGACCGACGAGGTCCTTGGCCGGGTCGGCCATCGCAGCCGAGGACTGGGTGGTCGTGGTGGGCGCGGCACTGGAAGTGTTACCGCTGCTGGCCATGTCACCCGAGCCGCACGCCGCGCCGAACAGGGCGAGCGAGACGGCGCCGACGGCCAGGACGGTGTTGCGGACGGTCATGTTCATGACGAGACATCTCCAAAGGGTGATCGAGCAGTTGCTGCTCGTGATTCGCCGCCCCTCGGGAAGCGGATGGGTCTGGTTATGAATCCGTTACCAACCGAAGAGTCCGCAACGGACTGACGAGCGGTTTTCCAAGGCGGTTGGAAGACCATCGGCCGCGCCTGGGTGTGATGACGCATTCCGAACCGATCCAAAGGCGGCCCTGCTGCGAACAACAGAGGACAACAGCCGAGGAGAGGACCAGGGATGCCAGAGCGTGAGCGGGCGTTGCAAAGCCTGCAGAGCACCCCTCGTGACGTCGGCCCGACCGCCGACGACCTGCTCGCGCTGGTCGCACGAGGTGACGAGGCGGCGTTCGAGCGGCTCTACGACGTCGTGTCCGGCTCGGTGTTCGGGCTGATCAGGCGCGTCGTGCGGGATCAGGCTCAGTCGGAGGAGGTGTTCCAGGAGGTGATGCTCGAAGTGTGGCGGACCGCGACCAGGTTCGACCCCGACCGGGGCAGCGCCACCACCTGGATCCTCACGCTGACGCACCGCCGGGCCGTCGACCGCGTCCGGTCCGCCCAGGCCGCCACGCACCGCGAGGACCGCGCGGCCCGCCTCGACCCGGCCAGGCCGTTCGACGAGGTGAGCGAGCAGGTCGACGTCCGGCTGGAGCAACGTCAGGTGCGGCGCTGCCTGAGCTTCCTGACCGAACTGCAGCGCGAGTCCGTGCTGCTCGCCTACTACCAGGGCTATTCGTATCCGGAGGTCTCGAGCCTGCTGGGCATCCCGCTCGGCACGGTCAAGACCCGCATGCGCGACGGCCTGATCCGACTGCGGGACTGCATGGGGGTGACCGGATGAGGACCACATCCGCTGATCTGCACACGCTCACCGGCGCCTACGCCGTGAACGCGTTGTCGGACATCGAACGAGCGGCCTTCGAGGCGCATCTGACGCACTGCGAGAGCTGCGCGGTCGAGGTCACCGAACTCGCGGCCACGGCAGCACGGCTGGGTGGCGCGGTGGAGTACTCGCCACCTCCTCAGCTCCGTGCCCGCGTGCTCGCGGCGGCGGCCGAGACCCGCCAGCTGTCCCCCCACACGGCACGCGTGCCGGACCCGCGCCGCAAGCGCTGGGCGGGAGGGCTGCTCGCGGCCGCCTGCCTCGTCGCCGCGGTGTTCGTGACGGTGCAGTACTCGCAGTCCGACCAGGAACGGCAGCTGGCGCAGCTCTCCAGCGAGTACACCCGTTTCTCCGACTTCCTGTCGACGCCGGACGCGAAGCTGATCAACGGCAAGGCGCCCAACGGCGCCACCGGTACCGCCGTGGTGTCGGTCAGCCGCGATGAGGCGCTGTTCCTCGCCAAGGACCTGCCGCAGGCACCCGACGGCCACACCTACCAGCTCTGGCTGATCGGCGCCGACGGTGACCCGCACTCGGCCGGGCTGCTCGACTCGCGGTCGTCACCGGTCGTCGTCAGCGGGCTGACCGGAGCGCAGGAGGTCGCCCTGACCGTGGAGCCGTCGGGAGGTTCGCCGACACCGACCACACCCGTGGTGATGGCGATGCCGCTCGCGTGATCCAGGGCGGAAATTGCCCTCGATCCGTGCCGGCATCCGCGCATGATCGGACGCCGGCACGGCCTGGTGGTGGACTGCCCTGATCCACAGGGCCTCGCGGAGTTCTACGAGAAAGCTGCTCGGGATGGTCCGGGTCCGGGACGACGGAAAGTTCGTCGTCATCGGTGACGCCCCGGACCGGCCCGGCGTGGCGTTCGCACGGGTCGAGGGCTGGCAACCGCCGAAGTGGCCGGACGAGACCGCGCACATGCACTTCGACGTGCGGGTGGACGATCTCGCGGCGGCGGGCGAGAAGGTGCCGGCCCTCGGTGCGCGCAGGCTCGAAGGCGGTGGCGAGCGGTTCCACGTCTACGCGGATCCCACCGGCCACCCCTTCTGCCTCGTGAGCTGGTAGGTCCGCCGACGCCCGTGTGACCCGCCTGGTTGGTAACGACTTCATGGGCCGTGCATGACTTAGTCGCCGCGATCAGGCATTCTGCGGAAATGGCACTTCGGCAGGCGAGCGATTTCGCCCAGTTGTCCACCGAGATAAAGCAGGCTGGCCTGCTTGCTCGGCGGCGCGGTTACTACTTCATCCGGATCGGCGTGAACCTCGTGGTGTACGCGGCGGCCTGGGTGGCGTTCGCGCTGCTGGGCGACTCGTGGTGGCAGCTCGCGGTAGCGGTCGTGCTGGCCGTGATGTCCACGCAGCTCGCGTTCATCGGGCACGACGCGGGCCACAAGCAGATCTTCGCCTCGAAGAAGTGGAACGAGATCACCGGCTACGCCCACAGCGGCCTGGTCGGCGTCAGCTACGAGTGGTGGGTGGGCAAGCACAGCCGCCACCACGCCAACCCGAACCACGAGGACGAGGACCCGGACGTCGACATCTCGGTGCTCGCGTTCACGCAACGGCAGGGAGCGGCCAAGCGCGGACCGCTGCGGTGGATCGCCTCGCACCAGGCCGTGCTGTTCTTCCCGCTGCTGTTGCTGGAAGGCTTCGCACTGCACTGGCACTCGATCAAGTACGCGGGCCGCGAGCGGACCGTGATGATCGCGAACGTCGTGGTGTACCTCGCGGTCGTGTTCTGGGTCCTGTCCCCCGTGTACGCGGTCACCTTCATCCTGGTGCACCAGGCCCTGTGGGGCCTCTACATGGGCTGTTCGTTCGCCCCCAACCACAAGGGCATGCCGGTGCTGTCGGCCGGTCACTCGCTCGACTTCCTGCGCAAGCAGGTGCTGACCTCGCGCAACATCCGGGGCGGCTGGTTCGTGGACATCCTGCTCGGCGGGTTGAACTACCAGATCGAGCACCACCTGTTCCCGAGCATGCCGCGACCGAACCTGAAGCACGCGCAGGCGATCGTGCACAAGTTCTGCGAGCAGCACGGGATCTCCTACGCCCAGTGCGGCCTGTTCCGTTCCTACGGGTACGTGCTGCAGCACCTGCACGAGGTCGCGCAGCCGATGCGCAAGGCCACGGTCTGATCCACGAATGTCCTGAAGTGGACAAAGGCTGACCAAAACGCTCGTCCCGCCCGCACGGCGCTGGTTTCCTCGGTGGAAGGACCGAACTGGGGGGACTGACCATGCGAAAGCATCTGTTCGGCGTGCTCACAGCAGGTATGGCACTGGCTCTGGTCGCCGGCGGGCAGTCGGCGGCCGAGCCCGAGGCACCGCTGTTCCAGCCCGACCCGATGCTGGCCTTCCTGCCGGCGGAGGCGAAGGTCGACTGGGCCGCGGTGCAGCGGAACCGGGAGACCCGCAAGCAGTCGCGCGCGGCCGCGAAGAGCGCGGGCCAGCCGCTGACCTACACCGAGAAGGAGACCGGGCAGGGCGCCAACGACGCGCCCTCGAAGGCCGAGCACGTGGCCGGGTTCGGGACCGGCAGGGGCAAGAACCCGAAGCTCACGCTCGTCGGCGACCTCGCGGGTGACCCCACGATCCCGGTGGTGGCGCCGTTCGCCGAGACCAACGACGCCATCCCGCTCGCGAGCGACCCCGGTGTGCCCGCTCGCGACAGGGCCGTGCGCACCAGCGGCAAGATCGGCGACGGCCCGTACGGCAGCGGCGGCGACGGCACCGGCGACCACGACTTCTACAAGCTGGCCGGCGGCACCGAGGGGCGGATCGTCCTCCTCGAGACGGACACGCCGACCGGCGACCTGGACACCCTGCTCGCCGCGTTCGACGCGACCGGGCAGCTCCTGGACCAGCACGACAACCTCGCGGGCAGCACGGACAGCAGGCTGCGGGTCCCCGTGGACGCCGGGCAGGACGTCTACGTGATGGTCGCGGCGGCCGGCCCCGGCGGGATCCCGGCCGACCCGATGACACCCGGCACCGGCAAGCGCGTCCTCACCGAGGGCGCGTACGACCTGACCATCGCGACCGGTGGCGGCCCCGCGGACAAGGACTACTTCTCGGTCGACCTGAAGGCGGGCGACGTGCTGGGCGCGTCGGCGGCGGGCAAGGCGACCAGGGTCGTCGTCCACGACCCCGCCGGCCGCGAGGTCTTCGGTTCGTCGCAGGACTTCAGCTTCCTGTACGCCGCGAACTCCCCGATGCCCGCCGGTGGCAACGCCGTCGCGGACTTCGTGGCGCCGAAGGACGGCCGCTACACCGTCGGCGTCGAGAACGGTGACGGCCGCTACGACGTCACGGTCGAGGCCTACCGTCCCGGCTCGGAGCTCAACCAGCGGCCCGAGGTCCTGACGATCTTCCTCGACTTCGACGGAGCGCGGGTCAACACCCGGATCTTCGGCGTCGACCCCGCGGCGGGCAACAAGGACCTCTCGCCGTTGAGGAGGTTCCTGCCCGGCTGGGGTCTCACCGGCGCCGACGAGAACGCCGTGATCGACGGCGTGGTCGCGACCGTGCGCGAGAACATCGAGCACGACCTGGCCGCGAAGGGCACCAACAGGCGGTTCGCCGTGCGGATCCTGAACAGCCGCGACCACGCCGACCCGTGGGGCCAGAAGAACGTCAGCCGCGTGGTCGTCGGTGGCTCGATCGCCGAGTCCGGCATCCAGACCGTCGGCATCGCGCAGTCGATCGACGCGGGCAACTTCGGCAAGGAGGAGACCTCGCTGGTGCTCCTCGACGTCCTCAGCGCGCCGGCCTCCCAGACGCGCACCTCGCTGAACGCCTACATCACGCCGGCCAGCGACAAGACCACGTTCATCGGCCGGGCGATCGGCAACATCACCGCGCACGAGGCTGGACACATGTCGGGCAGCTGGCACCAGGACCAGTTCAACGCGCTCGACGCGATCATGGATCAGGGCGGCAACCCGAAGGGCATGTTCGGCGTGGGTCCGGACGGCATCGGCGGCACGGCGGACGACGTCGACGTCGACTTCCACGAGGACGTGCTCAACCCCAACGAGGGCTTCACGGGGATCGAGGACTCCCTCAACCGCACCGCGTGGGCGTACACCCGAGGCGCCAACTGACGGTCCGATTCCCGCCAGAATCCTGACGGCGGTTCCAGCAGGCTGATCGACATGGGATCACTTGAGGGGAAAGCGGCTCTCGTCACCGGCGGGAGCCGCGGCATCGGGGCCGCGGTGGCCGAGAAGCTCGCCGCGCTCGGCGCACATGTCGCGGTCACGTACCAGAACACCAAGCCGGACAACGGTTTCGCGATCCGGGCGGACAGCGCCGACCCGGACGCCGTCGTGGCCGCGGTCGAGGAGACCGCGGTCCACTTCGGACGGCTCGACGTGCTCGTGAACAACGCGGCGGTCTTCCAGGTGGGACCGCTGGAGGAGCTCGGCCGGGAGGAGTTCGACCACACGATGGCCGTGAACGTGCGCGCGCCGTACCTGGCGGCGCGTGCGGCGGCACGGCACATGCGTGAAGGTGGCCGGATCATCAGCATCGGCAGCAATGTCGCCGTGTACGCGCCGTTTCCCGGCTTCGCCCTGTACTCGGCCAGCAAGACCGCGCTGATCGGGATGACGAAGGGCCTGGCGCGTGAACTGGGTCCGCTGGGCATCACGGCGAACGTCGTGAATCCCGGCCCCACGAACACCGACATGAACCCGGCGGACGGGCCGCTGTCGGACACGATCCGCGGTCTGACGGCGTTGGGGCGCTACGGAGAACCAGCGGAGATCGCCGCTGTCGTCGCGGCTCTGGCTGGTGAGGCCGGTGCGTACGTCACCGGCGCCAGCATCAACGCAGACGGTGGTTTCACCGTCTGACGGGCGGTTATGCCCAGGTGACCGGCAGGGCGTGCACGCCGTAGATGTTCATGTCGGTCCTGAGCTTGACCTCACGGGCCGGCACGGCGAGTTCCAGTGACGGGAAGCGGCGCAGCAGTCCCTCGAACCCGGCGCGCATCTCGATGCGGGCCAGCTGCTGACCGAGGCACTGGTGCACACCGTGCCCGAACGCGAGGTGGCCACGGGCGTTGCGGTGCACGTCGAGCGTGTCGGCGTGCTCGTAACGCTCCGGGTCGTGGTTGCCCGCGAGCAGCGACAGGATGACCGACGAGCCCTTGGGGATCGTCTCCCCGAAGAACTCGATGTCCTCGGCGGCGTACCGGAAGAAGACGTCGGCGACGGCGAGGTAGCGCAGCAGCTCCTCGACGGCGTCGGGGATCAGCGCCGGGTCCGACCGCAGCGCGGCCAGCTGGTCCGGGTGCTCCAGCAAAGCGAAAGTGCCCAGCGCCAGCATGTTCGCGGTCGTCTCGTGGCCCGCGAGCAGCAGCAGGAACGACATCCCGCAGAGTTCCTCGATGCTGAGGTCCTCGTCCCGGGCGAGATCGGACAGCAGGTCGTCACCCGGTTCGGCGCGCTTGCTGGTGACCAGCTCCGCCAGGTACGTGTTCATCGCCATGTAGGCGGCCATCTTGTCTTCCAGGTTCACCTCCCGCTCCATGAACTTGGAGGAGTTGGTCTGGAACGTGTCGCGGTCGGCGTAGGGAACGCCGAGGATCTCGCAGATCACCAGCGACGGCACCGGAAGCGCGAACTCCTTGACGAGGTCGACCGGCGGCGTGAGCCGTGCCAGCTCGTCGAGCTGCCGTTCGGTGATCTCGATGATGCCCTCTTCGAGAGCCTTCATCCGCTTGACGGTGAACGCGCCGGTGAGCTTGCGCCGCAACCGGGTGTGGTCCGGCGGATCCATGCTGATGAACAGCCCGGGCGTCTGCGGGGACGGTTCCGTCTGCTCGGGCATGCCGGGCGTCGGGAACGGCACGTGGATGATGCCGAGGTCCTGCCGGTTGCTGAACCTGATGTCCGCCAAGGCTTGCCGGACGGCCTCGTAGCCGGTGATGAACCAGCCCTCGTGGCCGTCGGGGAAGAGCATCGGGCTGACCGGGCGGGTCTCGCGCACCAGGGAGATCTGGCTGGGCGGGATGAACGGCGTGACGTCGCGCTCCATGGGAAGGCCGTGCAGCATGATCGGTGTCTCCTTCAGCGGGTGGATTCGCGGTTGAAGAGCTTCTTGGACCAGAGGTAGCCGCCGATCCCGATGACGGCGCACCAGGCGAAGGCGATGTAGCCGCTGTTGCCGATCGGTGTGCCCATCAGCAGACCGCGCAGGGCGCTGATGAACGGGGTGAACGGCTGGTACTCGGCGAACCAGCGCAGCACGGTCGGCATCGAGTCGGTGGGCACGAAACCGTTGCCGAAGAACGGGAGCAGGATCAGCGGCAGGCCGACGTTGCTCGACGACTCGACGGACTTGCTGGCGAGGCCCAGCGCGGCGGACAGCCAGATCATCGCGAACGACATGGCGAACAGCAGGCCGATCAGCGCGAGCCAGCCGAGACCGCTCGCCTGCGGCCGGAACCCGATCGCGACCGCGACGCCGAAGACGACGGACATGGCGAGGAGCGTCTGGACCAGGCTGCCGACGACGTGTCCGGTGAGGACGGACACCCTGGCGATCTTCATGGTGCGGAACCGGTCGACGATTCCCTCGGTCATGTCCATCGCGATCGAGATGCTCGTGCCCTGCACCGCCGCGGTGATCGACATCAGGATGATCGTCGGCGTGACGTAGTTGAGGTACTCGCCCCGTCCGCCGCTCGGCCCGCCGAGCCCGGCGCCCAGCGTGCCGCCGAAGACGTAGACGAACAGCAGCAGGAACACGACCGGCATGATCAGGAGCTGGAACGTCAGCGACGGGTAGCGGATCATCCGCGTGAGGTTGCGGCGCACCATCGTCGCCGAGTCGGTCAGGACGTAGCTCATGACTGGACCACCTTGTCGGGGCTGCCGGTGAGGGCGAGGAAGACGTCGTCGAGGTCGGGCGTGTGGGTGCTGAGCGAGTCGACCAGGACGGAGTTGTCTTCGAGCCGGTCGAGCAATCCCTTGAGCGAGCGGACACTGCCGTCGCTGGGCACGCGCAGGGCGAGCGATTCACCGTCGCGGGAGGAGTCGCCCACGATCCGGATGGCCGCTTCGAGGTGCCGGGGATCGGTGAACTGCAGCAGGACGTGACCGCCGGGGATGCGGCGCTTGAGCTCGTCCGCCGTGCCCTCGGCGACGATCTTTCCCTGGTCCAGCACCGCGATCCGGTCGGCGAGCTCGTCGGCCTCCTCCAGGTACTGGGTGGTGAGGAAGATCGTGACGCCGCTCGCCACCAGCTCCCGCACGATCTGCCACATCGTGCGGCGGCTGCGCGGGTCGAGGCCCGTGGTCGGCTCGTCCAGGAAGATCACCTGCGGCGACCCGACCAGCGTCATCGCGAGGTCGAGCCGGCGCCGCATGCCACCGGAGTAGGTCGAAGCGGACTTGTCGGCCGCGTCCACCAGGTCGAACTGCTCCAGCAGCTGCTCGGTCTTGCGCTTGCCGTTCACCTTGCCGAGGTGGTGCAGGTCGGCCATGAGCTTCAGGTTCTCGCGGCCGGTCATCAGGTTGTCGACGGCGGAGAACTGACCGGTGACGCCGATCGCGCCGCGGACGGCGTCAGGGTCGCTCGCCACGTCGTGACCGGCGACGGACGCGCTGCCTCCGTCCGCGCGGATGAGCGTCGAGAGGATCTTGACGGTGGTGGTCTTGCCGGCGCCGTTCGCGCCGAGCAGTGAGAAGACGGTGCCGCGCTGGACGTTCAGGTCGACGCCCTTGAGCACCTCGTTGTCGCCGTAGGAGCGGCGCAGGCCGGTTGCCTTGATCGCGTTCATGGTGTTCCCCTCAGCTGCGGCGGACGGTGATGTCGCCGAAGGACGTGTGGGCGGTGACCCTGACGGTCTCCGCGGAGTTGCCGGGGCCGTCGCTGCCCTCGAGCGTGTTGGTGACGCGGCCGAACGAGGTCTTGGCGTCGATCCACGCCGCGGTGCCCTGGGCGATCCCGATCTCGATGCCGCCCATAGCGGTGTTGAGCGTGACGGTGTCGCGGACGACCTCGCCGACGTTGATGGATCCCATCGCCGTCCTGGCCTCCGCCGGTCCACCCGCGCGTTCGACGGTGATGTCGCCGTTGGCGGAACGCGCCTTCAGCTCGCCCTCCACCGTGCCGGCGTCGATGTGGCCGTTGGAGTTCTTGGCGACCAGCGCGCCGTGAACCGTGCCGATGCGGATGTGGCCGCTGCCGGTCTTGACGTCGGCGTTGCCGCTGACCTCGCCGATGTTGACCGCTCCGGCGCCGGTGTCGGCCTTCAGCGGCCCGGTCCGGTCGAGGTGGATGTTGCCCGCGGACATGTCGACCTCGGTCACGCCGAGCACCCCGGAGGTGCGGACGCCGCCCGCCGACACGTCCGCGTCCACTGTGGACCCGGCCGGCAGTTCGATCACGACGTCGACCGACCTGGTCTTCTTGGAGAAGTCGAACGTCCGCTTCGGCCCGCGCACCGTCAGCGTGCCGTCGGCGTAGTCGACCTTGGTCTTCTGCGCGGCCTCGACGTCCGAGGAGTCGGACGGGTCGGAGGGCCGCACCTCGACGGTCGTGTCGGTGCGGTCGCTCGCGACGATCTGGACGTACCCCGCGTAGACGTCCAGCAGTACGGAAATCGGTTCTGGCGTTTCGTAAGAAGGCATGGCTGTCCCCTCAGAAGGTGTCGGTGGAACATCCCCGCAGGTCGGGGCGAAGTGGTGCGGGAGCGGTGTTAGCGGACCCAGCCGACGAAACGCTGGGGCGCCGGGACGCCGCCCGTCAGCGCGTCGGCGACGGCGTCGCGCTTCGGGCTCAGCTGGGCCGACGCGGCGCGCACGAGCCACGCGTTGACCGAGCGGCCCTCCTTGGCCGCGGCCTCGTCGATCGCGGCCTTGAGCGGTTCGGGCAGCCGGACGTTGATGCGCACGGTGGTGCCGTCGTCGAAGCCCGCTGCCACGTCCTCGGCGGGCGCGGCGGCAGCCGGTTCGGGAGTGGCGGCGGCGGGCTGCTCCGGCGTCCGGCGCGTCACGACGAACTTCGGGTCACGGCCCCGCAGCAGCACCTGCACCGAGTCCGGTGCCAGGTCCGCGGTGATCTCGTCGGCGGCGGCGGACAGCGCTTCGAGCAGCGCCAGCCGGATCGCCGACTCCATCGTCACGGTCAACCGCTCGACCAGCGCGCTCGCTTCGTCGCCGCCTGTTTCGACGGCGGTCAGCAGCTCGCGGCCGAGGGAAGCCACATACGGGGTCAGATCCATGGCACCACTATGGCACACAGTGGTGCCACCCACAAGGATTTCTGGCTCAGAGTGCTGCCATTTTGGCTCAACGCAGGTCAGAGGCCTGATCGGCGAGCGTGACGGGCTGCGAGGGATGCCTCACCCATGTCAACCGAGGCCGGGAGATCGTCGTCTACCTGTGCGTGCAACTTGAATCGAGCGCAGACTTCGAACGGTTCGTACTGGACCGCTCGACCGCGCTGCTGCGCACAGCCGTGCTTCTGGTGGGGGACGTCGGCCACGCCGCGGACGGCAGTGCGTTCCGGTACCGGGCGTCCGTGGACGGCAGGACGATCGTGGACCTGAGCCGCTCGGCCGCCGGGAACGTCTTCACCGACCACCGGGCCCGCACCTTCCGCGACGAACCGGGTGAGAGCCCGGACGACGAGGTGTGGACGCCGGAGAAGATCCAGCAGGCGATCCGGGACGGCCGCATCACCGTCGCCGGGCCTGGTGAGCCGATCCGCGGGGCTCAGACGGTGCGCCTGACCATCGCCGGGCACAAGGCGGAGCCCACCACCCAGATGTGGGTAGACGCCTCCAGCTACCTGCCGATGCGCTGGCTTTGGGAGCAGGACGGGGCGACGGCGTTCGACGTCACGTGGCTGCCGCCCACGCCGGAGAACCTCGCGCAGCTCAAGACCTCGATCCCCGACGGCTTCACCGAGCAGAGTTGAGGGCGTCGGCGAACGCCGCGAACGTCGGCGTCCCCTTCTGCCGGTCCAGCACCGCGAAGACGACGTGGTCGAAGAAGCGGTTGTCCCGCAGCGCGATCCGGAAGACCTGGGCGACGGTGGCGGGGTCGTTGCCGAAGACCCCGCAACCCCAGGCGCCGAGCACGAGCCGGCGGTGCCCGTGCGCCGCCGCGACGTGCAGCACGCGGATGGCGCGCCGCAGCAACGCGAGCGGGATGTCGTCGGCGCGTTCGGGCTGGTTGCGCAGGATCGCCGACCGGTTCGGCGCGGCGGCGGTGAGGAACGAGACCTCGTACGGCTGGGGCAGCAGGGTTCCCTTGTCGTCCTTGAACACCGGCACGCGCGGCGAGTAGATCACGCGGTCGCTGTAGGTGAGGTCGTCGTGGGCGCGGTGGTAAGCGTAGAACTCACCGGCGGCACGCAGGCACGGGTAGAGCGCCGACCCTCTGGCGACGCTCTCCTCCTGCGCCTGCGCGCCGTTGAGGAACCCGCCGCCGGGGTTGCGAGCGGAAGCGAAGACCAGGCACGCGACGTCACCGCCGAGCCGGCGCGTCGACTCCAAAGTGGACTCGTTGGTGACGTCGATGCGCACACCGGAAGTCTCCGGGGGCAGCGACAGCACCTCGTCCGGCAGGTGGAGCCGGGTTCCCGCGACGGCGGGAGCGACGGCGATCGAGACCTCGCCCGCGGCGGTGGAGTAGGAGCCTCGCCCGGAGATCTCGACCGTGTCGTGGGCGATCGCTCGCAATCTGCTGCTCATGGTGCCCCGAGTCTGGCTGGCGGCACCGCGCGCGCCAAGCGGTTAAATCCGGGCGTAGACCTCGGCGACAGCACCGAACGCGGCCTTGGGCTCCCACGACAGGTCCTCGAAGACCTTCACGATGCCGGGGCTCGCCATGTCGAGGTCGCGGCTCGGATCGTCCGGCCGGTGCGTGTAGCTGTTGAGCGCGAACAGGTAGACGAACGCGGCGTCGACTCCCTCGGCCTCGAAGGTCTCCAGCACCTCGCGCAGGTACGTGGCCTGCTCGGCCTCGTCGCGGACGTAGCCGTCCTTCACCCTCACCGGCACCCCGGCCTCGTCGTGTTCGACGATCTCCATGCTGCGTGGCGCCACGGCGCCGGAACCGCGCCAGGCCGCCGTGGTGAAACCGGTGATGGCGACCGGCTTTCCCTGCGCCACCAAGTTCCTGATGCTCTCGGCGTACACGTCGGCGACCTCGGCGGACCGGATCAGCTCGAACGACCTGATGTCGAACAGGTCCCAGTCGGGGTTCTCGAACGGGATGCAGGCGTAGGTGAGCCTGCCCCCGAAGTGGTCCCGCACCAGTGCGACGGCCTCGGCGAGGAACTCGTTGAGCCTCGCGCCCGCCTCCTGCATCCGTTGCGGCTGCCCCAAGAGCCGGCTCAGGCGCTGCATCACGTCGTCGCCGGGAAGGAAGCCGGAGTTCATGATGCTGAGCTCGACGCCGGTCACGAACACGACCTCGGCACCCGTGAGCCGGACCTGCTCGGCCCGCCGCGCGCAGTCCGCGAACAGGTCGAGGATCTCGGCCGGTGTCAGCTCCAGCGGGTAGGGCGAGAACCAGATCTCCAGTCCCAGCCCGGCGGCGATCTCCGCGGCCTGTTCGAGCCGTTCCGGATCACCGCCGACCAGGTGGACGGCGTTGCAGTGCAGGTCGTCCCTGATGACGGTCAGGTCCCGCCTGACCGCGTCCAGGTCGAACTTCTCCGGCGAGATCTCTCCGTGGCGCACGAAACCGGTGTCGTACGCGATGCCTTTGGCGCGCATGCCACCAAGACTAGGCGCCAAAAGTGCGTGCGCGCAAGTTTGCGCCTACGTAGTTGTGACGGCCAGACGAGCAGCACCGGACAGGGCGCGTGGTCGACGACGAACCGGGTGGCCGGACCGAGGCTGCGCGGACCGGCGTGGCTCACGGCGCCGTCGCGGCAGAGGATGAGCAGCGATGCTCCCTGCGCAGCCGCAACGACTTCGTGCTCGACGCGACCGATGCGCGCTTCCTTCGCACACGGAAGCCCCAGGCGTTCCGCGGCCGCTTCGAGAAGTTGCGAGGCGTGGCCCGCGGCGAGGTCGTCGAGGCGGCTGCCGGGGTCGCGCGACGGATGGCCGCGGCCGAACAACCCGGCGAACGCGCTGTGCGCCGCGCCGGGCACGTCGTGATCGCTGACGTGCAGCAACAGGAAGTCTCCCGAGCAGGTGCGGGCCGCGTCGACGCAGTCCTGCCAGGTGTCGTCGGCGATCCACACGACCACCGTCATGGTCATCCTCCGATCACGTGCAGGGACGCCCACAGCGCCACGACGGCGCCGATCAGGGTGGCAGGCACGGCGAGCAGGCCGAGCTTCGTGAACTCCGGCAGGTTCACCTCGGTGTCGTGGTAGTGCACGATCCGCCGCCACAGCAACGTGGCGAGCGACCCGGCGTAGGTGAGGTTCGGGCCGAGGTTCACGCCCAGCAGCACCGCCAGCACCACACCCGGCCCCATCGGCGCGACCAGGGGCAGCAGCACCAGCACCGCCGGCAGGTTGTTGATCACGTTGGCGAGCACGGCGGCGACCGCGGCCACCCCGAGCAGCGCGAGCAGGCCGGTGCCGCCTGGGATCACGAGCCGCAGGACGTCGTCCAGCCCGTTGTCGACCACCGCCCGCACGACGACCCCGAGGCCCAGCACGAAGGCGAGGAACGGCAGCGACGCCGCCCGCACGACCTTGACCAGCGTGGTGCGGCGCCGGACGAGCGCGCGCACCGCCATGACGAGCGCACCCGCGAAGGCCGCCCACGCCGGGTCGACGCCGGTCGCCGACGCGACCACGAACCCCGCCAGCGTGAGGCCGACGGTGGCCAGCGCGAACACCGGCAGTTCCTGCTGCGGCTGCTCCCCGGGCTCGTGCGCGGGCGCGTCGAGATCGGTGCGGAAGAACCGCCGGAACACCCCGTACTCGGCCACGATCGCCACGACCCACGGCAACGCCATCAGCGCCGCGAACCGCGTGAAGCTCAGCCCGCTCGACGCGAACGCCAGCAGGTTCGTCAGGTTCGACACGGGCAGCAGCAACGACGCGCTGTTGGACAGGTGCGTGCACGCGTAGACGTGCGGCTTCGGCCGGACGCCGAGCTGCGCGGCCGTCACGAACACCACGGGCGTCAGCAGCACGACCGTCGCATCGAGACTCAGCACCGCCGTCGTCACCGAGGCCGTGACGAACACCCCGCCCAGCAACGTCTTCGGCCTGCCGCCGGACGCGCGCGCCATCCAGGCGCCGCAGGCCTGGAAGAGACCCTCGTCGTCGCAGAGCTGCGCGAGCACGAGGATCGCGGCCAGGAACCCGATCACGGGCCCCAGCCGCACCGCCTCGTCCACCACGTGGTCGACGGGCAACGCCCCGACGAGCACGACGATCACCGCCGCCGGTACCGCGACCGCCGCCTCGGGCCAGCCCCACGGCCTGACGACCGCACACGCCAATACGGCGACAAGCAGCAAAACGGACAGTGCCGGCACGAGATCCTCCTGCGCCGGCACCCATCCGGCCGACTTCTACATCTTGGCCGCCGCCGACTTCATGGCCTGCCGGATGCGGAAGTAGGTACCGCACCGGCAGACGTTCGCGATCCGGTCGACGTCCTCGTCCGAAATCTCCCTCTTCGTCCGGAGCAACGCCGCCGCGGCCATGATCTGCCCCGGCTGGCAGTAGCCGCACTGCGCGACGTCCTGCTCCAGCCAGGCCTCCTGGACCGGGTGCAGGTCGTCACCCGACGCCAGTCCCTCGATCGTGGTCACCGACTGCCCGGCGCACTCGGCCACCGGCGTCACGCACGGCTGGATCTCCGCACCGTTCAGGTGGGACGTGCAGGCGCGGCACACACCGATGCCGCAGCCGAACTTCGGGCCTCGCACGCCGAGCTTGTCGCGCAGCACCCAGAGCAGCGCCAGGTCCGCGGGAGCGTCGACGGTGACCGGCTTCCCGTTGACGACGAACGTGTAGGTAGGCACAGGGGACGCTCCTTCAGCGCGGGAACGGCTCGAAGTCGACCGGGAAGATGATCGGGAAGCTGCGCGGCACCACGCCGGTCGCCCGCGCGTAGGCGTTGGCGATCGCGCCGACCGCGGCCGGCACACCCAGCTCGCCCGCGCCACCCGGTTCGCCCGTCGCCGGCATCACGAAGATCCGCACGTCCTTCGGGGTGTCCTTCTGGCGCGCGTAGTGGAACTGCGAGTACGAGCCCTCCAGCGGCAGACCCCTGTCGATGTGCAGACCGGCGCGCAACGTGGTGGAGATGGCGTCGGTCAGGCCGCCGAGCATCTGCGCTTCGAGACCGCGCGGGTTGATCGGGCGGCCGACGTCGACCGCGATCACCGCCTTGACCACGCGCGGGTTCTGCGGGTCGCGGGCGTCGATCTCGACCAGGCACGCCGTGCACGACTTGTACTCGTCGTGGAAACCGATGCCCTGCGCGAAGCCCTTGGGCATCGCACGGCCCCAATCGCCCTCCGCCACGACCTTGTTGAGCACGGCCCGCTGCCGGGCGGTCTTGAGGTGCTCGCGGCGGAACGCGACGGGGTCCTTGCCCATCTTCGCCGCGAGCTGGTCGACCAGGACCTCTTCCGCACCACGGGTGTTCGCCGAGTAGACCGACCGCCACGACCCGGTGTGCATGCGCAGCGGCACCTCGTTGAGCAGCGAGGTCACCACGCCGAAGTTGTACGGCACCTTGCACGTCGTGAGGAACACCGTCTGCGCGAACGACAGGTTGCCCGCGACCGGCAGCGACGCGGCGGTCGCGGTGAGGACCTCGCCGAGGCCGTGCCGGAAGTCGGTCTCGACGGAGGCGACGCGGTGCTCGAACGTCAGCACGTTGCCGAGCGCGAACGTGGCGCGCAACTTGTGGTGGCTGGCGGCGCGAGCCCGGCCGTGCCGCATGTCGTCGGTGCGGCTCCACATCAGTTTCACCGGGCGGCGCAGTGCTTTGGAGATCTGCGCGGCCTCGATTGCGGCGTCGAAGAAGAGCCGGCGCCCGAACGAACCGCCGCCCTGCGTCACGTGCACGGTCACCGCGGACTCGGGCAGGCCGATGGCCGCCGCGATGGTCTGGCGCGCCACGATCGGCGACTTCAACCCGGCCCAGATCTCGGCCCGGTCGTCGCGGACGTCCGCGATCGCCGAGTTCGTCTCCATCGGCGCGTGGCTGACGAACGCGAAGTCGAACTCCATGTCCAGGTGCTGAGTCAGCAGCGGCGGCACCACGAACGGCAGCGTGGCGGCCCGCAGCTTGGCGCGGATCTCCTTGTCCGACAACGCGTCGATCGTGCCGGGGTTCCAGGTGACCTTCAGCGCGTCCCTGGCCGCCATGGCCTGCCCGAACGTCTCCGCGACGACCGCCACGCCCGTCGGCACGACCCCGATCGCGAGCACACCGGGCATGGCCCTGGCCGCCGCGGAGTCGACCGACCTCACCGAGCCGTTGATCGTCGGCGGCCTGCGCACGACCGTCGGCATCGCGCCCGGCACGTCGCGGTCGAGCGTGTACTGGAACTGACCGGTGACCATCGCGCGGGCGTCGATGCGCGACTGCGGCGTGCCGACGAGCCGGTGTTCCGAGGCCGGTTTCGGTTGCGCCGCAAAAACTCCGGTGAGCTGCGCGGCTGCGGACGTCAGCAACCCGTACAGGACTGGGCGTCCGTCCGGGAGGATCACCGCACCGTCGCGAGTGGACAGTCCGGAGACCTCCACGCCGTACTGCTTCGCCGCCGCCGCGAGCAACCTGGCCCGCGCGGCCGCCGCCGCCTGCCGGATCGGCCCGTACACCGACCGCATCGTGTTGGAACCGCCCGTGAGCTGGTTCATCAGCAACTCGGGCCGCGCGTCGGCGAGCGTGACGCGGACCTGACCGAGGGGCAGGTCGAGCTCCTCCGCGACGAGCATCGCGCAGGCCGTGGTGATGCCCTGACCGACCTCGGCGCGGGGCAGGTCGAGGGTCACGACGCCGTCCTCGCCGACGCTGAGCACGGCGAGCGCGCCCGCGGTCGGAGTACCGGCGAGAATCAGGATGTCGCCGAGATCGAGGATCTCGGCCGGTTGCGGCAGCGTCGGGATGACGGCCTCGGCCGTGCCGGGAACCGCGACGGTGAGCACCGGCGCGGCCACGAGGAACGTGAGGAACTGCCGACGACGAACCGGAGCCCCGGCTGCGGGGACCGGGACTTCGTTGTCACAGGTCATGCACTCGTCAACGACATCTGGCGAACACGGGTACGACCGTCAGCCGAATGGGTGCACGACCGAACAGCGGGCCGCCGTAACTGCGCCTGTTCCGACGACGGTTCGCCGTACATGAGACGAATAGCGGTACTGCTGCTGGCTCTTGTCCTGGTCTCTCCCACTCCCGCCCTCGCGGCGGACAACCCGGTGGCGATGATCTTCTCGCCCACCGCCGAGGTCTCCGTTCCGGTGAACCAGCCGCTGCTCGTGATCGGCGGCGCCGTCAACGGCGAGGCGGGCGGCATCACCGGGGTCGAGTTCTCCACCGACCACGGCACCAACTGGACCCCACCGGCCAGCAGCGTGCCGTTCGACCAGACCCGCGCGGTCACGGGCCCGGTGTAGTCGCCGCGCCTGATGATCAGGGCCGTGATCGAGCCCGGACGGTCGACCGCGACGCGCATGCCGACCTCGACGGCCTGCTCATCCCAGGTCGTTGATCGCCGGGGTGTGCGTGTCGTACAGCAAAGGCCGTGGTCGCGGGCACCGAGTACGTCGTCTCGTACTACACGCCCGCAGGCGGCTATAAGGCGACCGAGAACTACTTCATCGGCAACCTCGCGCAGACGCTGTTCAAGATCCCGGTGAACGCCGGCGTGTACAGCTACAGCGGCGGTTTCCCGGCCGACACCTGGTTCGGCGGCAACTACGGGATCGAGCCGGTCTTCCGCCCTTAGGCGTCCGGGACCACCTGGCGCTTCAACACCTTCTCGGCACCGCCCGTCGCGACCAGGAGCCTGATCAACGCGCGTTTGACCTCGTCATCGCCGTGCACGTCCAGCTCACGCCGGAGCCGGCGGCTGTCCTCGACCAGCCGCCGGCCCCGGTCGGTCAGCTGAGCGCGCCGGATCCGGCCGTCCACGCGGTCCGGCACGCGCCGGACGTAGCCGAGGCGTTCCAGCTCCAGCAACTGCTTCGAGGCGGCCTGCTGGGTGACGCCGAGCAGCTCGCCCAGTTCCCCCACCTTCGGCTCGCTCTCGACGAGGTGCTGGATCAGGTACCCGTGCGACACGCGGACACCCTCGTGCCCGATCTCGCGCAGCCGCTTGAGGATCGCGTCGTTCGCGGAGCTGCCGGTGAGGTAGGCGAGAGTCGCCAGGTCGATGTCCATCAGGTCCACGACCGAATCCTCACATTGACAACCAAGGTTGTACAACTATGGTTGTGAGTATGGATCCAATCGGTCTCACCACGTCACTGCACCGCGCGCTGGAAGCCGGGGAGTCAGGTCCCGCGCTGCGCCGCCACTTCACCGCCGACGCGATCACCGTCGAGCGCCCGAACCTGATCAAGCCGCACGGCGCCCGGTCGTCCATCGACGAGATGATCGCGAACTCGGAGGAGGGCGCCGGGCTGCTGTCGAGCCAGAAGTACGACCTCCACTCGGCGTTGGTGTCCGGCAGCACCGCGATCCTGCGCCTGACCTGGACCGGCATGCTCCGAGACGGCAAGCAGCTCGTCGCGCACATCGCACAGTTCGTGGACACGCGCGACGGGCTGATCAGCGCCATCGAGACGTTCGACTGCTACGAGCCGTTCTGAGCTCCTCTCCCTGCCACCGCCGCCGCAGCAACCGGTCGTGCGACGCCACGACAACGGCGCCGGGGTAGTCGGCGAGCGCTGCTTCCAGTTCCTCCACCAGCGCGAGCGACAGGTGGTTGGTGGGCTCGTCCAGCAACAGCACGTCGAATTCCCCGCTGAGCAACCGGGCGAGCTCGATTCGCCGCCGTTGCCCGACCGACAGCGCGCCCACCGGGGTCGCGAAGTCCGCCCTGTGCAACAACCCCAGCGCTTCGAGCCGGTCCGCACTCCCGCCGAAGGCTTGCAGAACCGTCTGCTTCGGCTCACGCACAACGGTTTCCTGCGGCAGGTAGCCGATGACACCGTTCCGGACGACGGAGCCGTGGCCCGGTTCGAGCACACCCGCCAGCACGTCGAGCAACGTCGACTTGCCGGCGCCGTTCGGTCCGGTCACCAGCAACCGCTGCCCCGCCCCGACTTTCACCTCCTCGAACTCCAGAAGCGTGCCCTCGCGCACCGCCCCGTCGAGCGGGACGTTGAGGCGCAACGGTTCCGGCGGCTTCGGTACCGGATCGGCGCGGAGCCGCTCCAGCCGTTCGGACGCGCTGCGCACCCGCGTCCTGATCGACGCCTGCACACGGCGGCCGTCGCCGTTGTACTTGCACTTGTTGTGGTCGGGGATCGGGCGTCCCGGCGCCACGCGCTGTGCCGTCGTGCCACGCCACTGCGTCCAGTGCCCGATCTCGCCGACCCACTCCGCGTAGGCCTGCTCCCACCGCTGCCGCGCCGCCCTCTTCTCGGCGACGTAACCGGCGTAACCGTTGCCGTAGCGGGTGATCGTCCGGTTCTCGACCTCGACGATCGCCGTCGTCACCCGCTCCAGGAGCAACCGGTCGTGCGTGACGACGACCAGCGTGCCCCGGTGCTGCCGCAACCTGTTCTCCAGCCACGACAACGCCTCGTCGTCCAGGTGGTTGGTGGGTTCGTCGAGCAGCAGCAGTTCCGGCTCGGCCGACAGCACGCAGGCGAGCGCGAGCCTGGCGCGTTCCCCGCCCGACAAGGTGCCGAGCGTGCGCTCGCGGCCAGCGCTCGCACCGAGTGCCGACATCGCGGCCTCGACCCGCGCGTCGGCGGAGTAGCCGTCGCGCAACTCGAAGGCCGTCAGCAACTCCCCGAGCTCGTCGAGCCTCTCCTGCCGCGCCGCGGCCGCGATCTGCTGCTCCAGCAACCGGATCTCGACGAGCGCGGCGTCGATCGCATCGCCGACGGTCGCGTCGGCGGGCAGGTCGAGCACCTGCCCGAGATAGCCGATGCCCTGCGCCACCACGGTGATCTCACCGTCGTCCGGGACGTCCTGCCCGGCGATCAGCCGCAGCAGCGTCGACTTGCCCGAGCCGTTCTCGCCGACCACACCGAGCTTCTCGCCCGGCCGGACCGTCAGGGAGATGTCGTCGAGCACGCGCTTGAACGCGTAGTTCCTGGTGACTTTCTTGATCGTCAACTGAGCTGACATGAGCGACCCCCATCGCCGGAAGAACGGATGCCGGAAGCGGGGTCAGAAGATCACCTAACTGATGTTGCCATACACCGTACGAGGGTGCAACCGCATACCGCCCGTGCGATCGGCAAGCTGACGGCAAGTGCCGTCGCGGCGGCCATGGCGTCGTTGCCGGGCCGGGCGTCGGCCGCACCGCACTACCGCGCGCACGGCCCGTTGCTCACCGACGGCTACCAGACGTGGATCGACGCGATCAACAACCAGGGCGCGAACCTCGCCAAGGTCGTGACGGGCTGGGACATGCCGGGCTCCGGACCGTGGCAGAACTTCCCCGACCACGTCTGGACCGCGGCGGGCGCGACGCGGCAACGAGCCGAACATCCGCGTCGCCGACCCCTGGGAACCCGGACACCTGGTACGCCAACCCGAACTTCGTCGACGCCATCAGGAAGTGCGACTTCGTGGGCGCGAAGGCGGCCTGCGAACCCCTCCCCCAGGTAGACTTGCAAGGCGTCTACCTGGGGGTTTGAGAGCATCGGACCGTGCGCACGATCGAGGACGTCATGGCGTTGCTGGACGAGTTGTCCGCGCCCTGCGGCGGCGACTGGTGGGACCGCTTCTACGCGGACCGCTCGCGCGAGGTCCCGTTCTTCGTGACCAAGCCGGACGAGAACCTCGCCCGGTACGTGGAGCGCGGCACGCTCGTGCCGGGTCGTGCGCTCGACGTCGGCTGCGGTCCCGGTCGCAACGCCCTCTTCCTGACGCGCAACGGGTTCCAGGTCGACGCCGTGGACATCTCGGCCACCGCCATCAGGTGGGCCGAGGAACGCGCCGAAGGCCTCGACATCCGCTTCCGGCACGGTGACGCGTTCACGTCCGAGGGCTCGTACGACCTGATCTACGACTCCGGCTGCTTCCACCACCTGCCACCGCACCGCCGGGTCGGCTATCTCGCCCTGCTCGACCGCGCCCTCGTCCCCGGCGGCCACTTCGCGCTCACCTGCTTCACGGCCGAGGAAGGTACCTCCACACCGGACGCGGACCTGTACCAGCGGTCCGGCCTGTCCGGCGGCGTCGGCTACACCCCGGACGACCTGCGCTGGATCTTCCAGGACCTCACGGAGGTCGACCTGCGCCGGATGACGGAGGAACCGCCGGACTCCCCGTGGTTCGGCAAGTCGTTCCTGTGGACGGCCCTGTTCCGCAAGGAAGTGCAGTGAACGGACGCACGTGTCCGGCAGGCGGAATGGTCGGGTGCCGCCACCTGCGAAAGTAGGGACAACCCCCTGCTCCAGTAGGTGATCCAAGGCACAAAACCGGCAGTATCGTCACTCCCGTGACGCCGGCCTACGCGTCGATGGCGTCCGTCGGCGTCATCGGTCCCAGCGTGATCGTGATCGCCGTGCTCGCGCGCCTGTACGTCGGCACGCGGCGCAGGCTCGCGCGGGCATCGGCCGAACTCGCCGAGCGGGAACGCGAGCTGCTGGCCGAGCAGGCCCGCGCCGACGAACGCATCAGGCTCGCCGCCGAGATGCGCGACGTCGTGACGCACCGGCTGAACCTGATGGTGCTGCACGCCGGCGCGTTGCGGATGGCCGCGAGGGACGACGGCGTGCGCCAGGCGGCCGAGGAACTGCGCACCGCGGGCTGCGAGTCGCTCGTCGAACTGCGCGATCTCGTCGGCGTCCTGCGCTCCGGCCGCGCCGCCCTCATCCCGGACGTGCTGCCGGACCGGCTCTCCCGGCTCGTCGCCGACTCCGCCGCCTCCGGCCTGGAGATCACCCTGACCGAGCACGGCGACGCGGACACCATCTCCCCCGCCGTGCGCCGCACGATGTACCGGGTGGTCCAGGAGTCGCTGACGAACGTGCACAAGCACGCGCCGGGCGCCCTCACCGAGATCACCATCCACTGTGGACCGAGCAGTGTCCGCGCGGTCATCCGCAACACCAGGCCGCCGGCCGCACCGGCTCTCGTGCTGGCCGGTTCCGGCAGCGGCCTGCTGGGCCTGCGCGGCCGCGTCGAGATGGTCGGCGGCACCCTCACGGCAGGCCCTACGGACGACGGCGGGTTCGAGGTGGACGCCGTGCTGCCCGCGTTCGTGCCGACCTGACGCTCACTCGTCGGAGGCGCGGACCGCCCGGCAGGCCAGGTGCACCGCGAGCCGCTCGTCCGGGTTCAGCAGGCTGACCCCGAGCAGCTGCTCGACCCGGTTGATCCGCTGCGACACCGTGTTCCGGTGCACCTTCAGCCGCACGGCCGCGGACGAGGTCACCGACTCCTCGTCCAGGTAGACGGCGAGGGTGCGCAGCAGTTGCCCGTCCTCCACGCCCGCCAGCGGCGCCAGCAGGCGCGCGGCCTGGTCGACCAGCGCCGGGGTCTCGGCCGCCATCGACAGCAGGCGCCGCACGCCCAGTTCGTCGACGTGCACGACCTTCGCCGCTCCGGTCATCGCGGCGGCCTCGCGCGCCTCGGCCAGCGTCCTGCCCACGCCGGTGACGCCGGGGTGCGGCCGTCCGATGCCGGCGACGAGCGTGCAGCCGCCGAGCACCTGGGCGATCTTCGCGGTCAGCTCCCGCGACTGCGGCGGCTCGGAGTCGTTGGTGAGCCAGAACGACCAGCCCTCCGCACCCTCGACCAGCTGGCCGTGCAGGCCCCGCCGGGACAGCTCGACGCGCAGCCGTTCGGTGCCCGCGCTGTCGAGCACGCCCGGTGCGGCAGGCATGACGTAGACGCCCGTGTGCCAGCCGTCGAGGCGCCACCCGGCCAGCACGGCCTGCTGCACCAGCTGTGGCGGCACGTCGTCGCCGGAGGCGAGCAGTTCGGACAGCAGTGAGCCGCGGGAACGGGCCTGGCGCTCGGCTTCGAGCCGTTCGGCGGCGACCCAGCTGCCCAGTGCCCACGACGCGACCTGGCTGATCTGCAGGACCGTCTCGGCCCAGCGCTTGTTGCGGCCGCGGGCGTGCGAGACGAGCCACAGGTGCACGTGCCCGGTCCGGTCGGTCTCCACCGGCACGGCCACGGCGAAGCCCTCGGGCATCTCGGCGGTGGCGGCGACGGAACCGGCCAGCAGCTCCGGCGGCAGGCCGGGCGGCGACACCCCTTCGATCGCGGTGCCGTCCGCGCTGATCACGGCGCACGTCACGTGCAGCTCGCCGGACAGGATCGTGATCACCGAACGCGGATCGGGCCTGCTGCGCCCCAGCCGCGCGGTGACGGCGTTGAGCAGCCTCGCCGCCGCGACCTCGGGACGCCGCACGGCCGTGCGCAACGCGTCCGCGACCAGCAGCGGGTCGTCCGCGCCGGCCTGCAGCAGGGGCACGCCGAGCCGGTTCGCGAACGAGATCGTCGCGGCGGAGGGAGCCTGGTACGCGCCGGTCGACGGCCGCACCAGCACGACGGCCCGCACGTCCGCGCTGTACGCCCGGCGCAGCGCCACCTCGACGAGGTACGGCTGGTGCCCGGTCAGGATCACGAGATCTCCGGCCGAGCAGGCCTCGACGGCCGTCATGTCCGCCGCCAGCCGCACGTCCGCGACCTCGGTGCCGACACCGCGTTCCCCCGCCAGCAGGGTCGCGTCGCCGAAGACGCCGATCTCCAGCAGATCGCGCACGGTCAGGGAGCCGGCGTCGTCGATCACTCGGCGTCCCGGAACGGCACGTGGTCGAGGTCGTAGCCGAACGCCCGCGGGTCGACCCTGCCGAGCATCTCCGCGGGCAGCCACTGGGCCGGTGATGGGAGCGCTACCACGTCCACGACCGCACCGAATCCGAGCCGTTCGGCCGACAGCGGGTGGCCGGTCTCGGCGTCGAGGCAGCACAGCAGGTCAGGCGTCGTCACGAGCGCCTCGCCGTCCGCGAGCGCGACCAGGTACTCCCCTTGCATCTCCAGGCGCACGTACGCATCGTCGGCGTCCAGCCGCCGCAGCGCCACCGTTCCGCGCGGAAAGTCGCCGACCGACTCGCGCCACACCTCGACGACTTTTCCCCGTGTGACGAGGAAACCGCCGGAGGCCTTGGCCCGTTCTGCCACGGAGTCCGAGTGCCGCGACCAGATCTCGCCCAGTTCCAGGGCACGGGCGAGCGAGCCCGTTATGCCCGCCGCGATCGCATCCGAAAGCTTCAACGGCTTCGCGACCATCATCGCCCAGCCGCCGAAGTCGACCATCACCGTGCGGGCGAGCTTCTCGATGCCGGTCGAGTCGAGCACCGCCCGGTTGCCGCTGGGTTCGGTGATGGCCAGCGGGGTCGTGGGCAGCCCGGCCGCGTCGTAGGTCGTCTGGTCGATCCGCGGGAACGCTCGGCCCATCCCGTCGACGTCGACGTACGGCAGGCCCAGCCGTGCGGCCAGGAGCAGCGGCAACAGGCCGTTGCACCCGCCGATCTCCCATCCGATGACGGCCGTCGCGACCGTGGAGTCGTGCGCCTGCAACGCCTTCAGCGCCTCCTCGGCCTCCAGGCCGGAGGGCAGCTTCTCGATCATCACGGTCGGTGCGCCGAGCAGCCCCACCCGCACGCCGTAGCCGTCGGGGTCGGCCTCCCCCGGCTCGAGGACCGTGACCGGTCCGCTCTGCCGCATCTCGTGCCGCAGCATCGCGGCGAACGCGTGGGTCTCCTGCTCGCCGCCCCCGCCACCGCTGCCGAGCATGACCACACCCAGCGCGAGCCGGTCCACCTCGTCGGGCTGCAGCAGGTGCATGGGCGGGACTTTAGTGGCCGAGCAGCAGATCACCCACCGCACGCGCGCGCACGCGGCTCGCGTTTCCCGGCAGGTACGCGAGCGGGATCTCCTCGATCTCGACGATCCGCACGGTGCCGGCGTCCGCTCCCGCCGCCACCGCCCTGTCCACGGCCTCCTGACGGGCGCCGTCGAGCACCTCGTCACGCCGTGCCGGCTCCATCGTGAACACCCGGTCGACCTCGCCGCCGACCTGCGCGATCGCGGCGCCGATGGCGTTGGCGAACGCGTGGTGCTCCGGCCTGACGATGCTGCTGACGCCCTCGATCCCGTCCCGCACGAGCACGCTGCCACCGCCGACCAGCACGACGGGCAACGGCGCCGGGCTCGTGCGCATGCGGTCGACCTGCGCGGCGATCCGGTCGCCGACGTGGTCGAGCACCGACAGCACGAGCGTGCGGTCGAGGTGCCGCACCAGGCTCGCGTCACCGATGTCGGCGAGGCCCGCCGCGACCGCGACGTCCGTCGCCGTCAGCGTGTCACCGCCGAACACCAGGGCCTGCCGGGACAACCGGAACCCGACGCTGTCCGGGCCCACCACGACCTCCGGCCGCTGCCGCACGACGCTGCCACCCCCGAGGCCGACCGAGCGGACGTCGGGCATCCGGAAGTTCGTGCGCACACCGCTGATGACCACCTCGGACGAGGCCTCGCGCGGGAAACCGTTGTGCAGCATGCCGATGTCGGTCGTCGTGCCGCCGACGTCGATCACCGCGCAGTCGTCCGTCCCGGACAGGAAGGCGCCGCCGCGCATGGAGTTCGTCGGCCCCGAGGAGAACGTGGCGACCGGGTAGCAGCGCGCGTACTCCAGGTCCATCAGCGTGCCGTCGTTCTGGCTGAGGTAGAGCGGGGCGTCGATGCCCTGTGCCGTCAGGGATTCCACGAGGCCGTCGGCGATCTGCTCGGCGAGCACGCGCAGTGCGGCATTGATGATCGTCGCGTTCTCCCGCTCCAGCAGGCCGAGCCGCCCGATCTCGTGCGAGAAGCTCACCAGCAGCCCCGGCACCTCGGCCGTGAGGATCTCCGCGGCCCGGCGTTCGAACTCGCTGCTGACCAACGAGAACACCGAGGTGATCGCGACCGACCGCACGCCCTTGTCCGCGATGTCGGCGGCGACGGCGCGCAGTTCGTCCTCTTTGAGCGGCGAGATGACCCGGCCGTCGTACTCATGGCCGCCGTGGCAGAGGTACGCGTGCCCGCCGATCGCCTTGCGCAGCTGCTCCGGCCAGTCCACGAACGGCGGAAGTGCCGTGGTGGCGGGAAGTCCGAGCCGGACGGCCGCCGTCCGCGCCAGCCCCCGGCCTTCCACGACGGCGTTGACGAAGTGCGTCGTGCCGATCATGACCGCGGTGATCGCCGCCGGTTCGAACGCGTGCCGCAACCCGCCGACCGCCTCGATGATCCCGGTCGTCACGTCGGCCGTCGTCGTCGCCTTGCACACGGCCAGGACCCTGCGGCCCTCGACGAGAACGGCATCGGTGTTCGTGCCGCCGACGTCGATACCGATGTGCATGTCCACCCCTCAGGCGGCCGACGCTTCCTCGACCACCTTACGGTTGGTGGCCCGGCGCGTCCTCATGCGCAGCAGGTCCAGCCGCCCGGCGCAGACGTACAGCGCGAACGCGAACACGAGCGCGTTCACACTGGCCTGTCCGAACGCCACCAGCTCGCCGGCGAGGGCCGAGACCGGCCAGATGACCACCGTGGCGGGCACCCAGGACGGCGCCGACCGCGGCACGTACGGCCGCGTGGAGATGATCTCGTTGCGCCACCGCCGCACGACGAAGTACTCGGCGATCATGATCCCGGCGACGGGCGGGAACACCACGCCCAGCAGCACCAGGAAGTGGCTGAACTGGTGCACGATGCCCGCCGCCGCGAGAACGCTGCCCGCGCACCCGACGATGACGGTCACCTGCGCCCGGCTGATCCGGAGCGCGAACACGGCGTCGAAGAAGTTCACGAGCCCCAGCGAGGCCGAGTAGAGGTTCCAGTCGTTGATCTTCAGCACCGCCGTGACGACGATCAGCGCGCCGATCCAGCCGCCGGACGCACTGATGACGCCCATGACGTCCGTCGTGCCGAGCCCGTGCGCGAGGAGCACCCCGGCCAGGCTGATGACCCACTCGCCGAGCGTGATCCCCAGAACCGTCTGCTTGGCGACGTCCCACTCGTTGCGGTTGAAGCGCGTCATGTCCGGCGCGATCGCCGCCCCGACGATGAAACTGCCGGTGACCAGCGTGATCGCCGTCAGCATCCCGATCGAGGGCCCCGGTGCCGGACCGCTGAGCGCGGCGCCGACGTCGTCGACGTGGGTCAGCACGAGCCAGCCGAGCAACAACAGGAAAGCGGGCACCGCCACGTAAGCCGTCCACGCCATCCACCGCACGCCATAGGCGGCGATGACCGTGACGACGATCCCGAAGAGCAACGACCACACCGGCGCCGGCAACACCCCCGCGACGTTGGCCAGCGTCGCTCCAGCCAGCCCGGTCTGCACTCCGAACCACCCGGTGCACGACAGGGCGATGACCAGCCCGAGCACCGCCGACCCGGCGTGCCCGAACCCGGTCCACCGGCTCAGGATCGCCGTCGAGAGCCCCTCCCGCTGCCCGATCACCCCGACCGTGATCGCCACGGCGTTGAGCAGCACGGCCCCGATCGTGAGCGCGAGGAACGCGTCCCAGAACGTCATGCCGAAGCCGAGCGTCGCGCCCAGCAGCAACTGGCTCAGCGCGGTCGTCTGCCCGAAGCGCTGGGTCGCGACTGACAACCACGGGTGCCGCGCCTGGTCAGGGACACGGCTGAGGGCCTGATCATCACGCCCGAGAAGAACGGCCACGATGATCCCTCCCCTGTGATCGACAACCCGGACAGTAATAGCCCTCCCACGATCGAGCTACAGACAATGTGCACAGTCGGATGAATCACCACGTTGCGATTCGCACAGGCACCTAATTCATCGCGAGAGCGATTCGCCTTCGCGCGACCAACCGGGTCTGGTGCACGTCCGTGCTCATCCCGAGCCAAGGCCGCCGCTCGAACCGGTCGTAGCTGCGGCTGAGCAGCCAGTGAGCCGCAACGGGAGTGATCAGCTCGAGCCGCATCTCACCTCTGAGGTGCGCCAGCGCCTCCTCCACCTGCCGCGTCAGAAACGCGTGCCGCGTGAGGCTGCCACTGATTTCATCGATCATGAAAACCATCGCGTGAGGCGCATCGCCGTACGAATAGCTGCACAACAGTGCCAGATATCCGGCGTCGATCGATCGGTCACCGATCCAGCACTCCCCGAATGAAAGCGTTCCCAGATCCCACTTCGGTTCGGCTTGACGCCGCGCGGCCTCCTGAGCCCACACCCCGGGCCGCCCGGGCAGCAGATGCGCCAGCGCCGTCAGCAACGCCGCACTGCGCCGGCTCGGCACCTCCCCCAGGTGCCGGACGACGACCTCCCACAACTCCTCGTTGTCCGCGAACGGCCCTACGAAGGAACTGACCTGGAGCTCGACCTCCAGCGGATCGGTGAGCTGCGGCAACGGCCGCCCGGCATCCACCACCGCCTGCTGCATGGGGGTCAGCCTCGTCCGCATGGCGGGAGATTAGGCCGATCGGCCCAACGCATCCCGTTCGTGGCTCAACGCCACCACGCGGATCACCCCATCGTGATCACCGAACGCAGCCCGTCCACGAGCACATCGCCCGGTATCTCGAACTGAACCCCGCCCTGCGCGGTCACCAGCACCGTGACCGGCTGCTCCAGCGCGTCCACCACCACTGCCAGCTCGACTCCGCTGAAACGGTGCCAGTGCGGCGGCCAGTCACGCGGCCGCGCCCGTTCAGAGGCGAAGACGTCCACGACGTCCTTGCGCAGGACGAGATGCTTTCTCGGTTCGCGAGCGGGATCAGCGGGCAGCACGAGTTCGGCGGCCAGCACCGCGTCGACCAGTTCCGCTTGTCCGCGTATCCGCGGTGCACGAGGTACATCAACGACTCGAGGTCGCTATCGAAGGTGATTTCACGCGCCTGATATCGGGGATTGGGCACGTATTGATCGGTGATCTCTCCGCGTGCGTCCACGAGGTAGCGCCCGATCACCGCCTCGGTGGAGGCGCCCTCGTGGCCCAGATCGGTCACGTGCAACCAGCTGTTCGCTCGTGGGCGTGATGCTCGGGTAGGTGGGCCGGTCGAAGTGGACGCGCTTGTGTCGTCGCAGGAGTGCCTCGCCATCCCGTTCCCCTCGACAGTCAGCGCTGATCGCGTCCGCATCGAACGCATCGTCAAGCTCCGCGAGGAGCGGCAGGCACGCCTGACAGACGAGACCAGCCCGCTGCGTTTTGTCGCTGTGATCGAGGAATCCGCGCTCGATCGCATGGTGGGCGGCCCGGAAGTGATGCGCGGCCAGTTGCGGCACCTGCTCGTATCGAGCAAGCGAGACGACATCGCACTCCATCTGTCGCCCAGATCAGTGGCGATACGTGACGGGCTGGACGGCGAGTTCGCGTTGCTAAGTCGGCAGCGGCTGGCCTGCCGCCTGAATGATCGATTCGAAGGTAATCTCTCCTCTGCGGCCCGACGGGCACCGAGCGTGACCTGACCAAGGCACCTCGTCGTTGCCCCCACCCGCACGTGTATTCCGCGTGCCCAGGTGGGGGAACAAGAGTGGCTCTCGTCCGCAAGAGTGCCCAGTCGCTGCTCGAAGACGCGCTGGCAGATCGGCTGCACAAGCTGCTGGAGGATCAGGCGCGCATCCAGTTCGAGTCAGGCGTGAGCCGCGGCGAGGTGCGGTCCTGGCAGAACAGTCTGCCGACGTTCCTCGGTGATCTCGTCGACGCCGGTCTCGGCCACGTCGAGGTGCTGCTGGAACACAAGCTTCCGCACAGCCCGAAGCGCGTGGACGTGGTGCTGTGCGGTCAGAACCCCCGGCACGGCAGGCCCTCGTACGTGATCGTCGAGCTCAAGCAGTGGTCGAAGGCCGAGCCGTACGGCGACGACCTGGTCAAGGTCGAGTTCTACCCGCAGCCCGTCCTGCATCCGCTCGAACAGGTCCGGCGGTACCGCGAGTACCTCGTGGACTCGACGCCCGCCCTCGCCGCGCAGCCGGATTCCGTGCACGGGGTGGCTTACCTGCACAACGCCCGCAAGGCCGGCGTCTGGAACATCACGCGCTATGGCGTCGACGAGTTCGGTGAGCTCTACACGCTCGACAACAAGGGCGAGCTGATCAACCGGCTCCGCGCGTTGCTCGACACCGACACCGCGACGCGCGACGGTGCCCGTGACGCCGCCGACGAGTTCCTCGGCATGCGGCACGCACCGTCCAAGCCGCTGCTCACCCTGGCGGCCAAGGAGATACAGGAACGCGAACAGTTCGTCCTGCTGGACGAACAGCAGGTCGCGTACACCCTGGTCCGCAGAGCGGTGGAGAAGGCAAGGGCGTCGCGCAAGCAGACAGTGGTGATCGTGCTGGGCGGCCCCGGCTCCGGGAAGAGCGTCATCGCGCTGAGCCTGCTCGGCGAGTTGGCCCGGCAGGGCAGGACGGCCTTCCACGCCACGGGTTCTTCGTCGTTCACGAGCACGATGCGCAAGCACGCGGGCAGCCGCAACAAGCGGGTCCAGACGATGTTCAAGTACTTCAACGACTTCATCGCCGCGGATCCGCTCGGTCTGGACGTGCTGATCTGCGACGAGGCGCACCGCATTCGCGAGACCAGCCTCAACCGCTACACGAAGCGGGAGGTCAGGGAGAAGGCACGCAGGCAGATCGAGGAGCTGATCGACGCGGCCAAGGTGCCGGTGTTCCTGCTCGACGAGAACCAGACGGTGCGGCCCGGCGAGATGGGCTCGCGGGTGGAGATCGAGGCCGCGGCCGAGGCCGCAGGCTGCGACGTGCAGGTGGTGGAGCTGGGTGGCCAGTTCCGCTGCGGCGGATCCGAGTTCTTCGACGCGTGGGTCGCCAAGCTGCTGGGGATCAAGGGCACGCCGACGCCGTGGTCCACTTTGGTCACCCGCACCGACGACGAGTTCGTGGTGCGCAGCGCGGAGTCGCCACGTGAGATGGAGTCGTGGCTGCTCGACAGGCAGGACAAGGAGGGTGGCACCGCGCGCATCGCGGCCGGCTACTGCTGGAAGTGGAGCGATCCCGTCACCGAGGGCGGAACGAAGGTGCTGGTGCCGGACGTGAGGATCGGCGACTGGCACCGGCCGTGGAACGCCAAGCCCGAACAGCGGGTCCCCGACGCACCGGCGTCGCACTTCTGGGCCAGCGACGAGCGCGGGTTCGGCCAGGTCGGCTGCATCTACACCGCGCAGGGCTTCGAGTACGACTGGGCCGGCGTGATCTTCGGGAACGACTTCGTCTGGCGTGACGACCACTGGGAGGCGCGGCGCGAGCACTCGTACGACCCCGCGGTGAAGAAGGCCGGCGAACTCCACTTCGCCAGGCTGATCCGCAACACCTACAAGGTGCTGCTCACCAGGGGCATGCGCGGTGTCTGCGTCTATTCCGAGGACCACGAGACTCAGGACCACCTGCGGTCGATGACGACGTAGGGCTCAGCCGTGCGCCCTGTCACCCGAAAGCCCTACTGCGACAAGCTACGGTGGCACAGGTGACGACGTTTCCACCGGTGCCCGCGGACCTGTTCCGCTTCACCACGACCGACCAGGCGGAGCTGCACACTGCAGTGATGCGCGTGTTCGGGGTGGCGAACGAGTGCCTGCAGACCGTCCTCACCGCCGATGACGTGCAGCAACGGCTGAGAAGCGTCGGCTGGTCCGAGCAGGTGACGGACGACGAGCTCACCGCGTCCCTCACTGCTCTCCGTCAGTGGGGCCTGCTCGACGCGTCGCAGCACCGGTACGGCCTCACCCGGTTCGGCGAGGCCGCGTACGCCGGCATCCGGCAGGCCGTCCACACCCTCACGACCGAGGGCGCGCTGCAGACCGCCGTGCTCGACGCCATCGCGGCCCACCTCGACGAACTCCAGAAGCCGCTGGAAGATCGCCAAGCGTTCACCACGCTCACCCAGCTCGAAGGCCACCTGGAAGCGTTCAAGACCGGCACGACGCGGTTCAACGCGGACCTGCAGAGGCTGCTGCGGGACGACCAGGCCGACCTGGCCACGTTCCAGGACGTCAAGCGCACGACGGTCACCTACCTGCGCGACTTCATCGCGGAGCTGGACGCGCGCAAGCTGAAGATCCGAGAGGCCGTCCAAGCCATCGACTCCACCGAGCTGCTCGAACGCGCCCGCAACGGGGCCGGGCTCGTCCCCGATCACTGGCTGCAGCAGCGCAAAGAGCACTGGAACGAACTGAAAGCGTGGTTCTGCGACAACCCGCCGCGCGTCGAGGAGCTGCAGGACGTGTCGCGCAAGGCGATCGTGCAGTTGCTGCGGGTGCTCGACCGGATCAGCGAGCAGCGCAAGAAGCCCACGAACACCGCGGCCGACTTCAGGGCGCTCGCCCGGTGGTTCGCGCGGACCGAGACCGAGGACGAGGCGCACGAGCTGTTCAACGCCGCGTTCGGGTTGTGGCCGGCCAGGCACGCGCACCTCGCGCACGCCGACGGTGAGCTGCTGCCGAGCGGCGAGGCGTGGCACAACACGCCGCCGGTGCCCGTGTCGCCGCAGCTGCGCGCGACCGGGAAGCAGGAGCACATCGGTGCCACCGGCAAGGTCCGCAACGTCGACGAGGTGCGCCGCAACCGCCGCGAGCAGGCGGAGAGGGAACGTGCCGAGCTCGAGTACGCGTGGTCGCAGATCCAGACCGACGGCGCGATCCGGATCTCCACGCTCACGAACCTCGACCACGACACGTTCCACCGGCTGATCGACCTGGTCGGCAGGGCGCTGGGCAGCGACCCGGACAGCACCGGCACGCGCACGGCCGGTACCAGTGACGGGCGGATGCAGATCAACCTGCGCAACGCGCGCGGCTGGGCGACCATGACCACCCAGAAGGGCACGCTGAGCGGGCCCGACTACGTGATCGACGTGCAGAGCCGATGAGCCGCACGGGGAACCAGCTCGCACGGCTGGAGAGCGAAGAGGTGGCGCGTGGCGTTCGTCTGCTGCTCGCGCGTCCGTTGCTGACCGCGACGCAGGACCACGACGGTTTCGACCTCATCAGGCGGCGCCGCGAACCGATCACGAAGTGGTTCGACTATTACTGCGGCTGGCGTGTGATCGTCGAGCCGCGTGCCGGCTACGCGCGCCTCTTCAAGGTGACGCAACGGCCCGACCGCACGCGTCCGGCGTTCGACCGGCGGCGCTACACGCTGCTGTGCCTCGTGTGCGCGGAACTGCTGGCGGCGCCGGTGAGCACGCTCGACGAGCTGACGACCCGCACGAAACAGGCCGCTGCCGAAGACGGCATCCAGTTCGACCCGGGCAGGCGCAGCGACCGCAACGCGTTCAACGACGTCCTGACGTTCCTCGAGGAGCAGGGCGGTGTCGAGACCGGTGAGCACGTCCGCGCGGACCCGACGCTCATCACCCGCCTGCTGGCCGCACCGGTGCCGCCCTCCACAGTGGACACGATCGCGGGGCTGACCCGCGAGACCCGCTACGACACCGCTCACCGCAGCCTGTGGCAACGCCACTCCGTGATGCGCAGGCTCATCGATGATCCGGTGCTGTACAGGGAAGATCTCACCGCGAATCAGCTCGCGTTCCTGACATCCCCTGCCGGGCGCAAGGTCGTCCAGACGGGCGTCCGGCTCGCCGGCTGCACGCTGGAGGAACGCGCCGAGGGCTATCTCGTGGTCGACGCCGACGCGATCGCCACGGACACGAGGTTCCCGGACGACGACAACCACGCGAAGGTCGCCGCGTTGTTGTTGCTCGACCGGTTGGCAGAGGGTCCGGCCACCACGGAGGACCTGGTCGAAGAAGTACGCGAGCTGCTCAGGAAGTTCCGCACCTGGGCGAAGGCCTACCAGTCGGACGGTGGCGCGGGCAGGCTCGCGGCGGACGCGCTCGAACTGCTGGAGGCGTTCGGGCTCGCACGCACGGAGAACGGCACCGTTCACAGGCTGCCCGCCGCAGCCAGGTACGCGGTCGAGGAGCTCAATGACTGACCGGTGGCAACCGAGCCGCGCCGGCATCATCAACGTCTGGCGCTACTACGACGAGATCTTCTCGTTCTACCAGGGCAGACTGCTGCTCAGGGGTCCCAACGGCACGGGCAAGTCGAAGGCGCTCGAGCTGCTGCTGCCGTACCTGTTCGACGCGAACCTGCGTCCGCACCGGCTGTCGACGTTCGGCAGTGCGGACCGCACGATGCACTGGAACCTCATGGGCGAGGGCAACCAGGGCAGCACGCGCGTCGGGTACGTGTGGCTGGAGTTCCAACTCGGCGAGCAGTGGTTCACGTGCGGTGCGCGGCTCCAGGCCACGACGAACACGACGAACGTCATCGCCACGTACTTCACCACGTCGCTCAGGATCGGCGATCTGGCGCTGGTGAACGAGGCCGGGCGCCCGTTGACCAAGACCGATCTCATCGCCGCGATCGGTGAGCACGGCGTCGTGCACGCCTCACCGGCCGATTACCGCCACACGGTGCGGACGACGTTGTTCCCCGGCGTGAGCGAGCAACGGTACGACTCGCTGATCACCGCGTTGTTGCAGCTGCGCACGCCGAAGCTGTCCGAGCGGCTCGACCCGAGCGTGCTGTCCTTGTTGCTGTCCAAGGCGCTTCCGCCGCTGGACCAGTCCGATCTGACCGAGATCGCCGAGGGGTTCGAACGGCTCGACCGCCAGCGCGAGGAACTGCGGCGGCTCGACGAGGAGATCTTCACCGCCGAACGGCTCGCGGACGTGCAGCGCGTCTACGCCCAGCGCGTTCTCGGAGCGGCCGCACGGGCGCTGGAGTCGTCGACCGAGCAGCTCGAGGACCTGACGCGGGCCGCGCGGATGAGCGAACGCCGCTACCAGCGGCAGATCACGCTGACCGACGAGGCGTTCGACCAGCTCGCGGCGCTGGGACGCGAGGCGAGCGCGGTCGGCGCGGAGATCTCCGGCATCTCCGACCTGCCCGCGTACCAGGAGGGCAAGCAGCTCGACCTGTTGCGGCAGCAGCTTTCCGCCGCGAGCCTGCGCGCTTCGGAGGCCGCCGCGCACGCGGTGAAACTCCGCGCGCGGGCCGTTGCCGACGAGGAACGGGCGGAGCAGGCCAAGTCCGATGCGGCCGCACGCGCCGATGAGCTGCGACGGTCCGCTGTGATCGCACGGGAAGCCGCCGAGCAGGCGGGTATGCCGTCGGTGTTCGAGGAGATCGAGTCGCACGCCGACGCGCGGTCGGGCCGTCAGCTGCTCACCGCCGCCATCGAGTCCCGGTCCACCGAGATCAACGCGATCTCTCGTGCCGTCGCCGCGCACGAGAGAGCCGTCGACGCACGGAATGCCGCACGCCAACGGCTTGAGGAGACGCGTGACGAGCTCGACCTCGCCACGGAAGCGGAAGCCGCGGCGCAGCGGACGTTCGAGCAAGCGTTTGCGAAGTTCCGTGCGGACTTCGACACGTGGGCGCACGGGTGTGCTGAGCTGAACGTGTCCGAGCACGGCGAGGTCGTCGAGGCTGCCGCACGCGCTCGCGAGGAGTTCAGCCGCATCGAAGCGCGTCTGGAGGAGACGCGCACGGCGTTGAACGGCCAGCTCTCGCAGTACAACGCCATCCGCGAGAAGCTCGCCAATCAGGTCGATGTACCACCACCTGCGCCGTACACGCGTGGCGACGACTACCGCCATCACGCCGTGGGTGCCCCTCTGTGGCGTCTGGTCGACTTCCGCCCCGGCACGCCACTGCCCGTGCGTGGCGCGGTCGAGGCGGCGCTGGAGGCGTCCGGCCTGCTCGACGCGTGGCTCACGCCGGACAACTCGTTCGGCCTGCTCCACCAGGACCGTTTCGCGGAACCGTCCTTGGCACCTCCCGCTCCGGGCTACACGCTGCTGGAGGTGCTCGTCACCGAGGACGAGCGCTGCCGCCGGTTCCTGGAAAGCGTCGCGTTCGGCGACACGGCCACCGGTCACGCCGTCGCGATCGGCGCGGACGGGACGTGGCGCCTGGCCAACGCGCACGGCCGCTGGACCAAGGACTTCCCCACCTACATCGGCGCGGACGCCCGCAAACGGGCCCGCGCGGGCCGGATCGCCGAACTGACCGGACTGATCGAGCAGCTCGCCACCGATCTGTCCGGTGTGGACGCCGCGCTGAACCAGATCGCCGTGCGCCGCGCCACGCTGGCCGGCGAACTGGCCAGGCAGCCCTCGACCGACCCGATCGAGATCGCCGAAGAGCAGCGGACGAAGGCGCAGTTGCGTTGTGCGGCGCGGAAAGACGCCGTCGCGGCCGCAGCTCAGCGGGTGGCCGAGGCCGAGGCCGTCGTCGCCCAGCACGCCACGACCACCGACATCCCGGACGCGGACGCGCTGGCGGCGTTCGCCACCGCGGCCCACCGCTGGCTGGACGACCGCCACGACGCGTTCACCACCGAGGCGCTGTCGGTCGAGGCCGGCAACCGCGCCTCGACGAGCAGCGCGCTGGCCGACGAGGCCGAGGAGACGACGGCCGCCCGGCAGCAGGAGGCCGCCGACCTCACCATCACGCTGGAGACCGTGGAACGTGCCGCGGGCTCCGAGTTCCAGGCTCTGGACCAGCAGCTCATCTCGTTGCGTGCCAAGGCTCTCGCGCTCGCCGAGGAACGCGAACTGCTGCAGGACAAGCAGACGGGCCTGGCGCGCACACTCGGTACGTTGGAGGAGAAGCGCAAGGTCGACACCGCACGCGCCGCGGAAGCAGCAGTCGTGCACGAGGCGGCCGAAGCGCGCTATCGCCACCTGACCAGCGGCCACCTGCCCGCCGACGCCGGTGAGGTGCCCGACGAACCGGTGGACCCGCGCCTGATCCGCGACTCCGAGTCCCGTCTCGGCGCCGCCGTTCACCAGGCACAGCACCAGCTGGCCGGCCGCATCGACCTGTCGCTCGACCCCGACGACGACGTCACCGTGCTCACCGCGACGCTGGACGGCGCGCGCATGGGCGCGCACGCCCTGCTTCAAGCGCTGCAAGCCGAACGCGACCGCGTGCGCACCCACATCACGGACGGCGAACGCGACCTCTTCGACCAGACCCTCACCGGCGACACCCGAAGGCACATCGCCCAGCGCATCCAGGGCGCGTCCGAGCTCGTCGTCACCATGAACCAGCACTTGGAGCGCGTCCAAACCGCGTCCGGCATCCGCGTGCAACTCGACTGGCAGGTCGACCCCCAGCTGCCGCCCGGCACCCGAGAGGCCCGCGACCTCCTGCTGCGTTCAGACCTGAACGACGACGAACGCGCGTTGCTGCACCAGTTCTTCCGCGAGCGCGTGGATGAAGCACGCGCGCACGACTCCGCCACGGGCTGGGAACAACAACTCGCCCAGGTGCTCGACTACACGACGTGGCACCAATTCGTCGTGAAGGTGGATCGTGGCGAAGGCTGGGTCCCGGTGACCAAACGCGTGCACGGCGCGTTGTCCGGCGGCGAGAAGGCCATCGTCCTGCACCTCCCGCTGTTCGCCGCGGCGGCCGCGCACTACCACGCCACCCCGACCGCACCACGCCTGATCCTGCTGGACGAGGTCTTCGTCGGCGTCGACGCCACCAACCGCGGCCAGCTGCTGGAACTGCTGGTCAACTTCGACCTCGACCTGGTGCTCACGTCGGACCACGAGTGGTGCGACTACCGGGAGCTGACCGGCATCGCCATCCACCAGCTCACGACCGGCACCGACGGGGACGACGCCGTGACGACCGTGCGCTTCACGTGGGACGGACACAGCCTCACGGCCGACGACTAACTCCCGAACAACGCCAGCAGTTCGCGCTGCCTGGCGATGAGGGGCAACGACGGGTTGCGCCGCGGATAGATCTCCGCGGCGTCCCAGAGCTCCCACCCGAGCGTCAACCCCTCCCGCCGAGATCATCCGCAAGGACCAGGGCGAGTTCGCCGCGGGTCGCGATCCCGAGCTTCGCGTACGTGTTGGACAGGTGGTTGTCGACGGTCCGCACGGAGATCACCAACGACTCGGCGATCTCCTTGTTCGTGAGTCCCCGTGCGGCCAGCACGGCGACCTCGCGCTCCCGCTTGGTGAGCGGCACCAACGCCACCCGTGCCAGCGCGGGCGTTCGTGCGCCCTCGCACAGGCCGATCAACCGCCCGGCCAGCGCACGGTTGCCCGACGCGGCTGCGGCTTCCGCCGCGAACAGCAGGTATCCGGCCTCCTCGAACCGCGCGGCCACCTCTTCCAACGCTGCGGAGTCGTTGCGCACCAACGCCTCCGCATGTGCGGCGTACACCGGCACCAGCAGCCCCGTCGTCGTGGCGGCGAGCTCCCGCAGCCGGTCCAGGGCATCGGAGGCGTGTCCGAGCCTCACCGCGTCGTGCAGGAACACCGCCTCGGCGGCGAACTCGGTGTGCGTCCTGGCGTCCTCGGCCGCCTCGAACGGCGACGTCCCGCCCGCCCAGATCCGCGCCTCCCACAGCCCGATGCCGTACGGACGCATTCCCGGCGGCGCCAACGCTTCCGCCTCGGCGAGCCGCACGCGCGTCGTTGCCCAGCAACGCCTCCACGTGGGCGAGTTCGCAGAGCCGCACGAACGGCTGCGTGGGCCGTGCCTCTCGCAGCAAGCGTCGTGCTTCGAGCAGCCGGCCACCGGCCCGTGCCAAGCCGGCGCACGACACGGCCCAACTCGACCGCATGGAGTCCCACTCGGCCTTCTCCCGATGCGCTTGCACGGCAAGACGCTCCGCACGGGCCAGTTCACCGTGCAGGGAGTACACGAACACCTCGGAGAACGCGTTCATCTCAGCGCCCAGCCCCACCTCGGGGTTGGGCGGGATGATCGGGAACGGGCCCGTGTACCTGCCCTGCACCACATCGATCATCGCGAGGATCGCCGCCTCACCAGGGTCCGAGGGCGAGAGCAGCGCACGAGCCTCGCCGTACTTGCCGTCGAAGTACAGGAACACGGCACGTCCGACCGGCAGCATGATCATCTCTGCGGCTTCCTCGGAGCGCCCGAGAGCCCATCCGAGATTCATGGCGCGCATGGTGCGGACCTCGATCGGGTCGTCGTCGGTCGCAACCGACGCGAAGACCTCCTCGGCTTCCTCCGCACGATCCGTGAACACCAGGATGAAGGCCAACTGCCGTGCGGCTTCGACACCACCACCGACGGACCATGCGGCCCGTGCGAGCCGTTCTGCCAGAACAACGCCACCTGTCGCACTGGCGAGCTTCGCGGCCCGCAGCAGCAATTCGGGATCGTCCGCCGTACCGCTGTCCAGACGCAACACCGCTACTCGCAGCGGATCGTCGAGTACCGAAGCCAGATACCGCTGATGGTTCCGCTTGCGCAGGGGAGGGCACTGCGCGCGCAAGACTTCGCCATACAACGGATGCGCGAGCCTCAGCCCGTCATCGGTCACGGTGACGAGCCCGTCCAACGCCTCCGATACGGCCAGGTCCAGCGGCTCGCCGAACGCGAGCAGTTCCAGCACCCGGCGTTCCTCGGCAGGCACGGCGGCGAGGTGGGCCTCGATCAGCTCCACCAGCCGTGGTGACAACGGCAGCGGTCCGTCCAACGACCACACACCGCCGTGCGACACCCACTGCGCGGCGAAGTGCATCTCCCGCAGCAGCAACATGTTTCCGGCGGACGCCGTCCACAGCCGATCGGCCGTCACGCTGTCCAGCACGCCGCCGAGCACGGTCTCCAGCACCTCGACCACCGCTGCACGTCCGAGCGGCTCGAGCTCGATGCGCGGCAGCAGCTCGTCCTTCCAGAGCGCCACCACGGGTTCCGGCGCGCGTTCGCCCGAACGCAGCGTCGCCACCACGACGGCTTCCCTGTGTTGTACGAGCTGGTGCAGCAGGCCTGCCGACGCGTCGTCGAGCAGGTGCACGTCATCGACCACCACGACGCGACCGCGCAACGCCGTCCGTGCGGCGGTCAGCATGGCCAACGGCGAGGGGTCCACCGACGGCAAGAAGGGCGCCATCACGCCGAGGGGAATCTCCGACATCGCCGCCGTGGCACGCAGCCGGACGTCGCACTCGACTTCGTCCAACAGCCGTGTCTTGCCCACGCCGGCGGGACCAGCCACGATCAGCCCCGCATCTCGCACCGCACGCCGGACCGCGATGAGTTCGGCGTCCCTCCCCACGAACGGCCACCCCATGCCGTCAGGCTAGGTGATCCCCACCGACAAGATGGGCGATCGCCTACTCATGCTCTTGACCAGCGCGAACACCACGATGAACGGCATGAGCTTCTTCACCGATCCGACCCCGTACTTCGACGAGTGGCGCGAGCGGGGCCCCGCGCTGATCGAGACCCCGGACGGCCAGAGGTCGTGGATGGTCAGCCGCTACGAAGACGTCGTGCAGGCACTCAGCCATCCCGGCCTCAGCAGTGCCGTCATCCCCGGCGGCATGCTGAACCACACGGACCCGCCGGAGCACACGCGGTTGCGCAAGCCCATCGCACGTGCGTTCTCCACACGACGGATGGAGGCCCTCCGGCCGCGCATCGAGGAGATCGCCAACGAGCTGCTCGACGCGTGGCAGGGCGCGGAGGAGGTGGACGTCATCGAGACGTTCGCCCATCCCCTGCCGATCACCGTCATCTGTGAACTCCTAGGTGTGCCCGAAGAGGACAGAGACGAGGTCCGGAAGCTCACCGCGGAGCTGCTCGCACCGGCGACCATGGCCGAGGCGTACGGCAGGTTCACCGCGTACGCCGAACGTCTGGCGGCCACCAAGGAGCCCGGTGACGACGTCATAACCGAGCTCCGCGACGAGCCGAACCTCGTGAGCACCCTTGTGCTGCTCATCACAGCAGGCCACGAGACGACCGTGCAGCTCATCGGCAGCGGTCTGCTCGCCCTGCTGCGCGATCCCGGCCTGATGCGGTCGCTGGCCGACAGTCCGATCCTGATTCCGGAGGCCGTCGAGGAGCTCCTGCGCCACGACGGTCCGTTCGCGTTGGGGGTGAGTCGCGTCGCCACTTCCGACGTGGTGATCGGAGGGGTCACGATTCCGAGATCTTCGCAGGTCACCGTCTCACTAGGGGCGGCGAACCGGGATCCGTCCCGGTATTCCGACCCGGACGTGCTGCAGCTGGGCCGAGACCCACACGTCGCGTTCGGTCACGGGATCCACTACTGCGTGGGGGCGCGCCTGGCTCGTATCGAGGGTGAGATCGCGTTCGGAACGCTCCTTCGGCGTTTCCCTGAACTCGCGCTCGCCGCTGAGCCCGAGTGGAGGGAGTCATTCATCCGAGGCTTGGGATCATTTCGCGTGCGACCGAAGCCTTGACGGCCGCACGGGCGGCCGACAGGTCGTCGACCGCGTAAATCTCGGGACAGGACGCGATGACGAGGTCCTTGTCCGACGCGACGGTCAGCAAAGAAACTTTCTCCGTCAACGACTTGGCTTGCCGGACAACTCCCTTGGCATCGACGCGGATCAACGTGACCCACGTCTCTGACCAGGGAAAGTCCGCTACGGCGCTGGATTTCCGCAGGCCTTCCACATCGAACTCGGCAAATCTGGGCATGACACCAAGATAACGAGTCGAGGTTGCGGAAAGTCAAAGATCACCCTTTCACCGCAATGCAGCCAGCAGATGGGACAGGTTGACACCAACGGCGTCCGCCAACCGGCGCACGACTTCTGGAGCGGGTGCCAACGGGTGTGTCTCGCGGGTGAACGGCAGACCTTCACCGCCTGAAAACTTCGATTGCGGCGTAACGGGCGCGAGCATCGGGTAGACGCGCCAGCGCGGCACCTTCGAGTCCGCCATGGCGAGCGTGTTCTCGTGCCACAGCATCACGGCCGATGACCGGATGTTGCGCGCGAGGACGCAGCCGTGGCCCGTGAGCGTGATCGCGCGCGCAGCGGCCCGCACCGCGTTGCGGAACTCGCCCTCCACCACCCACACGCCGTTCATGAACTCCGCGGTGAAGCCTTCGGTCTCCAGCGCGGCGATCGTTTCGGCGTGCTGGTCGTCCGCCGCGGCCGTGGCGAGCTCGATGACCTCCTGCACCTCCGACGCCGTCACCACGCGTGCACCGGCCTCTGTGGAGGCGTACAGGAGCCTTTCCACGTGACGGTCCTCCGCGTAGGCGGCCCACTCCTGGGCCTTGTCCCACGCCGACCGTGCGATGACGTCGGCCTCGGAGCCGCCACGCAGGCGTGCGTCCTGCAGCAGCTGTGCGAGCACAACGGCGATGACAGAGCTCAGCAGTGCGTCGTCACGTGACTCGTCCTCCGCGGGCACGAGAGAGACGACCAGGTCGCGCAGATCGGCACGCCAGCTCTCGTCGCCCGCCCACACGCCGATGGCGAGCAGGTTCAAGTAGTGGTCCGCGAGGGCCATCCGCACGAGCAACGGCTGAGTGCCCGCTTCTCGTGCGTCGCGGCGTGCGGTGACCTTCATCTGCTGTCGTTCCGCGGGATCCACCACGCTCACGCGGATCTTGTCGAGTTCGTCGAGGAAGTCGTCCCACCGGTCATCCGAAAACCGGGCGAAGACGTCGTCCACCTGATACCTCCAGCTCAGAGTCGAGCGACGGACTCGAGTACTCGTCTGGTGCGCGCCACTTCGTGCGCGCGAAAGACCGCGGCGCCCGCCAACGCCGCGATCACGGTCGCGACGAGGGTGCCCTCGACGCGCTCGTGCAGTTCCACGCCGAGGGTCTCCCCGACGAAGTCCTTGTTGGACAGAGCCATCAGCACCGGCCACCCGGTCGCCACCAGCTCGTCCGTGTGCCGCACCAGCGCGAGGCTGTGCCATGTGTTCTTGCCGAAGTCGTGTGTGGGGTCGATCAGCACGCTCTTGCGAGGCACACCGAGTGCGACCACCCTCTCCGCACGCGCCGTCGTCTCCGCGATGACGTCCGCGACGAGGTTCGGGTAACTCACCCTATGCGGACGCGTGCGGGGCACCGCACCGCCCGTGTGCGAGCAGACGTAGCCGGCGCCGTACTCCGCGGCGACCTCGGCCAGCTGCGGGTCCGCGCCCGCCCACGTGTCGTTGAGCAGGTCGGCTCCGGCCTCGCAGACGAGCCGGCCGACGTCCGCGCGCCAGGTGTCGCTGCTGATGATCAGATCCGGGTAGGCGGCACGCACGCGGGCGATGAACGGCACGACGCGGCGCACTTCCTCGCCGGAGTCGACCAGATCGCCGGGACCGGCCTTCACGCCGCCGATGTCCACGATGTCCGCGCCCTCGTCCACGACGCGGTGCACGGCCTCCATGGCCACGTCCTCGGCGTAGGTGGCGCCCTTGTCGTAGAACGAGTCCGGAGTGCGGTTGATGATCGCCATCACCAGCGCGTGGTCGCGGACGACGGTCCGGCCGCGGAACTGGAGCTCGATCACATCCCGTGTCTACCAGGTGGTCCCCGACCTGTGCACATGGCGGACGTCTCATACTGCGTGGCGTGGAACTGGTGAAAGCGGTCGATGCGCTCTGGCAGCGCGGCTGGCTGCCGTACGACGTGCGCGAGATGGTGTCGCGTTCACTCGATGAGTCGGCCACCTCTCTCGTGGTGGACGTGATCGCTTTGTCCTGTTCGCCGCATCCTCCGGCGACGGTGCATCCGCGGTGGCAACGTCAGCTGGACGAGATCGGCGCCTCGGTGTGGTGGGAGGGGCCGCTGCTGGAGGCGTGGGCGACGCGTCACATCGAGACGCTGTCGTACGCGAACCGCACGGCCGCGGAGCTGCTGAAGTTCCTCGGGCGGCTGCCCTCGTTGCCGCAGATCCTGCCGTTGCCGGGCGACGTGCTGATGTCGGCCGTGCGCGCGGGGCTGGACCCGAAGGTGCTCAACCGGGTCCGCGGACTGCTGGCGAAGGCCGAGTCGACGGCGTTCCCCGAGGAGGCGGAGGCGCTGTCGGCCAAGGCGCAGGAGCTGATGAACCGGCACGCGCTGGAGCGGGCGATGCTCGACGCGGACCTGCCTGCGGAGGCGACGTCGCGGCGGATGTGGCTGGACAAGAGCTACTTCAAGGAGAAGGCACAGCTCGTGCACGTGGTGTCGGAGGCCTTCCGCTCGCGTGCGGTGGCCTACGACGGGTTCGGGTTCATTGCTCTCGTCGGTGACGAGGTCGACCTGGAGAGCGTGGAGCTGCTGTCGACGTCTCTGCTCGTGCAGGCAACGCGGGCGATGGTCGCCGTCGGCGGACGCGCCGGCAAGGGCAGTGAGGCGCGCTCGCGGCCGTTCCGGAAGTCGTTCCTGGTGGCGTACGCGTCGCGGATCGGGGAGCGGCTGGAGGCGATGGCGGCCGCGCCCGCCGCTCCGGACGACCCGATCGCCTCGGACGAGCGGTTGCTGCCGGTGCTCGCGGACCGCAAGCAGGCCGTGGACACGCTGTACGAGCAGATGTTCACGCGGACGCGCACCTCGCGCGTGACGGTGCGGTCGGCCGCCGGGTGGGGCGCGGGGCGTGCCGCCGCGGACCGCGCCGACATCGGGACCGGCCGGAACGCCGTCACCTCCGGGTAGCCCTCCACCCCTTCGAGTGAACTCCCCGCATCACAACGGCCTCCAGGGCTCCACCCCGGAAAAACCGTCAGACCCCCTCCCTAACGTCGACCCCATGACATCCACCTTCCACAACGAGATCAAGCTCGGCGAGGTCCACTACCGGCTGAGCGCGACGACCGACTCCGACGATTCGATGGTCCTCGACCTGCTCGGCTCACTCGACTCGGGCGAGGTGATCGCCGACGGCCGCCTGCGCCTGCCGGTAGAGGGCGGCGTCACGGTCGGCAAGCTCCTCGCGCGGGTGCTGAGCGCCCACACGCGCCTGCGCAGCCGCCCGTCCCGCCACGCGAACGCCAACCAGCCCTGGACCGAAGCCCTCGACACCGACCTGCGCGCCGCCTGGCTCACCCCGTCCGAGACCGACTCCCCGAAACTGATCAGGTCCCTGGCCGACGCCATGGAGCGCTCCCCCACGGCCATCCGGGCCCGCCTCGCCAGGGTGGGCTGCGACCCGGACGTGCCGGGCCGCGAACTGTCCGCCACAGCCGCGGTGCTCCTAGGGGCGAACTCAGGGAGCAGTCAGGGAAAGACCTGATCCGCGGGGCCCTGTGCCCGGTGGACCCTGGAACGACAGGCATCAGAGTCCCAGGGGGTACACAGTGGAGATCGGCGGCTTGTTCACCGCACTGCTCTTCGGAGCCGTCATCGGCGGCCTCGGCCGTCTGGTGGTTCCGGGCAGGCAACACGTGTCGCTGCTCGCGACCATCCTCGTAGGCATCGTCGCCGCCCTGCTGGGCACCGCCGCCGCCACGGTCCTGGGCGTGGCCGACACGCCGGGAATCGACTGGATCGAACTGGCTCTCCAGGTAGGCCTCGCCGGCGCCGGCGTGACCCTGTGGGCCAACCGCTCCAGGCAGAAACTCCCCCGCTGACCCCAGAGCAGGGGCGGCCCAGCCGCCCACTGACCCCTCCGCCGGACCCGAGCCGCTCGCCCTCCGCGCGCCCACAAGCCACCGCGCCCGGACCGCACAGCGCCCAACGGGTCGCCGCCCCCATCACTCCAGGCTGCCCTCAACCCGCGCCGCACTGCCATCCCGCGCCTGAACGCGCTGGATCCCAGTGCTTCCGACGGGTCCGCAGCTCGGTACGCGGCCGACCGCTGCCGCCGAGTGGCCGTCCGCCCACCGGTGGACCGCGGCGCGTGAGACGCGGGCGAAGCGTGAGACGCGCGGCGCAGGGCGCGGATGCGCGGCGCGAGGCGCAGGCCGGGCGCGGCGCAGTGCGGGGCGTGAGGCGCAGGCGACGAGGACGTCAACGGTGGCGCCATCCCCTGGGCGCCGGCCGGGTACCTGACCATCGCCGACCTGGTCGGGAGCGGGCCTGCTTCGTGGCAGCTGCGCAAGGTCGAGCTGACCGGGATCGCTCACGACAAGCCGGAAGGCCTCGCCGTAGTCGGCCGCTGGCCGCTCCAGCGGCTCGTCGGCGTGGTCGACAACGACGGGCTGGACGACGCCCCGGGCGAGTCGGTGTTCCTGCGCCTCGGCTGGATCCGCTGACGCGGGAGGACGATTCGGCGGCGCTGGCCGGTTTTTCCGGAAGCCGGTCAGCGCGGCTGCCTACTCCTCGGGCTTCAGCGACAGGTAGGCCGGGCGCAACAGGTCGGCCAGCGACGACCGGCCCACGGTGATCGGCACTCCGTCGAGCTGATCGAGCACCGCGTCCGTGCGCACCACCGCCGTGGGGTCGCCGAAGTGGAGGTTCGACGTGGTCTGGCGCTGCCAGAACGTGTCCAGGCACCTCGTCAGCGGCGGCGCCTCCTCACGGGTCACCGCGGAACGCACCGTGCCGCGCAACGCACGCAGGCGGTCGAGCAGGTCCTCGCGGCTGCGGCCGCGCCAGGCGAGGATCTCGAACGGGTCGTTGTCGAACGACTCCGCGAGCAGGTAACAGGTGGCGGCGAGGTGCTTGCACGGCACCTCCCAGTCCGGGCAGCTGCAGTCCATCGTCATCTCGCGCTGCGTCGCGGGGAAGAGCCGCAGTCCCAGCGAGGCGAACAGCGTCTCGATGTCCGGAGGCATCTCACCGGCCAGCAGTTTCGCCGCGTACAGGGCCTTGCCCGCCAGCGCGTGCTCGATGCGCTGCCATTCCTGGCCCGTGAACGACTTGATCGCGATCCGCGTCTTGTACGGCGTGGGGCGCGAGCCCTGCACCAGGGCGATGACCATGCTCGTGGACAGCGACAACGACAGCACCTGGCCCTGCCGCGCGTAGGTGCGGCCGCGGGTCAGCCGGCCACCCATGCCGAACGACTCCAGCACCTCGATGAACCGGCGCGACCACCAGGTCGCCCCGATGTCGCCGCGCTTGCTCTTGGCCTTGAGACCGTTGTCCACCTTGATGGTCTTGCCGTACCGGGGCCGTTCGCCGGACCAGTGCTCACTCACCGATGGCCTCCCCGGACAACCTCAGCAGGTCGCGCAACTGCGAGGTGGACAGGTCGGTGAGCCAGTTCTCGCCGGCGCCGACCACCAGCTGGGCCAGCGCGCGCTTCTCCTCGATCATGGCGTCGATGCGTTCCTCCAGCGTGCCGATGCACACGAACTTGCGCACCTGCACGTTGCGGCGCTGGCCGATCCGGAACGCGCGGTCGGTCGCCTGGTCCTCGACCGCCGGGTTCCACCAGCGGTCCAGGTGGATCACGTGGTTCGCGGCGGTGAGGTTGAGGCCGGTGCCGCCCGCCTTGAGCGACAGCAGGAACAGCGACGGGCCCTTGCTGGCCTGGAAGCGCTCGACCATGCGGTCGCGGGCCGCCTTGTTCGTGCCGCCGTGCAGGAACAGCACCTCGGTGTCGAAGCGCGCGGCCAGGTACGGCACGAGCATGCTGCCGAACTCGGTGAACTGCGTGAAGCACAACGCTTTGTCGCCCTCGGCGAGCACTTCTTCGAGTACTTCCTCCAGCCGCGCGAGCTTGCCGGAGCGGCCGGCGACGCGGGAGCCGTCGCCGAGGAAGTGGGCGGGGTGGTTGCAGACCTGCTTGAGCTTCGACATGGTCGCGAGCACCAGTCCTTTGCGGCCGATGCCCTCCGCTTCCTCTATCTTCTCCAGCATGTCGTCGACGACGGCCTGGTAGAGCGAGGCCTGCTCGGTGGTGAGGTTGCAGAGCTGGCGCATCTCGACCTTGTCCGGCAGGTCGCTGATGATGCGCGGGTCGGTCTTCACCCGGCGCAGCACGAACGGATTCGTGATCTTGCGCAGGCGGGCGGCGGCGTCCTGGTCGTTGTGGCGTTCCACCGGGACGGCGTAGCGGGCGCGGAACGTGTTGACCGTGCCGAGCACACCGGGGTTGGCGAAGTCCATGATCGACCAGAGCTCGGCCAGGCGGTTCTCGACGGGCGTGCCGGTGAGCGCGACGCGGTGACGTGCCTTGAGCTGGCGCACCGCCTGGGACTGACGGGTCGCGCTGTTCTTGATGTTCTGCGCCTCGTCGAGCACCACGCGATCGAAGGTGAGCTCGCTCAGCGCGTCGGCGTCGCGCGCGGCCAGCGCGTAGGTGGTGAGGATGAGGTCGTGGCTCTCCACGGCTTCGCGCAGCGCGTCGCCGTCCAGGCGGTCCGCGCCGTGGTGCACGTGCACCGAGAGTTCCGGGGTGAACCGCGCTGCCTCGCGTTGCCAGTTGCCGACGACCGACATCGGGCAGATCAGCAACGTCGGCGGCCTCTTGCCGCCGGCGCGGTTCAACGCCTCCAGCGCCAGCAGCTGAACGGTCTTGCCGAGGCCCATGTCGTCGGCCAGGCACGCACCCAGGCCGATCTTGTCGAGGAACGCGAGCCACGCCAGGCCGCGCTGCTGGTACGGGCGCAGCCGGGCGAGGAAGCTCTCCGGTGGCTCGACGGGTTCGAGCTGCTCCTCGGCCTTGCCGGACAACAGGTCGCCGAGCCAGCCGTCCGCCTCGACGGACATCAGCGGGAGCGGCAGGCTCTCGTCCTCCTCCGTAAGTCCACTGTGGAGCATTACCTCGGCGGCGGTCATCTGCCCACCTCCGCGCTTGAGGAACGCGAGTCCGGCGGCGAGCCGCTTCTGGTCGACCTGCACCCACTGGCCGCGCACCTTGACCAGCGGCACCTTCGCCCTGGCCAGTTCGGCGAGCTCGGCGTCGGTCAGCGTGTCCTCGCCGAGGGCGAGCTCCCACTTGTAGTCCACGATCGACTTCAAGCCGATCTCGCTCTCCTTGGCGACGGTGCCGGCGGTGCCGCGGCTCTTCGTGGTGAGCTTCAGGCCCAGCTTCGTCGTCTGCTGCCACCACGACGGCAGCAGCACGCCGAATCCGGCCTGCGCCAGCACCGGTGCGGCGGTCAGGAACCGGTACGCGCCCTCCGCGCTCACCTCCATCTCGGCCGGGTGAGAGCCGCGCAACGCCTCGTCCAGGTCGGGGTGCAGCTTGCTCGCGCGGCCGAGATCGGCCAGCAGGTGCTCCTGCGGCGCCGGGATCCAGCGCCGCAGGACGCTGTCGTCCGCGAACCAGACCTGCTGCGCGGGCACGAGGACGCTCGGCTCGTCGACGGCCTGCAGCAGGAACTCGACGGCCCACTCCTCGTCGTCGCGCTGCTCTGGCGAGCGCAGCCGGAAGCAGGTGCGCACGGGGCTCTCGTTGCCCGCGCTGTCGCGCCAGCGGTCCAGTTGCTCGCGCAGTTCGTAGAGCTCGACGGGGTCCGCGTCGAAGGCGGGCTCGCCGGTGAGCGCGTCGAGCCAGGACTCCGCCGTCGTCGCGCGGCCACGCCGTGCCGGGGCGAGAGCCGTGCCGCTCAACCGGCTCCGCACCTGCTCGTCGACCGCGGTCGTCAGTGCCGCGCGCACGAGTTCCGCCGGGTCGCCGGCGATCTGCTCGCACCGGCAGGCGGGCGGCATCGCGGCCTGCAACGCCGCGAACCGCGCCGAATCCGTTCCCGAGAGCACCGGCACCCACTGCGCGACGGCTCGATCGGGCGCGACCGACGGCAGCACGCGACCGCGGTCGACCAGGTCGGTGGCGAACCCGGCCACGTCGAACACGAACCGCGCGGAGTCGCTCAGCCGCACCTCGGCGCCGCGTTCCGGGGCGCCGTCGAGACGGATCGTGGGCACGCCCCACTGCCGCAGCTGCACCTTGCCGCGCTGCGCTCGTCCCACCGCCAGCGGGTCGCGCACCAGTTCGGGAGACGCCATCGGCCCCGACGAGAACGATGGCAGCAGCAACGCCCGTGTGGTCGTTTTGTGTGGTTCCTGCCCGAGCGCGGCGGCCAGCGATTCGGCCGATGCCGCGAACGGATGCGGCGCGTCGCGACGCGTGCTCTCACTGCGTGCGGGCAGCCCGGAGTCTTCGGCCCACAGTGCGAGAACACCGTCGGTCGTGCACAGGCCATGCAGTACGAGCACCTCTGAACCCTATGTGCTCACATTGGCGCCATGGTCGAAGACTCCCCTGTCGTGCTGGACGGCCAGTCCCTCAGCGCCGACGAGGTGGTGCGCGTCGCGCGGTACCACTCGCCGGTGGCGCTGCACGCTGATGGCCTCGCACGCCTCGAAGCGTCGTGGGGTGCCAGCCAGCGCCTTGTGGTGCGGCGACAGGTGTACGGCCGCACGACGGGCGTCGGCGCGAACCGCGACCAGATCATCAGCACGGAGGGCTGGGCCGAGCACGGCCTGCGCCTGCTGCGCAGCCACGCGGGCGGGCTCGGCGGCATGCTCCCCGAGGAGCAGGTGCGCGCCATGATGGTCGTGCGTCTCAACCAGCTCCTCGCGGGCGGTGCCGGCGTGCGCAGAGCCGTGGCCGACGCACTGCTCGCCGCGCTGAACAGCAGCTGCTACCCCGGCGTCCACGAGTACGGCGCCATCGGCACGGGCGACCTCACCGCCCTCGCCGAAACCGGCCTGACCCTGCTCGGCGAGCGCTACTGGCTCGGCTCCACGCAGACCCCCGACCCGATCGAACTCGACTCGGGTGACGCGCTGGCGTTGATCAGCAGCAACGCCCTCACCATCGGCATGGCGGGCCTGGCCTGGCAGGACGCGCACCAGCTCCTCAAGGCCACGCACGTCGTCGCCGCGCTGTCGTTCCTCGCCGTGGACGGAGCCGTCGAGGCCTACGACGAACGCGTCCACCTAGGCCGCCCGCATCCAGGCCAGGTGGCGGTGGCCGCCGAGATGCGCCGCCTGATCGGCGAACCACCACGCCCTCCGGCACGCATCCAGGACCCGTTCGGCTACCGCTGCTTCCCGCAGATCCACGGCCCGGCCGTCGACGCCGCCACCGACCTGGCCCGCGTCCTGGACGTCGAGTTCAACGCCGCCGCCGAGAACCCGCTGATCGTCTCCGACCACTTCGGACCGGAGGACGACGCCGCCTACCACCACGGCGCGTTCCACAGCGCGTACCTGGGCCAGGCACTCGACCGGCTCCGGCTCGCGATGCTGCACACCGGCCACATCTCGACCGCCCGCCTCGCCACGCTCGTCGAGCCGAACTTCACCGGCCTGCGCCCGTTCCTCGCCGAGGGCGTGCCCGGCAGTTCGGGCGTGATGATCCTCGAGTACAGCGCCAACTCCGCGCTGGCCGAGGTCCGCACCCTCGCCGAACCCGCGAGCATCGGCAACGCCGTCGTGTCGCGCGGCCAGGAGGAGAACTCGAGCTTCGCCTTCCAGTCCGCCTCCCAGGCCCTGCGCTCGCTGAGCGCGTTCCGCCTGGTCCTCGCGTGCGAGGTCGTCGCCGCCGTCCGCGCCCTCCGGCTACGCGGCATCACGCCGCAGACCGCGTCGCTGCGGGCCGCCTTCGAGGTCGCCGAGTCGAAGCTCAACCCGGACATGTCCGACCGCCAGCTCAGCCCGGACGTCGAGGTCGCCTCGGCACTGCTGGACGACTTCGCCTCCTGCTGAGATCCGGGCTTGATCTCCACCAACCTGGAGCTTTTACGGTGGGACGCGACCAGTTGATCCAGGTGGGGGATGTGGTGGCGGTGCGTGCTGTCCGTGTGCACGAGTTCGGTGGTCCCGAGGTGCTCCGCGTGGAGGAGGTTCCCGCGCCGGTGGCAGGTCCGGGGCAGGTGGTGGTGGGCGTGGAGGTCGCCGACGTGATCTTCCTCGACACGCTGCTGCGCAAGGGCTGGGGCGGCGAGTTCTTCCCGCTGACCCTTCCCTACGTGCCGGGCGGAGGCGGCGCGGGCCACGTGCTCTCGGTAGGTGAAGGCGTGGACCCGGCGTGGCTGGGCCGGCACGTCATCAGCCGCGGATCGGGCGGGTACGCGGAGCAGATGGTCTTCCCCGCCGAGGAGATCGTCGCCGTGCCCGACGGCCTGACCTCGGCCGAGGCGGCGGCCCTGGCGCACGACGGCGTCACCGCGCTCATGCTGGCCCGCCGCGTGGAGATCAAGAAGGACGAGTGGGTCCTGGTGGCGGCCGCGACGGGCGGCGCCGGCTCGCTGCTAGTACAAATTCTGCACGACGCAGGCGCACGAGTCGTCGCCGCGGCCCGCGGTGAACGCAAGCTCGCGCTGAGCCGCGAACTGGGCGCGGACCTGGCCGTCGACTACTCGCTGGACGGCTGGCAGGACCAGGTCCGCGAGGCGACGGACGGCGTGGCCCTGGCCTTCGACGGCGCGGGAGGACCACTCGGCAGGGCCGTGTTCGAGACGGTGGCCGCCGGCGGCCACTTCGTCACCTACGGCACCGCGGAGGGGTTCGCCGACATCGATCCGGACCTGGCGGCCCGCCGGCAGGTGCACGTGGACAACGTGCTGGCGGCTGGGCCGCCCGACCCGGCGACCGTGCGCGAACTCCTCACGAATGCGCTCACCCTCACCGCGCAGGGCCGGCTCCGGCCGGTGATCGGCGCGACCTACCCGTTGGCGGAGGCCGAGAAGGCTCACCGCTCGCTCGAGGAACGCACCACCCTCGGCAAGTCACTGCTGTTGGTCTGACCGCTCGCGCGGCCGGGGTGGGGCTTGGTCGTGGGGGCTGGTCCGGGGCAGGGGGATGCCTGGCGACGGCCGGGCGGGTTGGTGATCGCCGAGAGCGGGGTGGCGGCTGCAGCCGAGGTGGTGGTGCGGCCGCAGCCGGAATGGCACGGGCAGCCGGTAGTGCGATGGCGACACCAGCAGTGGCGAGGTAACCGGCGGCGGGATGCGGGACGGCGGGAGACCGGCGGCGGATTGGTGGGGACCGGCGGCGGGTTGGTGGCGACAGCCGAAGCGGTAGGCCCGCGGCAACTGCAACGGCTGGCAAGCCGGTGGCGAGGTGACGGCAGCCCGGTGGGGCGGCGGGGTGGCGGCAGCCGCAGTTGCGGGGTGGCGGTGGTGAGTGGCGCGGGCCGGCCGGAGCGGAGGTGCAGGCAGCCGAAGTGGCGGGGTGGCGGCGGCAAGTAAGCAGGGGGTGGCGCGCTAACCCGGAGTGGGAGCGGGCGGTGAGCGGCAGCGGTAAGTAGCAGGCGGTTTCGGTAGGCGCAGGTCCTATGTGGTGACGATTGGTGGCAACAGCCGGGTGGCTGCGGTAGGCCGGTATAGGCGGCGAGTTGGAACGGGCAGCGGTCGCCGGTGATGACGGCCAGCGAGTGTGCGGCAGTGGTAGTCGGGTGATGGTGGCGGGCAGGCGTGTGGCGTTGGCAGCCGAGTGGCCCGCCACCCGGCAGTCGCCGGTGCCGGGTGGCGCCGCCCTCCCTAGGGCGGCGCTACCCGGCGGGCGCGGGGCGTCAGCCTCCTGCCACGGACGGCAGGATTTGGATTTCGGCGCCTGACGGGAGTGGGGTGGCCGGGCCTGCCAGGCGGCGGCACTCCTCGCCGTTGACGTAGAAGTTCACGTAGCGGCGCAGGGCGGCTCGTTCGTCGCGCAGGCGGCGGTCCAGTTGTGGGTAGGTGTCCGCCAGGACGTCGAGGGCTGCGCCCAGGGTGGCTGGGTCCGGGACTTCCACGTCCAGGTGGGCGGCGCCGTCGGTGGCGGTGCGGAGGACGCCTGGGATCAGGACCTTCACCTTCACGTCGGGACCACCGCTGCTCGGACCGACATCACGTCCGGGAGGTGGGCTGCCACTCGGTGCCAGGTCTCGCCCTCGTCGGGGCTCGCGTAGACCTCGCCCGAGCGGGAGCCGAAGTAGACGCCGGGGACTTCGGCGTCGTCGGTGCACATGGCGTCGCGCATCACCGCTGTCCAGAAGTCGTCGGGCAGTCCTTCGCCCAGGGCCTGCCAGGTGGCGCCGGCGTCCTGGGAGCGGTAGACGCGGCACTTGCCTTCCGGTGGGAAGCGGCGGCCGTCCGCCTCGATCGGGAACGTGAAGATCGTGTCCGGGTCGTGGGGGTGGACGACCATGGCGAAGCCGAAGTCGGTGGGCAGGCCGTCGGCGATCGACTGCCAGGTGTCGCCTCCGTCGTCGCTGCGGTAGACGCCGTGGTGGTTCTGGGCGTAGAAGCGTGATGACAAAGCAGGATGTTGCGCGACCTTGTGGACGCACTGGCCGAACTCCGGCCACGGGTCCGGGAAGAAGTACGCCTTGATGCCCTTGTTGCGGGCCTCCCAGGACTTGCCGCCGTCGGCGGTGCGGTAGACGCCGCCGGTCGACATCGCCACCAGCAGCCGGTCCGGGTCCACCGGGTCGGGCACGATCGTGTGGACGGCCTGGCCGCCGAAGCCCGCCTCCCACTCCGGGCGGTGCGGGTGGTTCCAGAGGCCCTCGACGAACTCGAACGAGCGGCCGCCGTCGGAGGACTTGAACAGAGCCGACGGCTGGGTGCCCGCCCAGACCACGCCCGGCTGCGAGGCCGGTGCGGGCTGGAGCTGCCAGACGCGTTCGAGCGCCGCGTCGTCGACCGGGAACGCGATCGGCGGCGTGGACGACTCCTCCCAGGTGGCACCCAGGTCGTCCGAGATGGACACTCCCGGGCCGAAGTGCGGTGAGGACACACCCGCCATCAGACGGAGGCCCGAACGCGAGTCGAACGCGACCGCGTACACCTCCTGCATCGCGTGGTGCGGCCCGTCGACCTGCCACGAGACCCGATCCTCACTGCGGGCGAGCCACAGCCCCTTGCGCGTACCGATCGCCACAACCACCGTCATCGCAACGCAGCCTCCAGCCTGAAGATGTGATGCGGAGCACGTTACGCCGGGGGTCTGACAATTTCCGAGGGAGAGGGAAACCCCACGTAGACCCACAAGTTACTCACTGGTAGCGTCCGAAAGAAGAGACGCAAGGAGGCGCCAGTGCTGCTCGACCCGAACCACTACGACCCCGCCCACCTCGACGACGAGACGCGGCGCCTGCTCAGGGCGACCGTCGACTGGTTCGAGGCCCGCGGCAAGCGGCAGCTCATCGCGGACGCGCAGGACAAGGTCTGGTACACCGAGTTCCTCGACTTCGTGAAGCGCGAGAAGCTCTTCGCCACCTTCTGCACGCCCGCGAGCGTCGACGGCACCAAGCGCTGGGACGCCGCCCGCAACGCCGCGTTCAGCGAGGTGCTCGGCTTCTACGGTTTGCAGTACTGGTACGCCTGGCAGGTCACGGTCCTCGGCCTCGGCCCGATCTGGATGAGCGGCAACTCCGAGGCCAAGCAGAAGGCGGCGGCCCTCCTCGACAGCGGCGCGGTCTTCGCGTTCGGTCTCTCCGAGAAGGAGCACGGCGCCGACGTCTACAGCACCGACATGATCGTCACGAAGACGGAGACCGGCTACACGGCCACCGGCGGCAAGTACTACATCGGCAACGGCAACGTCGCCGGCATGGTCAGCGTCTTCGGCAAGCTCGCGGACTCCGACGAGTACGTCTTCTTCGCCGTCGACAGCCAGCACGAGAACTTCGAGCTCGTCAAGAACGTCGTCGACAGCCAGATGTTCGTGAGCGAGTTCCGCCTCAACGCCTACCCCCTCACCGACGCCGACGTCCTGCACCGCGGCCCCGACGCCTTCTCCGCCGCGCTCAACACCGTCAACGTCGGCAAGTTCAACCTCTGCACGGCCAGCATCGGCATCTGCGAGCACTCGTTCTACGAGGCGATCACCCACGCCCACAACCGGATCCTCTACGGCAACCCGGTCACGAACTTCCCGCACGTGCGCCAGAACTTCGTCGACGCCTACGCGCGCCTCACCGCCATGAAGCTCTTCGCGGACCGCAGCGTCGACTACTTCCGCAGCGCCGGCGAGAACGACCGCCGCTACCTCCTCTTCAACCCCATCACCAAGATGAAGGTCACGAGCGAGGGCGAGAACGTCATCGACCTGCTCTGGGACGTCATCGCCGCCAAGGGTTTCGAGAAGGACACCTACTTCACCCGCGCCACGGCCGACATCCGCGCGCTCCCCAAGCTCGAAGGCACCGTTCACGTGAACCTGGCTCTGGTGCTCAAGTTCATGCCGAACTACCTCTTCAACCCCAAGGCCTACGACGAGGTCCCGACGCGCCACGACGCCACGGACGACGACTTCTTCTGGCACCAGGGTCCCGCACGCGGTCTCGGCAAGATCCAGTTCCACGACTGGGAGCCGATCTACACCGAGCACGCCCACCTGCCCAACGTGGCGCTGTTCCACGAGCAGGCCAGGGCCATCAAGACGCTGCTGACCACGGCGGCGCCGGACGAGGCCCAGCAGAAGGACCTCGACTTCCTGCTCAACCTCGGCCACCTCTTCACCCTGGTCGTCTACGGCCAGCTGGTTCTGGAGCAGGCGAAGATCACGGGCACCGACCAGCACGTGCTCGACCAGATCTTCGACGTCCTGGTCCGCGACTTCGCCGGCTACGCGACCGCCCTGCACGGCAAGGCCAGCAGCACAGAGGCCCAGCAGCAGTGGGCCGTGCGGCAGGTCCGCAAGCCGCACGTCGACCAGGCCCGTTTCGACGCCGTCTGGCAGCAGGTGGAAGCGCTCTCCGGCCGCTACGAGATGCGCCCCTAGGCCTGGTAGCGCTCCAACGCCGCGATCATGAGTTCGAGACCGAACTCGAACTCGTGATCGTGGTCGTAGGTCCCCAGCTCGCCGATCACCTCAGCGGACAACGGGAACGCCGACACGTCGACGTCCACGTAGGGCGACAACGCGATCCCGCCGAGCTCCGGCGAGGTCGCGACCTCCCTCATCAGGGTGCCCAGCAGGTACGACACCATCGCCCGCATCATCCCGACGGCGATCTTGCCCCGGAACCCCGCGCGGTCGAAGTTCATCAGCGCCGCCTCGATCGTCCGGAACCCCGCCTCGCTGCTCAGCCGGCGCGTCGCCAGCATCACGAACGCGCGGGGGTGCCGCCGCGCCAGCTCCCGCACGGCACGGGCGTGGGCGCGGATGTGATCACGCCAGTCGTCGCTGTCGACCTGGTACGGCCGCGCGTCCGCCATGATCCGCTCAGCGGCCAGGTCCACCAGCACGGCCTTGTTCGGCACGTGGTTGTACAGCGACATCGTGCCCGCGCCCAGCTCGGCGGCCAGCCGCCGCATCGAGACGGCCTCGACGCCCTCATGTTCGATCAACCGCACGGCCGCATCCACGATGCGGTCGCGGGTCAGCGGCTCACGTGACGACGACACTGGCGGAGACCGCACGACGTGGAGTAGCTTCCCTGCGACGTACGGCGTACGTAGGAGGGTCGGCCGGTATGACCGAGTCCAAGGCGCTCAGAGCGCTGCGTGAAGCGATCGTCTTGGAGCACATGGAGTCGCAGAACGACCACGACTTCGACACCTCTCTGAACACGTTTCCGCACCCCCGGTACGAGATCATGGCGTCCGGCCAGGTCTTCGAAGGCGTGGACGCGGTTCGCGGCTACTGGCAACGCACCCGCGCGGCGTTCCCCGACCAGCGAAACAAGATCATCGACGTCCACCACGCCGACGACGCCGTGATCGTGGAGTTCGAACTGCAGGGCACGCACCTGGGCAGCCTCATCGGCGAAGAAGTTACCGGACGGTCGTTCAAGGTCAGGATGGCCGGTTTCTTCCTGTTCGACAAGGACGTCCTCGTCTGCGAGCGGATCTACGGCGACACGGCGACCGTCATGGCCCAGCTCGGCATGCTCGACGTCCCCGAGGAGTTCTAGAACACGACGCGAACCTCCCCGACGACCTGCCCGCCACCGAGCACCGGCACGGACAGAAACTCCTTCGCGGGCGACACGTCGAACCCCATGGACGCCAGCGCGGTGAGCCCGATCGCCGTCGTGGCACGGGGATTGCCGTCGAGCACCTTCACCGCGACCGCGTGCCCGGCGGCGGTCGCCAGCACCAGCACACCCTCCGCTCCGCCCTTGGCCACCACGCCCGGCAACTGCTGCATGACCACGGTGTTCACGTGCCCGGTCCCGCCGACGTACTCGGGAAACCCGCGCATGGCATCGGCGACGGGTGTGCGCACGAGCCCCTGCATCGCACGCGCCAAGCCGTGCAACGACAACGCGTACACGGGCGCGCCACAGCCATCGATCGCCGTGTGCACAACGGACTCTTCGGACAACTCCTCCACGGTCCGCATCACCAGCCGCTGCAACGGATGCGAAGGCTCCAGGTAGGTCTGCGTCGGCCACCGCGCCGCCACGCACGCCGCGAGCATCGCCGCGTGCTTGCCGGAACAGTTCATCCGCACCCGGGACGGTTCCGTCAGCCGTTGGCGCGTCTCCTCGTCCTCCGGCCAGGACGGCGGGCAGCGCAGCAACCCGACCGGTAACCCGCCGAGCAGCTGCATCACCAGCCCGACGTGCCGGTTCTCCCCCGTGTGCGACCCTGCCGCGATCGCCAGCGCGGGCCCGGCCAGCGGCGCTCCGGCGGACAGGCACGCCAGCGCCTGGAACGGCTTCATGCACGACCGCGGCAGCACCGGGTCCTCCACCGGGCCAACGGAAACGCCCACGGCTCCGGACGGCAGCAGGCCGACGACGCTGCCGTGGTGCAGGCTCTCCACGAACCCCGACCGGGTCACCTCAGCGAGCAGTGCGGGCACGAGCGGCCTCCAGCCGGTGGGCCAGCCTGGACAGCGCCAGGTTGACCACGAGGTAGACGAACGCGACGACGATGAAGGTCTGGATCAGCAGGCCGTTGTAGTTCGCGAGCACCCGCCCGTTGAACAACAACTCCGTGTAGGACACGACATAGCCCAGCGAGGTGTCCTTCAAAAGGCTGACGGCCTGGGTCACGAGCAACGGCATCATGTGCCGCACGGCCTGTGGCAGCACCACGAACCGCGTCACCACACCGTCCGGCATGCCCAGCGACAGCCCCGCCTCGCGCTGGCCGGGGTCGACCGCCGAGACGCCCGCCCGGAAGATCACCGCGTAGGACGCCGCGTGCGACAACGCGAGCGGCACCACGAGCTTCCAGAACAGCGGCAGGTTCACCCCGAACGACGGCAGCACGAACAGCATCACGTACACGAGCAGCAGCACCGGAACCGTGCGCATGACCTCGGCGTAGCCGCGAGTGAACCGGTTGGGCCGCAACGCGAGCAGCAACCCACCCGCCATCGCCAGCACCCCCGTCGCGCACGCCGCCACCACCGTCGACCACAGGCCCCCGAGCAGATAACGCCACACGGGCCAGGTCAGGTACGGCCTCCACCGAACCGGCTCCAGCTGCCCACCGGCCGCGAACTGCCGCAACCCCAGCGCGACGAGCCCGAGGAGCACCAGCCCGGACGCCACGGAAATCCAGAAGACCCGGCGGCGGAACCGGGGACCGGGAGCGTCGAACATCAGGCCAGCCGCCGTTCCAGCACGCGCGCACCGAACCCGATCCCGGCGGCCATCACCAGATAACAGAGCCCGACGCCGGTGAACACCAGCAACGGCTGCGCGAGCTCCAGGTTGATCCGTTGCGCCGCACGGGTCATGTCCACTACTCCGACCACACCAGCGAGCGCTGTCGCCATCGTCAACGCGATCGCGATGTTCGCCAACGGCTGCACGACGTTCTTCAAGGCCTGCGGCAGGATCACGTGCCGCAACGACTGCCGGAACGACAGCCCCAGCGCCCGCGCGGCCTCCCCCTGCCCGGACGCCACCGAGTTCACGCCCGACCGCAGCGCCTCCGCCACGAAGGCCGCCTCGTAGAGCGCGATCGCCGTGAAAGCCGTCCAGAACAACGGCATCTTCACGCCCACCTCCGGCAGGCCGAACACGAACAGCACCAGCCAGGCGAGCAGCGGGACGTTCCGCCACACCTCCACGTAGACCGCGCCGGCCGCGCGCAACAGCGGTACCGGCACGATCCTCATGATGGCCACCAGCACCCCGGCGAGCAGCGCGCCGGCGAACGACAGCAGGGTCAGGGCGACGGTGTTCAGAAAGCCTTCGAGGACCAGGCTCATGAGGCGATCGCGGGTGGCGCCGGCGCTTCGCCGGTGACCACGGTGCCGATCGTCTGCTTCCAGACCTCCTGCCACAGCCCCGACTTGCCGAGCTCGCGCAGCCAGTCGTTCACGAACGCCGTGAACTCGGCGTCCCCGTGCTTGATGCCGATGCCGTACGGGTCCTCGGTGAACGGCTCGCCGACGAGCTGCAGCTCGCTGTCCTTGGACGCGTCGGCGACCAGAATCGCCTGGTCCTGCACGTAGGCCTCGCCACGGCCCTGCTTCAGCGCCGTCAGGCACTCGGGATCGGAGCCGAACTCGACGATCTTCGCGGTGGGCGCCGCGTCCTGGACGGCCTTCACGCCGGGTGTGTTCGCGCCGACGATGACGGTCCTGCCCGCCAGGTCAGCGGGTGCGGAGATGCCGGTCGTGCCCTTGCGCACCGCGATCGACTGCCCCGACTGGTAGTACGGCCCGGCGAACGACACGCGCTCCTGGCGCGCGGGCGTGATCGTGTAGGTCTGGATGATCACGTCGACGGTGCCGTTGGCCAGCAACGGTTCGCGCGTCTCCGACGTCGCGGAGAGCAGCTCCGCCGAGGGCTTGCCGACGATGTAGTGGGCGAGCAGCTTGCCCAGGTAGGCGTCGAAGCCCGTGAGCTCGCCGCTGATCGGGTCGAGCTGGGACAGCAGCGGGGCGTCCTGGGAGCCGCCGATCAGCAGCTTCCCGCGCTTCCTGATGCGGTCCACGGCCGAGCCGGGTGTCACCTGACCTGTGTGAACGGGCGCCTTGGCGAGCAGGGCGTCGATCTTGCCACCGCCGGGCACCGCCTCCGAGCCGCCGGAGCACCCGGCCACGAAGAGCAACAGAGCGGCTACGAACTGTCTCCCCATGCCGCGAAACTACTGAGCGCGATGAATCGGGCACAAGATACGACAAAGCCGCTTGTCCAATAGTGGACAGGCGGCTTGTCTAGATCAGATGTGCTGACCAGTCAGACTCAGACGGCGCGAACGCCCTGGGCCTGCGGGCCCTTCTGGCCCTGACCGATCTCGAACTCGACCCGCTGGTTCTCCTCGAGAGCCTTGTAGCCGTTCATCTGGATCTCGGAGTAGTGGACGAACACGTCGGCGCCACCGTTGTCAGGGGAGATGAAGCCGAAGCCCTTCTCCGCGTTGAACCACTTGACGGTGCCCTGTACTGCCATCTTGCTACTTCTCCTCTAACAGGTGCCGGATCGCGCTCGCGACCACCGGGTCAAGTCACGGCGGCGTCTTCTCCGGAACCTGGAGAACCCGCTCGCTCGCAACCTCGTTCCGCGAGCGGGGCGATCCACGAACACGAAACGTACGACCGCAGACAGTCAACCACGGCTCCCCGCCCTCAGTCGAGACATCGATTTCGCTGCTACCGTGAGAGGCCAAATGAGTTCGCGGAGGTGCTCGTGTCGGAGCTGACGGCGATGTCGATCAAGGTCACCGTCGCACCCCGGATCTCCGCCGGACTCGCTGCGCTGGCCGGAAAGCACCTCGGCCGCGCCCCCGCCGAGGCTGCCAGGAAGGACCGTGGCAAGGGCCACACGAAGATCTCCAACAAGCTGGTCGGAGACGTCCACGGCACTGTGTTCCAGATCGGCACCGTGAAGAACATGAACATGCCTGAAGGCCGGTAACCTGGAGGGTCCTTGACCCAGGGGGCCGTGGCTTGACCGGCAGTGAACGACTGCTCTTCTTCTTCATCGGTTTGGTGACCACTTTCGTGTTCATCCGCATCAGCGTGCGCATGATCAGGGCAAAGGTCCGCTGGTGGCCGGGAAACATCGTGCACGGCGACACGCACGTGCATCACGTCGTGTTCGGCACCGTGCTGCTGCTCCTGTCCAGCGTCACGGGCCTCGTCATCCCCGACGACCTGCACGGCGCCAGACTGGCCGCGGCGGCCGGCCTCGGGGTGGGCGCGGCGCTGGTGCTGGACGAGTTCGCGCTGATCCTGCACCTGCGGGACGTGTACTGGACGAAGGCGGGCCGGCTGTCCGTGGACGCGGTGTTCCTCGCCGTCGGTCTCACCGGGACGTTCCTGCTCGGCGCACGACCGTTCGGCTACGACGAGGTGCTGCAGCTCAACCCGGAGACGACGCCCGCGTCCACGTTCACGCTCCGGCTGATCATCATCTCCGTGAACCTGTGCTTCGCGATCGTGGCGCTGCTCAAGGGCAAGATCTGGACCGGCCTGCTCGGCCTGCTCGTGCCGGTGGTGCCCGCAGTGGGCGCCGTGCGGCTGGCACGGCCCGGCTCACCGTGGGCACGCTGGCGCTACCTGGAGGGCTCGCGCAAGCTGAGCCGCGCGTACCGCCGGGAGGCCAGGATCCGGCAGCCGATCATCAAGGCGAAGATCGCCGTGCAGGAGTTCATCTCGGGGCGTCACGACCTGCCTGATCAAGACAGGCCGTGACGGGTCTCTAGCCTCCGAGGATGTCCTGCTGGGCGCAGACCTGGGCGAGCGCACCGGCGCACAACTCCGCCGGCTTGACGATGCCCTCCGTGACCAGCGTCCGCACGTTGTCCTTCTTGATCAGCGTCGCACCGAGCAGCACCGACTTGACGTCGCGCCGCGCGACGGGATCCCGCAGGTTGCCGGTGGCGAGGTCGTCGGCACCCTCCAGGTCGCCGCGGGCGATCGCGATCGCCAGCCTGGCGGCGGCCTCGGCCTCGTCGCGCACCGGCTTGTAGACGGTGACGCACTGGTCGCCCCCGAGCACGGCCCGCAGACCGTCCACAGTGGCGTCCTGGCCGGTGACCGGGACCCTGAGGTTCTTCTTCTTGAGCACGGCGATGACCGCGCCGGCCAGGCCGTCGTTGGCCGCGACCACGCCGTCGACCTTGCCGCCGTTCTCGTTCAGGATCTGCTCGAACAGCTGCCCGCCGAGGTCGTTGTTCCAGTCTGCGACCGGTTGCGACTTCACGAGCTTGAGCGCGCCGCTGTCGTACTTCGAGGACAGCCGCGACTTCTGGCCCTGGGCGAAGAGCGTCGCGTTGTGGTCGGTCGGAGCACCCTGGATCTCGATGATCTGGGCACCCGGCTTGTCGCCGAGGCAGCCCAGCAGGCCGTCGCCCTGCAGCTGGCCGACGTTCACGCTGTCGAAACCGACGTGGTACTCCGCCTGGCCGCCGAGCGTCACGCGGTCGTAGTCGATGACCGGGATGCCCGCCGCTTTCGCCTTCTTCTGCACCGCGAGACCGCCCGCCGCCGACAACGGGGTGATCATCATGACCTTCACCTTGCGGCGGATCATCTCGTCGGCGATCTGCGCGAACTTCGCCTCGTCACCCTCGGCGTTCTCCATGAACGGCTCGATGTCCGCATAGTTGAACGCCTGTGTGAGCAGGGGGCGATCCTGCTCTTCCCAACGCGTGGATGTCGTTCGGTCGGGAAGGATTACCCCGACGATTGGTTTGGGACCACGCGTAGGCAGCGTCGGAGACCCCTGACCTGCGTCACCACAGGCTGAGAGGAGAAAGAGCAGGCACGCCGACGATGCCATTACCCGTCTTCGCATAATCGCGAAGTTCATCCCTTGAATCTTGTTAAGTCAAGATTTCTTCTCATAACATCACGCTCCGCTTCCGGTCGGCTACAGTTCGATTCCGTACGAAAGGCGCTGATGCGCAGCGCATTTTCGTGTCAGTGTGTCCAACTTGGGCGGCAATCGGGGGCCGCACCATGTTGTTGGATCCAGCCCTGACCGGGTGTGAGGAGACAGCTAGGTGAGAACGCGCAGAACCGTGATGGCGGTGGCGGCAACGGTGTCGCTGATCGCCGCGGGCACTTCGGCGGCGGGGGCCGCTCCGGCCACCACAGGGCCGACCACGGAGTACACCGTCCTTCTGGAAGAACCCGGAAACCGCGACTTCGCGATCGACGCCGTGGAAGCGGCGGGCGGCGAGGTCGTGCGGAGCAATGACGCCGTCGGCCTGCTGACGGTCAAGGCGCCCGCGAACGGCTTCGCGGAGAAGGTTTCCGCTTCGAGCGCGATCGTCGGTGCCGCTCGGACCAAGCCGATCGGGCACGCGCCCGCGGCGAAGGCCGAGAAGGCCAAGCGGGACAACGTCGAGAAGGAGAACAAGACCGAGAAGCCGAACAAGGCGCCCGCGCAGTCGGGCTCGACGGCCGGCATGGACCCGCTCGACGGGGACCTGTGGGGCCTGAACCTCGTTCGCTCCAACATCGCGCGGGCCAAGCAGGCCGGCGACAAGCGCGTGTACGTCGGTGTTCTCGACACCGGTGTGGACGGTTCCCACCCGGACATCGCGCCGAACTTCAACAACGAGCTCTCGCGCAACTTCACGATCGACATCCCCAACGACTCCGACGGTGGCGTCTTCGACGGCCCGTGTGAGTTCCGCGGTTGTGTCGACCCGGCGAACTGGGACGACGGCGGCCACGGCACGCACGTCGCCGGCACCATCGGCGCCGCTGCCAACGGTTTCGGCATCTCCGGTGTCGCACCGGGCGTGTCGCTCGTCAACATCCGCGGCGGCCAGGACGCGGGCTCGTTCTTCCTGCAGCCCGTCGTCGACGCCATCACCTACGGCGCCGACATCGGCCTGGACGTCATCAACATGTCGTTCTACGTCGACCCGTGGTACATGAACTGCCTCAACGACCCCACGGCCTCCGCCGAGGAGCAGCTGGAGCAGCGCACGATCATCGCGACCGTGCAGCGCGCGCTGAACTACGCGCACCGCAAGGGCGTCACGCTGATCGGTGCCGGTGGCAACAACCACGAGGACCTGGGCAAGCCGCGCCAGGACATCGTGAGCCCGAACTATCCGCCGGGCCACAACCGCACGCGTCCGGTCGACAACGCGACGTGCCTCAACCTCCCGACTGAGGGCAACCACGTCATCTCGGTGTCGTCGCTCGGCCCGTCGACGAACAAGGCCGACTACTCGAACTACGGTCTCGAGCAGACCTCGGTCTCGGCTCCCGGTGGCTACTTCCGCGACTTCTTCGGCACGCCGTGGTTCCGCACCAACGAGAACATGATCCTGTCGACCTACCCGCGCAACGTCGGTGTCGCCGAGGGCAACATCGACGAGGCCGGCAACGTCACTCCCGATGGCGTGAACCTCGGCGTGAAGAAGGCCGTGCAGGGCGACAAGGTCGGCTACTACCAGTACCTGCAGGGCACCTCGATGGCCGCCCCGCACGCCGCTGGTGTCGCCGCGCTGATCGTCAGCCAGTACGGCAAGAAGGACAAGAAGAACCCGGGCCTGACCCTCGACCCCGACAAGGTCGAGAAGGTCCTGCTGAAGACCGCGACGCAGCGCGCCTGCCCGAACCCGCGCACCGTGTCGTACGTCAACGTGGGGCGCTCGCCCGAGTTCGACGCCACCTGCGAGGGTGACGCGAAGTTCAACGGCTTCTACGGTCACGGCATCGTGGACGCCTACGGCGCTGTCACCCGTGGTGGTCAGTTCCTGTAAGTCCTTGTAACGCAACAAAAGGCCCCCGGTGTCTTGCCGGGGGCCTTTTGCGTGCGACGAAAGTGGACTCCCTCCCCAACCTTCGTCTGAACGTTCCGGTCTGCCTTGACCGTGCCGTAGCGGCATGGTTTCAACTGGGGCCCGTCAGCAACCGGAGAGGAGCACGTCGTGGCGTGGAGCACCAGTCAACTGGCCGATCTCGCCGGCACGACGTTGCGCACGATCCGGCACTACCACGACGTGGGCCTGCTCGCCGAGCCGGAACGCCGCGCCAACGGCTACAAGAGCTACGGCGTGCCCCATCTCGTGCGGGTGCTGAGGATCAAGCGCCTCACCGATCTCGGGTTGTCGCTCACGCAGATCGCGGAACTGGGTGACGGGGACGAGCATCCGCGCGAGGCGTTGCGGGAGCTCGACACCGAACTGGCCGCGCAGATCGAACGCCTGCAACGGATCAGGGCCGAGCTGGCACTGGTCCGGCGCCAGGAGGTGCCGACCGACCTGCCGCCCGACGTCGCGGTGATGATCGAGAACGCGAACCTGTCTCCGCAGGACCGATCGTTCACCGTCGTGCTGGCCCAGCTGCTCTCGCCGGAGACGCTGGCCAGGTACGCCGAGACGCTGAAGGGCTACTCGCGGGATCCGGCGGTGGTGGCGTTCGACAACCTGCCGGAGGACGCGGACGAGGAGACCCGGCAGCGGGTGGCGGACGCCATGCGCGAGATGCCGTACATGGCTCAGATCCGCGCCGTGTTCCCGGATCCGGCCGGTCTGTGGAGCGACGCCCCGCGAGGTGCGGAGCACGCGCGGCGGACGGTCGTGAAGGTCTTGGTCGAGCTCTACAACAAGGCCCAGCTGGACGTGCTCGTCCGCATGGGCGGCTGACATTCCATTGGTTCTGGCGCGCCCGAGGGGGCACGTCGTCGGGGAGGATTTGCTAATGCGAAAAACGTTGTCGCTGGCCGCGGTCGTGACCGCCGCCGCAGGGCTGGTGGCGATGCCGGGGGTGTCGACCGCCGCCACGCCGAAGCCCGAGGTGCAGTGGGTCGCCTGTCCCGCCGACGTGGCGCTGCCCGGTCTGGAGTGCGGAAAGCTCCGGCTGCCGCTCGACTACCGCAAGCCGGAAGGCCGCAGGACCGAGGTGATGATCACCCGGCTGGCCAGCAAGAACCCCGCGAAGCGCAAGGGGATCCTGCTGACCAATCCCGGCGGGCCGAGCGAGGGCCTGACGTTCCCGGCCGTGCTGAAGGCGGTCGGACTGCCCCAGGACGTGCAGGACGCGTACGACATCATCGGCATGGACCCGCGTGGCATCGGCTACAGCTCACCGTCCACATGCGACCTCACCGAGGAGCAGATGGCTGACGGCAGCGTGCCTCCGTACGCCAACAACTCCGCCGAGGTGCGCCAGCGCGCCGAGGAGGTCAAGAAGATCGCCGAGCAGTGCCTCAAGTCGTCCTCGGCCGGCGAACTGCCGTACAACACGACCGCGAACATCGCGCGTGACCTGGACTCGGTCCGCGCGGCGCTGGGCGAGAAGAAGGCCTCGTTCCTCGGGTACTCCTACGGCTCGTACCTGGGTTCGGTGTACGCCACGCTGTTCCCGAAGACCGCCGAGCGCGTCGTGATCGACAGCAACCTGCCGAAGGGCGGCTGGGACGTCGAGGGCGGCCGGCTGATGGGCCGCGGCGTCGAGGACACGTTCCCGGACTTCGCGAAGTGGGCGGCGGCGCACCCCGAGCACGACCTGGGCACGACGCCGCAGCAGGTGCGCGCCAAGTTCTTCGAGCTGGCCGCGAGGCTCGACAAGACGCCCTCGGTGGAGGGCTACGACGGCAGGCTGTTCCGCTTCATCACCTTCACGGCCCTCTACGACACCGGTGACAGGGCCTTCTCGAAGCTCGCCGCCTCCTGGAAGGCCTTCGACACCGGCCAGCCGCAGCCGCCGCAGGAGTTCCCGGAGGTCCCGCGCGTCCAGGCCCTGCTGGCAGGTCGCCTGAACGTGATCTGCGGTGACTCCGCCTGGCCGTCGTCGGTCGGCACGTACGAGCGCAACGTGGCGATCGACCGCGTCCGCAACCCGATGTTCGGCGCGGCCGCGGCGAACATCCAGCCGTGCGCCTTCTTCCCGAAGCCGGTGGAGAAGCAGGTTCTGCCGTCCGACCGGGGCCCGCGCAACGTGCTGCTGGTGCAGAACGAGCGCGACCCCGCGACGCCGCTGGCCGGCGCCCGGACGACGCGCCGCGCGTTCGGCAACAGGGCGGCGATGATCACGATCGACCAGAGCGGGCACGGCGCCTACGTCTTCGGCAAGAACAAGTGCGCCAACGACGAGGTCACCGAGTACCTGCTCGGCGGACAGCGTCCGAACGACCAGAGGTGCGCCGCCGAGAACGGCTGATGACAGGTGGGGCCCGGCTCGTGAGCCGGGCCCTCGCCATGTCCTCCGCCTTCGCAAATTCGTAAACACTCTTGCCGAAGAAGGTCCGGACCCCTTACCGTTGCCGCACCGCCGCCCGGGACACCCCGGGAGGAACGCGTGAAGATCTCAAGCCGCATCGCGGCCGCAGTTCTGACCTGCGTCGCGCTCGCCACCGCGACGACGGGCACCGCTCAGGCCGCTGACCTGAACGACCCGCGCATGAAGGACATCGCGATGCAGATCGTGTCCAGCGCGGAGAACTCGTCCACGAACTGGCGCGCCCAGTTCGGCTACATCGAGGACATCGACGACGGCCGCGGCTACACCGCCGGCATCATCGGCTTCTGCAGCGGCACGGGAGACATGCTCGACCTCGTCGAGCTGTACAAGCAGCGCAAACCCGGCAACGTGCTGGAGAAGTACCTTCCCGCACTGCGCAGGGTGAACGGCACCGACTCGCACGCCGGCCTGGATCCCGACTACACCAGGGACTGGAAGACAGCGGCCAAAGACTCCGTCTTCAAGGCGGCGCAGGAGTCCGAACGCGACCGCGTGTACTTCAACCCGGCCGTGCGCCAGGCCAAGGCCGACGGCGTGCGCGCACTGGGCCAGTTCGCCTACTACGACGCGATCGTCATGCACGGCGACGGCTGGGGCAGCCTGGACTTCTCCGGCATCCGCAAACGCGCGCTGGCCAAGGCGAAGCCCCCGTCGCAGGGCGGCAACGAGACCACGTGGCTCAACGCCTTCATGGACGCCCGCGTGTGGACCATGAAGCAGGAGCCCGCGCACGAGGACACCACCCGCGTCGACACCGCACAGCGCGTGTGGCTCAAGGCCGGCAACTTCGACCTGAACACACCGCTGAAGTGGAAGGTCTACGGCCAGAGCTTCGAGATCAAGTAGCCACTCGGACGAAGAACGGGGCGTCCACGCAACGCGGGACGCCCCTTCCTCCTCGTCGTCCTACAGCTGGGTCCAGTCCAGCACCGGCGCCGCGAAGTCCCGGATCGAAGCCAGCAGCCCGAGCCGCGCGGCCTTCACCTTCTCGTCCTCGGCCATCACGAGCACCTCGTCGAAGAACGTGTTGATCGGCCCGGTCAGCTCCTCGGCGGCAGCGAAGAACGCCGCCAGCCCGACGACGTCCCGCGGCACCCCGTCGAACGCCTTGTGCAGAGCCACCTCGGCGGGCTCCGACAACACCGAAGCGTCGTAAGAGCCCTCGACGGCGGCGGGCACGATCCGCCGCACCCGCTGCAGAGCCGCAGCCAACGCGTCGAACGACTCGTTGCCCGCCAACGACTCCAGCTCGGTCAACGTCTCGTCGGCCAGCACCGGCGAGTCGGCCAAAGGCAGCACCGCCTGCACGAAACGGTGCTCGTGCCCGGCGTCGAGCAGCGCCTGCTCGTACCGGCGCACCGCGAACTCCCGTGCGGTCTCCAACGCCTCCGCGGAAACGTCGAGTCCTTCAGCGGCAAGGGAAAGCGCCACCGGCAGCGTGATCTCCCGCAGGTCCGGGAACGCCCGCAGCACGGTCACCGCGCCGAGAGCCGCGCGGCGCAGGCCGAACGGGTCGGACGAACCGGTCGGCTGCGCGCCGATGCCGAACAGGCCCGCCAGCAGGTCGAAGCGGTCCGCCAGCGACAGCAGCGCACCCGGCACCGACGACGGCAGCGCGTCGCCGGCCGAGCGCGGGAGTTCCATCTCCCACAGCGCCAGGGCGACCTCGGGCGTCTCCCCCGCGCGTGCCGCGTACTCCCGCGCCATCACGCCGGCCAGCGACGACAGCTCGATCACCATCTGCGAGCCGAGGTCGAACTTGGCCAACGCGCCCGCGCGGTCCAGCGTCTCGCGGTCGACGTCGACCACCGAAGCGAACCGGCCGGCCAGCGCGGCGATCCGCGCCGCGCGGTCGGCCATCGAGCCGAGCTTGTCCGCGAACGTCAGCTTCGCGAGGCCGGACTTCATCTCGTCCAGCGGCGTCTTGAGGTCCGCACGCCAGAAGAACGCCGCGTCCTCGTACCGCGCGCGCAGCACGGCCTCGTTGCCCGCCCGCACCAGGTCCGCGTCCACGGCACCGTTCGCCACGGCCACGAAGTGCGGCAGCAGCGTGCCGTCGGCCGACCGCACCGGCAGGTAGCGCTGGTGCTTGCGCATCACGGTGGTGAGGATCTGCCCGGGCAGCTCCAGGTACCGCTCCTCGAACGAGCCGAGGATCGGCGTCGGCCACTCGACGAGGTTCGTCACCTCGTCCAGCAGGCCGTCGACCTCGACGACACCGCCGACCGAGGCCGCCAGCTCCTGCGCCGCGGCGACGATCGAGGCGGAGCGCGCCGACGAGTCGGCCTGGATGCCGTGCGACTCCAGGAACTCCAGGTAACCGTCCGCTGTGGACACCTCGACGACCGGGGTGTCGGCCGTGCGGTGCACGCGCGTCGAGGTACCCGAGGCGAGCGACGACACCGCGACCGGCACCGGGGTCTGGCCCAGCAGCGCGAGCAGCCAGCGGATCGGCCTGGTGAACGACAGCTTCGGGTCGTTCCACTTCATGTTCTTCTCGGCACGCAGGTCCGAGACGACCTCGGCCAGCAGCCCGCTCAGCACCTCGACGGCGCCGCGGCCGGCATCGGACTTGGTCAGCGCCACGAACTCCACGCCGTTCTCGACCACGCGCCCCAGCGCCGACACCTCGACGCCCTGGCCACGCGCGAAGCCCTGCACGGCCTTCGTCGGGTTGCCCTCGCCGTCGAAGGCGGCGGAGACGCGAGGACCGCGCACGGTGCGTTCCGCGTCCGGCTCGCGCGGCGACACCGCGGGCACCAGCACGACGATCCGGCGCGGCGTGCCGTGCACGGTCACCTCGCCGCAGGACAACCGGGTCGCTGCCAGCTTCGTGGTCACCGCGGCGCGCACCGCGTCGACGGTCCGGGTCACCTCGTGCGGCGGCAGTTCCTCGGTGCCGATCTCGAACAGCAGCGTGGCCGGCGCGACGACGTCCGCGAAGGACGACGGCTTCTCGGCGGCGGCGGGGAGCTCGGCCACACCGAGCGGGTGCCCGAGCTCGGACCGGCGCTCGGCCCACAGAGCGGCGACCTCGCGCGCCAGTCCGCGCATCCGGCCGAACGCACGGGCGCGCTCGGTCGTGGAGATCGAGCCCCGCGCGTCCAGCACGTTGAAGATGTGCGAGCACTTCAGCACGAAGCTGTGCGCCGGAACGGGCAGGCGGGCGTCGAGCATGCGCCGGGCCTCGGCCGCGAACTCCTCGAAGAGGCGCTTGTTCGCCTCCACGTCCGCGTCGTCGAGGTAGTACCGCGACATCTCGTACTCGGCCTGGCCGAACGCCTCGCCGTAGGAGATGCCGGGCGCGTAGGCGATCTTCTTGAAGTGGTCGACGCCCTGCAGCGCCATCATGATCCGCTCGATGCCGTAGGTGATCTCCACCGACACCGGGTCCAGCGTCATGCCGCCGGCCTGCTGGAAGTACGTGAACTGGGTGATCTCCAGGCCGTCGAGCCAGACCTCCCAGCCGAGGCCCCAGGCGCCCAGGGCGGGCGAGGCCCAGTTGTCCTCGACGAACCGGACGTCGTGCCCGCGCACGTCGATGCCCAGCGCCTCCAGCGAACCGAGGTAGAGCTCCTGGGGGTCGCCCGGATCGGGCTTGAGGATCACCTGGAACTGGGTGTGCGTCTGCAGCCGGTTCGGGTTCTCGCCGTAACGGGCGTCGTCGGGCCGCACGGACGGCTCCACGTAGGCGACGCGCCACGGCTCGGGACCCAGCACCCGCAGCACGGTGGCCGGGTTCAGCGTTCCCGCCCCGACCTCGGTGTTGAACGGCTGCACCACGATGCAGCCTCGGTCGGTCCAGTACTTGGTCAGCGCGAGCAGCGCGTCCTGCATCGTCAACACGGCGACGAGTCTACGAAACCGATAAAACCCCTGGTCAAGGGGCCTTGATCGGGTGGTCTCCGCCACTGTGCCACGCTGTGCACAACCGAGTGGCGGCCCCGCACGTCTACTTGGTGTACCCGAATGTGCTGAGAGGAGTGGGTGTGGACAACCGGCCGCCGCGGCTGGGAGACCCCAACGGGAATCCCAGGCGACCTTCCGCCACCCCGCGTCCCCAGACGGGCCAACCCCACCGCCCGCAGGTGCCGCCACGCGCCGCCGAGCCGCCGCGCAGGCAACCCGGAGGAGCCGAACCCCCACGTCGGGAGCCTCCGAAGCGTGTCGAGCCGCCTCGTCGCGAGCCACCGAGCCGCGCCGAGCCGCCCCGTCGTGAGCCGGCCGGCCGAAGTGAACCGCCCCGCCGCGAACCCCCGCGCCGGGTGCCCGCGCGCGGCCGCGAACCGGACCGCGCGTCGTCGTCCGCGCCGCGCCCGATCGCCGACCGCCCCACGGTCCGCACCACGCCCGCGAAGGCGGAGGCCGCCGCACCCGCGCCCCGGCCGAGGCCGAAGCCCGCACCGGCCCGCCGGCCGAGCAAGGCCGAGCGCGGCGCGTCCACCGGCGCCAAGATCTTCATCAGCATGGTGTCCGCGACGATCCTGCTGGTCACCGGCATCGCGTGGCAGAACCTGACGTCGCTGACGGACGGCCTGACCAAGCAGGACCTGAACCTGGCCGACGCGGGCGAGAAGCCCGCCGACGGGGCGATCGACATCCTGCTGGTCGGCATGGACAGCCGCACCGACTCCAAGGGCAACCCGCTGCCGCAGAACATCCTCAACGAACTGCAGGCGGGCGGCACCGACGACGGCGGCTTCAACACCGACACGCTGATCCTGCTGCACATCCCGAACGACAGCGGCAAGGCCTACGCCGTGTCGTTCCCGCGCGACTCCTACGTGAAGATCGCGGGCGGGTTCGGGCGACACAAGATCAACTCCGCCTACGGCTTCGCCAAGAACCAGGCCGCCGAGAAGCTGAAGGGCAGCGGCAAGCCCGAGCCCGAGGTCGAGATGGAGTCGCGCAAGGCGGGCGCGAAGAACCTCATCGAGACCATCCAGACCCTGACCGGCACGACGATCGACCACTACGCCGAGGTCAACCTGGTCGGCTTCTACGACATCACCAAGGCCATCGGCGGCATCGACGTCTGCCTCAACAACAAGGTGCGCGACAGCTTCTCCGGCGCGAACTTCCCCGCGGGCCCGCAGACCATCGAGGGCAAGAACGCGCTCGCGTTCGTCCGCCAGCGCCACGGCCTGCCGCTGGGCGACCTCGACCGCGTCGTGCGCCAGCAGGTCTTCATGGCGGGCCTCGCCAAGAAGATGCTGTCCGCGGGCGTGCTCACCGACAGCTCCAAGCGCAACGACATGATCAAGGCCGTCAGCGGCGCGATCGTGCTCGACGAAGGCTGGGACATCACCAAGTTCGCCCTGCAGATGAAGGACATGACGGGCGGCAACATGACGTTCCAGACGATCCCCACCGGCAACCCCGACCTGCAGACGCCGGAGGACGGCTCGGCGGTCGAGGTGATCGAGTCCGAGGTGCGGGCGTTCGTCAAGAACCTCGGCAAGGCACCGGCGTCGTCGAGCCCGGCCGACCCGAAGTTCGACAAGGCCTCGGTGACCGTCGACGTCCGCAACGCCTCCGGTCAGCCCGGCCTCGCGGGCACGGTGCTCCAGTCGCTCGTCGCGAAGGGCTTCACGGGCGGCCAGACGGGCAACGCCGAGGCCATGGCGAAGTCGGTCGTCCGCTACGGCAAGGGTGGCGAGACGGGCGCGGACGCGGTCCAGGAGGCTCTCGGCGGGCTGAAGGTCGAACAGGACGTGAACGTGCCGGCCGGCGCCGTCCGGGTCTTCCTCGGATCGGACTACGCGGGTCCGGGCGCGCAGGGTTTCGCCGGTTCCGGAGTACTCGCCCTGGACGGTGCGCGTCAGCAACCGGCTGACCCGTCGGCCCCTGCGCCCATCTCCGCGGACGGCGTGCGCTGCGTGAACTGATACTCAGAGTAGAGATGTATCCCCCATTCGGGGGTTCTCCTAGCAAGTTGCGTAAGCGGCGAAGCACTGGGGCCTTCCATCACCGTGAGACCCGCTCACGGGGTGGAGGACCAGGGTGCAAACTGCGAACGGCCAAATCGACACAGTGGCGTACCAGCGCGTGCTCGGTGATGAGATCCGCAGCCTTCGCAAGCAGCGCGGATGGACCCGCAAGGAGCTCAACAAGCGGCTGCAGACCGAGATCTCGCTGCAGACTCTGGCGACCTACGAGCTCGGCACCCGGCAGTGCTCCGTCGTGCGTCTCGTGGAGATTTGTCACGCGCTCGACGTCCCGGCGCACGAAGTCCTCGCCCGCGTGCACGAACGCTTCTTCGGCGACACCCCCGCCGGACATCTGACGCTGAACCTCACCTCGATCGCCGCGACCGACAACCCCCGCGTCCTGCCACTCAAACGGTGGGCGGCCGGACGGCTGCACGCGCTGCCGCCAGGTGCCTCACCCGACGTGCACCTGGACCTGCCCGCCCTGGAGAACATGGCGCAGCTGTGCCAGCTTCCGACGGTGGAACTCATCCGCATCCTGCGGACACTGAGCCGCTAGTCGTACCGAACCCCGTTCACACCAACGCTGGCGGCCGTCCGAAAGGGCCGAACAGCTTCGCCGGTAGCATCGCCGGGGTGAACGATTCCCCCGCCCGCCTCCCCCTGCGCACCGCAGCCGCCGTGAAGCTGGGCAACCTGAGCTCCACGCTGTCCCAGAAGATGGGTCTCGGCGCCGGCGGCATGATCGGCGGCCGGGTTGCGCTGAAGCTCGACCCGCAGGCGCTCAACCGCCTCACCCAGGGCCGCAGGGTCGCCGTCGTGACGGGCACCAACGGCAAGACCACCAGCACGATGATGCTGGCGCGAGCCGTGGGCGCGCTCGGCGAGGTCGCCACGAACCACAGCGGCGCCAACATGCCCGACGGCCACGTCACGGCGCTCTCGAAGCAGCCGGACGCGCCGTACGCCGTGCTGGAGTGCGACGAGGCCTACTTCCCGGCCGTCGCGGGCGCCAGCAACCCGTCCGTCGCGGTGATCCTGAACCTCTCGCGTGACCAGCTCGACCGGGTCGGCGAGGTCCGCACCATCGAGCGGTCGCTGCGCGACGCCGTCAACAAGCTGCAGAACTGCACGATCATCGCGAACTGCGACGACGTGATGGTGACGAGCGCGGCCTGGAACGCGCCGAAGGTCGTCTGGGTCGCCACCGGCACCGGCTGGCACCACGACTCGGCGAGCTGCCCGCGCTGCGGCAACCCGATCCGCTGGCAGGGCGAGCACTGGCACTGCACGGGCTGCGACCTCGCGCGCCCGCACCCGAACTGGATCACCGCCGACGAAGCGATGATCACGCCGGAGCACCAGAAGCTCGAGCTGCGCCTCACGCTGCCGGGCAAGTTCAACCAGGCCAACGCCGTCATGGCGTCCGCCGCCGCCCACGCGATGGGCGTCACCGCCGAGGAGGCGGTGCGTCGTCTGCGCGGCGTCTCCAACGTGAGCGGCCGCTACCGCACGATCCAGCGGGGCGGCCGCAGCGCGCGCCTGTTGCTCAGCAAGAACCCGGCGGGCTGGAGCGAGACCCTCACGGTCGTCAAGGAGGCCAACCACCCGGCCGTCCTGGTGATCAACGCCCAGGAGGCCGACGGCCGCGACCTGAGCTGGCTGTGGGACGTCCCGTTCGAGCGCCTCCAGGGCCGCACGGTCATCGCGTCAGGCGAACGGGCGACCGATCTCGCCGTCCGCCTGACCTACGCCGAGGTCCAGCACACGATCGTGCCCGACCCGCTGAAGGCCATCGACCAGATGCCGCAGGGGGCGGTCGAGGTCATCGCCAACTACACCGCGTTCCGCGACTTGAATGCCAGGGCTGCCGCTGATGAGTGAGTCGACAATCCAGATCGCGCTCGTGCTGCCGGATCTCCTCGGCACGTACGGCGACTTCGGCAACGCCGTGGTCCTCGAAAAGCGCATGACGTGGCGCGGCATCAAAGCCGAGATCGTGCCGATCAACTACGGCCAGCCGGTGCCGGACTCGTGCGACATCTACGTCGTCGGCGGAGGTGAGGACACCGCGCAGACGCTGGCGGTCAAGCACCTGCGCGAGCACCCCGGCCTGCAGCGCGCCGTCACGAAGAACGCCGTGGTGCTGGGCGTGTGCGCCGGCATCCAGATCTTCGGTGAGAGCTTCACCCGTGCCGACAACATCACGCACCCCGGCATGGGCCTGATCGACTCGACCTCGCACGCCGGCGGCAGCCGCGCGATCGGCGAGGTCATCGCCGAGCCCGCCGGCGGCCTCTTCGAGGGCGTGCTGACCGGGTTCGAGAACCACCAGGGCCGCACCGTCCTCGGCCCGGCCGCCCGGCCGCTCGCGCACGTCAAGGTCGGCACCGGCAACGACGGCAGCGTCGAGGGCGCCGTCCAGGGCCGGATCCTGTGCACCTACCTGCACGGCCCGGTGCTGCCGCGCAACCCGCAGATCGCGGACCTGCTGATCGAGTGGGCGACGGGTGTGAAGCCCGCGCCGCTGGACCTGCCCTCGGTCAGCGCTATGCGGGCTGAGCGGGTGAAGGCAGCGAGCTGACCGGCACCAGCCGGTCCGCGACACCCGGCCAGATCACGGCCATCACGTAGTCGGTTGCGAGCGCGGGCCCCACCGAGGGCCTGCGCTCCATCCACACCGCGAGCCGTTCCGTCGCGCCGACGACGATCTCGGCGAACGCCTCCGCCTCCAGCGGGTCGATCTCCGGCGTGAACGACGCCAGCACGGCCCCGATCATGTCCGTCTGCTGCTGACGGATGCCTTCCACCTCTTCCTGCGCCGACGGCACGGCCACGGCCGCCTCCTGCCGCAGCAACGCCCACGACCTGCGGTGCTCGTCGATGAACTCGAAGAACGCGAGCAGACCTAGCCGCAGGAACTCCTCCGGGCTCGCGGCACCCGCGATCGCCGCCGCCGTCTTCTCCCGCAGCTCTGTGCGCGCACGGTGGATGCAACCGATGAGCAGGCCTTCCTTCGAGCCGAAGTACTCGTAGAGCATCGGCTTCGAGACGCCCACGCGTTCGGCGATCTCGTCCATCGAGGTGGCGAGATAGCCCTGCTCGGCGAAGATCTCCTCAGCGACGGCGAGCATCTGGGCCATGCGCTGGGCCTTGGGCATGCGGCGCCGTGGAGCTGTCACAAATGGAGTCTACCGCTCGTAACTTACTCGGGGTAACCTACTGCGAAGTAGCTACCGCGAGCGGAGGGACTTCCCCATGCACCGAGAGACGAAAGTGCTCGTCATCGGCACCGGCTTCTCCGGCCTCGGCATGGCCATCGAGCTGAAGCGCCGTGGTGAGCACGACTTCGTGGTGCTGGAGAAGGCGGACGACCTCGGCGGCACCTGGCGGGACAACTCCTACCCGGGCTGCGCGTGTGACGTGCCGTCGCACATGTACTCGTTCTCGTTCGAGATGAACCCCAGGTGGTCGCGGATGTTCGCGCGCCAGGGCGAGATCTTCGACTACCTGCAGCGCGTCGCCGAGAAGTACCGGCTGCGGCCGCACATCCGCTTCAACACCAAGGTCTCCGGCGCGCAGTGGGACGACGAGGCCAAGCGCTGGAACGTCACGACCGAGCAGGGCGACACCTACACGGCGCAGGCCCTGGTCGCGGGCGTCGGCGCGTTGCACATCCCGAACGTCCCGGAGCTGCCGGGCATCGAGAACTTCAGCGGCAAGGCGTTCCACTCAGCGCAGTGGGACCACGACTACGACCTGACGGGCAAGCGCGTCGCCGTCATCGGCACGGGCGCGTCCGCGATCCAGTTCGTGCCGAAGATCGCCGGCCAGGTCGCGTCGATGAAGATCTTCCAGCGCACGCCGCCGTGGATCATGCCGAAGGCCGACCGCGAGATCAACGGCTGGGAGCAGAAGCTGTTCCGCGCCTTGCCCTTCACGCAACGGGCCTACCGCAACTTCGTGTACTGGACGCGCGAGTCGTCGGCGCTGGGCTTCGCGGTCAACCCGAAGATCATGCAGTTCGCGCAGGGCATCGCGTTGCGGCACATGAAGAAGCAGGTGCCGGACCCGGCGTTGCGCAAGAAGCTGAAGCCCGACTACACCATGGGCTGCAAGCGCGTGCTGATCTCCAACGACTTCTACCCCGCGCTGGGCAACCCGAACGTCGACCTGGTGACGGACAAGGTCTCCGAGGTGCGCGAGAAGTCCATTGTGGACAGTGCGGGCGTCGAGCACGAGGTCGACGTCATCATCTACGGCACCGGGTTCCACGTCGTCGACTCGTTCGACTACCTGGACATCCAGGGCAAGGGCGGCGTCGACCTCGCGAAGCAGTGGCGCCAGGAGGGCATCGAGACCTACTACGGCATCACGGTCTCGGGCTTTCCCAACCTGTTCTTCCTGCTGGGCCCCAACACCGGACTCGGGCACAACTCGGTCGTGTTCATGATCGAGTCGCAGATCCGGTACATCTCGCAGTGCCTCCAGCTCCTCGAAAAACACCGCGCGGAGGAGCTGGACGTGCGGGTGGAGGCCCAGCAGGAGTTCAACGAGGAGCTCCAGCGGAAGCTCACCAAGGGCGTGTGGACCCAGGGTGGCTGCAAGAGCTGGTACCTCGACGCGCAGGGCGTGAACCGCACCGTGTGGCCGGGTTTCACCTGGCGGTACTGGATGCGGACCAAGCGCGTGCGCGCCGAGGACTACGTGCTCACGACGGCTGCACGATGACCTTGAGGGCGGTCCGCTCGTCCATCGCCTGGTAGCCCAGCGCGACGTCGTCGAGCGAGACCGTCCGGTCGAAGACGGGACCGGGGTCGATCCGCCCGGCGAGCACGTCGGCCAGCAGTTCCGGCAGGTACGCCCGCACGGGCGCGATACCGCCGCCGATGGCGATGTTGCGGCCGAACAGCTTGCCCAGCGGCAGCCCCGGCATCTCGTGCGGCACACCGACGTAGCCGATCCGGCCGCCGTCGCGCACGATGCCCATCGCGGTCTCCCACGACTGCTCGGTGCCGACGCACTCCAGCACCGCGGCCGCGCCGAGGCCGCCGGTCATCTCCTTGATCCGCTCGACCGCGGCCTCACCGCGTTCGGCGACCTGGTCCGTGGCACCGAAGAGCCTCGCGATCTTGGCCCGGTCCTCGTGGCGGCCCATCGCGATGATCCGCTCGGCGCCGAGCCGCTTGGCCGCGAGCACACCGCACAGGCCGACCGCGCCGTCACCGACGACCGCGACCGTGCTGCCGGGACCGACGCCCGCGCCGATGGCGGCGTGGTGACCGGTGCCCATGACGTCGCTCAGGCTCAGGAACGCGGGCAGCAACGCCGCCGGCGCGTCCGCGGGAACCCGGACCAGCGTGCCGTCGGCCTGCGGCACGCGCACGGCCTCGCCCTGACCGCCGTCGCTGCCCTTGCCGCCCCAGAAACCGCCGTTGAGGCAGGACGTCTGCAGTCCGGCCTGGCAGTACGCGCACGTGCCGTCGCTCCACACGAACGGCGCGATGACCCGGTCGCCGACCTGGACGCTGCGGACCTCGCTGCCGACCTCCTCGACGATGCCGAGGAACTCGTGCCCGATCCGCTGCCCGTCCGCGCGCTTGGCCACGCCTCGGTAGGCCCACAGGTCGCTGCCGCAGATGCACGCGAGCTCGACCCGGACGACGACGTCGGTAGCCTCCTGGACGGCCGCGTCCGGCACCTCCTCGACTCGGATGTCTCGGGTGCCGTAGATCGTCGTAGCCCGCACCGGGCGCCTCCTCTGCCTCGTTGCCCAACCGTTACATCGTGCTCCTGTCCCCGCGTTCCCGCCGAATCGAGACGCTGTGGAATTGCTTACTCGTGCTTAGTATCGGCGGGGTGATCACTGCCGAAGGCCTCGTACGGGCGCGCGGAATCCGTTACGCGACAGCCGACCGCTTCATCGCGCCGTCCCCCGTCGCCTGGGACGGGGTGATCGACGACTCGCGGCGCGGCCCCGCCTGCCCGCAGCCTCCGTCGGCGCTGGCGCCGGTGGTCGGCAACTCGGTCGAGGGCCTCTCGTTCGACGAGCACTGCCAGGTGCTCTCGGTGACCGCTCCGGCCGGCGCGTCCGGCCTGCCGGTGATGGTCTGGTTCCACGGCGGCGCGTACGTGACCGGCAGTGGCGAGTCCACGAAGTACGAGGCCGGGCTGCTGGCCTCGGAAGGCGTCGTGGTCGTCAGCGTCAGCTACCGCCTCGGCGTCTTCGGGTACCTGCGCGACAACCTCGGCCTGCTCGACCAGTTCGTGGCGCTGCGGTGGGTGCGGGACAACGTCGCCGCGTTCGGCGGTGATCCCGCGAACGTGACGGTCTTCGGGCAGTCCGCGGGCGGCGACTCGGTGTACGCGCTGATGCTCACCGACACGGAGGGCCTGTTCCACCGCGCGATCATGCAGAGCGCGCCGATGGGCACCCGCAGCCCCGAACGCGCGGAGATGACGGAGGCCTTGCGCGCGGCGATCTCCGTCGACGCCTCCACCTCCGTGGAAGACCTGCTGGCAGCCCAAGTCGCGGCCGTCGCTGCCGTCGGTTCCCAGTTCTTTCCGTCGGGCAGCATGCCGTTCGCGCCGGAGGTCGACGCCGATCTCACGGCGGCCGCGTCACGCGTCGAACTGCTCGTCGGGCACACGGCCGACGACGGCAGCCCGTACGTGCCGGATCCGGCGCACTGGGAGACCGTGACCGAGCTGATCTTCGCCGGCGGGGCGCGTCAGCTGGCGCAGGACTGGACGGCGGCGGGCGGCCGGGTCGCCACCTACCTGTTCAGCGGGGCACCGTCCGATGCCCCGCTGGGCTCGTGCCACTGCATGGAGCTGCCGTTCCTGTTCGACCCGGAGGGCTGGCTCGGGGCGGGCATGCTCGCCGGTCAGGAACCGGATCCCGTGCTGGCCAAGACGCTGCGGGGCGTCTGGACGACGTTCGCGCGAAACGGCCTGGACGCGCTGCCGTCCCGGTCGCTTGAACTCGGCGGGTGACCGACCGCGAGCGTTTGCGCACCACCTTCGGCGAGGACGCGGCCCGGTACCACCGGGCACGTCCCACCTATCCGCCGCAGCTGTTCGAACGCCTGTCCGGCCCGCGCATCCTGGAGATCGGCCCCGGAACCGGCCAGGCGACGCTGTCGCTGACGGCGCTGGGCGAGGTGACGGCGGTCGAGCTGAGTCCCGGCCTGGCGGCCGTCGCCCGTTCCCACGCTCCCGCCGCTCGGGTGGTCGTGGCGGACTTCGACGTCTGGCGACTGCCGGAGCCGTTCGACCTGGTGGTGGCGGCGACGGCGTTCCACTGGCTCGACCCCGCCACCCGGATGGCCCGCTGTGCCGCGGCTCTGCGTCCGGGCGGCTCGCTGGCCGTGATCTCGACGCACCACGTCGCGGGCGGCACCGAGCAGTTCTTCGTGGACGTGCAGGAGTGCTACGAGCGATGGGATCCCACCACGCCACCGAACCTGCGGCAATCTCCCGCGTCGGCGATCCCCTGCGAGTTCGACGAAAGCCCGTTCTTCGGCGAGCCCGAGTTCCACCGCTACGAGTGGGAGCAGGCGTACAGCACCGAGGAGTACGCGGACCTGCTTCTCACGTACTCGAACCACATCGTGCTGCCGCGCCGCGGCCCGTTGCTCGCGGACGTCCGGCGGCTGATCGACACGCGCTACGACGGCCGGATCGTGAAGCGGTACCTGACCCAGCTCGCCCTCGCGGTCAGGGTTTCCGGGCCCGGCCGGCCATGACCACCGCCGCGCCACCGCCACCCACGAGCACGAGCCCGGCCAGGCCCAGCGGCAGCAGGTCGAAGCCGGTGGACGCCAGGTCCTCCGCGGCCTCGGGAGCCGGAGCCGCCTGAGGTGCCGGTGGGGCTCCGCCCTGCTGGACCGCCGGTGGGACCGCGGTGGTGGTAGGCGGGGTGGTCACCGGGGTGGTGGTCACCGGAGGCGTTTCCGCAGGTGTGCAGCCCGTGTGGGCCGGGTTGCCGCGGCCCACGCCGTGGTTCGAGTCGCACTCGTAGCCGGAGTTGGCGTCCGAGCCACCCGGCTGCTGGCCGCGGGGGTTCTTGTTGTCGGCCTTGCCGACGCAGCCGGCGCACGGCTTGCCGTTCGCCTCGCCCGTGCCGTTCCCGTTCTGCGACGGCGAGCCGTCACGGGTCGAGTCGTACGGACCGGACACGTTCGCGCCGTTGCCGCTGAAGTCCGCGTTCGACGGCGGTTGCGGCACGGAGGTGTCCTGCGCGGACTGTCCGGGCGGGACGTTCGGGTTGTGGGTGATCCCGTTGCCCTTGCCGTTGCCGGGGTCGGCGAGCGCCAGACCCGGCGCGAGCGCCAGCGCGGCGGCCGCCGCGAGGGCAGGGAGTAGACGCGTTGCCTTCATGCACGGGATATCAGACGGCCTGTGACCGGCGTTACACCAGGTCACAGGCCGTTCTCATGGGACTACGCACAGGTGACGCGAGGCGTCACCCGGTGGTGCCGCCGGGCGTGGCCGGGCCGTCCTTCGAGACGCGGTAGATCACCGTGGCGTGCGACGGGACCGAGGCCGAGATCGCATCGGACGTGGTGAGCGACGACTTCGTCCAGAGGTCCTTCAGCACCGCCGGACCGGACACGCCGATCTCGGCCAGCGAGGTCGAGATGGTCTGCGTGGACGCGGACTTGTTGAACAGCGCCACGGCCTTGTCGCCGTTCGCCAGCGGCTTCACGATCACGTCGACGCCGGCCTTGCCGGTGGTGCGGATCCGCTTGCCCTGCGCGCCCAGCCGGTCCTGGTCGACCGCGATGACGTCCCTGTTCTCCAGGATCGCGAACGTGTCGGCGGAGGCCTTGCGCAGGTCCGAGCCGATCAGCAGCGGCGCGGCCATGATCGCCCACAGCGAGAAGTGGCTGCGGTACTGCACGGCGCTCATCTGGCCGTTGCCGACTTCGAGCATGTCCGGGTCGTTCCAGTGGCCGGGCCCCGCGTAGGAGTCCAGCACCACGTTCTCCTCGTAGATCTCCATCGTGCGCTGCCAGGTGTCCACGATGTCGCCGGTGGTGCGCCAGAGGTGCCCGGTGTCGGAGGCCCACTCCCACGGCTTGTTCTGGCCCCACTCGCACAACGAGAACACGATCGGACGGCCGGTCTTCTTCAGGGCGTCGCGCATCGTGCGGTAACGCTGCTTCGCGTCGACGCCCTGGTTGTTGCAGTTGTCGTATTTCAGGTAGTCGACACCCCAGGACGCGAACTGCTCCGCGTCGGACTCCTCGTGCCCGAGGCCGCCGGGGAAGCCGTTGTCCTTCTCGCAGGTCGCGGTCCCGGCCGAGGTGTAGATGCCGAACTTGAGGCCCTTGGAGTGCACGTAGTCCGCGACGGCCTTGATGCCGTTGGGGAACCGGGTGCGGTTCGGGACGAGCTTGCCGGCGGCGTCACGGGTCTTCTCGGCCCAGCAGTCGTCGATGTTGACGTACTCGTAGCCCGCGTCCTTCAGGCCCTTCGACACGAAGATGTCGGCGATGCCCTTGACCATGGCCTCGGTGAACTCGGCGCCGCAGGCGGTGGTGTTCCAGTTGTTGAAGCCCATCGGCGGGGTCAGGGCGAGGCCGTCCGGCAGCGCCCTGGCGGCGGGGGCGACCAGGACCGCACCGGCCACTGTGGACAGGACGGCCAGCAAGACCACCCGATTGAGACCTCCCCGGGTTCGTCCGAACCGGTCGCGATCTTCAGGTTTCCGACAGGAAATCCGCGGATCTCGGGCCGGGAACTCCTCCCGGACGCGTTCCGAGGCGCCGTCACAGGCCAAGACATCCGATGTCCTGGGCTCTTCGCTGACCGCTGCTCTTGGCCGACCCGCAGCCGTGAACTTCCCGAGAAGACGTGTTTTGCCGAAGAACACTACCAGCTCCTCCCACGCGCATGCCGACTGCTCAAGGTCAGCCGCGCGGCGAGGTAGCCTGGTCCAGACCTTCGGAAGGTAGGAGTTCTGGGCCACATCGCGCAGGACCGACCAACCTCAACACGATGCAACAACCGGGTGCTGCTCGCCCTGCGAGCGGGGCGGGACGCCTAGGATGTGCCGCCAAAGGGGCGGGGAGGACACGCATCAGCCGTGGCCTTGTACGAGGAGGTGGCATGGCTGTGTCGACAGCGGCGTTCAACGAGGGCAGGGTTCCCCAGCGAGGCCGTCCTCGCGACGCCAGCAGGGACGACGCTTTACGTCAGGCGGCGCTCGAGGTGATGGCCGAGGTCGGGTACCGGGCCCTCACGATGGACGCGGTGGCGGCCCGCGCGCGAGCGGGCAAGGCGACGATCTACCGGCGGTGGGAGTCGAAGCTCGATCTCGTGATCGACACGTGCACCCAGCTCGCCACGCAGAACCTCGCGGCACCGGACACCGGCTCGCTGGCCGGAGACCTGCGCGAGTTCCTCTCGTCGTTCGCCGCGTTCCTCTCCGGACCGATCGGCAAGGCCGCTCAGGCACTCGTCGGCGAACTGCCGCACGAGCCCGAACTGGCGGCGGCGTTCCGGGAGACGTTCCTGATCTCGCAGCGCGACGTGCTGCGCGGCATCCTGGACCGGGCCGCCGAACGGGGCGAGCTCAGGACCGACGCACCGCGCGGCATGGCGGTCGAGATCGCGGGCGCCGCCCTGATCTACCGGCTGATGCTGACCGGGGACCCGCTCGACGAGCCGTTCGTGGAGAAGGTCGTCGAGCAGGTGCTCCTGCCGTTGGTGCGGGTTTCCTAGCGGAAGAGCTTGCGCACCAGCGCGAAGCCGACCACGGCGCCGACCGCGATCAGGGTGTACTTGACCTTGGGCTGGCTCAGCACGTCGAGCACGGACGACTTGCCCTGCTCGACGAGCTTCTGCGGGCTGGCCCGCTCGCTGAGCTCGTCCAGGGTGGCGGCCAGCGCGGTGCGAGCCTGCTCGATCTCGCGCTGGATGGTGTCGGGATCGCGAGCCACATGTCCTCCTAGCAGCGGTTCTGCCCGCAACCGTAGTGGACGGCCGGGAGTGCGGCTTCGCGCGACCCGGGAGAGCGTGTACATGAGGGGCCTATAGGCTTCCACTCGAGGGGTCGTAGCCCAATTGGCAGAGGCACTGGGTTTAGGTCCCAGCCAGTGGGGGTTCGAGTCCCCCCGACCTCACCATCTTCCTGGGCGAAGTGTGCTCACGGAGCACGTTCGCCCACGTCAGAGCTGGTGTGACACGGGGACACCCCGCACCCCGGGTCAGCACTTTTCAGTGGTTCGCCGCAGGGGCTGACCCGCGGCGGACCACCTTCGAATCAGCTCCCGGTGCCTCCCCGGCGAACTGCTCCGCGAGCCGTTCCCTGCCGAAGAGCCGGACCGACTCGAACTGCTCGAACCGGCCGGCCCCGCTGAACGTGAGCAACGACTTGGCCACGAGCGCGGACAGCAGCACCAGCACCCGGTCCGACGGCAGGTCGCAGGCCTGGACCGCGACGTCGAGCCCGAAGCCGCCCGGCCGCTGCGAGATGCACCGGAACACGTGCTGCTCGTCGGCGCTCAGGCGGTCGTAGCTCCACCCGATCGCGGCGCGCAGGCTCCGGTGGCGTTCTGCGGCGGTGCGGTTGCCCCGGTTGAGCAGCTCCAGCCGGTCGTCGAGCCGCGCCAGGACCTCCCTGACGGGCAACAGGGTCACCAGCCTGGCCGCGAGCTCGATCGCCAGCGGGAGGCGGTCCAGGCGCGCGCACAGAGCGGCCAGTGCGTCCCTGTCGCCGAGCCGCAGGCCCACCTGGTTCGCGCGGGCGCGGTCGGCGAACAGCTCCACCGCGTCCGTGATCGACAACGGCTGCACCGCGAAGAGCACCTCCCCCGGCACCCGCAGCGGTTCGCGGCTGGTCGCGATGACCGTGAGGCCGGGACAGCCGAGCAGCAACGGCTCCAGCAGCGCGGCGCACTCCGCCGCGACGCGTTCGCAGTTGTCCAGCACCAGCAGCGTCTCGCGGCCCGCCAGCGCGTGCACCAGTGTGCTCAACACGGGCTCGCCGACCGGCTCACCGAGCGCCACCGCACAGGCGCGCGCAACGTCGTGCGCCGGGGCGAGCTCGACCCACGTCGCCCGGCTTCCGGCGAACTCCTTGACCAGCCTGCTCTTCCCGACGCCCGCCGGTCCGACGAGCGTGAGCACGCGCGTCGCGGCGATCCCGCCGAGCCGGGCCAGTTCGGCGTCGCGGCCGACGAAACTGTCGAGTGCCGTAACGGGTTCGTGCACGCGCTGCCGGTACGCCCGCTGTCGGCACGCGTTCGAGCAGTACCGGGCGTGTCTGCGCCGGGAAGTGGCGGTCGAGGTGCCGCAGAACGCACAGGTCCCCACCTGGTCAGCCATCGAACCCGATCGTAGTCAAACGACCAAATGCCGGAAAGGCCTTTCCGGCGCGATGTGGACCAATGGCACGCCGCGCGAGACGCCGGCGTTCCGCTTTGCCGCCCGCCGGATCCTCTGTGGATGGCCTGACATGATCAGTGCTCGGCGTGAGGACTCTCACCCCGTGCGTTCCGTACGGTGGCGATGACACGCAGAGCGGCCACGCTTCCCGTACAAGCACAGGGATTCGGTGCCCCTAGTGGGAATCCCCCACATCAGAGGTGGGGTTTTCCCCACCCCAATCTTGCGGTTCACCCCAATGTCCCCGCGCCACGCCGTCCGTAGCTTGGATGACATGAACTTGGTCGACTGGGTCACCGACCTGATGCACACGGCCGGCGCACCCGGAGCGGCTTTGGCGATCGCGCTGGAGAACCTGTTCCCGCCGCTGCCGAGCGAGGTCTTCCTGCCCCTGGCCGGCTTCACCGCGGCCCAGGGCAAGATGTCGCTGCTCGACGCCATCCTCTGGACCACGCTCGGCTCGGTCGTCGGCGCGCTGCTGCTGTACTGGGTCGGCGCCTCGCTGGGGCGTGACCGGGTCCGCCGCATCGCCTCCCGCATGCCGCTGGTCCGGGTGTCCGATGTGGACAGGACAGAGGCCTGGTTCCTGCGCAACGGCTACCGAGCGGTCTTCTTCGGCCGGATGATCCCGGTCTTCCGCAGCCTGATCTCGATCCCGGCCGGCGTCGAACGCATGCGATTAGCACCGTTCCTCGCCTACACCGCCGCAGGCAGCCTGCTGTGGAACACGGCCCTGATCCTGGCGGGCTACCTGCTGGGCGACAACTGGCACCTCGTCGAGCAGTACGTGGGCATCGGCTCCAAGGTGGTCCTGGGCCTCGCGGTGGTGGCTGTGCTGATCTTCGTGGTGACCCGTCTCTCGAAGAGCCGCGTCAGCTCGCGACCTTGAGGCCCTCCAGGTAGCCCATCAGCTCGCGGACGGCACTGCGCCCGGCCCGGTTCGCCCCGATCGTGCTGGCCGAGGGCCCGTAGCCCACGAGGTGAACGCGCGGGTCGGCCACCACACGGGTCCCGTCCACCTGGATCCCTCCGCCGGAGGCACGCAGGTGCAGCGGCGCCAGGTGGTCCAGGTCGTGCCGGAAGCCGGTGGCCCACAGGATGACGTCGGCGTCGAAGCGTTCCCCGGACGCCCACTCGACGCCGGTGGGCGTGACCCGCTCGAACATCGGCCTGCGGTCCAGCACGCCGGAGGCGATGGCGGCGCGCGTCTGGTCGGTCAGCGCCAGGCCGGTGACGCTGACGACGCTGCGCGGGATCAGGCCGGCCCGGACGCGTTCCTCGACCATGCCGACCACCCAGCGGCCGTAGTCCTCGGTGAACGGGCCCTCCCGCCACACCGGTTCGTGCCGCGTGACCCAGCGGGTCTCCGCGGCGAAGGGAGCGAGTTCCATCAGCAGCTGCGTGGCCGACGCGCCGCCGCCCACGACCACGACGCGCTTGCCTGCGAAGTCGGCGGGCCCCTGGTAGTCGGCGGTGTGCAGCTGGCGGCCCTGGAACGTCTCCTGGCCCGGGTAGTACGGCCAGAACGGGCGGCGCCACGTGCCGGTCGCGTTGATCAGGCCGCGGGTGGTCCAGACGCCGCCGGTGGTCTCGACCCGGAGCAGCGAGCCGTCGTTCACCACCTGGGTGACGTTCACCGGGCGCACGACGGGCAGGTCGAAGAGCTGTTCGTAGCGGGCGAAGTACGACGGGATGGCCTCGTTGGCGGCCTCGTCGGGCGAGGGCTGCTCGAACGGCATGCCGGGCAGCTCGTGGATGCCGTGCACGGTGCGCATGCGCAGGCTCGGCCAGCGGTGCAGCCAGGCGCCTCCGGGAGCGTCGTTCGCGTCCAGCACCACGTGGCCGACTCCGCGGCGCTGCAGGAAGTACGAGGCGGACAGGCCTGCCTGTCCCGCGCCGATCACCACCACATCCGTCACATCTCGGTCAACGGAAGGAGGCAGCCGGTTCTTCTCACCCTGTGATCCACGAAACATCGGGCAAAAGGTCCGGGTGACCGCTAGCTTCCGGGAGCGTGCACCTGACTCTGACGATGGCGTTGCTCGCGGCTCCCATGTCCCCTGCGGCGCCCGTTCCCGCGCCGACGGCCTCCTACGCGGTCTACGACCGGATCACGCACCAGGTGACCGGCCGGGACGTGCACAAACCGATCCGATCCGCCTCGCTGGTGAAGATCCTGATCGCGATCGAACAGCTGGAGACGCGGGGCGACGACCCGCGCATCGAACCCATGCTGCGGGTCAGCGACGACAACGCGGCGAGCGAGCTGTGGGTGGAGAACGGGTGGGAGCAGCTCGTCGTGCGCACGGCCGAGCGGTTGAAGCTCGACGACACGCGGCCGCCGGAGAAGCGCGGCATGTGGGGTTACACGGCCGTGAGCGCCTCGGACGTCGTGAAGATCTATCGGTACGTGCTGGAGGAAGCGTCGCCGAAGGTCCGACACACGATCATGGGGCACCTGCAGCGGGCCGAGAAGTGCGCGTCGGACGGGTTCGACCAGTCGTTCGGGCTGCCGTCCGCCACGTGGAAGCCCGCGTTCAAGCAGGGCTGGTCGGGGTTCGGCGACCCGACGAAGCCGTGCGTCGACAGGCCGCGCCCGCGCGTGCAGTGGGACCTCGACACCAAGTCACCGGCCCTGCACACGTCCGGGACGTGCTGGTTCAGCATCGTCGCGGTGCTGACGCTGCATCCGGAGGGCACCACGTACGAGAAGGCCGCGAAACGAGTTACGAGGCTCACGGAAGAAGTCACGAAGTATCGGTGTTGATCGATGCATGAGCCGTCTCACTGAGATCCCGCTGTCCGTTCTAGACCTCGCCCCCATCACGTCGGGGTCGGACGCGACGACCGCGCTGCGGAACTCGCGGGAGCTCGCTCAGCAGGCAGAACGCCTCGGCTACCACCGTTACTGGTTCGCCGAGCACCACAACATGCCGGGCATCGCCTCGTCGGCGCCCGCCGTGCTGATCGGGCACATCGCGGACGCCACCGAGACGATCCGCGTCGGTTCGGGCGGCGTCATGCTGCCCAACCACGCGCCGCTGGTGGTGGCCGAGCAGTTCGGCATGCTCGAGGCGCTGCACCCCGGCCGCATCGACCTCGGCATCGGCCGCGCGCCCGGCACCGACCAGAAGACGGCGCGGGCGTTGCGCCGCACCGAGGCAGGTCTGTCCGCGGAGAACTTCCCGCAGGAGCTGACCGAGCTGATCAAGTACTTCGAGGGCACCGCCGAGCTCAACGCCGTGCCCGCCGCCGGCAACAAGCCGCCGATCTGGCTGCTCGGCTCGTCCGGCTACAGCGCGCAGGCGGCGGGCATGCTGGGCCTGCCGTTCGCGTTCGCCCACCACTTCAGCGCGCAGAACACGCTGCCCGCGCTCGACCTGTACCGGCGGCACTTCCGGCCGTCCGAGGTGCTCGACGAGCCGTACGCGATGGTGTGCGCCTCGGTCGTCGTCGCCGACACCGACGAGCACGCCCGCTACATCGCGGGTCCGGGAGCGCTCTCCTTCGTGCGGTTGCGGCAGGGCCGCCCGGCTCCGCTGGCCACGCCGCAGGAGGCCGCGGACTACCCGTACACCGAGATCGACGAGCTGGTGATCGAGGACCGCATGTCCAGCCAGATCATCGGGTCCCCCTCAACGGTCCGCTCCGGCCTGGACGAGTTGATGGAGTCGACGGCGGCCGACGAGCTCATGGTGACGACGATCGTGCACGGGCACGATGACCGTCTGCGTTCGTTCGAACTCCTCAGCGAGGTGGCCGAACGGACGCCGTCGCTGGGCCGTTCAGCCGCACATACGTGAGTCGCCCAGGCGTGACCTTCACGTTTTGTACGACTGACACTGGTCTGAACGGGTGATAAACGGCTCCGCTTGTAGCGCGTGGCACACAGTCGGCGATGATCGGTGTGAGCGCGCACGCCCCCCGACGCGCTCCCTAGCGTGACCCGCGGCCTCGGCCGCACGGACGGCGTGGGGCCGGCGCACTCTGTGGCGCCGCCCACGCCGCCCATCACGAGTCGGCCACGTCCCGGCACCAGGTCCGCTTCAGAGGCCTCTTTCGTTCGCACTTCCCTCTTCGGCACCGTCACAGTTGACGTGAGTCGTTCACACCCACCGCCGGGGTGGGAAAGGGGAGTTCGTGAAGTTCGCCAAATCGGCCGCGGGCCTGTGCCTGATGCTGGCCGTGGCGGGATGTGCGGGCCCCAGTGTCGCCGTCACCCCCGACGAGAACCTGACGGTCGAGCAGCGAGCCGAGACGCCGAGCGCGTCCGGTGCCGCCGGCTACGGCACGCAGCGCGTGTGGGCCTCGGGCCTGTCCGTCGTGGTCTCCGCCCCCCGCTCCCTCGCACCGTCCGAGACGGCGATCCCGAAGGCCAGGCGCACCGCCGTCTTCACGATCACCGTCTACAACGGCTCCAAGGCCCCCTACCTGCCCTCTCAGCTCTCCGTGCGCGCAACGGCGGACGGAGAACCCGCCGCAGAGCTCGTCGACTCCGTGCAGGGCCTCAACGGCCTCGCCGCCGCCGTCGCCGAACTCCCGCCGGGCCGCGACACCCAGCTCCAGCTGGCGTTCGCGGTGCCCGAGTCGCCGGTGCGCATGCAGCTGACCATCCAGCCGGGCGGGCAGGGCCAGGACGCGCCCACCGTCTTCGAGGGCCAGGCCTAGTCTTCGGGGCATGACCAGTCGTCTCGAACCTGGTGACACCGCGCCCGCGTTCACGCTGCCCGACAGCGAGGGCAAGCCGGTGTCCCTGTCCGACTACCTCGGCAAGTCCGTGGTCGTGTACTTCTACCCGGCCGCGAGCACCCCGGGTTGCACCAAGCAGGCCTGCGACTTCCGCGACAACCTCGGCGCCCTCGCCGACTCCGGCTACGAGGTCGTCGGCATCTCGCCCGACAAGCAGGAGAAGCTCGCGAAGTTCCGCGACGCCGAAGGCCTGACCTTCCCGCTCCTCGGCGACCCGGACAAGAAGGTCCTGACCGAGTGGGGCGCCTTCGGCGAAAAGCAGAACTACGGCCGCACCGTCCAGGGCGTCATCCGCTCGACGTTCCTCGTCGGCCCGGATGGCAAGATCGTCAAGGCCATGTACAACGTCCGCGCCACCGGCCACGTGGCCAAGCTCCTGCGCGAACTCCCCGCCTGATCTCCCACTCCGAACTGAGGCCGTCGTCGCTTCCACTGCGACGGCGGCCCCTTTTTCAGGTATGTTGGATCTGAGGGCGTGCAACAAAGCCGCCCCTGTTCCGGTGAGGGTGATACACCGTGTGTCGTTTGACGGCACCTAACGGCCCCGACATCCCGTCTGATTTCATCTTGCGAGTCCACTTCCCCACGCGCGGCGGCTGACCAGGGCTTTTCGCCCACAGTCAACCGTTCTCTTCAACACGCACGCTTAGCGCTGCGTGCATTTCGTGCTGGGAAAATTCAATGCTCAAGTGGATGTTGCTCGCCCTCGCCGTCGGCGCGGAGGTTTTCGCGACCCTGTGCCTCAAATACTCGGACGGCTTCACCAAACCGTGGCCCACTGCAGGCCTCGGCGCCGGCTTCCTGACCGCCCTCTACCTCGAATCGCTCGTGATCAGAATGGGCGTGCCAGTGGCCATCACGTACGCGATCTGGGCAGGCGCCGGCATCGCCCTGGTGGCGATCACGAGCCGGGTCCTGTTCGCCGACCCGCTGAACCTCGCCATGCTCGCCGGCATGGCGCTGATCGCCGCGGGCGTCTGCGTCGTGTCCGTCGCGTCCCACGCGCAGGCCGCCACGGTGTGACCGTGGCGGCGCCGGCTTAGGCCAGCTTGCGCAGGTACGGGACGAGGAGCTTCAGGGCGCGCCCCCGGTGGGACTCCGCGTCCTTCTGCTCCGCCGTCATCTCGGCTGAGGTGATCTCGTACCCCTCGGGCACGAAGATCGGGTCGTAGCCGAAGCCGTTGGTGCCACGACGGGCCCGCAGCAACGTGCCGCGCCACTCGCCGCGCACGACGACCTCTTCGCCGCCGGGCACCACGAGGGCGACCACCGAGACGAAGGCGGCGCCGCGGCGCTCGTCCGGCACGTCGCCGAGCTGGGCCAGCAGCAGGTCGAGGTTGGCGTCGTCGTCGCCGTGGCGGCCCGACCAGCGGGCGGACAGGACGCCGGGCATGCCGTTGAGCTCGTCGACGGCGAGGCCGGAGTCGTCCGCGATGGAGACCAGGCCGGTGGCCAGGGCGGCGTCGCGGGCCTTGGCCACGGCGTTGCCCTCGAAGTCGGGTGCGGTCTCGGGGGCCTCCGGGAACTCCGGCACGTCCGACAGGGACAGCACCTCGATGCCGGACAGGTCCTCGGCGACGACGATGCGCTGGAGTTCGCGGAGCTTCTTCGCGTTGCGGGAGGCCAGAAGCAGCTTCATCGCTTGCCCGCCTTGGGCTCCGGCAGGATGCCGGGGTACGGCTGGGCGAGGGCGGCGGCCTGGAGGCGGTTCAGTTCGGCGCAGCCCTGCAGGGCGATGTCGAGCATGCGGTCCAAAGTGGACCGGGCGAACGTCGCGCCCTCGCCGGTGCCCTGGACCTCGATCAGCGTGCCCGCGTCGGTGGCGACGACGTTCATGTCGACCTCCGCGCGCGAGTCCTCCTCGTACGGCAGGTCGAGACGCACGCGGCCGTCGACCACGCCGACCGACACCGCGGACACCGCGCACGACAGCGGCGACGGGTCGGCCAGGCGGCCTGCCGCGCCCAGGTACGTCACCGCGTCGGCCAGCGCGACGTACGCGCCGGTGATCGCGGCCGTGCGGGTGCCGCCGTCGGCCTGGATGACGTCGCAGTCGATGACGATGGTGTTCTCACCCAGCGCCGCCAGGTCGATGCAGGCACGCAGGGAACGGCCGATGAGGCGCGAGATCTCGTGCGTGCGGCCGCCGATGCGGCCCTTCACGGACTCGCGGTCGCTGCGGCTGTGCGTGGCCGACGGGAGCATCGCGTACTCGGCGGTCACCCAGCCGAGGCCCGAGCCCTGGCGCCACCGGGGGACACCTTCGGTGACACTCGCGGCGCACAGCACGCGGGTGTTCCCGAACTCGATCAGGACCGAGCCCGCGGGCCAGGTCTGATATCCACGCGTGATCCGGATGTCACGCAACACGTCGTCGTTTCGGCCATCGCTTCGCACCACGGCGCTTACCCTAATGAACCCTGCGGAGTGCCATGGCGTAGGGAGAGACATGCTGACGATCGACGGTATTCCGCTTCACCCCTTGACGGTGCACGCGGTGGTCGTGCTGTTGCCTCTCGCGGCGCTCAGTTCGGTCGCGATCGCGCTGGTCCCGGCCTGGCGGCGCCGGTACGCGTGGCCCGTTCTGGGGGTCACGCTGGCAGGCGTCGCGGCGGTCCCGATGGCCAAGCAGGCCGGCGAGGACCTGCAGGCGGCGCTGCAGGACAACGGCGTGCAGAACCCCGCCATCCAGACGCACGCCGACCTCGGCACCACGCTGCTGCCGATCGCGCTCGGGTTCGGCGTCGCGGTGATCGCGCTGCTGGTCGCGGGCCGGCTCGCGGACCGCGAACGCCAGGCGGAGGCACCCACCACGAAGACGTGGCGGGTGCTCTCAGTCGTGGTGTCCGTGCTGGTCGTGCTGCTCGCGATCGGGACGACGGTGCAGACCGTGCGCGCCGGTCACAGCGGTTCGGAAGCCGTCTGGAGCGGCGTCGGGAGCTGAAGCGGCGACGTCGCCGACTGCTTCAACGTCCGCGTGACCGTGCAGAACTGCTCCACGGCGCGCCGGACGACGGTTTCCAGCGCCTCCGGGTCGTCCACTGCGGACAGGTCGTACGAGAGCGTCACCGGGATGGAGATCACCTCGTTGCCGCTCTCCGACTGGACGGCGTCCGCCTCCGCTGTCAGCTGATCGCCGCCGGTTCTGCGCAGGATCAACGTCTCCGACGTCACCACGGCGCACCCGGCGGCGGCCGCGACCAGCAGTTCGACCGGGCTGAACGAGCCCTCCTGGTCCTTGCGGCCGATCCGCACCGACGCACCGCGCCCGTTGGAAGCGACGAACTCGTGCTCGCCGACGCGCTCCAGGTTGATCATGTCCGCTCCCCCACCTCGTACCGGCCGCCCTGCACGACCAGCTCACTGGGCCCGCCGAACGCCGACCGGGCCTCCTCCAGCACGTCCTCGCGCGACGTCCACGGCGGCACGTGCGTGACCAGCAGCCGCCCGGCCCCCGCTCGCGCGGCCAGTTCCCCCGCCTCGCGCCCGGACAGGTGCAGATCCGGCTGCCGGTCGGGGGCGTGCGTCCAGCTCGCCTCGCTCAGCAGCACGTCGACGCCGGACGCCAGGGAGTCCAGCGCGGCGCAGGGCCCGCTGTCCCCGGTGTACGCCAGCGTCACCCCGCCGCACGAGATCCGGAACCCGTAGGCCTCGCAAGGATGTGCGACCACGGCGGAGTCCACGGTGAACGGTCCGATCTCCACCCGCGAACCCAGGCCGTGGAAGGAGAAGACGTCGCTCATGTCCAGCGACGACCGCTCGGCCTCGTTCGGCGCGTAGGCGGCGGCGAACCGCGAGTGCGCGTCGGCGGGCGCGTGGACGGGCAACGTCCCCGAGGGCGGAACAGGGTGGTACTTCCTTGCCACGTACAGGGAAGACACGTCGATGCAGTGGTCCGGGTGCAGGTGCGAGAGCACCAGCGCGTCCATCGAGAACAGCGGCCGCTCCTCCTGGAACCGCGACAGCACCCCGTTGCCGAACTCCAGCGCCAGCGTGAACCCGTCGGCCTCCAGCAGATACCCCGACGCCGCCGCGCCTGGCCCGGGAATGCTGCCGGAGCAGCCGAGGACGGTCAGCAGCACATCAGCCCCACTGTTCGAAGGTCGGCAGGAAGCGGGCCGCGAGCTTCGCGAACCGCTCGGGCGGGCCGGTGCACGTCACCCGGTGCAGGGCCGGCCCGGAGGTGGCGAACTCGTCGCGCTCGGTCAGCAGCCGCACGACGTCCTTCACCGTCTCCTCGGCGCTCGACACCAGCGTCACGTGCTGGCCCATGACGATCTGGATCACGCCCGTCAGCAACGGGTAGTGCGTGCAGCCCAGCACGACCGTGTCGACCTCGGCGCGCTGCAACGGTTCCAGGTAGGCCTGCGCCAGCCCGAGCACCTGCCGGCCGGAGGTGATGCCGCGCTCCACGAAGTCGACGAACCGCGGGCACGCCGCCGCCGTCACCGTCACGTCGCGCGCGGCCTGGAACGAGTCCTGGTAGGCGTGCGAGTTGATCGTGCCGACCGTCGCGATCACGCCGACGCGGCCGCTGCGGGTCGTCGTCACCGCGCGCCGCACCGCCGGGAGGATCACCTCGACCACCGGCACGTCGTAGCGTTCACGGGCGTCGCGGAAGCAGGCGGCGGACGCGGTGTTGCACGCGATCACCAGCATCTTCGCGCCCTCGTCCACGAGCCGGTCGCAGATCTCCAGGGCGTGCTTGCGCGCCTGCGCGATCGGTAGCGGCCCGTAGGGACCGTGAGCCGTGTCGCCGATGTAGTGGATCGACTCGCCCGGCAACTGGTCCATGATCGCGCGGGCGACCGTGAGGCCGCCGACGCCCGAGTCCATGATCCCGATCGTCACGCCGTGAATGTAGCCGGTGTTGTACTGCGCCGGTTGTCGCGAGAGACACCCCACGCGGCCAGAACGCCGCCGATTGCGCCGAACAGGTGGCCTTCCCACGACACGCCGGGCTGGCCGGGCAGCACGCCCCACAGCGCGGCGCCGTACAGCATGAACACACCGACGGCGATCACCAGCTGCAGCCACGAGCGCGCGAAGATCCCGCGCACCAGCAGGAACGCCAGGAAGCCGAACACCAGCCCGGACGCGCCGATGTGGCTGCCGGTACTGCCCAGCACCCACACGCCCAGCGCGGACGACAACCAGATGACGGCGGTGACCTGGAAGAACTGCTTGAGCCCTCCCGAGTTCGCGAGGAACCCCAGCAGCAGCAACGGAACCGCGTTGCCGGTGAGGTGGCTCCAGTCGCCGTGGATCATCGGCATCCACAGCAGGTTGTCCCACTGGCTGAAATCACGCGGCCGCACGCCGTCGTCCTCCAGCGAGCCGCCGGTCGCCACGTCGAAGGCCTCGACGACGTAGAGGAAGCCGACGAACCCCGCCACGACGAGCAACGACAGCACTGGATGCGGCGGTATTACCCGTTTCGCGAGCGCGGTGCGGTCCACGTGTCCAGGGTACGTGGCAACTAGGGTGGTCGGGTGTCGATCGAAGTAGCGGTACGCGCATCCGCCCAGCTCGGCGAGGGGCCGACGTGGGACCACAGCAGCTCCACGTTGCTGTGGGTGGACATCCTCGCCTCCGAGGTGCACCGGTACGCACCCGCGCGGGACGACGACGCGGTGCTCGTGGTGCCCCAGCACGTGGGCGCCGCCAAGCCCCGCGCGCAGGGCGGCATCGTCTGCAACCTGCGCGACGGCATCGCGCTGGTCGACCGCGACGGCTCCAAGAGCTGGCTCGTCTACTGGGCCCGCGAAGGTGTGCGCGGCAACGACGCGGGCATCGACCCGTCGGGCCGCCTGTGGGCCGGCACGATGCGCTACGACCAGGCCGCCGACGAGGGCTGGCTCGCCAGGATCACCGGCGACGGTTCCGCGAAGGTCATGGTGGACGAGGTGAACACCAGCAACGGCGTCGGCTGGAGCCCGGACGGCACGCTCATGTACTTCATCGACACGCCGACCCGCCGCATCGACGTCCTCGACTTCGACAACGCCACCGGCACCGTCGCGAACCGCCGCCCGCTCACCCACGTGGGCAACACCGAAGGCTGGCCGGACGGGCTCACCGTCGACGCCGACGGGTGCGTGTGGGTCGCGCTGTGGGGTGGGCACGCCGTGCGCCGCTACACGCCTGCCGGTGAGCTCGACCGCGAGATCGAGGTGCCGGTCGACAACCCGACCGCGTGCTGCTTCGGCGGTGCCGACTTCACCGACCTCTACGTGACGTCCGCCCGCGTGGGGCTGTCCGACGAGGCGCTGGTGGAGCGGCAGCTCAACGGTTCCGTGCTCGTGCTGCCCGGCGTCGGCCAGGGCGTGCCGAGCGTCGCGTTCAACGGCTGAGGCGCGCTGCCGCAGGGGTCCCCCCGAGCTGGGAACCCCTGCGTCACAACCTACTCGGCACCACCGACAAGATCGGCAGAGCTCACGCCCAGAGGTGGCCGTCGAGCTTGGCGGCCGCCTCGTCCAGGGTTCCGGCGTAGGCGCCGGTGGACAGGTACTTCCAGCCCGCGTCCGCGACGATGAACACGATGTCCGCGGACTTCCCCGCGACCTGGGCCTTCTGCGCCACGGCCAGCGCGGCGTGCAGGATCGCCCCCGTCGAGATGCCGGCGAAGATGCCCTCGGTCTCCAGCAGCTGCCGGGTGCGGCGCAACGCGTCGTAGGACCCGACCGAGTACCGGCCGGTCAGCACCGACTCGTCGTACAGCTCCGGCACGAAGCCCTCGTCGAGGTTGCGCAGGCCGTAGACCAGCTCGCCGTAGCGGGGCTCGGCGGCGATGATCTGCACGTCCGGCTTGGCCTCGCGCAGGTAGCGCCCGACGCCGACGAGCGTGCCCGTCGTGCCGAGACCGGCGACGAAGTGCGTGATCTCCGGGAGGTCCTTGAGGATCTCCGGTCCCGTGCCGCGGAAGTGCGCCTCCGCGTTCGCCGGGTTCCCGTACTGGTAGAGCATGACCCAGTCCGGGTTCTGCTTGGCGATCTCCTTCGCCGTGGCGACGGCCTGGTTCGACCCGCCGGCGGCAGGCGAGAACACGATGCGCGCGCCGTACGCCTGCAGCAGCTGCTTGCGCTCGGTCGAGGTGTTCTCGGGCATCACGCAGACCAGGCCGTAGCCCTTGAGCTTCGCGGCCATGGCGAGCGAGATGCCGGTGTTGCCGGACGTCGGCTCCAGGATCGTCGCGCCGGGACGCAGCACGCCGTCCCGCTCCGCCGCCTCGATCATGGCCAGCGCGGGCCGGTCCTTGATCGAGCCGGTCGGGTTGCGGTCCTCGAGCTTCGCCCAGATGCGCACGTCCTCGGACGGCGACAGGCGCGGCAGGCCCACCAGCGGCGTCCCGCCGAGCGCGTCCAGGAGCGAGTCGTAACGGGCCATGGGAAAGATCAGCCGCCCGCGACGGCCGGGAGGATGGTGACGTTGTCGCCGTCCTTCACCTCGGCCGCGAGGCCGCCGGAGAAGCGCACGTCCTCGTCGTTGACGTAGACGTTGACGAACCGGTGCAGCGTGCCCTCCTTGACCAGGCGGGCCTTGAGGCCGCCGTGGTTGTTCTCCAGGTCGTCGATGACCTCGGCGAGCGTCGTACCGGCAGCGGACACCGACTTCTCGCCCCCGGTGTGGGTGCGCAGGATGGTCGGGATCGACACGGTGACTGCCATGGTGGTTCTACCTCCGGGAAACGGGTGCAACTCAGGATTCGACGATCTTGACCGGTTCCTCGGTCACGACACCGTCGACGATGCGGTACGACCGCAGCTCGTGCTCGATCGGGTCACGCGTGGAGACCAGCACGTAGTGGGCCTCCGGCTCGCCCGCGAACGAGATGTCGGTGCGGGACGGGTACGCCTCCGTCGCGGTGTGCGAGTGGTAGATGACCACCGGCACCTCGTCGTTCGCGTCCATCTCGCGCCACACCTTGAGCTGCTCGGCCGCGTCGAACCGGTAGAACGTGGGCGACCGCTCCGCGTTCTCCATCTCGATGAAGCGCTCAGGGCTGTCGGACCCGTACGGCCCGGCGATCACCCCGCACGCCTCGTCGGGATGGTCGCGGCGCGCGTGGGCCACCATCGCGTCCACCAGGTCACGGCGAATCACCAGCACGCGTTCAATCCTACGGGCCGGCGAGAGTTGTCTCGGTATGCGAGATACCCGCGCTCCGCTGCTTGATTTAGCACTGGCTTATATTAGCCGCAGCTACTACAGTGACCGCCGTGCACGCGTTCGACGTACTCGCAGACCCGGTGCGCCGGCGGATCCTGGAACTGCTCGCCAGTGGCGAGCGGGCGGCGGGAGACGTCGGCGAGGTGGTCCAGGCCGAGTTCTCGATCACCCAGTCCGCGGTGTCGCAGCACCTGAAGGTGTTGCGCTCGTCCGGGTTCGTCGAGGTCAGACCCGAGGGCACGCGGCGGCTCTACGCCGTGGCGCCCGACCCGTTGCGGGAGGTCGACGCGTGGCTGGACCACTTCCGGCGGTTCTGGGAACCGCATCTCGACGCGCTGGCGACCGAACTGGCACGCGGCAAGCGTGAGCGCAGGCTGGAGGCAGAAGATGACTGATCGCGCCTACGAGGACGGCAAGCTCGTCATCCGGCGGCACTACAAGTCAGAGCGCGAGGACGTCTGGGACGCCATCACCTCGCCGGAACGCCTGGTCAGGTGGTTCCTGCCGATCAGCGGCGACCTCCGCCCGGGCGGCCGCTACCAGCTGGAGGGCAACGCGGGCGGCGAGGTCGTCCGCTGCGAGAGGCCCAGCGAGATCGGCCTGACCTGGGAGATGGGCGGCGGCGTGACCGAGGTCGTCGTGCGGCTCGAACCGAACGGTGACTCGACGGTGCTCACGCTGTCGCACTCCCCCGTGCCCGGTGAACTCATCCCGAACGCGTCACCGACGATGTGGGGGCTCGGCGCGGGCTGGGAGATGGGCCTGCACGCGCTGGAGGACCACCTCGCGGGGAACCTGCCGGAAGGCGCCGCGAAGGACTGGATCGCGACCGCGTCGCCGGAGGACCTGATGGCCGCGGGAGTGCGGGCGCAGCAGATCAGCGACGCGTGGACGGAGGTGCTCGGATGAGGTTCACCAAGGAGATCGTGCTCAACAGGCCGATCGAGACGGTGCGGGTGATCACCTCCGACCCGGCCCACCTGCACGAGTGGCAGCCGGACCTGGTCAGCATCACCCAGCACAGCGAGACGCCGGGCGCGGCCGGCTCCACGGCCACGCTGAAGTACCGCAAGTTCACGCTGCAGGAGACGGTGCTGTCCGCGACCGCCGACGAGCGGATCTCCCGCTACGAGACGACCGGGATGGTGCACACGATCACCAACCGGTACTCGGCGATCGACGACCAGCACACGCTGCTCGTGTGCGACAACGAGTTCGAGCTGTCCGGGCTGCTGAAGCTCGGCCGCAGGATGCTCGAGAAGTCGCTGCGCGAGCAGGTCGAACGCAACGTCGAGAACTTCAAGGCGTTCATCGACGCCGGCTGAGCACCACCACGAGGTAGAGGGCCAGCAACGCCACCCCGCGGCGCCGTTGCCCCTGGTCGAGCCCGCGCCACGCGGCCAGCTCCGCCCAGGCGGCGAGCGGCGTGACCGCGACACCCAGCTTCATCAGCACTTTTCCCAGCCCCGGTGGCACGAGGAACGCCGCGGCGAACAGCCCCGCGGGCGCGACCACCGCCAGTTCCCTGCCGGGGATCTCACGCGCCGCACCGGGCGGGGCGAGCTCGGACACGACACCTGCTGCCTGATCGATGACATCGGCCATGACGGGGGGTTACCCAACTCAGAGGTCGCGGAACGCCGTCACGCCGTTCACCGAAGTCGCCTCGCGCACACCGGACACCACGGCCTCCGCGAACATCTCGGCCGCCGCCGTGCACAACGCGTCCAGGGCGAACGCGCGCGGCTCCGCGAGCGGCACGGCGCCTGTGGCCAGCGCGAACACCGTGTCGCCGTCGAACATCGAGTGCGCGGGCCGCACGGCGCGGGCCAGGCCGTCCTGCGCGGCCATCGCGAGCCGCTGGCACTCCGCCTTGGACAGCTCGGCGTCCACCGCGACCACGCCGATCGTCGTGTTGAGGCCTTCGGGCTTGCGTTCGGGCAGCTGCACCGCCGCCGTCCCGAGCGAGGGCAGCCACGGCAGGCCGGACGCGCGGTCGACGACCTCACCGGACGCGTTCACCACGGCCAAGGCGCCGATCCGGTGCGCGCCGACCGTCGCCGAGGCGACGCCGACACCACCCTTGAGCGCGCCGACCCGTGCACCGGCACCCGCGCCGACGCAGCCCAGTTCGAACTCACCGGCAGCCGCCTCGCAGGCCGCGTAGCCGAACGAGGCGTCCGGCCGGTTGCCCCACTCCGACATCGGCAGGTCGAAGATCACCGCGCCGGGCACGATCGGCACGACGTGGTGCGGCTGGGCGCCCACCTGGAAGCCGATCGACCGTTCGGAGAGCCAGCGCATGACGCCGTCCGCGGCCGCGAGCCCGTAGGCCGAGCCACCGGAAAGGCAGATCGCGTGCACCTGCTGGACGAGGTTCGCCGGGTCCAGCAGGTCGGTCTCGCGGGTGCCGGGCGCGCCACCGCGTCCGTCGACGGCCCCGACCGCTCCGGCCGGCACCAGCACGACGGTCGTGCCGGTCGCCCAGCCGGGTTCGAGGCGGTGGTGGTGGCCGACGAGGACGCCGGGAATCACGGCATCATCGCTTCGACGAGCGTGTCCTGCACCCAGGTGAGCCAGTGGTAGACGCCGAGGTGCGGCGACCTCGGGTCCTCCGGCGGCAGTTCCTCCGGCATGTCCTCGGTGACGTCCAGCGCCGTCCCCAGGGCCAGACGCACGTCGTTGAGCGACGCCATCCAGGCCTCGGCTTCCGCGATGGTCAGCCGGATCTCACCGCCGTCGGGCGAGCAGGTGCGCAGCACGGTCTCCGCCGCACCCGTCTTGTGGTCCAGAAGCTCCGGTTCGTGCAACGAGCGCAGCGCCGCCGCCGAGTTGACCTCGTCCGGGTCGGGCGCGTCGTCGTCGAGGCGGTGGAAGTCGGGCAGCAGCCTGCCCAGGATGGGATCGTCGGGAGCCTCCGACGAACCCGTCCTGATGCCGGTCAGCTCCGCGAGCTCGTCCTGGGGCGCCTCCTCGGCGCGGGCCAGCAGCATGTCCTGGATCTGGCTGACCAGACCGCGCACGACCGCGGCCTCCTGCCGATCCAGCCTGCCGACGACGACGTCGCCGTCGCGGATCCACCTCTTCACGAGGCCCGCTGCATGGTCGCCCAGAGCCCTGCCGCGTGGAGTTTCGCCACGTCGGCCTCCACCTTGTCCTTGGTCCCCGATGTCACGATCGCCTTGCCCTTGTGGTGCACGTCGAGCATCAGCTTGGTTGCATGGTCCCTGCTGAACCCGAACAGCTTCTGGAACACGTACGTCACGTAGGACATGAGGTTTACCGGGTCGTTCCAGACCACGGTCTGCCAGGGTCGGTCCTCGGCGGCGACTTCCTCACCGACGGCCTCCGGCTGCGTCCGTTCCTGTTCGACGGGCGTGGTCATACCGCCAATGGTGTCATGTTCGCCGCAGTGACGGAGACCGCGTGCGGGTAAACCGGATGCGACCTTAGGGTTGGTGACCATGAACTCGACGGCGTTGCTCACCGACCACTACGAGCTCACGATGCTCGCGGCCGCGCTGCGTGACGGCACTGGTGACCGTCCGTGCGTGTTCGAGCTGTTCGCGCGGAGGCTGCCGAACGAACGGCGCTACGGCGTGGTCGCCGGCACGAACAGGCTCCTCGACGCGATCGCGGACTTCCGCTTCGGCGAGGAGGAGATCGAGCAGCTGCGCCGCAACGCCGTGGTCGACGATTCCACCTTGGAATGGCTCGCGGACTACCGGTTCACCGGCGAGGTCGACGGCTACCCCGAGGGCGAGCTGTACTTCCCCGGTTCGCCGGTGCTGACGGTGCGCGCGTCGTTCGCCGAGGGCGTCGTGCTGGAGACGCTCGCGCTCTCGATCCTCAACCACGACAGCGCCATCGCGTCCGCCGCCGCCCGCATGGTGACCGCCGCGAACGGCCGCAGGATGATCGAGATGGGCTCGCGCCGCACGCATGAGGAGGCCGCCGTGGCGTCCGCCCGCGCGGCGTACCTGGCGGGCTTCACCGCGACGTCCAACCTGGAGGCCGGGCGCCGGCACGGCATCCCGACGGCCGGCACGTGCGCGCACGCGTTCACGTTGCTGCACGACTCCGAGGAGGAGGCGTTCCGCAGCCAGGTCGAGGCGCTGGGTGCGGGGACGACGTTGCTGGTCGACACCTACGACATCACCGAGGGCATCAAGACCGCGGTCGCCGTCGCCGGGCCCGATCTCGGCGCGATCCGGATCGACTCGGGCGACCTGGGCGTGCTGGCCCGCCAGGCCCGCGACCAGCTCGACTCGCTGGGCGCCCGCAACACCCGCATCGTCGTGTCCGGTGACCTCGACGAGTACTCGATCGCCGCCCTGCGCGCCGAGCCCGTGGACGCGTACGGCGTCGGCACGTCGGTCGTGGTCGGATCCGGCGCGCCGACCGCGGGCATGGTCTACAAGCTGGTCGAGGTCGACGGCAGGCACGTCGAGAAGCGCAGCACGTCCAAGACGTCGCGCGGCGGCTGGAAGAAGGCGTTGCGGCGCCACAAGGACACGGGCACCGCGCTGGAGGAGGTCGTGTTCCAGGCGTCCTCCGAACCCGAACTCGGCCCGCACGACCGGCTCGTGCAGATCCCGCTGATGCGGGCCGGCCAGGTCACCGACGAGGTGCCCACACTGGAGCAGAGCCGCGAACGCCTGCGCGCGGCTCTGGTGAGCGTGCCGTGGGAGGGCCTCAAGCTCTCGCGCGGCGAGCCCGCGATCCCGACGATCTACGTGGAGAACTGACATGACCAAGGCACTGATCGTCGTCGACGTGCAGAACGACTTCTGCGAGGGCGGCTCGCTGGCCGTCGCCGGTGGTGCGGCGGTGGCCGCGGCCATCTCGCAGCACATCGCGACCTCGTCGTACGACCACGTCGTGGCGACGCGGGACTACCACGTCGACCCCGGCGCCCACTTCTCCCTCACGCCGGACTTCATCGACTCGTGGCCGGTGCACTGCGTGGCCGGGTCGCCCGGAGCGTCGTTCCACCCGGAACTCGACGTGTCGGGGATCGAGCAGGTCTTCTCGAAGGGCCGTTTCGCCGCCGCCTACTCGGGCTTCGAGGCGGAGAACGACCTCGCGGGCTGGCTGACGGAGAGGGGCGTGACCGAGGTGGACGTCGTGGGCATCGCGACCGACCACTGCGTCCGCGCCACCGCCCTCGACGCCCACCGCAACGGCTTCCGCACGACGGTGCTCGTCGACCTGACGGCGGCCGTGGCCGCGACGACCCGCGACGCCGCCGTTGAGGAGCTGCTCGCCGCGGGTGTCGCTGTCTCCTAGTGGTGTGGCTCGGAAGCTTGCCGGGGAATTCGCGGTCAGACGGGTGCATCGTGGTGCCGCCCCCACGTCCTCATACTGGACGTATGGGGGCGTGGGGGCGGTGCCGCGAGGCGCCCTGCTGAGCGCGGATTACCTCGCCAAGCTTCCGAGTCGCACCGCTAGGGAGTCGGCGAGCAGGCCACCGTGCCGAGGGTGATGCTTCCCGTGTAGCCGGACGACGGTTCGAAGGTGAGCTTCAGCAGGGTCATGCTGAGGCTGCCGTCGTTCGGCACCGGGAACGCGGTGTCGGTGAACTTGGCCTTGGCGAGCACGGTGCCGTTGCTCGCCTTGACGTCGTGCACGTAGCCGGGCGGGATCTGCGGCGGCAGCCCGGTCCAGCCGGACGTGCCCTTGAGCTGCCAGCCCGCCGACGTGCCCGTCTCGGTGGCGTCGCAGCTGACCGACCACTCGGCGATCTTGAGCCGCGGTCCCCTGTTCCCGCCGGACAGCCCGGCGAGGACGGACAGGTCGAAGTCGACGCCCGTCGCCACGGACTTGGTCCTGGTCAGGAACTCGTCCGGGTTCACCACCTCGGTCGTGCAGGTGGACCTGGTCTCACCGATCTTGAGCCCGGTCCGGCTCACCGCCGGGCTGGAGCCGGTGACGGTGCCCGCCACGTCCGGGTTCACGTCGCACACCGCGAGCGGCGCCACCGTGAACGTCTGGCTCCCCTTCGCGAAGTCCGCGGATCCCGCCGACGCGGTGCCGGGCGGGTTGGCCGCGAGCGCGGTGCCCGCGGTCGCGAACGTCAACGCGACCACAGCGCCGGCGATCGAACTCTTGCGCATTTTTCGCATTGCCTTTGTTCCCACCGCCCGATAATGGTTGTGATGGGCGGCGCTGACGAATGCCCAGCCCTTCATATCACCCATTCGTGTAGGCAATTACCTGGTTGAGGGACAGGCGTCTTCGTTCGTCAGCGGACTCCGACGAGCGTGGCGAACGGCTCGCGGCGCGGCAGTGCGGTCGGCAGGCCTGCCAGCCTCTCCAGCGCGGTACACACGCGCACGGCGGCACGCCCGTCTCCGAACGGGTTGCGCCCCAGGGGAAGCCGCAGCCGGGAGCCGAGCACCCAGCCCGCCTCGGCGAGGATGCGGGTGGTGTCGGTGCCGACGAGCCAGGCGCACCCGGCGTCGACGGCGAGCATGCGTTCGGTGGTCTCGCGCAGCACCAGGACGGGCACGCCGAACGTGGGCGCCTCCTCCTGGATGCCACCGGAGTCGGTCAGCACGAGGGCCGCGCGCTTCAGCACGCGCACCATGTCCGGGTAGCCCAGCGGGTCGGTGATGACGACGCGCTCGTGGCCGCCCAGCAGCGACACGACCTGCTCGCGCACACCGGGGTTCGGGTGCGCGGGGACCAGCACGTGCAGGTCGGGGTGCCGGTCGGCGATGGCGCGCACGGCGTTGAGCACGCGCATGAGCGGGCGGCCCCACGACTCGCGGCGGTGCACGGTGACGAGCATGAGCCGGCCACCGGTGGCGTCCAGCGTGCGTTCCAGGGCGACGAGGTCCGGGCTGGACGCGGGCAGGTTCGCGGACGCGACGCGCTGCACGGCGTCCACGACGGTGTTGCCGGTGACGACGATGTGGCTGTCCGGCAACGACTCGGAGTTCAGCGCGTTCGCGGCGTCGTCGGTCGGCGCGAGGTGCAGCGAGGTGATGCGGGAGATCATCTGCCGGTTCCCCTCCTCGGGGAACGGGCCGTACAGGTCACCGGTCCGCAGACCGGCTTCGAGGTGCGCCACGGGGATGCCGCGCCAGAACGAGGCCAGCGCCGCGGCCAGGGTCGTGGTGGTGTCGCCCTGCACGAGGGTGACCGCCGGGTCGCGCTCCTCCAGCACGGCGTCGAACTCGGGCAACAACCGGGAGACCAGCTCGGCCTGCGTCCCGGTGTCGCGGGGGACGTCCAGCATCAGGTCCGGCACCAGGTCGAACGCCGCGAGCGCCTGCTCGACCAGGCCGGCGTGCTGTCCGCTGTGGACGATCGTGGGGCGCAGGCCGGGGTGCCCCTTCAGGGCGATGGCGACCGGGGCGATCTTCAGGGCTTCCGGCCGCGTGCCGGCCACCAGCAAAACCTCTTTGCTCACCGTTGTCCTCTTCTCGGGGGGAGGGCGGGAGGCCCGTCCGGGGGCGGGGGCGACCCCGGACGGGCCACGTCAGCCGGCTCGATTCGGTCTGGTCTGGACGGGGACCGCGCGCCGCCTCCTCCGCGCCGAGTGCGCGAGGAACGCACCCGCGACGAGGAGGACGATTCCCGCGGCGATCCACCACGTCACGTCCGCGCCGGTGACCGCGAGGGCACCCACGCCCGTGCCGACGCCTATGCCGGTACCGGGGACCTTGTACATCTGCCGCTCCTCGATCAGGCCGGGTTGAGCGACGCGCGACGGCGCAGCGCCACGAAAGCGACCGGAGCGGAGACGACACCGAGCAGGCCGAGGCCGATCCACAGCCCCGCCCCCGACGCCATCGGGATGGGCAGGCCGGCGGGGCCGCACGTGGCGGACGAGATGATCACGTCGCCGGTGCCGATGGAGCCGAGCACGCCCTGCAGCAGCTTGATGTGGATCGCGTTCACGGTGAGGCTGCCGTCGTTGTTCTTGACCTGCTCGTTGAAGATCACTTCCGCGATCTTGATACCCGCGAGCTGCACGTCGAGCTTGGTGTTGACGGCGGGGTCGGTGTTGACCTGGCCGAGCTTGCCGAGGTTCACGCCCGCGAGCTTGGCCTTGCCGGCGAGCCCCTTCTGGGTCGCCGTGCACTCCGCCTCCACCAGCTCGGCGGAGATCTTGCCGGTGACCTTGGAGAGCAGGTCGACCCGGACGTCCGCGGTGCTCGCCCGCGAGTACACGCCGCCGGAGTTCTCGTCCCGCGACGCGGAAGCGTTGATGACACCGGTCTTCAGAATCCCGGTGAGGTCGACGCCCGCGAACGTGTTCTGGGCCGGACCGTTCGCATCGGCTGCGGCGAACGGCTCCGCGTGGACCGCGGGGTTGCCGAGCAGCGTCACGTCGAGCTTCGCACCATAGGCCGAGGCGTCCCCCGGAGCGGCGGAAGCGGGTGCGGCACCGACCAGGAGTGCGGCAATCGCGATGACTCCAGCCAGTCCCGTCATTCGGACACGCATGAAACTCCTTCCCTTGATTCCTCCGGCCCCAGGGCGCGTTGATACCGATCTGGTTTCACGCTTTCCGGGGGCAATTACCGGCATCGGCTTTCTTTCGGGGGAACTGAGGGTTACTCCCCGTATCGGGCGACGGGACCACTCGACTCGCCCAATCGGCGCCACTGATCGTGGCTTTTTTGATCAATTTCCGGTTACGGCGTCACCCGATCCGGGGGTGAGGGCTGACGTTGCGTCTACCGATGGAACGTCAAGTAGCCCGTCTGGGCGCTCCCTCATCGGTTGAAAGGATCTTCGGGTGACGCTTGCCGTGCGCCGCACCGCATTCCCGAGCCGGGTGACGGTGGTCGTCCTGCTCGCCGCAGCGGCGGGACTCGTGTTCGCACATCGCCTGTACCGCACGGCGGAGATCTCGCTGTCCGGCGCGGTGCTGAGCGCCATCAGCTCCTACGGCGTGGACGTGGTCCCGGAACGCCAGACCGTCTACTTCGGACTGGGCTCGGACACCCCGCTGGGCCTGCGGATGACGCCGGAGTGCACGTCCGCGTTCCTGGTGCTGCCGCTGATCGTCGTCGGCGCCGTGATGATCGCGCTGCGCCCGCGCATCCAGAGCCGCGTGCTGTTCGCGCTGGGGGTCGCCGCGCTCGCGGTCGTCGTCGTGAACCAGTTCCGCGTGCTGACGCTGGTGGGCCTCGTGGACTGGCTGGGCGTCGACACCGGGTACTACTGGGGTCACACGCTGCTCGGGTCGATGGTGAGCGTGTTCGGTGGCGCGGCGGCGTTGGTCGCGTTCGTCTGGCTGGCCACGCGGAAGTGAGCCTCGACCTCGTCCTCGGGTTCACGCAGGCGCTCGCCCTGACGATGAGCGTCGCCTTCGTGACGTACGTGTTCGTGATCGTGGTCCCGTACCTGCGGCGCAAACCCGCGCCCGTCGGTGAGCCGGGTTCGCTGGAATGGCACTTCTTCGTGCCGTGCCGCGACGAAGAGGCCGTCATCGGCGACACGATCCGGTACCTGCGCGGGACTTTCCCCATCGCGCACGTGTGGGTCATCGACGACGACTCGGACGACCGCACCGCCGGAGTCGTGCGGATGCTGAAGCGCAACGGTGGTGTGCGGGACCCGCAGATCCACCTCGTGCAACGCCAGCGCCCGTACGCCCGCACCGGCAAGGGCAACGCGCTGAACGACGCCTACCGCACGTTGAAGATGTGGATGGGACGTCGCGCGGACGCCGACCGCGCGGTCGTCGTGGTGGTCGACGCGGACGGACGGCCCGCGCCGAACTGCCTCGAAGTCTGTGCGGCGCAACACCTCTTCGGCAACCCGCGGATCGGCGCCGTGCAGGTGGACGTGCGGATGATCAACGCGGGGCAGCGGCAGCCGGGGGTGTCGCGGTGGCGCCGCGCGTTCGGTGCCGGGCTCGTGCGGATGCAGGACCTCGAGTTCCGCACGGCCATCGCGGCGATCCAGATGTCCCGCGGTGCCACCGGCACCATCTCCATGGGCGGCAACGGGCAGTTCACCCGTCTGTCCGCTTTGGACTCCATCGCCGGGCCGGCCGGAAGCCCGTGGCGCGGGTCGTTGCTGGAGGACTTCGAGCTCGGCGTGCACCTGCTGACGGCGGGCTGGCACACGGGTTTCTCGTTGGACACGCACGTGAACCAGGAGGCGCTGTACTCGTTGCGGCGGTTCCTGGCGCAACGCACGCGGTGGGGCCAGGGCACCATGCAGTGCATGCGCTATCTGCGGCGCATCTGGGACTCCGAGCACCTGACCACGCTGGGCGCGGCGGAGATGATGTACTACCTCGCGCAACCGTGGATGCAGTTGCTGGGCACGCTGATCTACCCGATTCCGGTGGCGATGATGGCGTACCGGTTCGCGGTGTCGCCTGCCGAAGTCGTGACGTGGTTCCTCGACGGCGCCTGGATCTTGTTCACCGTGTACGGCGCGTTCGGGCTGCTGCCGTTCGTCCTGTGGGGACCGGTGTACCGCGCACGCTGTGAACCCGTCGGGTTCTGGAAGTCCGTTGCGTACGGGTTCGGCTACGCGCTGTACATCTACACCTTCTACATCACGTCGTGGCGCGCGTTGATCCGTTTGGTGCGCGGCAACAACGGTTGGACCAAAACGCGGCGCAACGAGGAGCGGGTGGCGGGCAAGGTCGCCCTGGACGTCTGATCCACGTGTGTGACCGGTCACTTTGTGGAGATCGAACAAAGACGTTCTCGAGCCTGCGTGGTTAACCTCGGTTCACTCGATTCCGCCTGGGAGGGAACCGTGACTCTCGCACTCGCGCCTCGTCGCACCGTGCTCGCCGACTTCGTGCCGGGCGCCGTGGCCCGTGACCTCGCGCTCGTCGTCGCCGGTGCCGCGTTCACCGGCCTGGCCGCTCAGGTGGCGCTGCCGATTCCCGGCAGCCCGGTTCCGCTGACGGGCCAGACGTTCGCCGCCCTGCTCGTCGGCGCCTCGCTCGGCTGGCAGCGCGGAGCGACCTCGATGCTGCTGTACCTGATCGCCGGAGTCGCGGGCGTGCCGTGGTTCCAGGGCGGTTCGTCCGGTGTGCCGGTCTCGCTCGGCTACGTCGTCGGCTTCGTGTTCGCCGGTGCCCTCGTGGGCTACCTGGCCGGCCGCGGTGGCGACCGCACGCCGTTGCGGACGCTGGGGACGATGGCGCTGGGCAACCTGGCGATCTACTCGATCGGCGTCCCGTGGCTGATGGCGATGACCGGGATGTCGTTCGGCAAGGCCCTGGCCGTGGGCGTGCTGCCGTTCCTGATCGGTGACGCGCTGAAGATCGCGCTCGCCGCCGGCGTGCTGCCGGGAGCCTGGGCACTCGTCCGCCGCCGGTAGCTTGGACCGGGTGGTGACACCTGGGGAGTACCTCACGTTCTTGGATGCGCGCCTGCCCGGTCTCGTGGCAGGCGCGCATGTTTACGGGTCACGTGTGCTCGGCGACGTCGTGCACGACTCCGACCTGGACATCGTGATCGAGCTTTCGGCGCCCGCTGACGTGCCCGCCTTCGAGGGAGCCGACGTCGCGGTCGTGCCGGCCGGTGCGCTGGAGAAGCCGGTGTTCGACGTGACGCCGCTGGCCGGTGAGATCACTCCCGTGCTGTGGCAACAACTGCGGACCGTCGGACAGACCGTGCGCGGCACACGACCCACCTGTCCGGGCACTGCCGCAGACGTCGAGGCCTACTGCCGCGACAACCTCGTCAGCTACTGGAAGCTGGACTTCGACCGCCTCCGCGAGGTGCTGCCGTCCTTGGACCCCGGAGCGGCGATTCCGCGCGACTCGCTGCTGTGGGTGGGCCTCGGCCCGGCCCGGCTGTGGCACACGATCCGGACCGGTGAGATCGTCAGCAAGTCGCGCGCCGGCGAACTGGCCGCCGCCCGCTGGCCGGACCTGCCGATCCTGGACCTCGTGGCGTCCCGGCGGGGCGCGGACGTGCCGCTGACGGTCGCGCACGCCGCGGCCTCCCTCGAACTGTTCGACCGGATCATGGCCGACGTAACGACGTGAGGTCCGCGGCCGAGAAATCCGCGTGACCACGCATACCCCCGAAGAGCTGGGCTGCCTGGCCGGCGGCCCGGCCCGCGCGGCCGAGGTGGCTCTGGCCCGGCTGATCCAGGCCGGCCTGGTCAGGGTCTCGCGCGAGGGCGTGCTGAGCGCCGTCCACGTGCCCGGCACAGGCCCGGCCACCACGCTGGAAGCGCAGATCCTGAGCAGCCTGCGCCACGGCCGCCACCTGAACGACGTCATCCACGGCGCGTTCAGCTCGGCCGAGGCGGCAGGCCTGCGCGCCCACCTGATCAACCGCAGGCTCCTGCGCCGCCGCCGCTCCCTGCGCCCCCGCCTCTACCCGTGGCTGTTCATGCTGGCACCTCTGCTCATGGTCGCCGGGGTGCTCAACGCCGTGGCTCCGGAACTCCAGCGCGAGTTCGTGCCGCAGCTGCCGGAGTTCCCGTTCTGGTACTTCTTCGCGGCCGCGGCAGCGGTGTTCGTCCTCGGTTCGGTGCTGGCCGTGCGCGACCCGGGCCGGCTGCGCACCAGGGCCGGCTACGTCCTGATGAAACGGGCGCAGCGCCGGGTGAACGCGCACGACCCGGTCGGCGCGGTCGCCGTGCACGGGCTGCGCGGGCGGATCGGCGGGCTCGCGATCGCCGGCATGTTCGGGCTCAGCGCGCTCGTGGTCGGGACGCTGCCCGGACGGGACTCGACGGGCAGCAGCAGCTGCGGCGGTGGGTGTTCGTCGAGTTCGTGCAGCAGCGGCGGTGGTGACGGCGGCAGCAGCTGCGGTGGTGGGTGCGGCGGCGGTGGCGGCGACTGAGCGGGTAACGGGGCGGACTTCGCGGCCGACAGGCCCGGCATGACCAAGTGGGACGAGCACGGTCTTCTCGACAAGGTGAGCGACGCACTGCGGCAGGCCAGCCCGCTCTACCTGAGCGCATACCAGCTCGCGATCAAGCTGGAACGCGCACACCCCGGTCTCGCGGAGCGGCTCGGCAAGCCGCTCGGCGGCGCAGGCGTCGGAGTGCACAACAGCCTGACCGAGTACCTGGCCGGCCAGCTGGTCGGCCGCATCGATCGGGAGGGGGCGGCCTTTCCCGTCGAGCGCGCGCACCTCTCCAGTGAGGACGTGCGTGAGGTCCGCTTCGCCGGCCCGGGCGGGACCGACTTGGTCAGCAGCCTGACCGGCAGCGGCTACCACCTCTCCCTCTTCCGGTGGCGTGGACCGGTCAGCAACTCCTGAGCGGGACTGTCGGACCCTCCGGGTACGGTCTGTCCCGTGCCTGAAGTTCCCCCCACCCTGAGCCTGCTCGAAACCGCCGTCCACGCCGTGGGTGGCGCGGAGCGTCCTGGTCAGGTGGAGATGGCCGAGGCCGTCGACCACTCGATCCGCACGGGCGAGCACCTCGCGGTGCAGGCGGGCACGGGTACCGGCAAGTCGCTGGCGTACCTGGTGCCGGCGATCCGGCACGCGGTGGCCGAGGACGAGACGGTGGTGGTCTCGACGGCCACGATCGCGTTGCAGCGGCAGCTGGTGGACCGGGATCTGCCGCGGCTCTCCAAGGCGCTCAAGAAGGACCTGGGGCGTGAGCCCACGTTCGCGATCCTCAAGGGCCGCAGGAACTACCTGTGCATGCACCGCGTGCACAACGGTGCGCCGGACGAGCCGGAGGAGGACGCGCTGTTCGACCCGTTCGCGGTGTCGAAGCTCGGGCGCGAGGTGAAGCGGCTGCACGAGTGGTCGTCGGACACCGAGACCGGGGATCGCGACGAGCTCGTGCCCGGTGTCAGCGAGCAGGCGTGGCGGCAGGTCAGCGTCACGGCCCGGGAGTGCCTCGGGGTGTCGAAGTGCCCGATCGGGTCCGACTGCTTCGCGGAGCGGGCGCGGGCCGAGGCGGGCAAGGCGGACGTGGTGGTCACGAACCACGCGATGCTCGCCATCGACGCGCTGGAGGGCTACCAGGTCCTGCCCGACCACGACGTGGTGGTGATCGACGAGGCGCACGACCTGGTCGACCGCATCACGTCGGTGGCCACGGAGGAGCTCAGCGGGGCGTCCGTGGGCATGGCCGCGCGGCGGTGCGGGCGGCTCATCGACCAGGACATCGCGGACCGGCTGGCCGAGGCTAGCGACGGGCTCGCGATGATCCTCGAGGACATGCCGCCGGGGCGGCTGGACGCGCTGCCGAGGGCTCTCGCGGGTGCGCTGGCGGCGACGCGCGACGCGGCGCACAACTGCATGTCGGCCATGGGGTCGGAGCGCAAGGAGGACCCGGACGGGGCGACGGCGCGCAAGCTCGCGCTGGCGTTGCTGGAAGAGGTCCACGACTGCGCGGTGCGGGTGCTGGAGGCGTTCGACGAGGAACGCGACGTCGTGTGGGTCTCGGGGGACTTCAACCAGAAGGCGCCCTCGCTGCGGGTGGCACCGCTCGGGGTCGGCGGGTTGCTGCGGGAGCGGTTGTTCGCCAAGCGCACCACCGTTCTGACGTCCGCGACGCTGACTTTGGGCGGCGCCTTCGACACGATGGCGCGCCAGTGGGGCCTGCCGCCGTCGGAGAAGGTCCGCAAGATCGAGGGCGCGGCGACCGAGAAGGACATTGACGGTCCCAAGTGGAGCGGCCTCGACGTGGGCTCGCCGTTCCAGCACGGCACCAGCGGAATCCTCTACGTGGCAAGGCATCTGCCGGTGCCGGGCCGTGACGGTCTGCCGCCGGAGTACCTCGACGAGATCGAGGGCCTGGTGAACGCGGCGGGTGGCCGCGCGCTCGGCCTGTTCTCCTCGATGCGGGCGGCCAAGGCCGCCACCGAGGCACTGCGGGACAAGATCGAGTACCCCATCCTGTGCCAGGGCGACGACGCGACGGGCCTGCTGGTCAAGAAGTTTTCCGAGGACGAGCGCACGTGCCTGTTCGGCACCTTGTCGTTGTGGCAGGGCGTCGACGTGCCGGGGCCCAGCCTCCAGCTCGTGATCATGGACCGCATCCCGTTCCCGCGCCCGGACGACCCGCTGGCCTCCGCCCGCCAGAAGGCGGTGAGCTCACGCGGCGGCAACGGCTTCCTGACCGTCGCCGCCACGCACGCCGCCCTGCTGATGGCCCAGGGCGCCGGCAGGTTGCTGCGCTCGATGTCGGACAAGGGCGTGGTGGCCGTCCTCGATCCGCGCATCGCGACCGCTCGCTACGGCGGCTTCATCAGGGCCTCACTCCCCCCGTTCTGGACGACCTACGACCCGGAAGTGGTGCGCGGCGCCCTCAAGCGCCTGGACGAGGCTCAGACCCGTTGATCCGCTCGACGAGCTCGTCGCGGTAGGCCTGGGCCTCCGCCAGTTCCGGTTCGGAACCGTCGGTCCGGGCGAGCGCGCCTTCGAGGATCTTCAACCCCTGCCGCTCGTCCCCCTTCGCGTCCGCCAACCGTGCCGCGTTCTCCATGGCTTTCGCGAGCTTGGTGCTCGCCTCCGGTTCCTGCACGGCCTTGCTGATCCGGATCCAGTTGCCCCCCGGATCGACGACGGCGAACCCGGTGTAGCGGTCGTTGCGCAGCCGCGGCCGGGTCATCCGCGGAATGCCGGAGATGAGCACCTTCCCGTGCACAGCGCGCATTCCCGCCGCGAACGCCTCGTACAACGGCCCGGTGTCCTCGACGATGACCGCGCACGTGCTGTGCGACTGCTCCGGAACGTGCCCGTCCAACCCGTAGAAGTGCAGGTTGATGTCTTCAAGCCGCATGCAGACGTACGGGTTCGGGCGCGTCTGCCGGTAGGTGATGGAGAAGCCGAGCATCTCGTAGAAAGCCGACATCTCGTCGATGTCGACACAGGGCAGGAGCGGAATCGTCAGTTCGTTTGCCACCGCCCGAAGCTAAGCCCGGCCGCGCCGAAACGACACGGAGCTATTTGCTCAAGCGAACGAAATTCCACTACCTGCGCAGATCAAGCCGTTCGAGCAGCTCTTCGCGGAACTCCAGCGCGGAGGCCCGCTCCTCCTCCGAAGCGTGCACCTCCCGCGCCAGCGCGTCTTCGATGATCTTCAACGCCCGCCGCTCCGCCGCGTGCGACCCGGCCAGCGTCACCGCGCTGTTCAACGCCCGCGACAGCCCGTTCCGCCCGTTCTCCCGCTCGCGCACCGCGGGCACGACCCGGATCCAGTTGCCGCCGGGGTCGACGAACAGGAACCCGTCCCGCCGGGGCCGCGTCATCCGCGGAATGCCCGTGATCAACACCTGCCCGTACACGGCGCGCATCCCGGCCGCGAACGCGTCGTGCAGCTCACGCGGGTCCTCGACCTGGATCAGGCACGAGCTGTACGACTGCTCGGCCTGGTAGCCGGGGATGCCGAAGAAGTGGAGGTTGATCTCGTCCCGCCGCACCGACAGGTACGCGTTCGGACGGCGCTGCCGGTACGTGACCGTGAACCCGAGCATCACGTAGAACTCGGCCACCTCGTCGATGGAGGCGCACGGGAGCAGCGGGATCGTCACCTCGTTGGCCACGTCGCCAAACTAGACCCGGAGATCAGCCGTCGACCAGCAATCCGCGTAACGGTCCTTGCAATCTTCCGGCACGGCGGGACACACCGGGCAGCGACGTCACCCGCGCCGGACGTTCCAGGCCCGGGCGCCACATCGTGTCCACCACCTGGTGCACAGGACCGGACACGTCACCCTCCAGGCCGTCCAGGTGCTCCGCCCACAGCTTCAGCCGAGTCGCCCGCACGACCGCGGCGTCGTCGGTCACCACGTTGACCTCGGTGTCGTTGAACAACGAGTGCTCGTTCAGGTTCGCCGAGCCGACGGACATCCACTTGTCGTCCACAATGCACAGCTTGGCGTGCACGTAGACCGGCGCATCCCCGTGCGAGACAAGGGTTGCGGCGAGAACCTGGTTGCCGGTGTCGGCGTCGAGCATCCGGCCGAGCTGGCCACGGGTGGTGTCGGCGCCGTTGCTCGGCTTCTGCGGCAACAACAGCACCAGCCGGAAGTCCGGTGACGGCGGGTTCTTCAGCTTCTCCAGCAGCACCTCGGTGATCTCCGGCGACCACAGGAACTGGTTCTCCACGTACACGAACGACTCCGCCGCCCGCAGCGCCCGCAGGTACGAGTCGAGCAGGCTGAAGTCGCCGTGCGGCGAGAAGTCGTAGGTCTTCTCCGGAATCGTGCGGACGAGCTGCACCGACGACGACCCGGCCTCCGGCGGCACCTCCGGAGAGGGCAGGGTCTCCCCCGCGATCTCCAGCCAGCGCGCGGCGAAGTGCGCGGCCACCTCCGCGACGACCGGGCCCTCCAGCTTCGCGATGTGGTCGTGCCAGCCAAGGTCGCGCGGCGGGTGGTCCGGCGAGTCGTGGCGGTCGCCCTCCACCGCCGTCATGTCGAGGCCGCCGACGAACGCCACGTCGTCGACGATCACGATTTTCTCGTGGTGGCAGTGCAGGGTGCGTTCGCGCGCGTCGAGCTCGCAGCGGATGGCCCCGCATTCCAGGAAGGCCTTCTGCGCCGCGGCGGCCCGCTTCCGCGTCGGTTCGAAGAACGGCACGGGCGGGCCCGCCCACAGCAGGACGCGCACCGGCACCCGTTCCGCTGCCGCCGACAGCAGTTCGCGCAACTGCGGCGCACCCGGTTCCCGGGTCAGCTGGAAGTCGGGTGACGCGTGCCAGTTCGCGATGTGGATGTACTTCTGCGCACCCTCGATCGCCTTCGCGATGACCGGGAACGCGTTGGCCCCGTCGACCAGGACCTCGATGTTGTTGCCGCGCTGCACAGGACGGCGCGGGGTGAACCATCCCGCGCCGTCGCCTTCGAGCACATCGCCCCATCCCAGTCTCCGCAGTCTTCGCGTGTGATGGGAGCACAGCAAGTTCTCCAGCCCGTCTCCGAGCCGGGCGTCAAGAACGTCGAGGAAGCCCACGAGAGGCGGATTTACCCGTTTCGCGCGCTTCTAAACGGCGAGCACCGTCGTGGTGCCCGGCTCGACCTCCGTGAAACCCGCGTCCCGCACCGCCACGACGTCGCCGCGGTGGATCAGCGAGTCCCACTCCGCCACGGACGGCGTCCGCACGGCACACCGGTAGTCCAGGTCCGCCCACGCCTTCAGCTCGACCGCCGAGAGGTGCGGCGCCAGCAGCATCGACGCGTGGCCGACCTGGGCCGCGAGCTTGCCTGCGGACATCTCGACGCGCGGGTTCACGTACAGCAGCCGCGCACCCTCGGGCACGGGTCCGGGCTCGTCGACGGGCAGGTCGGAGCCGGAGATCTGCAGCTTGGCGACCTCCCGCGGCGTCTCGGACACCAGCACGGGCAGCAGCGAACGGACTGACGCGCCGTCGACCGTCACGGTCACCCCCGGCAGCTCCTGCACGGCCTCCCACTGCACGCCACGGGCTCGCCGCGACACCTTGCGGATCCGGCCGGCCACCCACGCCCGCACCGCCTCGTGCCACTCGCCGTCGACGTCGGCACGCGGGTCGAGGCACACCGCGACCGCCGAAGCGGCCGCGGCCTCCAGCAGCGCCGTCCGGGACGGCGGGTCGACGCGTTCGATGCGCAACACCATCGGCATCGCGCGGACTTCCGACTCCTCGGCGTAGTTCCGGGAGGCGATGAGGTCGAGGATCATCACAGCCGGGTCAGCTCCAGGCCGTCCGCGGCGTCCGCTGCTTCCACCTCGGCCCGCGTCACGCCGAGGATGAACAGCACCGCGTCCAGGAACGGGTGCGACAGCGCCGTGTCGGCCACCTCGCGCAGCGCGGGCTTGGCGTTGAAGGCGATGCCGAGGCCCGCCGCGTTCAGCATGTCGATGTCGTTCGCGCCGTCACCGACCGCCACGCACTGCGCCAGCGACACACCGACCTCCTCGGCGAACCGGCGCAGCGCCACGGCCTTGCCCGGCCGGTCGACGATCTCCCCGACGACCTGCCCGGTCAGCTTGCCGTCCACGACCTCCAGCGTGTTCGCCGCGCAGAAGTCCAGCTGCAGCTCGTCCGCGAGACCCGTGATCACCGACGTGAACCCGCCGGACACCACGCCGCAGTAGAAGCCGAGGCGCTTCAGCGTCCGGATCGTCGTGCGCGCGCCGGCCGTGAGCTCCAACGAGGACCCGACCTCCGCCAGCACCTTCTCGTCGAGGCCCTCCAGCAACGCCACCCGGCGGCGCAGCGACTCCGCGAAGTCGAGCTCGCCGCGCATCGCGGCCTCGGTGATCTCGCGCACCTGCTCCTCGCACCCGACGTGCGCGGCCAGCATCTCGATCACCTCGCCCTGGATGAGCGTGGAGTCGACGTCGAACACCACCAGGCGCTTGGCCCTGCGGGTCAGCCCGGCGCGTTCGACCGCGACGTCGAGGCCCACCCGGACCGACACGTCGGCGAGTGCCGAGCGCAGCGCCGCGTCGTTCTCCATCGTGTCATCCGCGACCGAAACGCGCAGCTCAAGACCCGTAACGGGGTAGTCGGCGACACCGCGGATCGCGTCGATGTTCACGCCGAGCGACGCCAGCCGGCGCGCGACCTCGGTGAACGCCTTCGCGGTGACCGGGCGGCCCAGCACGATCAGCACGTGCGAGGACTCCAGGCGGGCGGTGCGCTTCGAGTCCGCGCCGATCTCGATCTCCACGTGCATGGAGACGGTGGCCATGGCCTGCTCGACCGACTCCTGCAGGCCCTCGGGGTCGTGGTCGGTCGAGACCAGCGCGCCGAGCACCAGCCGGCCCCTGATCACGACCTGTTCCACGTCGAGCACCTCGACGCCGTGCCTGGTCAGCACGGCGAAGAGCACCGAGGAGACGCCAGGCTTGTCGGGTCCGGTCACGGTGATGAGCACGGGCGTTTTCACGTCGTCGTCTCCTCGTAGACGCGAAGAGCCCCGACCGCGTGGAAGCAGCCGGGGCTCGTCGTTGAACCTGTTACCGAGCCTACTGTTTTCAACAACAAGACCGGTCCAAGTCTTTCGTCCGGCCGACTCGCTTCGCGGGTGGCCGGACGAAAGACTTGGAGTTACTTGTGGTCGTCGTCGTCCTTCTCGGAGGCCGTACCCGACTTCATCGCGGACGCCGCCATCTCGGACAGCGCGGGCGGCGCGTCCTTGTGCTGGATCGTCTTGCCGGTGAAGGTCACGTGACCCTCGTTCCGGATCCGCTCGATCATGTGCGGGTAGTGCAGCTCGAACGCCGGGCGCTCCGAACGGATCCGGGGCAGCTCGGTGAAGTTGTGCCGCGGCGGCGGGGACGAGGTGGCCCACTCGAGCGAGTTGCCGTAGCCCCACGGGTCGTCCGCCGTGACGACCTCACCGAAGCGGTAGCTCCGGAAGACGTTCCAGATGAACGGCAGCGTCGACGCGCCCAGGATGTAGGCGCCGATCGTCGAGATCATGTTCAGCGTCGTGAAGCCGTCGGACGCGAGGTAGTCGGCGTACCGGCGCGGCATGCCCTCGTTGCCCAGCCAGTGCTGGACGAGGAACGTCGCGTGGAAGCCGAGGAACGTCGTCCAGAAGTGCAGCTTGCCGAGCGGCTCGTCCATGAAGCGGCCGGTGATCTTCGGGAACCAGAAGTAGATACCCGCGAAGGTCGCGAACACGATCGTGCCGTAGAGCACGTAGTGGAAGTGCGCGACGACGAAGTACGTGTCGGACACGTGGAAGTCGATCGCGGGCGCGGCCAGCAGGATGCCGGACAGACCACCGAAGAGGAACGTGACGATGAAGCCGATGCTGAACAGCATGGGCGTCTCGAACGTCAGCTGCCCCTTCCACATCGTGCCGATCCAGTTGAAGAACTTCACACCGGTCGGGACCGCGATGAGGAACGTCATGAAGGCGAAGAACGGCAGCAGCACGGCGCCGGTCGCGTACATGTGGTGCGCCCACACGGCGACGGACAGGGCCGCGATGCCGAGCGTCGCGTAGACCAGGCCGTTGTAACCGAAGATCGGCTTGCGGCTGAACACCGGGAAGATCTCCGACACGATGCCGAAGAACGGCAAGGCGACGATGTAGACCTCCGGGTGCCCGAAGAACCAGAAGAGGTGCTGCCACAGGATCACGCCGCCGTTGGCGGGGTCGAACACGTGGGCACCGAGGTGGCGGTCGGCCAGCAGGCCGAGCAGCGCGGCGGTGAGGATCGGGAACGCGAGCAGCACCAGCACCGACGTCACCAGGATGTTCCAGGTGAAGATCGGCATCCGGAACATCGTCATGCCGGGCGCGCGCAGGCAGACCACGGTGGTGATCATGTTCACCGCGCCGAGGATGGTGCCGAGACCACCGACCACCAGGCCGGAGATCCAGAGGTCGGCACCCGCACCGGGCGAGTGGATGGCGCTCGACAGCGGCGTGTACGCGAACCAGCCGAAGTCAGCCGCGCCACCGGGGGTGACGAAGCCCGCCATCACGATCAGGCCACCGAAGAGGTACAGCCAGTACGAGAAGGCGTTGAGCCGCGGGAACGCCACGTCGGGCGAGCCGATCTGCAGCGGGAGCACGAAGTTCGCGAAGCCGAAGACGATCGGCGTCGCGTAGAGCAGCAGCATCACGGTGCCGTGCATCGTGAAGAGCTGGTTGAACTGCTCCTGGCTCAGGAACTGCATGCCCGGACGGGCCAGCTCGGTCCGCATCAGCATGGCCATCGCGCCGCCGACCATGAAGAAGGCGAACGAGGTGACCAGGTACATGATGCCGATTTGCTTGTGGTCCGTGGTGCGGAACATCCGCAGCAGGAAGGACCCCTTGACCGCAGTGCGCGTCGGGTAAGGACGCGTTGCGATCGGCTGCGGGGCTACGGCCGTCACGGTACCTCCAGGCCTTGGTGGGACCAGTAGTTCGGGAAACTCCCCGGATATTAGACGGAGCCGATCAGCTCCATTCGGGTGGGCCATGGCCGGTGGCCAGCGGCGTAGCGCACGTCACACGTATCCTGCCGCCGTGCTCCGATTGCTCGCTGTCGCTTCTGTCCTGTTGCTGGCCGCCTGTGGCTCTCCGGCCACGCACAACTCCGCGGACGTCTCGTTCGCCCAGGGAATGGTGCCGCACCACGAGCAGGCGCTGGAGATGTCCGGGCTCGTCGCGTCCCGCACGGAGAACCCCCGGCTGATCGACCTGGCCAAGCGCATCGCGGACGCCCAGAAGCCCGAGATCGACCGCATGAACGGCTGGCTTCGCGCGTGGAACGCGCCGGTGCAGGCGTCGTCGCACACCTCGCACGGCGACGCGGAGAACCACGGCATGGTCGAGCTGGGCAACCTCGCGGACCTGGACGGCACCGAGTTCGACCGCCAGTGGCTGTCGCTGATGATCCAGCACCACAGGGGCGCCGTGGAGATGGCGCAGAAGCACCTGGGGGCCGGCACCGACCCGGAGACGCGCAAGCTCGCCCAGGAGGTCGTGAGCCACCAGCAGAAGGAGATCGCGGAAATGGAGTCGCTCCTCCCCCAGGGCTGATGCCAGCCTTCTGGCCGTGAGCGCTCTAACAGCCGCCGTGTCTCTCGCGGCTTCGCACGGCGTGGTCTGTTCCGACCCCGTCGTGCTCAAGCAGGGCAGCAACGTCCTCGTGCACCTGCGCCCGGCCCCGGTCGTGGCCCGGATCGCCGCGCGCACGGCCCTGGTGCGGCCTTCGGTCTCGGACCACTTCGCCCGCGACCTGGCGGTGTCGGCCTTCCTGGCCTCACGCGGCGTGCCGGTCGTGACGCCCTCTGCGGAGCTTCCCGCCGGGCCTCACGTGTCCGATGGCTTCGTGCTCTCGTTCAGCACGTACGTCCCGCACGACCCCGCGGCGAGGCTGCCCAGGCAGGACGTCCTCAAGCTCCTGCCGGACCTGCACGCCGAACTGAGGCTCTACGAGGGCGCACTGCCCACGCGCGGCCCGCTGGACGACGTGGACAACGTCCTGACCTACCTGGACGGCCTGGGCGTACCGGACCTGGCCAGGTTCCGGGAGTGGCGCGACGACCTGCTCGCCGCCTGGCCCGCGCACCACAACGACGTCCAGCCGCTGCACGGCGACTCGCACCCCGGCAACCTGCTGATGACGCCGTCAGGTCCGGTCTGGAACGACTTCGAGGACACCTGGCACGGCCCGCTCGCCTGGGACTTGGCGTGTTCCGCAGACAAAGAGGAAGCCGCCCAACGCACCGTGGAGATCTACGGCGGCGGGGCGGCTCCTTCAGACGTGGAGTTCCACGCGGAGACACGACGCATGTTCGGCACGCTCTGGAGCGTGCTCATGCAGTGGTCTTAGACGCGACGCCTGCGCATCACGAGCACCATCGCGGCACCAGCGGCCACGAGCGCGGCACCGAGGCCGAGCATCCACGCGGACCCGAACCCGGTGGCGGCGAGGTCGTTCACCTCGGCGACCGGTACAGGTGCGACGGTGGTCGTCGTCGTCGTGGGCGCGACCTCGGCGGAGGAAGACGACGTGGCCGGCTCGGAGCTCGAAGCGGAGGTCGGCGTCGAGGAGTGAGTCACGGTCGACTCGGACGTGGTGGTCGTCGCGGTCGTGGTGGTCGTGGTGCTGGTGGGCGACTGTTCGACAGCGACACCGCATCCGAACCACTGACCGATCTCCGGAAGGTTTCCGCCGTCGACGACCGGAGCGCGCAGTTCGTTCCACGGCAGCGCGTCGAGCTTGTCGGCCAGGTAGACGTTGAAGACGTCCCCGGCCTTCACAAGCATGCCCGTGACCTCCACGTCCTCGGGCAACCCGGTGATGTTCAGGTGCTGCTGGTTGTCGCCGCCGGTGTAGACGAACTTCCCGGGCAGGACCACGTTCCCGCTGAGCCCGCCCACGGTGCAGGCCTCAGGGTGGTTGACGTCGATGAACCGGGAGAACGGCTGCGCGCGCGGGTCGTCCGTGGTCACCTCGTCGGCGAACGCACTGGTCGCCAGCACGAGCGAGGCCGCAGCGGCCAGAGCGGCCGAGGCGAGCAGGCCGGAACGTCTCAGGGGCGTCAAACGCATCGGGTCACTCCGTGGGGTCGGCGGATGCCGCGATCTAAGACGATCGACGTCCCCCGAACGGGTTAGGTGACGATCAACAGTGCACCCTGTGGCCGAGTTGTTATTGCTCCGTGAGGTGCAACCCCAAACGAAAAAGCCGCCCCAGGCGCCGTAGTGATCTACGGGCGCGGGGCGGCTTCCTCACGAAGTGGTCTTAGGCGCGACGCCTGCGCATCACGAGCAGCACAGCGGCACCGCCGGCGACGAGCGCGGCACCGAGGCCGAGCAGCCAGGCGGACCCGAATCCGGTCGACGCCAGGTCGTCCTCGTCGGCGACGGGCACGGGCGCGACCGTCGTGGTCGTGGTCGGCGCGACCTCACCGGAGGTGGTGGTCGTCGTCGTGGCGCTCGTGGTCGAGCTCGGGGACGACGACTGCGTGACCGTCGACGTGGAAGTCGTCGTGGCCGTGGTCGAGATCGTCGTCGTGGTCGTGTCCTTGATGCCACAGGCGTACCAGTGGCTGATGTCCGGGGCCTTGCCGTTCTTGTCCGGCGACCGCAGGTCGTTCCACGGCAGCGCACCGAGCTTGGCGGCGAGGTAGACGTTGTACGCCTCCGCGCCCTTCACCACGACACCGGTGACCGTCACGCCCGCGGGGCCGGCGGTGATGTCCAGGTCCTGCTTGCCGACACCGCCGGTGAAGGTGAACTCGCCGGGCGCGATCGGGGTGCCGGTCAGCCCACCGACGGTGCAGGCGTCCCTGTGCTCGATGTCGACGTTGTCCTCGTACGCGACCGCGCGATCGTCACCAGACACTGGAGCCGGCTTGTCGGGCTGCGCGAACGCGGTGGTCACCAGGGCGAGCGTGGCCACGGCGGCCACGGCGGTGGCGCCGAGCAGGCCGGATCTTCTCAGGGGCAGGCGCATCGGGTTACTCCGTGGAGGTTGGTGGATTCGGCGATCTAAGACGATCGACGTCCTCCGAACGGCCTAGATGACGATCAACTGCACCCTTGTGGCCGAGTTGTTACACGTCCGTGAGGTCGCATCCCAAACGACCGAACGCCAAAGGGGCCTGCCCTGCGGCAGACCCCCTTGGAAGCACACAGGCGCGGGACGACTCTCAGTCGTTCTGCGCCACCTCGGCGGGCTTGAGGAACACCGTGCCACCGTTCGGCATGCGCCGGAACCAGTCAACGGGAGTGACGGGCTGGCCGAGCACCGGACCCGCACCAGTGGGGAGGTGGGGAACGGGAACGCCGGCACCAAGGGGGATCTGGGGCCGACCGAGAGGCTGGTTCGGGGTGGTCATGGTTCCTTCTCGACGAATGGGGTCGGGGCCTGCGCGCGAGAACTCCGGATACCCGGGATGCCCTCAACCACGACTCGTTACGACACGATGTCGAGCTTGTGATACCCGGTTCGCCTGAGTGTGACCTCGCACGGTATTCATCGCCTATCGTGACGGCGCACGCCGGAAAACGACTGGTGACGGCGTCGAACACGTAGGGGTTTGTGGCACACCGGGTGGACCGGATGCGGAAGTCTACAACGCCCCGCAAGGGGCCTCACCTGCACATTCGCCGCTTAGGACACGAAAGTGTGAGTGCTGCCGTTCAGCCCGTGCGCGCAGCACAACGGGCAGCACCACGATGGGCCGTGCGGCGGAACAACTGCTCCCGGCGGCCATCCCAGGCGCGACCCGCTCGGTCAGAAATAGAAGAAATGAACACATTCCTCATTCGACGCGGAAATACCTGCGGCCGTTGCCGACGCCACCAACAAGATCATCGGGGCGGGCGGAGGTGGACCGTGCCGCCGTTCGGCATGCGCCGGAACCACTCGATCGGCACCACGGACCGCCTCTCCGGCACGCCCGCGCCAGGAGGCAGCCGCACTCCCCCGGCCGGAGGGGACTGCTGCTGACGGACAACCCGGTTCGAGGTGGTCATGGTTCCTTCTCGGACGATCTGAGTCACTCACTCGCTTCGATGATCGAGAACACGTGCAACGACCCCAGAGCGGCCGCCAGGCGCCGCCGCGCCTCGGGCACGCCGGTCCGCCAGCGTCCGGCGGCGTTCCCGAGCAACGTCCCGAACGGTGCCGGCGCCCGGCGGCACTCGTTCAGCACCCAGCCGGCGTCGGGGTCGAGCCAGAAGATCTCCGGCCGTTCCCCCACGCGACCCACCACGGCGCGACCGCTCTTCGCGAGCCGGTAGGCCACGTCCGGCAGCACTCGGAAGTTCCCGTCCTCGCTGATGCCGGTGGCCAGCAGGGACGTGTCCGCAGTGGACACCCCTTCGGCCGCACCGGCCACTCGACCCGCGAGGGCGTGCAGCAACCATCGCGCGTCCGGCAGCAGGTCGTGCTCGTGCGCCAGCAACCAGTCACCGATCTCGTCGGCCCGCTCCCGCGCCTTGGGCAGCAAGGAGTGCGGGCCGAGTTGTTCCGATTCGGACGACAGGAAGAACTGGCTCAGACAGGTGTAGGCGTGCCACGCCGCGAAGGTCTGCTCCAGAGGCCATCGGGCGTGAGACCAGGAGTTCTCGAAGTACTCCGCGTCTTCGGCGTGCGCGTCGAGGAACTCCCGCGTGATGGCGAAGTCGAAGAACTTCTCGTGCGCGCCCTCGTGCACGAGCGCCTCAGCCACCTCCATCGGGCCCGCCGGCTCGTCGATCAGCACGATTCCGGGCACGTACCGCGACGAAGCGGAGACCACTCCCCCCGACGTCTCCGCCTTGAGCACCGCGAGCATCGACACGTGGGCCAGCAGGTCGGCGGCCATCGCGGGGGCGAGTCGCCGGAACAGCTCGACACCTTCGGCGACGATCTTGATCGCCGTCTCGAACCTCTCCCCGTCCGCCTCGGTCAGCGGTCGCGGCGCCTGACCGGGCGGGGCGATGATGCGCAACGGCGCTTCGAGCCGCTCCGCTGCCGCCGGATCGGACGCCACCGCGATGCCGGCGTCCCGCACGCCCATCGCGGCGACCTCACGCAGCGCGTCCGGGTCCACGCCGCCATGCCCCGCCAGGGCACGACCGAGCTCGTAGCGCACGATCGGGTGGTCGAGGAGGTTGTCCGACATCTCCGTTCCGGGCGCGAACAGTGCGACGGCGAGGCGGTAGAGCGCACGTCGCTCGTCGACCAGCACGTCCGCGGGCGCGAGCCGCGCGTGCAGTGCAGGTGCTGATGGAGAACCCAACATCGAAGACCCCGTGTTCACGTACCCGGCGGCGCGGAGCCGGCGCGTGACCACCGGAGACTCCCTGTCGCGGGAAGATAGCGACCTGCGTCACCCACGCGAAACCGGGATCCCCCCGAACGACCGGTGCCCGGCCTGCGCCTGGGGACGCTGACCGGGCACCGGCTGGTTCTGTTCATCAGCCGAACATGATGCTGGTGACGTTCACGAAGCCGACGACGGCCAGTGCGATGACCGAGACGGCGATCATCGTGATCACGGTGCGCCAGCCGATCGCGGTGACGGCGACTGCGACGGCGGCGGCGATTCCGAGTGCACTCCCTGCGGACATCTCGTTCCCTCCCGACTGGGCGAGTACGTGCTCCCAGGTGTGGGCGGTCCCGGGCGCCTCGCCTGACAAAAGGGTCTCGCGTTGTAGGTTGTCTGTCAACGGTCGCCAGGTTGCCAGACAAGTTGCAACCGGGAGGCAACACGCCTAAGCTGGACCAATGCCCGCCGACGACGTTCATCTCGGCGAGAGCTGGTCGCTCTCGCCCGATTCGCGACGGCCCCTCCCGGAGCTCATCGAGCAAAAGCTCCGCGAGCAGATCATCGGCGGCACCCTCAAAGCCGGCGACCGCCTCCCCACGGAGCCGGAACTCGCACGCAAACTGGATGTCGCGAGGTCCTCGCTGCGCACCGCACTGCAACGGCTGCAGCTCCAGGGCATCGTCGAGGTCCGCCGCGGGCTGGGCTGGTACGTCCGCCGCACGGACCTCGCCGCCGTCGAGGAGCACATCGAGGGAAGACTCGCCGCGAGGCAGTTCTCCCAGACCGACCTGCTGGAAGTCCGGATCGCGCTGGAGACCACCGCCGCGTCGCTGGCCGCGGTGCGCGCGGGCGACGGCGAACTGGACGAGCTGGCCAAGCTGAACCACCGCTACCAGCGAGCGCAGGTCGAGGACGCGCAGGAGGTGATCGAGTCGGACGAGGAGTTCCACTCGGCGCTGATCCGCGCGTCGCACAACGAACTGCTGGAGCAGATGTACCAGGTCCTCGTGCCGGGCCTGCAGGACTGCAAGCGCCACGCGCACCCGTCGCGGGAGGTGCACAACCGTTCCGCGAACGAGCACGAGCAGGTGATCTGGTTCCTCCGCCGTCACGACGAGGTGGGCGCGAAGAGCGCGATGACCACCCATCTGCTCGGGCTGTACAACGACGTGGCCACGGACGACATGCAGCCCAAAGCGACTCTCAGCACGTACGTCGGGGTGTCGGACAACCCGATCTGGGGCAAGTCGCGCTGATACGGCAGTGACCGAAAGGGGCTGGCGCTGACCCCTCCTCACTCCCACCATGTATGGACGGCCGGTGGAGTGAGGGGGCGGCGACCAGGTGGCGACGGCGCGCAAGCACGAACAAGTGCTGGCCGTCGCGATCCTGCTGATCGCCGTCGCGGCCGCGGACCTGGCGGCAGTGCTGCTGTGGCAACCCACTTCGCGAAGCCTGCTGCACGACGCGTTGGTCGTGTTCTGGCCGTTGCCGGCGCTCGCCGGCTTCCTGATCGGCTCCTACGAGCTGTTCCTGCACAAGCGCCTCGTCGCGGAGTTCGGCCGGATCTCCGGGCCCGGCATCGTCGAACACCTGCTTCCTTCCGAGGTGCTGCGCACGTTCCTCTCGTCCGTGTACGGCCCGAACGACGCGAACGACGACGTGGTGGCGGGTGTGCTCGGCGGTGAAGGCATGCGCCCGCGCGGCGACGACCTGACGATCAGCACCAGCACCACCGTGAAGCTGGAACTGCAGGGCATCGACACCAAGACGTACCACCTGATGACGACGCAGCGGTACCAGTTCCGCAACCACGTCCCCACCGAACGCTTCGTCATCTTCGCCACCTCGAACGCGACGCTGCGGGACAGCATCAGCGCCGCCTGTCGCCACCCGTTGTTCGAGCTGTACTTCATCCCGGACCCGTCGCTGTTCCTCGACTCGGTCGACGACCTGCGCCACTCCACCCAGATCGCCATCGACTACCTCGACCACGAAGGACTGCGCCGCTCGGCCGAACCCAGTCAGATCCCTCCGGTCGAGGTCAGGTTCGACCAGTGGGCCAACTACCTGACGTTCTTCCGCGAGTCCACAGGTCCCCTGGGCAAGCTCAGCCCGGTCGACCACATGAGTGACCTGCGGATCCTCGAGTGCGACCTCAGCCGCATCGCGGACGACCACGTGGTGCGCGCGATCCGCGAGCTCACCGTCTGGTCGCGCACGTTGCAGCGCACCAACGACGGCTTCTGCTACTGGCAGTCGCCTTATCCGTCCTTTGTGGACACGATCAGCTTCGACGCGACCGGGCTGGCCGTCGAGCAGTCGCCCAGGCACGAGTTCCGGGTCATGCCCTTCACCTTCCGGTCGGCGACGGCGGCCGCGCGCTGGCTGGAGGCCGGTGAGCTGGAGGACCTGGACGTGCGGTCGTGGCTTCTGCCGGGGCACGGGGTGGCTTTGCTGTGGCGAGAGGCGAGGGGCTGAACCGGGTCGGCGTCCATCGCGGTCTGCCTCGCCCGCCGAGAGGGTGAGCATGGCACTGCAAGTGAGCGCAAGAAATTGCGTACACTTGCGACATGACGCAACGGAGGCTGGCCGAAGTCGCGGCCAAGGTCGGGGTCAGCGAGGCCACCGTCAGCCGGGTGCTGAACGGCAAGCCGGGTGTCTCCGACGCCACGCGCAGTGCCGTCCTCACCGCGCTTGACGTGCTGGGTTACGAGAGGCCGACGCAGCTCAGGGGTGAACGCGCGCGGCTGGTCGGGCTGGTGCTGCCCGAGTTGCAGAACCCGATCTTCCCCGCGTTCGCGGACGTGGTCGGCAACGCGCTCGCGCAACGGGGGTTCACGCCTGTTCTGTGCACGCGGACGGCCGGCGGGGTGACCGAGGCGGAGTACTTGGAGCTCCTGCTGGAGCAGCACGTCAGCGGGATCGTGTTCGCCGGCGGGCTGTACGCGCAGAAGGACGCGAGTCACGGCCACTACCAGCAGATGATGTCCCGCAAACTGCCAACGGTGCTGGTCAACGCCGCTATAGACGATCTGGCGTTCCCGCGGGTGTCGTGTGATGACGCGGTGGCGGTCGAGCAGGCGTACGGGCATCTGACGTCGCTCGGGCACAAGCGGATCGGGGCCGTGCTCGGGCCGCCGGACCACGTGCCCAGTCAGCGCAAGCTGCAGGCGATCGACAAGTGCGGCGGGGCCGATGTCGAGCACGCGATGTTCAGTCTCGAAGGCGGGCAGGCGGCGGCCACCAAGCTCGTGCAGCGCCGGGTCACGGCGATCATCTGCGCCAGCGACCCCCTGGCGCTTGGTGCGATCAGGGCCGTGCGCCGGGCCGGGCTGGACGTGCCCAAGGACGTGTCGATCATCGGGTACGACGATTCCGCGTTCATGACCTGCACTGATCCGCCGCTGACGACGGTTCGGCAGCCGATCGAGGCGATGGGGCGGGCGGCCGTCGAGCTGCTGGCCAACCAGATCTCCGGCAACGCCGTGGCGCCGGACGAGTTGCTCTTCGAGCCGGAGTTGGTGGTGCGGGCGTCCAGTGCGCCGGTGAGGTAACGAGCACAGTCGTCTTCTTGCGAGTTTTCGTCTGGATATTGCGTTCAGATGTAACGGCGCCTTATGGTCGCCGTCACATCGACGCGCTCGCGAGAAGGGCGGCCCCACCATGAAGAAGTCCGCTGCCGTGCTGATTGGCGGTGTCCTGGCCCTAAGCTCCGTCGGCTGTGGGAGCGGTTCCACGACTGAGCCCGGCGGCAAGGTCCAGATCAACATCAACGGTCAGCCGCCGCAGACCCAGGCGTTCGACCGCAAGGTCTTCGACGAGGACGTCGCGGAGTTCGAGACAGCGAACCCCGACATCGACCTCGTGCCGCACGAGGGGTTCATGGACCCGAAGACGTTCAGCGCCAAGCTCGCCGGTGGCCAGCTGGAGGACGTCTTCTACGTCTACTTCACCGATCCCGCGGCGCTCATCGCCCGCAGGCAGGCCGCCGACCTGACGGACTACGTCAAGGACGTCCCGCACTACGGCGACCTGAAGCAGGAGCTCAAGGACGTCTTCACGGTCGACGGCAAGGTCTACGGCCTGCCCACCGCCAACTACACGATGGGCCTGCTCTACAGCCGCACCAACTTCACCAAGGCGGGCCTGGACCCCGACTCGCCGCCGAAGACGTGGGACGAGGTCCGCGCCGCGGCCAAGAAGCTCAAGGACGCCGGCGTCACCGGGTTCGCCGAGTACAGCAAGAGCAACCAGGGCGGCTGGCACTTCACCACGTGGATGAAGTCCGTCGGCGGTGACGTCGCCCGCAAGGACGGCGACACCTACAAGGCCGACTTCAACAACGACAAGGGCAAGGAAGTCCTGCGCAGGCTCAAGGAGATGCGCTGGGACGACAACTCCATGGGCGACAAGCAGCTCCTGGAGATCGGTGACGTGCAGAACATGATGGGCGCCGGGCAGCTCGGCATGTACCTGGCCGCACCGGACAACGTCGCCGCGATCGTCAACCAGTTCAAGGGCAAGTACGACGACTACGGCCTGGCCGCGATCCCGGAGCAGAAGGGCACCCTGCTCGGCGGCGAGGGCTACATGGTCAACCCGAAGGCCACGCCGGAGAAGATCAAGGCCGGCCTGAAGTGGATCCAGTGGAAGTACCTGAACCCGGACCGGCTCGAGGGCAACCTGCGGAAGTACAAGGACCGCGGCCAGCCCGTCGGCCTGCCGATCCCGCCGATCGCCGACATCTGGACCGGTGAGCCGCGCAAGAAGCAGGAAGACCTGAAGGCCAAGTACGCCACCATGCCGGTGAAGAACTTCCAGGCCTACGTGGACGGTTCGGAGAAGACCAAGGGCTCGCTCGAACCGCCGCAGGCGCAGCAGGTCTACGCGATCCTCGACAGCGTGGTGCAGGCGACTCTGACGAACTCCGACGCCGACCACTCGGCACTGCTGAAGGATGCGGAGACCAAGGTCAACGCCGTCCTGGCGCAGGTGAAGTAGGTGCGGCGCCACGTCACCGCGTACGGCTTCCTGAGTGCCGCGCTGGTCGTCTTCGCGGTGTTCTCCTGGTACCCGATCGTGCGCGGGGTGGTCCTGAGTTTCCAGCAGGTCAACTTCGTCACGAGTCCCGACTGGAGGGGCTGGGAGAACTTCGAGCGGCTCTTCGCGGACCCGCTGTTCGGGGTGGCGTGGCGCAACACCTTTTACTTCACGCTCCTGGCACTGCTGCTCGGTTTCGGCGTCCCGTTCCTGACCGCCGTGGTGCTCAACGAACTGCGGCACGCCAAGGGCTACTTCCGCCTGCTGGTCTACCTGCCGGTGATGTTGCCGCCGGTCGTGACGGCCCTGCTGTGGAAGTGGTTCTACGACCCGGGTCCCGGTCTCTTCAACTCCGTCCTCAGAGGACTGGGCCTGCCGACGTCGCAGTGGCTCGACTCCGCGGACACCAGCATGATCAGCCTCGTCCTGGTGATCACGTGGGCGAACATGGGCTCAGCGACGCTGGTCTACCTGGCCGCGCTGCAGACCATCCCCGGTGAGCTGTACGAGGCCGCCGACCTGGACGGCGCCGGGATCGTCAGGAAGGTCTGGCACGTCACGATCCCGCAGACCAAGTTCGTGATCCTGATGCTCTTGCTGCTCCAGGTCGTCGCGACCATGCAGGTCTTCACCGAGCCGTTCATCATGACCGGCGGCGGCCCGGAGGAGTCCACGGTCACCGTGCTGCTCCTGCTGTACCGCTACGCCTTCTACTACAACGACTTCGGCACCGCGAGCGCGCTGAGCCTGATCCTCTTCGCGGTGCTGGGCGTCTTCTCCTTCCTCTACCTCAAGATCACGAAGAAGGCCGACGCATGAGGACTCTCACCAGGGGAACGGGCCCGGTGTACTGGATCGTCCTGGCCGGCACGCTGGTCCTGTTCACGGCGGCGTTCCTGCTCCCGCTGGTCTGGGTGCTGCTCGGCGCGTTCAAACCGCCGGCGGAACTGGCACAGCAACCGCCGACGCTGCTGCCTCAGACGTGGGAACCGGGCGCGTACGTCGACGCCTGGAACTACATGGACCTGGGGCGGTTCTTCCTCAACACGTTCGTCGTCGCGATCGGCGCGTGGGCGGTGCAGATGGCCGTGATCGTCCCCGCGGCCTACGCGCTGTCCAAGCTCCGGCCGCTCTTCGGCAACGCGGTCATGGGCCTGATGCTGGCGACGCTGATGTTGCCCTCGACCGCCGTGCTGGTCCCGGTCTACCTCACGCTCACCGACCTCGGGCTGCTCAACAACCCTGCGGGCATCTGGTTGCCGGCCGCGGCGAACGCGCTGAACGTGTACCTGCTCAAGCGCTTCTTCGACCAGATCCCGGAAGAGCTCCTCGAAGCGGCCAGGATCGACGGCGCGAACACGTGGACGACCCTCGTCCGCATCGTGCTGCCGATCTCACGCCCCATCCTCGCCGTCGTCTCGATCTTCGCGGTCGTGGCGGCGTGGAAGGACTTCATCTGGCCGCTGCTCGTGTTCCCCGATCCGGCGAAGCAGACGCTCAGCGTCGCGCTTCAGCGCTTCGCTCCGGACACCCCGATCAACCTCCTGCTCGCGGGCCTCGTGCTGGCGAGCCTGCCGATGGTGGCGCTCTTCCTGGCGTTCCAGCGGCACATCCTCGCGGGGCTCACCGCGGGCGGCGTAAAAGGCTGAAAGGACACCAGATGAGTTGGTGGCGCAACGCATCCATCTACCAGGTCTACCTGCGCAGCTTCGCGGACGGCAACGGTGACGGCATCGGCGACCTGGCCGGCCTCCGCGCCAAGCTCCAGCACATCGCGAACCTCGGCTTCGACGCGATCTGGCTCAACCCGTGGTACCCGAGCCCGCTCGCGGACGGCGGCTACGACGTGGCGGACTACCGCGACATCGAGCCGGTCTTCGGGTCGCTCGCCGACGCCGAGAAGCTCATCGCGGACGCGCACGGCCTGGGCATCCGGATCATCATCGACCTCGTCCCGAACCACTGCAGCGACCAGCACCCGTGGTTCAAGGACGGGCTGTGGGACCGCTTCCACATCCGCGACACCGAGGAGATCCCGAACGACTGGCAGTCGCGCTTCGGCGGCCCGGCGTGGAGCAGGCTCCCGGACGGCCGCTGGTACCTGCACCTCTACGCCGCCGAACAGCCGGACTTCAACTGGGAGAACCAGGTCGTCCACGACGAGTTCGAGGACATCCTGCGGTTTTGGCTCGACCGCGGCGTCGACGGCTTCCGCATCGACGTGGCCGACGGCCTGGTCAAGGACTTCAGCAAGCCCGACGCCGACCTGCCCTACTCCGACCAGGACGGCGTGCACGAGATCTACCGCAGGTGGCGGCAGATCGTGGACTCCTACGACGGCGACCGCATCCTCGTCGGCGAGATGTGGCTGCCCGACCCGGTCAGGTTCGCCCGGTACCTCCGCCAGGACGAGATGCACAGCGCGTTCAACTTCGACTTCCTCTGCTGCCCGTGGAACGCCGACGAACTGCGCAAGGTCGTCGACAGCACGCTCGCCGCGCACGAACCCGTCGGCGCACCGCCGACCTGGGTGCTCTCCAACCACGACGTCACCAGGCACGTGACCCGCTACGGCCGCGAGAAGACGGGGTTCTCCTTCGCGGACAGGCAGCACGGCGCCCCGACCGACTTCGAACTGGGCACCCGCCGGGCCCGTGCGGCGATCATGCTCACCGCGGCGCTGCCCGGCGGCGTCTACGTCTACCAGGGCGAGGAGCTGGGCCTCTGGGAGGTCGAGGACCTGCCGGACGAGCTGCGCGAGGACCCGGTGTGGCACCGCTCCGGCTTCACCGACCGGGGCCGCGACGGCTGCCGCGTGCCACTCCCCTGGTCCGCGGAGGACGGCCCGAGCTGGTTGCCGCAACCCGAGAACTGGCAGGACTTCTCGGTCGCGGTCCAGTCGGAGGACCCCGAGTCGATGCTCGCCCTGTACCGCGAGGTGTTCGCGCAACGCCGCGGCATCAACGGCGACCTGGAGTGGCTCGACCTGGGCGAGGACGTGCTGGCGTTCAAGCGCGGCGACCACACCTGCGTCGTCAACCTGTCGGACCGGGCCATCGATCTGCCGGGCGTGCCAACGTTGTCAAGCATCCCGTTGGCGGACGGACGGCTGCCGTCCGACGCCGCGGCCTGGATCTCCTGATCACGCGACGAGGGAGCCTTTCCGCACTCGGCAAGGCTCCCTCGTCCACATCACCTCGTGGCGTACGACTGGTCGTCCATGTTGGTGCTGTAGACGCCCGTGTTCTTCACGACCTGCGCGGTGACCGCGGCCTTCGGCGTCATGTTCTTCATCACGTCCTTGACCTTCTCGAGCACGTCGAGGAGCTTGGAGACCAGCTTGGAGAGGCTCCGGATCGTGGTGACGATCTTGTCGATCCACTCGCGGACCTTGTTGACCCACTTCACGACGACGCGGATGCCGTCGGCCACGATCGCGGGGGTGGCCAGGCCGACGGTGATCACGGCAGCAGCGGCGGCCCTGATCAGGAACTGCACCAACTCGCTCATCCCCATCGCGATCAGGTCGCGCACGGTCGTGCGGACCACTGCGACGGCCGCGGCGGCACCGGTCAGCGCGGCTCCCACACCGCTCGCGGCGATCGACGCGCCTTTGATCGCTTCCGCCTCGAGCAGTGCGACCGGCTTGTACGCGGCGATCGCGGCCCCCTGCCAGGCGGAGGTGTCCGACTCCACGACCTGCTTCATGTACTCGGAGGCCTTGGCGAGGTGGTCGGAGACGTTGCCCCAGGTGGCGGCGTTCAGGTTGATCGTGCCGGGGTCGCCCGCGAGCGAGTTGAGCATCGACGTCAACGGCTCGACGTGCTCGATGAACCAGGCGAACGCCGAGCTGAGCAGGCTGCCGAACGGGTCGGCGATGAAACCGAGCGCGTCGAGACCGGCCGCTCCGGCGTTGACACCGGCCTCCAGCCAGTCGCCGCGCTGAACGGCGGCGACCGCGTCGGCCGAGACCTCGACAACGCCGATACCGGTCAGGCCGTCGAGACCGTCGCTCGCCGCCGGCCTCGCGATCAACGGATTGCTCATTTCCCGCCTCCCAGCTTGTCGATGAGCTTGTGCAGGGTGCCGCCGACCGCCGCGTCCACGTTGTCGTAGGTTTCAGCCATCGCGCTGACACTCGCCGACGTCGCGGCGACGACGGTGTTCGCGGTCGCGATGGCCGCGTGTCCCGTGAGCTCGATCGAGCCCATCAGCGGCAGCAGGATCGGGCTGCAGAGGATGCCGTAGGCGGTGGTCCCGCTGATGGTCGCCTGCGTGGCGGCCTGCTGTGCCACGCCGATCTGCTCGACCACACCGTCCAGCCTGCGCGCGTGGTCACGCATGGCGACGGTGTGGACGTTGAAGCCTCCCGCGGTCATGCGGTCACCACTCCTTCTTGTCGCGGGCCCAGTTGTGGCCCTGGAAGTCGTCGTCGTCCGGCGGCTGCGGAGCCCTGCGCGGCTGCTCGGTCTCCTGCGGCGGCTGCGGGAACTTCTCCTGGAAGCCGCCCATGATCGCGTTCATGGTGGCGGAGTCGTCACCGAGGACCGGCGCCATCGCCTCCTGCATCCGCGTCGCGATCTGCGCCTGCGCCGACCGCATGATGCCCAGGATCTCCGCCGACAGCTGTGCCGGCTGCTTGCGCAGCGCCGCGTCGGTGAGGTCGAGCGCCATCACGTTGCCGCCGCTGTCGACCGTGACCGAGACCGAGCCGTCGTTCGACCGCTGGGTCACCCGGACCTCGCGCGCGGCCTGCGAGATCTGGTCGGCCTGCTTCAGCTTGGCCTGGATCTCCTCGTCCCACTTGCGCATCAACGCGTCGGGATCACCCATGGTCGGATTCACGTAGTACCCCTCATGTCGGGCTTTCGTTCCGTGGCGGACAAGGTGCCGCCGAAGACGATCACGAACAGCAGGAAGCCGAAGCCGAGACCGCCGAGCACCGACCCGAGCCCCAGCACCACGCTCGGTTCGAAGTCGGCCCGGTACACGGCCGTGACGCGAGACGCCTTGTCGGCCACCAGCCGTTGAACGACAGGCACGTCCTTTCCGGCGTCGTCCGGACGGAGCTGACCGATCTGGACGGTCACCCGCCCCGTGTCACCGCTGTCCCACACGACGTCGGCCTCGCACAACCACCAGTAGCCGAAGCCGCTGACGGACACCGGTCCTTCTCGCCGGCAGTCGGCCACCCGTGCGACACCCCGGTCCGAAACGCTCGTCGTCGCGGCCGCCGGCTTGAAGTACGTGAAGCCCGTCAGACCAGCGATGGCGACAACCGCCCAGAGCGCGAGCCCCACGAGGCCCGCGACCAGCCGCGCGATCTTTCGCACCATTCCTCCCCTTCGCTGCCCGGTCCGACGCGAGCCTGCCTTACCCGGTTCCACCGAATTCACCAACGACCTGGAGGCCATCCGGGCACGCGGTGACGGCAGTTCGGGCGTGCCCATTCTGGTCGACCTGCGTGAACGCGCCGTCACACACGGCGAACCGGGCAGAAATCGGGCAGGATCTCACCCAGCTGTGGCACCCAACACAATGTTTCGAGGGTGTTTCATCTATGCACGGCCCGAACGGGCAACTCATGAGCCGAATGGGCAGGTGACATGCGAGCCGAGGAACGCAAGCGGCGCATCCTGGCCAGGGCCCGCGCCGACGGCCGCGTCGACGTGGTGGAGATGGCGCAGGAACTGCGCGTGGCGCCCGAAACGGTCAGGCGCGACCTGCGCGTGCTCGACGAGCACGGCCTGGTGCGGCGGACGCACGGTGGCGGTGTGCCGGTCGAGAGCGCCGGCTTCGAGACGGGGCTCCGGTTCCGCGCCGGGTCGCACGTCCCGGAGAAGCGGCGCATCGCGAAGGCGGCCGCCGAGCGCCTCGACGACGCCGAGACCGTGTTCATCGACGAGGGCTACACACCGCAGCTCGTCGCGGAGGCGTTGCCCACGACCAACCCGCTCACGATCATCACCGCGTCGCTGCCGACCGCGGCGGCGATGTCCGAGCACCCGTCGTGCACCGTCCTGCTGCTGGGCGGCCGCGTCAGGGGCCACACACTGGCCACTGTGGACCACTGGACGACCAGAATGCTCGGCGAGATGGTCATCGACCTCGCCTACATCGGCGCGAACGGCATCTCCCGCGAGCACGGCCTGACCACGCCCGACCCGGCGGTCGGCGCGGTGAAGGCCAAGGCGCTCGGCGTTTCCCGGCGGAAGATCTTCGTCGGGACGCACACGAAGTTCGGCGTCTCCAGCTTCCACCGGTTCGCCGAGGTCTCCGATCTGGAGGCGGTCGTCACCGACAGCGGCCTCTCCGCCCACGAGGCCCACCGCTACACGCTGCTCGGCCCCAAAGTCATCAGAGCCTGAACGACCCTCGCCTTTGGGTGCATCCCCCTTCTTCGACGCGCCCAAAAACCCTGGAAAGGAACCGACGATGCCGTCGATTCGCACACCACTTCGCACATTCGGGGCCGCCACCGCCGTGTTGCTGCTCGCGTCCGCCTGTTCGGGTGCCGGTGGCGGGGGTGGTGGTGAGAACTCGGTGAACGTCCTGATGGTGAACAACCCGCAGATGCAGGACCTGCAGAAGCTCACCGCGGACAACTTCACGAAGGACACGGGCATCAAGGTGAACTTCACCGTGCTGCCCGAGAACGACGTCCGCGACAAGATCAGCCAGGACTTCTCCAGCCAGGCCGGGCAGTACGACGTCGCGACGATCTCCAACTACGAGACGCCGATGTACGCCAAGAACGGCTGGCTCGCGCCGATGGACGACTTCGTGTCCAAGGACAGCGCGTTCGACCAGGCCGACATCCTGGAGCCGATCAGGCAGTCGCTGACCGCGGCGGACGGCAAGGTATACGCGCAGCCGTTCTACGGCGAGTCGTCGTTCCTCATGTACCGCAAGGACATCTTCGAGGCCAAGGGCGTCACGCTGCCCGAGAAGCCGACCTGGCAGCAGGTCGCGGAAGCGGCGCAGAAGGTCGCCACGCCCGAGGTGCGCGGCATCTGCCTGCGCGGCCAGCCGGGCTGGGGCCAGGTCATGGCACCGCTCACGACGGTCGTGAACACCTTCGGCGGCACGTGGTTCACCAAGGACTGGCAGGCGCAGGTCAACGCGCCCGAGTTCAAGGCGGCCACCAAGTTCTACGTGGACCTGGTGCGCAACTACGGTGAAGCCGGTGCTCCGCAGGCCGGGTTCGCCGAGTGCCTCAACAACATGACGCAGGGCAAGGTCGCGATGTGGTACGACGCCACGGTCGCCGCCGGCCTGCTCGAAGCCGCCGACTCCCCCATCAAGGGCAAGCTCGGCTTCACCCAGGCGCCGGTCGTGAAGACCGACAGCTCCGGCTGGCTCTACACGTGGGCGTTCGGCATCCAGAAGGCCTCGAAGAAGCAGGACGCGGCCTGGAAGTTCATCTCGTGGGCGTCCGGCAAGGGCTACGAGGAGCTCGTCGGCAAGAACCTCGGCTGGTCGAAGCTCCCCGACGGCAAGCGCTCGTCGACCTACCAGCGTCCCGAGTACAAGCAGTCCTCCGGCAGCTTCTCCGCGATGGCCGAGGCCGCGATCAAGGGCGCGAAGCCGCTCAACCCAGGTGTGCAGGAACGCCCGGCGCCCGGCATCCAGTTCGTCGGCATCCCCGAGTTCACCGACCTCGGCACGCAGGTGTCGCAGCAGATCAGCTCCGCGATCGCGGGTGCGGTGACGGTGGACGACGCGCTGAACAACGGTCAGGGACTCGCCGAGAAGGTCGCCGCGAAGTACAAGGGACAGTGACATGGCTGTCATGACGAGGGAGCGGCCGGTCGTGGACCGGCCGCCTCCCGTCCCCCGCAAGGGCTACTCGAAGTGGGCGCGGCGGGCACCCCTGCTGCCCGCGCTCATCTTCCTGATCATCGTGACGCAGCTGCCGTTCCTGGCAACGCTGGTGATCTCGTTCATGAGGTGGAACTCGCTCGATCCCACCAACCGCGGGTTCGCCGGGTTCGACAACTACGTCAACGTCTTCACCGACCCCGATCTGCGCTCGTCGGTCGTCAACACGATCGTGCTGACCGCGTCGGTGGTGCTGATCAGCCTGATCCTCGGACTGGGCCTCGCGTTGTTGCTGGACAAGAAGTTCCGCGGCCGCGGGTTCGTGCGCACCATGCTGATCGCGCCGTTCCTCGTGGTCCCGGTGGCGGCGGCGCTGATCTGGAAGCACGTGCTCTACAACCCGGAGTACGGCCTGTTCAACGGAATCCTGAACTGGCTGGGCTTCGACGCCCAGCCGGACTGGATCTCCACCATGCCGATGAGCGCCGTCGTGCTGTCGCTGGTGTGGCAGTGGACGCCGTTCATGATGCTGATCCTGCTGGCGGGCCTGCAGTCGAAGCCCGTCGAACCCGTCGAGGCCGCCACGATCGACGGCGCGTCGTCGTTCCAGATCTTCCGCTACCTGACGTTCCCGCACCTGCGCCAGTACCTGGAGCTCGGCGGGCTGCTCGGGTCGATCTACATCGTGCAGAACTTCGACGCGGTCTTCACGATCACGTCCGGCGGTCTGGGCACGGCGAACCTGCCGTACATGATCTACCAGACCTTCTACCAGGCCCACGAGTACGGCGAGGCCTCCGCGGCCGGCGTGATCGTGGTGGCGGGGTCGATCCTCATCGCGACGTTCGCGCTGCGCACGGTGTCCTCGCTGTTCAAGGAGGAGAAGCGATGAATCCCCAATGGATCAAACACGGTTGGGGTGTGCTCGCCTGGTTCGCCGGCATCGTCTTCTTCGCACCGGTGGCCTGGATGTTCCTGACCTCGCTGCACAGCGAGTCGGACGCGGCGACGAACCCGCCGTCCCTCGCGGCGCCGCTGACGCTGGACGGTTACGCGGAGTTCTTCGACTCCGGCGCGTGGCCGCCGCTGATCAACTCGTTCAGCGCCTCGATCGGATCGACGATCATCGTGCTGCTGCTGGCGATCCCGGCCGCGTACGCGTTGTCGATCAAGCCGGTGGAGAAGTGGACGGACGTCCTGTTCTTCTTCCTGTCCACCAAGATGATGCCGGTCGTCGCGGCGCTGCTGCCGATCTACCTGATCGCGCAGTTCTCCGGGATGCTCGACAACATCTCGTTCCTCACGCTGCTGTACTGCTCGATGAACCTGCCGATCGCGGTGTGGCTCATGCGCTCGTTCCTGTCCGAGGTGCCGAAGGAGATCCTGGAGGCCGCCTCTATCGACGGCGCCGGCCTGGTCACGACGCTGCGCCGGGTGGTGGCGCCCATCGCGATGCCCGGCATCGCGGCGACGGCGTTGATCTGCTTCATCTTCAGCTGGAACGAGCTGCTCTTCGCACGGGTGCTGACCGGTGTCGTCGCCGGTACCGCGCCCGTGTACCTCACCGGGTTCGTCACCTCCCAGGGCCTGTTCCTGGCCAAGGTGTGCGCGGCCGCGGTCGTGGTGTCTCTGCCGGTGCTCATCGCCGGGTTCGCCGCCCAGGACAAGCTCGTCCAGGGCCTTTCGTTGGGAGCGGTCAAGTGAAAGCAGCAGTGATCACCGGCGTCGGGTCCGTCGAAGTGACCACTGTGGACGATCCCAGGTGCGGTCCCCGCGACGTGGTCGTCGACGTGGCGGCCTGCGGGCTGTGCGGCACGGACCTGCACATCCTGCAGGGCGAGTTCGCTCCCACCCTGCCGGTCGTGCCGGGCCACGAGTTCGCCGGCACGATCGTCGAGATCGGTTCCCAGGTGAACGAGCTGAAGGTCGGCGACCGCGTGGCCGTCGACCCGTCGCTCTACTGCCACGAGTGCCGCATGTGCCGCTCGGGCAAGAACAACCTCTGCGAGCGCTGGGCGGCCATCGGCGTCACCACGGCCGGTGGCGCGGCGGAGTTCGCGGTGGCGCCCGTGGCGAACTGTGTGAAGCTGCCGGACCACGTGCGGACCGAGGACGCGGCGCTGATCGAGCCGCTGTCGTGCGCGGTGCGCGGCTACGACGTGCTGCGGTCGCAGATGGCGTCCCGGGTGCTGATCTACGGCTCGGGCACGATGGGCCTGATGATGCTGCAGCTCGGCAAGCTGACCGGCGCGTCGTCGATCGAGGTCGTGGACCTCAACGAGGAGCGCCTGAAGACCGCCGTCCAGCTCGGCGTCACGGGCGTGGCGTCCTCCGCGGACGAACTGGACCGGCCGCAGGGCTGGGACGTCGTCATCGACGCCACCGGCAACGAGAAGGCCATCCAGGACGGTCTCGGCCGGGTCGCGAAGGGAGGCACGTTCCTCCAGTTCGGCGTCTCGGACTACTCGGCCCGCGTGACCATCGAGCCGTACCGGATCTACAACCAGGAGATCACCATCACCGGCTCGATGGCGGTGCTGCACTCGTTCGAACGGGCGGCGGACCTGTTCGCGACCGGAGTGCTGGATCCCGAGATCTTCATCAGTGACAGGGTGCCGCTGGACGACTACGCCAAGGCGTTGGACCAGTTCAAGGCCGGTGTCGGCCGCAAGATCCAGGTCCTGCCGTGAGCTGATCCGAGAAAGTTCTCAGAAGTTCGTGGGCACTCGTGTATCCAGACGAGTGCCCACGACTCCTTCCAGGCATGTCGAAGTCCGGGCAGAAAGTAACCCCGCCGTACTTTTCGCACATGTCCGACGAAGAGCTCCTCGCCTGGTACGCGGAGCTTCAGGTGCGCGCCATGAACGCGCCACCTGGGGACGTCGATTTCGATCACACCCACAAGCCCGCCCAGCCGCGGACCGTGGAAGAGCTGCGCCGCCGGATCATGACCTTCCAGGGCTGGCCGGGCGGTCTGTCCACGCTGGACTCCGGTTCTCCGTTCCACAACCTGTGGCACTGGCTCAGCGACTGACTCGGCGCGAGGTCACCCTCGCCCGAGTCGTCGGCGCGGTGGTGGCCGCCTGTGTGCTCTTCGCCGTCGTGCACACAGCGGTCACCGGCGCCGTCTCACATCCGCGGAACTGGCTCGTCGCGTTCGCCTGCACCCTTCTCGGGGTGCGCGTGATCGGCCACGTCCGCAGGTCGTCCGTCGGGTGGTTGCTGCTGGCGATGGGCGTGTTCGGCGCCGTCGCCGTCGCGGTCGCGGGTCAGCCCGCCGACCACCCCGCCCGATGGGTCGAGGCGTGGGTCTGGTGGCCCACGTACGCGCTGCTGCCCGCTGTGGCACTGGTCTTCCCCAACGGCAAGCCGCTGAGCAACCGCTGGTGGATCGCCATCGGCGCGTCGCTGTTCAGTGCTGTCGTGGGCACCATCGGGATCGCCTGGGCCTCGTGGGGCGATCCCGCCTCGTACTGGCAGAGCAGCGGTGACGGGCTCGCGAAGACGATCACGCTGATCGCCGTTCTCGCGGCCGGGGTCTCCGTGCTCGCGGCCGTGGTGTCCCTGGCTCTGCGGTGGCGGAGGGCGGAAGGGGACGAACGCCGGTTGCTCGTGTGGGCGTTCGCGCTGCTGACGCTGGCCGGCGTGGCGACCGCGGTGGAGACGACGGACGGGCACATCGCGTGGATCGTCGGTGTGCTGGCGTTCCCGGCCGCCGCGGTCATCGCGATCCTGCGGTACGGCCTGTACGACATCAGCCTGCTGATCCACCGGTCGTTGCTCTACGGCTCGCTGACCGTGGTGCTGCTGCTGGTCTACCTCGGTGTGATGGTCGGGGCCGGCCAGCTGTTCGCGCAGGACGCCGAGGTGATCGGGGTCGTGGCCGCGGGACTGGTGTTCGCGCCGATCCGCAGCTGGGTGCAGCGCAAACTCGACCGCTGGCTGTACGGCGAGCGCTCCGATCCTTACGCGACGTTGTCCACGTTGAGCGAGAAGCTCGAACAGTCGCAGGACGTGCTTGCGACCGTGGCGCAGACGGTCGCCGAGTCGTTGAAGCTGCCGTACGTGGCGATCCGCGGCGGGTCGGTGCTGGCCGAGCACGGCCGCAGCCGCGGCTGGCCGCAGCTGCGCTTCCCCATGACGTACCGGGGTTCCTCGGTCGGTGATCTCGTGGTCGAGCCGCGTGCGCCCGACGAGCGGTTGAGCGATCGCGAACTGAGCCTGCTCGTCGACCTCGCCCGGTCCACGGCTCCGGCCGCGCAGTCGATCAAACTGACCGCCGATCTGCAACTCGCCCGCGAACGGTTGGTGCGTGCCCGCGAGGAGGAACGGCTGCGGCTGCGGCGCGACCTGCACGACGGCGTGGGGCCGGCGCTGGTCGGGATCCGGTTGCAGCTCAAGGCGTTGCGCCGCTCGCTGGGCGAGGTGCTGGACCCGGTGCTGGCCGACGTCGACACGACCGCCGTCGAGGTGCGCAGCCTCGTGGACGGGCTGCGGCCGCCGATCCTCGACCAGGGCCTGGCCTTGGCCGTGCGCGACGAGGCCGCCCGCTTCGGCGGTGACCTGCGCGTCGAGGTGCACGCCGAGCAGATCGACGGGCTGTCCGCCGCGGTCGAGGTCGCGGCCTACCGGATCGTCGCGGAGGCGTTGACCAACACCGCGCGCCACTCCGGAGCGTCGACCTGCGTGATCACCGTGCGGGCCGACCGCGACCTGGTCGTGGAGATCGTGGACGACGGACGCGGGGTCGCGGCCGACGCGAAGCCGGGAGTGGGGCTCGATTCGATGCGGGAACGCTGCGCGGAGCTGGGTGGATCGTGCACAGTGGGACCCGCGGAACCACACGGGACTCGGGTGGTGGCGCGGATCCCGTTGGAGGCCCAGTGACGCGGGTTGTGATCGCAGACGACCACCCGGTGTTCCGGCGCGGCTTGAAGGCGTTGCTGGACGGCGAGGACGGTCTCGAGGTCGTCGGTGACGCCGCCGACGGGCAGGAGGCCGTGCAGGTCGTCCTGGACCTCGCGCCGGACGTCGTCGTGATGGACCTGCACATGCCCGTCCTGGGCGGTGTCGAGGCCGCGAAGCAGATCCAGGAGGCACTGCCGCACGTCGGTGTCCTCGTACTGACGATGCACGAGGACGACGAGCTGGTGTTCGCGGCGATGAAGGCGGGCGCGCGCGGTTACCTCGTCAAGACGACGGACGACGACGAGATCGTGCGCGCGGTGCAGGCGATAGGAGCCGGCGAGGCGATCTTCAGCGCCACCATCGCCCAGCGCATGATGGGCTACTTCACCGCCATCTCGTCGTCCAAGGCGGTGCTGTTCCCGCAGCTCACGGATCGGGAGCGAGACGTGCTGGAGCTGATGGCGTCGGGCCTGGACAACCCGTCGATCGCGCACCGGCTGACGCTGTCGGGCAAGACCGTCCGCAACCGGGTCTCCGCGATCTTCACCAAGCTGCAGGTCGCCGACCGCGCGCAGGCCATCGTGCGCGCCCGCGAGGCCGGGCTGGGAAGTCCCTCCCAGATCGGGACACAGGTCACCTGACGGCGGGACAGGTCCCTGGTTTGGATCGGCGTATCCGCCGAAGGGGGCCCGATTCGCATGGACATCACCTGGGACGTCGCACACGCGCGGCTCAGCCACGACCGAATGCTGCACATCGCACAGGCGCTCATCTCGATGCGCCCCGAGACCGTCACGCTGGGCGGCGGCGAGCCGTTGGGAGTGCCCGGCCTGTTCGAGATCGTCGAACTGTTCCGCGACGCCGGCATCGACGTCGTCCTGCGCACGTCCGGCAAGTCGCTGCACCCGTCGATGGTGCGGACGCTGCTGCTGTCGTGCTCACGCATCGAGGTGTGCGCGATGGCGTTCACGCACGCCATGCACGCGTTGCACCTGCTCGACATCGGCGCCGCCAAGCTCGACCGGCACGCCGCGTTCGGCCTCGACGCCACCGGGATCCGCCGCGGCTTCGACCGCCTGGAGGACTTCTGCGCCACCACCGCGTTCGAACTGCCCCGGCTGGGGTTCATCGCGTTCAGCGACACGCTCGGCTCGGACCACGCGCAGTACCTGCAGTCGCTCGCCCCTCAGACCGTGCGGGTGACGGTCGAGACCGCGAACACGTCGGTGGTCAGAGCGAGTTGATCAGGGCGCGCCAGGCAGTGGTGGAGAACGCGAGTACCGGACCGCTCGCGTTCTTCGTGTCCCGCACGAGCGCGTCCTGGGCCAGCGACACCTCCACGCAGCTTTGCGCGGTACCGCCGTTGCTGTAACTGCTCTTACGCCAGATCCGTTCCGCCGACATGAGGATCCTCTCGAAGTCCGCTGACGTACTCCGCCAGCTTGCGCTTCGATTGTTCCGCATCCAGAGCGACGGCATCCAGCCGCTGAAAGAGCCTCCTGGCTCGCGCGACGGCAACGCCGTCCTGCGCCCACACCTGAGCCGTCTCGGACTCGCTGTACACGACCGGGGCCGCCTTGCCGAACTCGTACAGCGTTACCGGAGAACGGAAAGAGCAGATGCCCGCGGGCACGACCCTGAGAATGTGGGTGTTGAAGAGGAGACGCAGGTACTGATCTTCGCGGATGCGTGCATCACCCAGCTGCATCCGCAAGGCCAGCTCATGCACGAAGAACACGCACTCCGGCCGGTTCGGCCGCCTCATGATCGCTTGCCGGTCCATGCGTGCCTGGACGAGCCTTGCGATGTCCTCAGGTGCTTCGATGTGGGAGTCGACGAAGAGCTGGAACGCGTAGTCCTCCGTTTGCATCAGGCCGTGGATGATCAGCACGTCGTAGGAGAAGATCTTCGTGGCCATCGCCTCTGCCATCGCGAGTGTGCCCACGTTGTCCGACATCTGAGCGAAGTACAGATCGAAGGCGTTGTAGTAGCGACCGCGGAACGCGTCGATGAAGTCGATGTTCTTACCGCACGTCGCGAGGTACTGCACGATGTCGACGTCACTCGCGCGCACCTTGCCGAGTTCGATGTCGGACACCTTACTCGGGTCCCAGCCCAGCTGAATGGCCATCGCACGGCCGTGGAACTGGGTGCACGTCTCCCGAAGACGGCGCAACTCGTCGCCGAGTTCCCGACTGCACGGGGTGGAAATGATCGCGGTCATGCCCAACGACGGTATGGCTTGGGTTCGATCCATGCCACGGGCTCGTTCGGGTGAAAACGGCAGGCCCTATGGCGTCGTGCGTCGCACACGGCGCCATAGGGCCTGACCTGCCCTTTCACCCCATCGTGGAATGGAATTCGAACACCTGTTCATGCCACGATGAACGCATGCAGGCACTCGCGCTCTCCTCCCCGCTTGAGCTCCTCGACGAGCTCAAGCGGAAGGTGCGCGCGCTGCAGAGGCTTCAGTTCCAGGTGCTGGAGATCATCGGTTCGCTCGACCAGCAGGGTGCGGCGGAAACGCTGGGTTACAAGGATCTCGTCGAGGTCTTCAAGCACACGCTGCGCTGGGATCCCAAGGTGTCACGCCGCAGGATCAAGCAGGCGCAGGCGTTGTGCCCCACGATGACGCCGACCGGCTCGCTGATCGCGCCGGTGCTGCCCGGTGTCGCGGCCGCGATGGCCGAGGGAGAGCTGTCCGAAGACCACGTGGAGGTGCTGGCCGAGGCGATGGCCGCGCTGCCCTCCGTGGCGGAGGAGCACGTGGTCGAGTACTCGCGGCAGCACGAACCCCGCTCCGCCAAGGCGTTCTGCAAGGAGCTGGCCTACCGCCTGGACCAGGACGGCCCAGAGCCCAAGGACTCAGACCCGGTGGCGCGGAAGAACGTCCTGCGGCGCCAGTGGAGGGGCGGCCGGTACCTGCTGTCCGCCGACCTCGACGCCGAGACCGGCGCGAAGCTCGACGCGCTGATCGACCCGCTGGCCAAGCCGGAGCCCCACGACCAGCGGTGCGCGCCGGAACGAGAGGGCGACGCGCTGTGCGAGGTCATCGACCTGGCTCTACGCGCCGACAGCAGCAGGATCCACAGCGGCGAGCGCGTCCAGCTGACGGTCACGGTCGACTACGACAAGCTCCGCGAGGGCATCGGCAGCGCCCTGCTCGACAACGGCGAGCACCTGCCGATGAGCCAGGTCCGCAAGATGGCCTGCGACGCGGGCATCATCCCCACCCTGATGGGCAGCCGCTCCCAGGTTCACGACGTGGGCCGCAAGACCAGGGCGATCAACGCGGGCCTGCGCCGAGTCCTGGTGGCCCGTGACAAGGGCTGCGCCTTTCCTGGCTGCACCCGCCCGCCGAAGCACTGCGAAGCCCACCACGTCAGGTTCTGGTCGGAGGGCGGCAAGACCAACGCCGACAACCTGGTCCTGCTCTGCCGCCGCCACCACGACCTCGTCCACCACTCGGAATGGCAGATCGAGATGACCGAAGGCCTCCCGACGTTCCGCCCACCGGCGTTCATCGACCCACACCGAAGGCCAAGGACCAACCCGATCCACACCGCCTGACGCGCCGCGCCCACCAGCCACCCCCACCCACCGACAGGCGGGCGGCCACAAGGGCGCGGCGCACCACCGCCACTCACCGCCGCCGCTGCGGCAACCGCACTCCGCAGCCCTTCGACACCACGACGCAATGCTTCAAGCCACCAAGCACCCAGGAGCAGCCTTGACGCCCCATCCGCCGAACACCCCGGACAATGCCGCCGCCCTGTCCACCACGCACTCTCGGGCAGCCCAGATGCCGCCGCACCCACCAAGGCGCGGAACAGCACTCAGAAGACTCCCCCGCGGGCCGCGAACACGTCCTCGACCGAGCTCTCCGAGCCCAAGGCGAGCCGCAGCAGCACGCGGGCCTTGCGCGGGCACAGCCAGCCCGCCATGACCGCGCCGCGCCCGATCAGGTCCGCCTCGGAGCCGGTGAAGCCGTAGGTGTTGCGGAACGTCGTGCCCGCGCCGGTCCGCGACGCCACCACCACCGGGAAGCGGGCGCGGGAGATCGCCTCGGCCATCCCCTGCGACACGTGCCCGGCACCGGTGGCCGCGACGACGACGCCCTGGACGTCGAGCCAGTCGAGGATCGCGCCGTCATCGTCCACTGTGGCCTCGACGAGCGGAACCGCCGGCGGGCCGAGAGGCCTCGGCAGTGCGGGCAGCCGGTGCGCCGGGTGGAAGTACTGCGGGGCGCCCTCGACCTGGAGTCCGAGTGGGCCGGGGAACGAGGTGAAGGCGTTCATGAGGCTGCTGTGGGACTTGCGGACCCAGCGGGCGGCGTGGATCTCGTCGTTGAGGACGAGCAACGCTCCGCGGCCCCGTGAGTTCGCGGCCGCAGCGACGGACACGGCGGCGGCCAGGTTGGCCGGGCCGTCCGCGCCGGGTAGGCCCGGGTGGCGCATGGCGCCGGTGACGACGAGCGGTTCTTCGTGCGCCCACAGGCAGTCGAAGAAGTACGCGGTCTCCTCCAGCGTGTCGGTGCCCTGGATGATCACCACCCCGGCGGCGCCCCGCGAGACCTGCTCGTGGGCCCAGTCGAAGGTCTCCAGCAGCGTCGCGAAGGTGAGCGATGCACCGGGGATCGTCGCCAGGGTGGCGATCTCGCCGACCTCCAGGCCTCCGACGAGGTCCTGCGCGCCGAGTGTCGGTGACACCGCGCCGGAGCCCGTCATCGTGATCGTGCCGCCGAGCGATGCCACCGCCACCCGTGAGTCCATGGCTTCACTCTAGGGTCGATCGCATGACCGGACTCGGATCAGTCGACTGGCCACCCACCCCGATCAGGACCGACCGGCTCGTGCTGCGTGCGTCCGAGGCGGGCGACCGCGCGGCGTTCGTCGAGCTGTTCTCGTCGCCGGAGGTGGGCACCTACGTCGGTGGTGCCCAGCCGCGGGACGAGGTCGAACGCACGGCGCCCGCGGTGCCGGGGCGGCGCACGGGCTTCTTCGTCGTCGCTCTCGGCGGCGGGATGATCGGCATGGTCAGTTTCGACCCGCACCCCGAGGCCGGTGAAGCCCAGCTGGGGTACCAGTTCCTGCCGGAGTTCTGGGGGCAGGGCTACGCCTACGAGGCGTGCGTGGCGGCGCTCGACTGGTTCGCCGCCACGCATCCCGGCCGTCAGGTGGTGACCACCACCCAGACGGCCAACCTGGCCTCGATGCGTCTCGCGGCGAAGCTGGGGTTCACCGAGGTGGAGCGTTTCGAGGGCTGGGGTGCCGAGCAGTGGTCAGGCGTGTGGTCTCCCCAGCCAGATCAGGGTGTCACTGGCGCCAGTAGGTGATGTTGCGGAAACGGGCCTCCGCGCGGCCGCTGCCGTGGTGGTAGACGCCGTTCTTGAAATAGCGCGTCGCCGGGCCCTCGTCCTGGTGGGTGAGTTTGAGGGCGCCGTTGTAATAGATCCTCACGGTGCCGCGGCCGCCCGACACCGCGGTGTGTTCGACGCGGATCTTGAACCATTTGTTGTAAATGCCGGTGGCGACGACCTGGTTGCTGTCCTTGCGCAGGGTGCCGCCGTTGATGTTCGCGACGTTGAGCATCACGTCGGTGGCGCGGGTGCCGTCGGGGCGGCTGCCGCGCAGGATCTGCACGACGGTCGGGCCGCTGACGCCGGCCGGGATGTAGATCTCGCCTTCCCAGGCGCGGGAGCCGCTGGAGTACTCCTGGTTGAAGCGCATCTCGGTGCGCGGATCGGTTGGGCTGCCCTGGGTGTGCGGCTGGTCGTAGTCGTACACCCACATCGTGTGGACGCCGCCCTCGAACTTGTAACGGCTGCTCAGCGCGAGGTTGTACGGCTTCTGGACGGTGTAGGTGTACGGAGCTGACGCCCACTGCGCGGACGGCGGCTGAGCGAGGGCCTGAGCCGCCGGGGCCACGAGCAGGGGTGCGGTCAACGCGAGGGCGAGCACGGAACGTCGCGTGTGGAGTGCAGGGGTTTCCACGGTGAATCCCTCCGACCTTGATAAGTGGTCTGTACCACTGTGAGGTCAGTGGGCGGAGGGAATCAACACTTCGTTCGAATTCCGGAACAATGTTCAGGTAGGCGAACTTTTCACATTCCTGAACGCAGCTCGTCGAAGGTCGGGAACTTCGTCGCGATGTCGCTGCCGGTGAAGTTGCCGATCCAGCCGTCGTCGTCGTGGAAGAACCGGATCGACACGTAGTCGGGCGTCGTGCCCATGTCGAACCAGTGCGTCGTGTTCGCCGGAACGCTCAGCAGGTCGCCCGCCTCGCAGAACACCGCGTACACCTTGTCACCGATGTGCAGGTAGAAAACCCCTGCGCCACGGGCGAAGTAGCGGTCCTCGTCGTCGTCGTGGGTGTGCTCGGCGAGGAACTTGTCGCGGAACTCGACGGCCTTCGCGCGGTACTCGTCCGTGTCGGCCGGGGTCATCTCCATCGCGTCGACGTAGCCGTACCTCTCCGTCTCGCTGACGCGGGCGACCTCGTCCTTGTAGATCTCCAGGGCGTTCTCGGCGGTCACACCGTCCACAACGGACCAACGGCTGAAGCGCACTCCGTGCTCCTTGAGCGCGGTGGTGATCTCCTCGGCGTCGGTGGTGCGCAGGACGGTCTCCTCGGGGCCGGTTTCCGGCCACACCGTCAGCAGCGTCATGAGTGCCTCCCCGTAAAGATGTCTCGCGTCTCCACCTTGAAGCGCAGCAGCCACTCCAGGCATTCCAGGCGGTGCCGTGCCTGCACGAGGTCGTCGCCCCACACGTACACGCCGTGCCGTGCGACGAGCAGCGCCGGCACCTTCGGGTCGAAGCCCTTCTCGAAGGCGTCGCCCAGTTCGAGCATGTCCTGTGAGTTGCGGACGACCGGGATCACGACCTCCTCGTGGTCGTACCGGCCGAAGCCCTTGAGCATCTCCAGGTCCTTCAGCACCACGCCACCGGGCCAGTGCTCCGCCGCGACGACGGTGGCGAGCGCGTGGACGTGCACGACGGCGCCAGCTCCGGCGACCCGGGCGATCCTGGCGTGCAGGCCCGCTTCGGCGGACGGGATCTTCGGCGAGTCGACCGCGTTGCCGTCGGCGTCGATGACGACGCTGTCCTCCGCGGTGATCTCGCCCTTGTCCACGCCGCTGACCGTGACCGCGAGCCGGAGCGGATCACGTTGCAGGACAACGGAGAGGTTGCCGCTCGTGCCGCGCATCCAGCCCATCTGCGCGAACCGGACGCACTCGCGGGCGAGCTCGGCGGTCACGAGAGCTCCCAGACCGTCGGGTGGGGCGAGAAGTCGGCGTTGCCGTACGGCTCACCGGCGCGCGCGACGCCGACCGTCTTCCAGCCCGCCTCCTGCGCGGCGTGCAGCTCGGCCGGAACGTCGCTGTAGAAGGTGATGTCGTCGCTCTGCAGCACCGAGGCGATCTTGCGGTACGACTCGGCCTCGCGCTTCGGACCGGCGTTGACCGTGTCGAAGTGGTGCTCCAGCAACGGGGTCAGGTCGCCGTCGGTGGTGTGCTTGAAGAACGCGACCTGGCCCGCGACCGAGCCGGAGCTGAAGATCGCGAGCTTCACGCCGTCGCCGTGCCACTTGCGGATCGCGGGGACGACGTCCGGGAAGAACTCCGCCACCAGGTCGCCCTGCGCGTAACCCTGCTGCCAGATGAGGCCCTGCAACGTCTTGAGGGGCGTGACCTTCTGGTCGGCGTCCATCCAGTCGTGCAGCGCTTTGACAACGTCGTCGTGGCCGCTGAGCTCCTTGATCTGCCGCACGGCATCGGCGACCACCGGGTCGTCACCGTGCTGCTCGATCCACGGACCGAGCCTCGGACGGGCGTAGTCGTAGAGGACGACCAGCACCTGGTCCGTCGCGCTCAGCGTGCCCTCGATGTCGAGCACGACCCACTTGCTCACCGCTGTTCTCCCTCGTAGTACTTGTCGAGCTCGCCGGCCGGGTAGACGCCCCGGTCGGTCACCACCGTCGTGACGAAGCGCGGCGGCGTCACGTCGAACGCCGGGTAATGGCCCTTCACCCTCGGCGTGGCACTCGGCCTGCCCAGCACCTGCAGCACTTCGGCACCGTCGCGGTACTCGATCTCCACGTGGTCCGTCGTGGGCGCCAGCAGGTCGGGTGCCTGCACTTGGGCGTGGAACGGTACTCCGAACGCGTGCGCGGCCACGGCCAGACCCAGTGTGCCGACCTTGTTCACGACGTGCCCGTCCATGGTGACCCGGTCGGCCGCCGTCACCAACGCGTCGACCTCGCCGCTTTGCAGCACCGCGGCGCCCATGCCGTCCGTGATGAGCGTGGTGTCGACGCCCATCTCGATCAACGTCTCCGCGGTGAGCCTGGCTCCCTGCAGGTAGGGCCTGGTCTCGGTGCAGAAGAAGCGCAGCGTCTTCTGCTGGTGCTGGGCGGCCCGGACCGTCTCCGTCAGGTACAGGTCGGCCCAGCAGTGCGTCATGACGGTGGCGTTGTCGGGCAACAGGTTCGCCGTGTGCTCGCCCAGCGCCTGGCTCTTGGCCCGGTACCTGCGGTCGCCTTCCTCGGCGCCCGCGAGCGCGTGCGTGACGTCCCGCGCGGCGTCCACGTGGTCGAGGACGATCTTGGTGGCCTTGCGCAGGGCGTTGTTGGTGCGCCTGGTGTTCTCGAGCATCCGCGCGGTCTCCGCCAGCTGTGCGCGGGCCTGTTCGAACGGCAGTGCTTCGAGGGTGCGTGCCTTCAGCACCATGGCGAACAGCACCGCGAAGTACGGGCCGGAGGACTGGGTGACCATGTCCTCGATGGCCCGCCCGACGTCTTCGGCTGTGCGGCACAGCACCCAGTTCCGTTCGAACGGGAACTGCCGGCGGTCGAGGATCAGCACGCCGTCCTCGGTGAGCCGCACCGAGTCGGCGAGGACCGGCTGCATCAGCTGTACCCGGTGTGGGCGGGGCGCGCGCCGGTCAGGAAGTGCTCGCCGACCTCGCGGGCCTTGTAGACGACCGGGTCGTGCAGCGTGAGCGTGCGGGCGTTGCGCCAGAAGCGGTCCACGCCGTACTTGGCCGCGGTGCCGCGCGCGCCGACCTGCTCGAAGATGCGGCTGGTGACCTCGTTGACGAGCTTGGTGCTGACGACCTTCGCCTCGGAGATCGTCACCGCGACCTCGCCGCGCTTGGCGGGCGTGAGGTTGCGGCCGAATTCGGAAGCCTCCCAGAGCTGCCGGGCGGCCTCGTCCGCGAGCAGCCCGGCGGCCCTGGTCTGGGACACCATCTCGCCGTAGGCCGCGACGATGTACGGGTCCTCGGTGGCGGACTCGACGCCGCTGACGAACCACGGGCGGGTCTTGGTGCGGGTGTAGTCGGCGGCCTCCGCGAGCGCGCCTTCCGCGATGGCCACGTAGAGCTGCGCGAGCACGAGCTGGAAGCCGAGCGCGGCGAGGCTGACGCGCGGGTCCTCGGTGGCCGGCTGGACGCCGAGCACCTCCGTCACCCGGACGTTCTCGAAGTTCACCCCGCCGGACGCCGTGAGGCGCTGACCGATGTTGTCCCAATCGTCCAAGTAGGTGATTCCGGCCGCTTTGCCGTCGAGCAGGAACGTGAGCTTCTCGCCGTTGTCCGTGCGGGTCGCGCTGACCACGAGGCGGTCGGCGACGGCGGCTCCGGTGGCGAAGGTCTTGCGACCGTTCAGGACGAAACCGTTCTCGGCGGGCGTCAGTTCGAGCGCCGCGTCGAGCGGGTTGCTGACGCCGGCCCAGAACTGGTCGGGCTGGACGCTGAACTGGGTGTCGAACAGCCCGCTGCGCCAGATCTGCAGGTAGTGGTACCCGAGGAGGTGTCCGACGTTGGCGTCGGCGGCGCCGATGATCCGGCCGATCCGCTGCTGCTGCGTCCAGTCCCGGACGTTGAGCAGACCGCTCTGCCGGAGCAGTTCCACCTCTTTGGCGGGCGGCTGGTTGGCCCGGTCCCTGTCCGCCGCGTCGGACCTGAGCGTCGCCGCAACCTCGTGCGCGACGTCCAGCCAGTTCGACATCCCTGCTCCTCTCGGTGGTACCCGGTTCAACTTACTTCGTCACACCACCGGGCTAACCACGATGTGAGAGAGACCGTGGCCTGGCAGACTGCCCCGCGAACCTCGCTCTGGCGGGGGTCCAACATCTAGGGAGCAATCGGTATGGCGCAGGGCACCGTGAAGTGGTTCAACGGCGAGAAGGGCTTCGGATTCATCGCGCAGGACGGCGGCGGTCCGGACGTGTTCGTGCACTACTCGCAGATTTCCGGTTCGGGCTTCAAGTCGCTTGAAGAGCAGCAGCGCGTGGAGTTCGAGATCGGCCAGGGTCAGAAGGGGCCGCAGGCGCAGGACGTCCGCGCCATCTGATTGAGCTCTTGAAGCCCGCTCGGCCGTGCGCCGGGCGGGCTTTGTGCTGTTCCAGGGCGGAGGTGGTGGCAACCGAGGAAGTCGAACCCTGCGCGGCTTGTGAAGGCGGCGCCCGGATACCGGCCCTAACCCTTCGGTTGGGCGACGGCTGCCTTGGAGTTGTACTGGCCGCTAAGAGGGCTCTACGGCACGTGAAATACCCACAGTGTTAAACGTCCAAACGCCTGAAGACGTTTCATGTTTCATGCAGGTACGTGACTCTGGTCACCGTGCGATACCTCCCTGCCATCGCGGCCCTGTTTCTACTTCCTCTGGTACCCGCCACCGCCGAAGCGGCTCCCGCGGGCACGTTCTACGTCACCGGTGTCCGGACCGGCCTCAACGTCGCCCAGAGCGGCAGTGGACTGGCACTGCACCGCCCGAAGGGCAACGAGGACCACCAGCAGTGGCGGCTGAGCGACGGGAGGTTCGAGAACACCGACTCGCCGGGCCAGTGCATCACCCGCCAGCTCACCATGGGTTCGTGCTCACAAGGGGATACGGTTCACGAGGCCCGTCAGTTCGGTGATCAGTGGGAGTTCTTCAGCCTCGGCGGTGAGTCGCGCTGGTACCTGACGCCGGTCGCCGCCCAGACCAGCCCGATGCCGGCGGATCCGCGGCTCGACCAGATGACGTTCCTGACCGCCCACAACGCCTATGCGAACGGGGTGGACGGCGGGTTCGCGCCGCCGTTCGTCAACCTCGCCAAGAACCAGACGCGCGGCATCGTGCAGCAGCTGAGCGACGGCGTCCGCGGGTTCATGCTGGACATCCACCAGACGCCCGACGGCGCGATCCTGTGCCACAACAGCTGCACTCTCGTCAGCAAGCCGGTGGCGCTCAACGTCGACGTCCAGCGGATCGTGGACTTCCTGCGCGCCAATCGCAGCGAGATCGTCACGGTCTTCCTGGAGGACTACGTCGACGCGAACACGCTGCGCTCCGAACTCCGCAAGGTGCAGGGGCTGAACGACGTCCTGTACCGGGCAGAAGGCGTGCAGCAGAACGGCTGGCCCACGCGCAGCCAGATGCAGAGCAGCGGCAAGCGCCTGCTCATCTTCACCGACCACGGCAAGGACGGGCGCGAGGACTCCGGTGTGCTGTACCAGAAGGAGTGGACCGTCGAGAACTACTGGTCGATGGGTTCGGGTCTCGGCAGTTCCGACTGGTCCTGTTACAGCCGATGGGATGAAAAACCACTCACCGCGACCGGCGCCTTCCAGCCCTTGTTCGTCATGAACCACTTCCGCGACGTTCCGTTCACGAGCACCGCGACGACGGACAACGGCAAGCTCGCGAACCGGGCTCAGCAGTTCTGCCAGCCCGCGGCCAGGAAGAAGCCGAACTTCCTGGCGGTCGATCTCTACCACCTCGGGAACGCGCAGGCAGCGGTCAGCCGGCTGAGCTCATACGTATATAGGCCGTAGCCCAAATCGTGGGAGTTGTACGCTCCGCGCATGGCCTCGATCCTGTTCACGCGCGGAGCGCCCTCTCTCGACATCATCGACCAGGAAGGCCTGCGCGAAGCAGCGCAGAAAGCCTTCACGGACGACCCCGGCGGCACCTTCGCGTACGGCACGAGCGTCGGCTACGTCCCGCTGCGCACCTGGCTCGCGGAGCAGCACGGCGTCGCGCCTGAGCAGGTGCTCGTCACCAACGGCTCGATGCAGGCCGACGCGTTCCTGTTCGAGCTGCTCGTCGGGCAAGGCGACGACGTGGTGGTCGAGGCGCCGACCTACGACCGCACGCTGCTGAACCTGCGCCAGCGCGGCGCCAAGATCCACGCGATCGAGCTGGAGACCGACGGCATCAACGTCGACGCGCTCGAGGAGCTGCTGGAGAGCGGGGTGCGCCCGAAGCTCGCGCACATCATCCCGAACTTCCACAACCCGGCCGGCTACACGCTGTCCGAGGCGAAGCGCGCGCGTCTGCTCGACCTCGCGGCCAAGTACGACTTCGTGCTGTTCGAGGACGACCCGTACGTCAAGGTGCGGTTCGAGGGCGAGACGCTGCCGACGATGCTGTCGCAGGACAAGAACGAGAAGGTCGTCTACGCGTCGTCGTTCTCGAAGACCATGGCGCCCGGCATCCGCTGCGGTTACCTGGTGGGCCCGAAGGCCGTCATCAAGTCCATCCAGGACATCGCCACCACCACGTACATCTCGCCGAACATGGTGGCGCAGTCGATCGTGAACTCGTACTGCCGCTCCGGCCGTCTCGAGGAGTCGGTCGCGAACGTCCGCACCGCGCTGCGCGCCCGCAAGGACGCCCTGGTCGCCGCGCTCCAGCGGGAGCTGCCGGAGGCGGTCTTCACCGCGCCGCAGGGCGGCTACTTCATGTGGGTCGAGCTGCCGGGCGTGTCGATCGACAAGCTGGTGCCGGTCGCGAAGGAGCACGGCGTCGAGTTCGTGAAGGGCTCCGACTTCCTGCTGGAGGGCGGCGACAACGCCATCCGGCTCGCGTTCTCGGGCGTCACGCCGGAGCAGATCGACGAGGGCATCACGCGTCTCGCGGCTGCCGTGCGATCGCTCTGATCTGCGCTTCCAGGTGTTCCGGCAGCTCACGCCGCTGCCGGAGCGCCTGACGCAGCCGGGGTAAGGCCGCCCGGAACGCCTTCGGGTCCTTCAGCGACGCCGCCAGGGCACGGCTCAGCGGCCGTCGCATCCACGCCGCCAGCAGTGCGTTGCGCCGCTCGACGACGTCCTCGCCCGGTGCCCGGCCCGCCGCCGGGTGGTGGTGCGCCACCACGTCGTCGACGTAGCAGAGCGCCCACCCCGCCGCCGCGAGGTCCCACGACAGCAACGTCTCCTCGCCGCGGAAGAACAGCACCGGGCTGAAGCCGCCCGCGTCCAGGAACGCCTGCCGCCGCACGATCGCCGAGCAGGCCAGGAACCCGAGCACCGCGGGCCCCGCGACACCCTCGCCCAGCGGGCTGTCGCGCAGCAGCGGCGTGATCGGGTCGAGCTTCTCCTCCGGCCCCACCAGCGTGCGCGCGACGATCACCGCCAGGTCCGGGTGCTCGTCGAAGATCGGCTCGGCTCGTTCGATCGCATCGGGAGCCCACCACGAGTCGTCGTCGGCGAAGGCGACGAACGGTGTCCGTGCCGCCTGCACACCCAGATTGCGCGCCACCGCGCCGCGGTTCACCGCCGACTCCAGCAGGAGGACGTTCGGGAATTCGTTGCGCACACGGGAAACCGTGTCGTCCGAGGACGCGTTGTCGACCAGGATCACCGGTACCGCGAGTTCGCTGAGGCGTGACAGCGTGCGCAGCAGGCTGTCCGCGCGGTTCCGCGAGGCGATGACGACGGTGGTCCGGGGCATGCCTGTCGACTACCCCCTCGTCCGCCGTCGACACGTCTGAGCACTGCGCCACACCTCTTGGATCCGGGCACGCCGGCGAGTTAGTGTGTACACCAATGATTAGTACACCAAGCATCCCGGAGAACCCGCTCGAACTGGAGCGGCAGGTCTGCTTCGCGCTGGCCGTGGCCAGCCGGACGGTGATCGCGGTCTACCGCCCGATCCTGGAGCCGCTGAACCTCACGCATCCCCAGTACCTGGTGATGCTGGCGCTCTGGGAGCGGTCGCCGCGCACCGTCAAGGACCTGAGCAACGTCCTGCAGCTCGACCCCGGCACGCTCAGCCCGCTGCTCAAGCGGCTGGAGGCGATCGGGTACGTCGAGCGCCAGCGGGACAAGGCCGACGAACGCGCGCTCGCGCTGACCCTCACCGAGAAGGGCACCGAGCTGCGCGAGGAAGCGCTCAAGATTCCCTTCAAGGTCGTGGAGCAGCTCGACATGACGTTCGAAGAGCTCGCACAGCTGAACCAGGTGCTGCACAAGGTGATCGCCAAGGCGACCCGATGAACCCCGCGCTGAAGGCCTGGTACTACGCGGGCGGACGGGTGCCGCAGAAGTACCGCGAGTTCGTCCACGACGACGTGACCGGTCCGAAGTGGTTGCTGCGCTTCACGGTGCGCAGTCTCGTACAGGTCACACCCCTGACCACGGCCATCACCCTCGCGCTGGTCTTCGGGCTCGGTTCACCGTGGCCGCTGGCGATCGCGTGCGGTGGGCTCGGTTTCGTTGTAGGCCTGTACTTCGCGCTGTCCTACGCCCCTGAAAGTGTGGATTATCGCCTGACGAAATACGGGTATCCAAGAGGAACTGCGACGCAGGGTCGCAGGGATCGAAACGCTGCGAAGGACCGTGAACGGCAGGCCAAGTACGACGCGGTCTGGCGGCGATCCGAGGGGTGAACACCTATGGCCTTGTCGAGCGATCAGTTCCAGTTCACGAGGCCGCAGGCGCTCACACTCACGGCGGGCGTGTTGCAGCTCGCCTTCGGATGGCTGGACCTGTTCGGCCTGGATCCCAACTACCGCGTCGTTCAGCTCGGCGTCGGGGTGATGGGCATCGTGATGGCGTGGCGGCTCGGCCTCGCCCGGATGTACGGACTCATCCTGTTGCTGGGGTTCGGGATGCTGGCGTTCTCGCTCGACGACGTCACGGCCGAGGGCTTCCTCGGGGTGCGGACAGCGCTGCTCGGCCTCGTGATCACGCTGGCCAGGCCGGCAAAGCGGGCTCCGAGCTGACGTCGCGGCCGACCGAGCGCAGCGCCGTCACGGTCGCGAAACCGTCCGCCAGCAACGCCGTGTCCGTGCCTGGCACGAGCGACTCCTCGGCGTAGACGTGCACGAGCTCGACCTCGTTGTCGCCCACGTCGTCCACCCGGCTCTGCACGGTGCCGAACCGCGCCAGCTCCGCCCAGCGAAGTCCTTGCACGTCAACGACGTTCGGCACGTTCACCGACAGCACCGTGGCCGCGGGCATCTCCAGCAGCACCGGCAGCACGGCGCGCACGACCTCGCCTGCCTTGTCCCACAAGGGTTCTGGTTCGTCCAAGCCCACGTCGAGCGACACCGCCATCGCCGTGACGTCGTTCAGGTGCGCGGTCAGGGCCGCGCCGACGGTGCCGGAGTGCAGGATCGCGCGGCCCACGTTCGCACCCAGGTTCACGCCCGACAGGACCACGTCGGGCTTGCCGCCGAAGCCGCCCCTGCACGCGATCAGCGAGATCAGGCCCGGATGCGCCGCGACGGCGTAGGCCTCGACGTCGAGGCCGGGCAGGGTGCGGCGCTCGCTCGCCACCCGGCCGTTCCCGCCCACCGCCGCGACCGAGGCGCTGGTGCCGCTGGCCTGGGTCGCCGGCGCCGCCACCACCACTTCGAGGCCGCACTCGGCAGCGGCGGACGCCAGGGTCCACAGGCCGGGAGAGTCGATTCCGTCGTCGTTCGTGATCAGCGCGCGCATCCGCTCATTCCTCGATCGGCTCCAGTTCCACGCGTTTGCTCAGCTCGCGCACGGCTTCTCCCCCGCCACTGCCGAGGCCGTGCCGTGTCACGTTGACCGCTCCCGCGGCCGCGCCGAGCTTCACCGCGTCCGTCAACGACATACCCAGTGCGAGGCCCGCCGAAATCCCCGCTGTCATGGAGTCGCCGGCGCCACGCGTGTCGACGGGCTCCAGCTGAGGCATCCGCACGAGGTAGAGCTGGTCTTCCAGCAGCGCCAACGCCGGCTCGTCGGCGCGGGACACCACGACGGCGTGCACGCCGGCAGAAGCGATCTCCCGGGCCTTCTGGATGAGTTTGGGCAGCTCTTCCTCGCCCAGCTCCTCGTGCGACACCTTGACGACGTCCGGGCCGCCCCGCACGGCCTCGGCGAGCCGTTCGCCCGCGAGGTCGACGATCACGCGGCAGCCGTTGCCGGTCAGGTCCGAGGTGAGGCGGAAGTACGTGTCGTGGGGCAGCACCCGGTCGTCGGACGGCCCGCTCAGCACGGCCGTGCCCGCGCGGATGCCCTCCACCAGCGCCGACTCGTAGACGTCGTCGAGTTCGTGGCGGGACAACGCGTCGGGGATCATCTCGACCATCTCGTCCCGGCTGCCGTCACGGCGGTCGTGCACGTAGGCGCCGTTGCGGGCGGCGACCTCGCGCGCCTTCAGGTCGACGTGCTCGCCTTCCAGCAAAGTTCGCAGCACACGGCCGGTCTCACCGCCGAAGGTCGCGCACACGACGGCTTCGACGCCTAAAGCGGCGATCATCCTGGACTGCCAGAAACCCTGGCCGCCGGCGTGCAGGTGCACGTCCGGCTCACCATCGAGGTCCTCGACGGTGATGGTCAGTTGAGGGGACGGGGCAAATACGGCAACTCGGGCATCCACGACGCTCTGTTACCCGGTGCGAGCGCTCGATAAGCGCCCGCACCGGATGAAACAGACATCAGGCGCCGGAACCGCCGGTCGGGTCCTCCCCGTCCTGCGGTGCGGGCGCGCCGTCCGGTCCCATCTTCTCGTCGGCGCGCCACTGGCCCGGCTGCGTCATGTCGCGGTACTGGTCGACCTCCTGCGGTGTCGGGTCGACACCGGCCTCTTCGGCGAACTCTTCGGCAACTTCCGGATCTGTCATGGCCGACGAGTACCCAGGAAGAGTCAGCAAACGCCTCCGTCGCGCCAGACACCCCACTGACCGGTGGTGCCGGGCTCCTCACCCCGCGTCCACCACTGCGCGGTCCACTTGTGGCCGTTGTGCGAGACCACGTTGCCGCCGGTGTAGACCGTGTCGCGCCCCCACGCCGGCTGCGTGCACGGGCCGGGTCCGGGGCCGCCGGTGTCCCACGGCACCTGGGTGGACTGGTAGAAGTTGATGCCCATGGTCGTCCAGCGCGGGCCCTGGTTGCCCAGGCGCACCTTGAACTGGTCCCAGTTGTGCGTGGACCACGGCGACCACGCCAGTTCGGCGATCGCGGCGAGCCTCGGGAACGCCATGAACTCGATGTCGCGGCCGGTCACGATCGTCTCGCTCCACAGTGGAGCCTCGACACCGCGGACCGCGGACTCCGGGACACCGCTCAGGTGCGTGCCGGGGTTCCAGTCGTAGGCGGTCTGGACCTCGATCAGACCGGCCCACGACAGACCCAGGGGCGCGCTGGAGTTGTACTTCATGTCCAGGTACGCCTTGTTCGCGGGCGACATGATGACCTTCTGGCCGCGTGCCGCCGCTGCCTGCACCGTGGCGTTGGACGTCGTGGTGCCCCAGTACTGCGGCATGGCCGTGGTGTCGGTCGTGGTCTTCACGAACTCGTGCCAGCCCAGCACGGTCTTGCCGTACTTCTTCACGATCGGCAGCGCCCGGTCCATGAACGCCTGGTAGTCGGCGTCGGAGGTCGCGTGCGCCTCGTCGCCGCCGATGTGGAAGTACGGGCCGGGCGTGAGCGCCGCGATCTCGCGCACCACGTCGTCGACGAACTGGTAGGTGATCTCCTTGTTCACGCACAGCGAGGAGTAGCCGACCTCGATGTCCGTGCGCAGCGGCGGAGCCTGGCCGTTGCAGTTGAGCTCCGCGTACGAGGCCTGCGCGGCGTTGGTGTGGCCCGGCATGTCGATCTCCGGGATCACCGTGATCTTGCGCGACGCCGCGTACTGCACGATCTCGCTGTACTGCGCCTTGGTGTAGTAACCGCCGGGACCGCCGCCGACCTGCGTGCTGCCGCCGTACGTGGCCAGGCGCGGCCAGCTGTCGATGACGATCCGCCAGCCCTGGTCGTCGCTCAGATGCAGGTGGAAGTAGTTGATCTTGTGGAGCGCCAGCTGGTCGATGTAGCGCTTGACCGTGGACACCGGGTGGAAGTGGCGGGCCACGTCGAGCATCGCGCCGCGGTAGGAGAAGCGCGGGTGGTCGACGATCAGCGCGCCCGGCACGGTCCACGGACCGGCCTGCGCGGTCGTGCTCTCGACCTTGGCCGGCAACAGCTGCCGCAGCGTCTGCACACCGGCGAACAGGCCTTCGGACGTGGCGGCGCGCAGGACGATGGAGCCGGCCGCGACGTCGAGCTGGTAGCCCTGCTGGCCGACCGTGCCCGGTGCGCCCGTGAGCAGCAACGAGATGCCGTCGGACGGGGTCGTGGTCGTGTCGGACACCGGGAACGCGTAGCCGGTCGAGGGCCGCAGGACCCCGGCGAGGAAGTCGCCGACGTCACGCGCGGCAGGGGCGGTGTAGATCTTCGTGGCTGCCGTCAGCGTGTGCGTGACACCACTTCTGGCCTGCACCGAGACAGGGACCGGCACGAGGCTCTGCAGTGGTTCCGCGGCTTGCGACTGCGCGCTCACGGACAGCGCTGCGGTGACAGCGACGACCGCGGCGAGAACGCGAGTTCTCACGACTCCTCCTCACGAGTCGGGGGGCGGCGACCCTGCCCTCAGCGTGCGCAGACATCTCTTCGCCGTCAATGGTCTGGGCCAATTCTCTGTCAGAGATGTTCAGTGGACGGGCAGGGTGAGGCTGTCGACGATCTCGGCGAAGTCGTCGCCGGGCGCCCCGCCCGTCTCCATGTTCCGCAGCGCCATGTCCTGGTTGGCGACCACGTACGACCGCAGGACCTCCTCGTAACGGCCGAAGGCGCCCGACGGGTCCTCGGCGAGCTCACCGGCCAGCACGTACGCGCCGACCAGGGCGAGGCTGGTGCCCTGCCCGGACATCGGCGAACCGCAGTAGCCGGCGTCGCCGAGCAGCACGACGTTGCCGCGCGACCACGAGTCCATCCTGATCTGGCTCATCGAGTCGAAGTGGAAGTCCGGCGCCTCCCACATGTGCTTGAGCGCGGCCGGCCAGGCCCAGCCGGCGTCGGCGAACTTCTCGGCGATCAGGCCGCGCTGGGCGTCGACGTCGCGGTGGTCGAAGTCGGCCGCACCGTGGAAACCCATGTAGACACGGCATTCCGCGTTCGAGCGGGCGCTCATGATGCCGCCGCCCACCGCCCCGCCCTGCTGGAACGTCTGCCAGTGGTCGAGGCCGAGGAAGTTCGGCGCGGTGAAGACGGCGAGGTTCATGCCGAGGTGGCTGATGAACTCCGGCTCGGGGCCGAACACGAGCCGGCGGACGTTGGAGTGCAGGCCGTCCGCGCCCACGATGACGTCGAAGTCGCGCGGTGGTGCCTTCTCGAACGTGACGCGGGTGCCGTCGATCGAGGTGATGGTGTCGTCGAAGAGGTACTCGACGCCGTCCGCCGCGTCGAACAGCATCCGGGCGAGGTCGTCGCGCAGGAGTTCGACGTCGGGGCTCGACAGGTCGCCGCCGCTGAGGGTGTGCGTGGTGGAGCGGAACAGCTCGTTGCCCTCGGCGTCGACCACGTTCATGCCGCGCATGCCGGTGCTGAACGACCGCAGCCGGTCGCCGAGACCCATGCGCTCGACGACCTCCAGCGCCGGGCCGCGCACGTCGATGGCCTGGCCGCCGGGCCGCAGGCCCCGCGCCCGCTCCACCACGGTGACGCTGAAACCGTTGCGCCGCAACCAGTACGCGAGTGCGGGTCCGGCGATGCCGGCACCTGAGATCAGGACGTTCTTCACGGTGTTGCCCCCTGTGAGTTCGGTGTTGCTCACAAGGTGCAGGCAGGCGCTGACCGTCCACTGACCGTCGGCGGTCAGCGCCTGACCGCCACTACCGGGAGAAGAGCTTCGCGGCCGACGTGCCGATGCCCGACGGGCCCTGGCTGAACGCTCCCACCTTCACCGGGGTCCGGATCTCGTCCTCGCCGTAACGGCTGGTCTCCTCGTGCCAGTTGACGATCGCGACGATCCAGTCCTTCAACTCGTCGGCGTAGCGGGTCAGCGACGCCCGCGTGGCCGCGTCCAGCGAGAAGTCCTCGAACATCTGCGGCAGGTGCGTCTCGACCGAGGAGATGAACTGCCCCAGGCGGGCGTCCATCAACGAAAAGGTCACTTCGAACGCGCGGAACTGCGAAACACCGAGGAAGTTCTCGATCACCCGCACCATGTTGTGCACTTCGCCCTCGTACTGGATCTCCTTCAGGTACGAGAACACGTCGTTGACCAGACAGGCGTAATCCATGGCCGACCGCTCCATGGTCTGGATGACCCGGGTTCCCCAGATCTCCGGCGGCACCGTCGTCGAATGCGAAAAGCGCGACAGGGAGGTCGTCAGTTCGGAACCGAACGTCGACCGCCGCATCTCCAGGTAGTCGATCGGGTCCGGAGTGCGGTTCTGCTGAATGTTGACGACTTCCCACACCCACGCGTCGACCATGTCGTCCACGGTCTGCCGGAAAGTCGCGCGGAACTCGGCGGACATGGGGCCCGCGGTCTTCTGCCACAGGTCGGCCAGACTGCGTTCCATCGCGTTTGCCGGCACCAGGGTCGGCACCATGTCCAGCGGCATGCACTGCTTGAGCCGTGCGGTCTGGAGCTTCAGGCCCGCCAGGTCGCGCAGGCGGCCGAACACCCACGGGTAGACGTCGTCGGCATAGGTGCCCCAGGTCAGCCAGCACGCTGACAGGAACAGCTCGGCCGGGGTCGCGTCCGGATCCAGCCCGGCCGAGCACAGCGCGAGGTCGAACCCGCGGTGCTTGGCCTCGTCCCAGATGCCCTCGCTGTGGATACCCATCTCCCGGCCCCACCCGATGATCTCCTCGCGCACCTGGTCGAGGTGCGGCGACAGGGTCAGCGTGAACGGGACGTCGAAGGACGGCAGCGTGTACGGCTCGACGGTCTTCGGCGTGCTGGAGAACTGCCGCAGCCGCTGCGGCATGGTCTTGACGTACGAGCCGAGGATGCCCAGCTGGGGCTTCGGGGCCTTGTTCATGTACCGCGACGACCGCAGGTGCCACTCGTGGCCGCCCGCCTGCCAGTCCTGCAGGCCCTTCACGTAGCCCAGGACGGCCGCGCGCCCGATGGGGTCGATGGCGTGCTCGTCCAGCAGGATCGGCACCTCGGTGAGCGCCGTGTGCTCGAACTGGTGCAGCCGCGAGGTCAGCAGGTCGTTGACGGCCTCGGCGGCCTGCTGCGTGGGCAGGTCGAGGAACTTCTCGAACACCAGCACGCCGTTGGAGAGCTCGCCCTCGTCGAGCACCTCGCGTTCGTAGGAGAACAGGTCGTTGCGCAGGTGCACGGCGTCGCTGAACGTGTCCCGGAGGACCCCGATGGGCCGCGACAGGGCGATGCGTGCGGGCACTTCGAGGCCGACGGCGTGCTCGACGAGGTTCGCGGACCACGGCGCCCCACCGACCTTGCGGCGCATCTCGATGTACTCGATGGGGTTGGACAGCCTGTGGGCGCTGATGTTGTGCAGCTCCCACATCGACTCGTCTAGAAGGTGCTTGGTGTTCGCGGCGAACCGTTCGCGCCAGTCGAGCGAGTGGGTGGGCACCGTGCGGCGCCAGAGGTCGGCGAGGCCCTTCTCCACCGGGTTCTCCGGTGTGGCCGTGATGGCACCGTTGACCGGCATGAACAGCGGCAGCCGGTCGAGGTAGGCCTGCGCGCCCTGGATGTCCGGGTTCCGCTTGTAGAGCTCGACGAAGTGGTCGTCGAAGTAGAAGACCCACACGTACCAGTCGGTGATGAGGTCGAGCGCCTCACCGTCGCAGTCGGGGTGGGTGTACGCGCAGAGCAACGCGTAGTCGTGCGACTCCAGGTCCTCTTCCGTCCAGATGACGGTGCCGTGCTGCGGCACGTCGATCATGTCCATCTCGCGTGCCCAGGCGCGCGTGTGGACGCGGGCGCGCTCGAGGTTCGGGTTCAGCCTGGCCGGGTGGGGCGTGTAGAACTCCGGCAGCTGGAACGGCTGCATGTGCGTTGGACCTCCGCGCGTTGGGCTGACGCACTGCACGCAACCAGCCCGACGCACGGGGACGCCAGATGGTGAAACCGTGATCCACACGTGCGTGGATCACTGTCGCCCGTTCAGCTCAACCCGGTTCACCCCGCGCACACTCAGCGCACGAGCGACTGGGCACTGAGCTTCACCGCGAACGGGAATTGCAACTCGATGATTTCTTCACCTTCGGAACGGGCCTGCTCGACGTAGACGCCGTTTTCGAGGTGCAGGCACCGCAGCCACGGACTGTCGTAGTCGATCATCCAGTAGTTCTCGCAGCCGACTTCCTGGAACTTCGCCCGCTTGAGTTCGAGGTCCACGTGCCGCGTGCGGGGCGACAGGACCTCGACCGCCAGCACCGGCGGCCCGATGAGCGCCTGTTTCGAGAACTGCTCGCGCCGGCCCACCACCAGGTCGGGGATGAAGACCGTGTCGTCGGCGAGCACGACGTCGACCGGAGCGGGAAGGACCTCGAGCTCCGGTGGGCAGACAGCGGTCAGCGCCACCAGCAGCCGGGCGACCACCCGCTGGTGCACGGGGCGGGGCGAGGGGCTCATGACGAGCACCCCGTCGACGAGTTCGAAACGGTGCCCGTCATCAGGCATCGCCTCCAGGTCCGCCCACGTCAGTGGTCTGCCGTGGGGAAACGTAGGGACACCACCCATGGTGCGTTCCACCCCCGTGTCGTGGCCACTGCCCGCCGGACGGATCCCGGCGATGCCATTAGACAAGACTGGTCCGTTTCTCACGACTCGCAAGCCCCTTTTGGCCGACCCCGCACCACTGCACGCACACGCCCTCGTCACCACCGTCCCGCAGGGTGAGCGGCGGTTGGTCCTGCCGTGGAAGGCACCACCCGGACGGAGCAGCGTGATGGTTTCAATCGAACAAGTGGCTAATTTCTGATCAATTTTCGGGCGATTTTTGATAACGCACGCCGCCCTGCCAATTGCCCGCGAATGCGACCCTAACGGAATCTTACGGGCGAGCCAAGCACTCCGTTGGAGCAATACCTCACGAGTACCTCACACTCCGATGATCAAAACACGCCGTTCGCATTCCCGAGAATCGGTGTGATCGCGGTGGGGACGACGTGGGGACGGCCTTCACCACCCTCGGTGGCATCACCACCGAGGGGAGCAGGGCATGCGCAGGACGTCGGACAGGATCGCGCAGTGGGTGGCCTTCGCCGTGCTGGCGGCGGCCGTGATCACGCTGGTGGCGCTGGGGCTTTCGCTCTAGCGAGGGTCTGTTCCGCGAACGCGACGGCCCGCGGCTGGGGCGTGTTCCCGGCCGCGGCCACCGCCTCCTGCGCGTACCGGACGGCGGTGTCCCGGTCGCCCAGCGCCAGGTGCACGGCGGAGAGCTGCCCGAGCACGCGGTCCACGCTCCACCAGCTGCGTTCCCGCACGATCACCAGGCACCGGTGCAGGTGGCCGAGCGCCTCGGCCGGCCGTCCTCCCAGTTGGGCGTCGAGCGACAGGGCCACGAGCAGCGCGGCCTGTCCGATGTGGTCACGCACGTCCTCCATGGACGCCAGCACCGCGTGGTCGTCGGGGAGGTTCGTGTACGTCCGGCACAGTCGTACCGCCTCACGCGCCAGCTCACGTGCGACGGCGTGGTGGCCCATCTCGTAACGCCAGTAGGCGTAGTCGGCCAGCGCGAGCGCTTCACCGCGCCGGTCGGCCGACTCGCGGTAGGCGACCAGCGACCGGTCCGCGTGGGCCAGGCACTCCTCGTCGGCGAACGCGTCGAAGTGCACATGAGCGATGTTGTGCAGCGTCATGGCCGCGGCCCGGACATCACCGTGTTCTTCCATCAACGCGACAGCCTCGCCCATGTACGCCAGGGCTTCCTCGGTCCGGCCGAGCTGGGCGTGGTTGATGCCGATGTTGTGCAGCGCGGCCGCCTCCCCGGTCGGCGCGCCCGCCTGCCGCATCAGCACGACACCGCGTTCGAAGTGGTCCAGCGACCTGTCGTACTCGTGCCGTTCGCGCGCGATCATGCCGAGCAGTCCCATCACGGACGCCTCACCGCGCAGGTCACCGATCTGCCGCATGAGGTCGAGCGCCTCGCGCAGGTCCTTCTCCGCCTTCGGGTCACCGTCCTCCATGTACGCCGAACCCAAGCCCCGCAACGCTTCCGCGCGTGCCTTCAGGTCACCGAGGTGGCGTGCGGCGCCGAGGGCGACGTTCAGCACCTCGACGCGCTCCCTGCCGGAGCCGCGCAACAGCAGGAAGTGGGCGAACTGGTGCGGCAGCTGCCACGCGTGGTGGTAGAACCCCTCGTACGCCGCCAGGTAGACAGCGGCCCTGAGGTTCAGCCGCTCCGCCTCCTGCCACGCCAGTGCTTCGAACGGGGTGCGGAACCGCGGCGGATCGACCAGCTCGTGGATCACTGCGGAGTCGAGCTCCGGGCGGCCGGGGGCGATCCTCCGCGCGGAGTCCTCCGCGCCGCGCAGGTAGTGGTCGAGGATCCGCGCGATCGCCTCGTTCCTCTCCTCCGGCTCGACCGACGCCTTGGCGTGGTCCGCCAGGAGGTCGTGGAAGCGGTAGCGGCCGTTCTCCTTCTGCTGCACCAGGTGCGCGTCCAGGAGTTCGTCGAGCAGCCGTTCGGCCTCGGCACGGGTGGTGCCGATCACCGCCGCGGCCAGGTAGGCGTCCCAGTCCTCACCGGTGTGCAGCCCCAGCCGCCGGAACAGGCGTTGCTGCTCGGGCGTGAGTTGCTGATAGGACAACGCGAACGCGCCGGCGACGCTGCGGTCGCCCGCGGCCAGCTCCGTCAGCCGCTGCTCGGTGAGGCGGCGGACGAGGTCCTGCGCAGACCACACCGGGCGGGTGCGCCAGCGGGCACCGACGATCCGCACGGCCAGCGGGAGGTACCCGCAGAGCCGCACCACCTCCCGGCAGTCCTCGTCCTTCCGGCCGGCGATGCTCGCCAGCAGGTTCAGCGAGTCCTCTTCGGACAGCACGTCCAGCGAGATCGTGTGGGCGGCGTCCAGGTCGACGAGGCGGCGCCTGCTGGTGACCAGCACCAGGCCCGTGCCGGGCAGCAGCGGGCGGACCTGGGCGGTGCTGCCCGCGTTGTCGAGCACCACGAGTGCCTTGCGGTGCGCCATTTCCGCGCGCCACCGGGCGGCGCGGGCGTCCAGGCCGTCCGGGATGTCCTGCGCGGGCACGCCGAGCGCCGTCAGCAGCTCCAGCAGCGCGTCCGACGGCGTGCGCGGTGCGACGCCCGCGGTGTGGGAGTGCAGGTCCACGAACAGTTGCGCGTCCGGGAAGCGGGCGGCCAGCCGGTGGGCGGCGCGGACCGCGATCGTGGTCTTGCCGATGCCCGCCATGCCGTCGATGGCGGTGATCGCGACGCATCCGGACGGCACGGCGGCGAGGATCTCGTCCAGGTCGGAGGCGCGGCCCGCGAAGTCGGCGATGTCGCCGGGCAGGTCGTTGCGCACGCGCGGCCGGTTGTCGGCCGTGAGCACCTGCTGGTGCGCCTTCTGCAGGTCCTTGCCGGGGTCGAGGCCGAGCTCCTCCGCCAGTCTGCCGCGGATGTCGTCGTAGGCCTGGAGCGCCTCGGTCTGCCGGTCGCAGCGGTGCAGCGCCACGATCAGCTGCGCCCACATCCGTTCCCTGGTCGGGTGCTGACGGGTGAGCGACCGCAGTTCGGGCACCAGGCGCTCGTGCCGGCCCGCGCGCAGGTCGGCCTCGATCCGGGCTTCCAGCGTCGCCAGGTACTTCTCGGTCAGCGCGGGCACGTGGTCGCGTTCGAGCGCGTCGCTGCCGATGTCCGCGAACGGGCGGCCGCGCCAGAGCGCCAGCGCCTCCGCCGGCTCCAGCCGTTCGAACCGGTGGACGTCGACCTCGTCGGGCCGCACGTCCAGCAGGTACCCGCCCGGCCTGGTCAGCACGATGCCGGGCAGTGCCTCGCGGAGGCGGCCGACCGCGGTCTGCAGGGCGTTGCGCGAGCCGCCGGCGAGCTCGACGAGTTCGTCGGCACCGACCACCTGTCCCGGACGCAGCAGCAGGGCGGCGAGCACCACGCGCCGCTTGCCCGGCGGGATGTGGACGTGGCGCCCGTCGAGCACCACGTCCAGCGGCCCGAGCAGGCCGAACGACCTCACTGCCACTGACCCCAGTGCACGACCTCGTCGAACGGCCGGCGCCCGCGCGTGCGCGGCGAAGCGCCCTCGGAGATCTCCTCCTCGGCGGGGTGCCCGATCGCGATCATCCCGATCGGCGTGTAGGCGTCCGGCACCCCGAACGCCGCGCGCAGCTGCGGCCACGTCTCCTTGTCCGTACCGAAGAACACGGCGCCCAAGCCCTCGTCCACGGCCGTTTGCAGGATCAGCAACGAGGCCATGCCGGTGTCGATGTCCCAGTACGGCACGGGCCAGCGGTCCTCCTCGCCGAGCGAGGTCCAGGCCTTGTCCGACTGGGAGTAGCGCTCGAGGTAGACGGACTTGGCCGAGAACGGGATGACGACGACCGGCGCCGTCTTCGCCTCTTCCCCGCCCCACCACTCGAACATCTCGGTGAGCCGCTTCAACGGCTCGCCCCGCAGCACGAGAAAACCCTGGCCCTGCGAGAACCCCGCCGACGGACCGCGCACGGCGTTGCGCATGATCCGCTGAATGCTCTCGTCGCTGACCGGCTCATCGGTGAACTTGCGCACCATGCGCCGGCGGCGGACCACGTCCTGGAACTCCACCCGTACCTCCCCAGATAGGTCTTCCGACCGTAGCAGCGTCCGGGGAGATCCACTCAGAGCCGGCGGAGCCCCGCCAGCACCCGTTCCAGGAGCATCCCGTCCGGCCTGTCGCCGCCGTACGACGACGCCGTGCGGTGCACGTCGATCAGCCCGTGCCCGGCCATGTCGCCGAGCAGCACCTTCGTGACGCCCAGCGGCAGCCCGCGCAGGGAGGCGATCTCCGCCACCGAACGGGGCTGCATGCACAGGGCCAGCACGTCCTGGTGTTCCGGGCGCACGGCGGTGGACGAGAACTCGTTGACCGAGACCAGCGTCTCGATCTCCAGGTGCACGTCGGACGTGGTGCGGCCGCCGGTCCACGCGTAGGCGCGCACGATCGACGACGACGAGTCGATGCCCGTCTCGACCGACGGCAGCGGCGGGACCGGCTCGAACGCCAGCGTCGCGTACGGGTCCGGCTTCTGGACGGGTTCCGCGGAACGCTCGGGCTTCTTCTTGTTCCGCTTGCGGATCCGCTCGCTGTCGAAGCTGAAACCGCTGATCAGATCGCCGAAGTTGACCTGTTCGTCGGGCTCTCTCATGCGAGCTCGGCCCGCAGCTCGGGCGTGAGCAGCTGGCCCACCTGCCGCACGACGACGGTCATCTCGTAGGCGATCTGCGCGACGTCGGCCGAGGACGTCGCCAGCACCGCGAGGACGGAGCCGTCGCTGATCGAGGACAGCAGCATCACGCCTCTGTCCATCTGCACGACCGTGCGGACGACCGCCTCGCCGGCGAAGCACTTCGACGCGGACTCGGCGAGGGAGACCACGCCGGCCACGATCGCCGCGAACTGCGGTGCGACGTGCTCCGGCAGCTTCGAGGACGAGATCAACACCAGGCCGTCCGCGGAGATCACCACGGCGTGCTCGATGCCGGGGGTGCGTTCGGCGAAGTTGGTGACCAGCCAGCCGAACTGGTCCACCTGCGTGCTCATCGACTCTCCTGGTTTTCGGGAAGGCCGCGTTGCACACCCCGCTGGAAGGCGTCGAGGAAGCCCCGGGCCGATTCCGGCGTCTGGCGTGCGGGTGCGGGGGGAGGCGGTGGTGCGGCGGCCTGCGTCGTCTGCTGGAACCACGATGCTCGCTGCCGTTCGATCGTCTCCCCTCGGAAAGACTCCCAGGACTCTTGCCGTCGTGGTGCCAGTTCGGCCGGAACCAACACGATCGCGCGAGTCCCGGCACCTTGCTTCGCATCCAGGCGTACCACGATCTGGTGGCGCGCGGCGAGCCTTCCGACGACGAAAAGTCCCATTTCGCGGAAGACCTGGACGTCCATGCCCTCCCCCGCGGCCTCGAGCCGCTGGTTGACGCCCTCGAGCGCCTCGGGGTCGAGGCCGATGCCCTGGTCGACCACGTCGATCTGCACGATGTCGCCCGGCTCGATCGACGCGCTGATCGAGACCTGGGTGTGCGGCGGCGAGAACGCCGTGGCGTTGTCGAGGAGTTCGGCGAGCAGGCGGACCAGGTCGCTCGCCACGTAACCGACGACCTCGGCGTTGGGTGCCGTGTGCACCATCACCCGCTGGTACTGCTCGATCTCCGCGGCCGCCGCGCGCAGCACGTCGGTGAGCGGGATCGGCTTGTGGAACCGCCGCGCCACGTCGCCGCCGGAGAGCACCATCAGGTTCTCGTTGTTGCGGCGCATGCGGGTGGCGAGGTGGTCGAGCTTGAAGAGGTTCGCGAGCTGGTCCGGGTCCTCCTCGTACTTCTCCAGCTCCTCCATCAGCTTGAGCTGGCGTTCGACGAGGCTCTGGCTGCGCCGCGAGAGGTTCACGAAGATGTTGCGCATGTTCGCGCGCATGCTCGCCTGCTCGATGACCGACTTCACGGCCTGCTGGTGCACCGCGTCGAACGCGCGCGCCACCTGGCCGAACTCCTCGGTCGTGTGCACCGGCACGGGCTCGATCTCGGTGCTGCCGCGTCCGGTCGCGACCATCTCGGGCAACTTGTCCCAGGCCACGTCGAGTGCGGAGCGGCGCAGCGCGTTGAGCGAGCGCAGCAGGTAGCGGCCGACGACGAACCCGATGGTGGCGGCCAGGATCAGGCTGGCGAACAGGACCGCGGACGCCGTGCCGGCGGCGTCGCTGGACTCGTCGCGCAGGCGGTCGGCGGTGGCGCGCAGGTCGTCCTGCAACCCCGTGACCACGCTGCCCATCGACGCCACCACGGCGCCCGTCGCCCTGCTCCAGTCCGCGGCCGCGATCGGCAGCGGCTTGGGCCGGGCGGCGTTGGTGCCGTTGCCCGTGTTCGGCGCGTCGGAGGTGGGGTGCAGCACCGCGGCGGCCAGCATCGTGCGCTGGGCCTCGATGTCCGGGCCGTTGAAGTTCTTGCCGTAGGTCTTCATCTGGTCCGGGGTCGCGAGCGCGGCGAACTCGCCCGCGATGTAGCCGAGCTTGACGTTCGACTCGACCAGCGACCGCACCTCGGCGTTGGTCAGCTGGCCGCGGGTGAGCCCGGACAGCACGACCGCCTGCTGGTACAGGACCTGGTCGCGCACGTGCACCACGTGGTGCAGGCCCATGGCCGTGCGCAGCAGCGCGGCGTCGCCGAACTCGCTCGCGATGACCTCGTCCACGTCGAGCAACGAGTCGGTGAGCTCGCTGTAGGTCTTGATCACGGCCGGCACGTCGCCGCCCGCCCGCTCGCGCAACGCGGGCAGGTCGCCGATGCGGCCCTGCACGTCGTTCATGCGGGCGGTCACGACCTCGCCGAGCGAGGTCTTCGCGATCTGGGCGCGCAGTGCCGCGCGGGCGTCGTCGGTGCGCTGGACCTGCTCGGCCAGGAGCTGCGGGCCGACGCCCTCGGCGACGATCCGCCGTTCCATCTGCACGCCCTCGATCACGGGGATCAGGGCGGCACGGACCTTCACCAGTCGCTGGAGCGCCGCGTAGGTCTCGGCGCGGTCGATCTGGGAGTTGATCTGCAGCACGCCGGAGCCCACCGCGATGGTGACCGGAACGATCAACACCGCGGCGAGCTTCACCGGCAGGCGCCAGTTGCGCCAGTTGACGAGCGCGTTGAACATCAGACGAAGAGCTTGGCCGCGTTCAGGAAGAGCCGGTACAGGCCGTAGGCGAGCGGCAGGCCCACCCACAACCACGCACCGACCAGCAGCAACGTGCTTGACCGGCTCTCTTGGGGTGAGCTCACTTCTTCACCACGCCTTCCGCTTCTTCCACATCAGCCGACTCGGCGGCCTCGGCCTCGTTCCACTTGGCGACCGTGGCCTCGTCGTCGCCCTGGGGCGAGGGCTTGCCGGTCTCCCCAGCGGCCGCGGGCTCGTGAAACTTCGGGTTGACCGGGCGGATCAACTCGTTCGCGACGAAACCGACGACCAGCAGCGAGATCATGATGTAGAACGACGTCGCGTACAAGTCAGGACCGACGTGGCCTGCCTTCTTGCCCGCGTCCGCGATGGCGTTGACGATCAACGGCCCGAGCACGCCGGCCACCGACCACGCGGTGAGCAGGCGACCGTGGATCGCGCCGACCTGGAAGGTGCCGAACAGGTCGCGCAGGTACGCCGGGACGGTCGCGAAGCCCGCGCCGTAGAACGACAGGATCACCATCGCCGCGATCACGAACAGCGGGGTGCTGGTCGAGCCGGCCGTCAGCAGCACCAGGTAGAGCAGCGCGCCGACACCGAGGTAGAGGCGGTAGATGTTCTTGCGGCCCACGATGTCCGAAGTGGACGACCAGACGAACCGGCCGGCCATGTTCGCGGCGGACAGCAGTGCCACGAAACCGGTGGCCGCGGTGGCGGCGACGGGCGTCGAGGACTCCTTGAAGAAGTCGACCAGCATCGGCGCGGCCTTCTCCAGGATGCCGATGCCCGCGGTGACGTTGAAGCACAGCACGACCCACAGCAGCCAGAACTGCGGCGTCTTGATCGCGTTGTTCGCGGAGACGTTGAAGCCGACGTTGGCCTTCGGCTTGTCCTTGAGCAGCGCCACCTTCTCCGCCGTGAACTCCGGGGAGGGCAGGCGGATCAGCAGCACGCCGACGCTCATGAAGACCGCGTAGGCGATGCCGTGCACGAGGAAGGCCTTGCCGATGCCCGACGTGGTGGCGCCGAACGCCGTCAGCATCGAGGTCGACCACGGTGACGCGATCAGCGCGCCGCCGCCGAAGCCCATGATCGCGATGCCGGTCGCCATGCCCGGCCGGTCGGGGAACCACTTGATCAGCGTCGAGACCGGCGAGATGTAGCCGATGCCGAGACCGATGCCGCCGACGAGGCCGTAGCCGAGGACGACGACCCAGTACTGACCGGCCCACACGCCGACCGCCGAGATCAGCAGGCCGGAGCAGAAGGCGATCAGGGACATCAGCATGGCCCAGCGCGGGCCCCTGCGCTCCACCGTCGTGCCGAGCACGGCGGCGGAGAGCCCGAGCATCACGATGCCGAGCTGGAACGGCAGTGCGGACTGCGTTCCGGTGATGCCGAGAGATTTCTCCAGCGGCGTCTTGAAGACGCTCCAGGCGTAGGCCTGGCCAATGGAGAGATGAATCGCCAGAGCTGCGGGCGGAACGAGCCAGCGGTTCCATCCGGGAGGCGCGACTTGGCGTTCGCGCGCTAAGAACCCCACTTTATCCCCAACCGTCACCAATAACGCGGACCGGCCGATCCTAGGCCAGGTGCACACGTGCGACAACGGGCTTGACCAAGGCTTCAGGTGTTGCACCTGTTGCAACTCCGGACCGTCCACGTGATACAGACGTCGGTGCGAACCATTTGAGACGAATGGGAGTCCGGCTTTCAGTCCGGTTTCGGTCCGGCCGGTGTTCGGCATTGGTCCGGTTTCGCCCGTTTCCGGGGGGTGTCCGTCACGTTGACTGCACACGTGAGAGCGCTACAGTGGGCGCCGCACACGAGGGGCAGGGGTACATGACCAAGGCGATGCGGTCGCCTGGCGAAGCGCAGCACGAGTACGGGGAAATCCGGGGTTTCGCGTCGTTCGACGACCCGGATACTTTGTCGTACGTCGATTCCGACGGCACCCCGAAGTTCGAGCTCATTCGGCAGACCGAAGAATTCCGCACTCTCCGTCGCCGGCTCACGACGTTCATCTTCCCGATGACCGCGCTTTTCCTCGCGTCCTACCTGACCTTCGTACTGCTGTCCGCGTACGCGAAAGACTTCGTCAGCACCAAGGTGATCGGCGTGATCAACCTCGGGATCCTGCTGGGCCTCGGACAGTTTGTGACTTCGATCATCATCACGCTCGGTTATGCCCGCTACGCAAAGCGACGGCTGGACCCGCAGCGGAAATTGCTCGCCGAGAAGACGGGCGTCGAGGAGTAAGTCATGCCCACCACCGGCAACCCGGTGCTGAACCTCAGCGTCTTCGCGGTGTTCGTCCTGATCACCCTCTACATCGTCTACCGCGTTTCGAGCCGGAACGTGACGGCGTCGGACTACTACGCGGCCGGCAGCTCGTTCACCGGCGCGCAGAACGGCGTGGCGCTGTCCGGCGACTTCCTGTCCGCCGCGTCGTTCCTCGGCATCTCCGGCGGCATCGCGGCGCACGGCTACGACGGGTTCCTCTACTCCGTCGGCTGGGTCGTGGCGTGGCTGGTCGGCCTGCTGCTGATCGCGGAGGGCCTGCGCAACACCGGCCGCTTCACCGTCGGCGACGTGCTGGCGTTCCGGATGAAGCAGCGCCCGGTCCGCGCGGCCGCGGCGAACGCGACGCTGGTGATCTCGTTCTTCTACATGATCGCGCAGATGGCGGGCGCCGGCGGCCTGATCGCGTTGCTGCTCAACGTGACCTCGAAGTGGGGCCAGGCGATCCTGATCGCGCTGGTCGGCATGGTCATGGTGCTCTACGTGCTGGTCGGCGGCATGAAGGGCACGACCTGGGTGCAGATCATCAAGGCCGTCCTGCTGCTGCTCTGCGTGACGCTGATGAGCGTCTTCCTGCTGGGCAAGTTCGGGTTCAGCCTGTCGGCGATCATGCAGCAGGCCACCGAGAACAACGCGCTCGGCGAGGCGGTGCTGGATCCGGGCGCGAAGTACGGCTTCAGCGCGATGTCCAAACTGGACTTCGTCTCCCTGGCTCTGTCGCTGGTGCTGGGCATCGCGTCACTGCCGCACGTGCTGATGCGCTTCTACACCGTGCCGAACGCCTCCGAGGCGCGTCGCTCGGTCGTGTGGGCGACCTGGACGATGGTCATCTTCTACCTGTGCACGCTGGTGATCGGCTTCGGCGCGATGGCCCTGGTCGGCACCGAGAAGATCGCCGCGGCACCGGGTGGCGAGAACTCCGCAGCGCCGCTGCTCGCGTTCGAAATCGGTGGGGCCGTGCTGCTCGGCGTCGTGTCCGCCGTCGCGTTCGCCACGATCCTCGCGGTCGTCGCCGGCCTGACGCTGGCGGCCTCCGCCTCGTTCGCGCACGACGTCTACGCGAACGTGATCAAGCGCGGCAACGCCGAACCCCGCAGGGAGATCCGGGTCGCGCGGCTGACGGCCGTGGTCGTCGGCATCCTGTCGATCATCGGCGGCATCGCGGCGAACGGGCAGAACGTCGCGTTCCTCGTGTCGCTCGCGCTGGCCCTGGCCGCCTCGGCGAACCTGTCGACGATCCTCTACACGATCTTCTGGCGCCGCTTCAACACCACCGGCACGCTGTGGAGCATCTACGGCGGCCTGGGCTCGTGCCTGGTGCTGATCCTGTTCTCGCCGGTGATGTCCGGCGCGAAGACGTCGATCTTCCCGGACCTGGACTTCGCGTGGTTCCCGCTCGGCAACCCCGGCCTGGTGTCGATCCCGTTCTCGTTCCTGTGCGGGTTCCTCGCCACGATCTTCTCCAAGCGGGAGCCGGAGATGGCGGCCAAGGCGGCGGAGATGGAAGTCCGGGCGATCTCGGGCATCGGTGCCCGCACCTAGCCAGTGGTGCTGATGTCCGGCCAAGGCCGAGCGGTCCCGCGTCAGCTGTCCGCGAGGTCCTGACCCAGGAGTTGTCCCGCGCGCTCGACGCAACGCATCCGGGCGGGAGAGAAGTCATACGGCATCTTGGTGAACGCTTCGAAGGCGCTCATCCGTGTTTCGTGCTCCTCGTCCTGGTCGCCGTAGATCTCGAAGAGCTTCTCCTCGGCCCTGTCCAGCCCGGCAGCCTCGGCGGCCTGTTCCATGGCCTTGAGGTGGGCGTATCGCTGTGTGGCAAGTTCTTCGACACGCGGGTCATCGGGCTCGACGCCCTCGTCGAGGGCGGCCTCGGCCGCGTCGAGACGGTCTTCCTCAGCCCGCAGGTCGGGGTGGGTGGCCAGCACGATGAACGAGCTGGCCTGGACGGCGGCGCCCAGCGGGCCGAAGATCCGTTCCGTGACCAGCAGGGCGTCCACATCGGAGGGTCGCAGCGCGCCAGGAGGCAGGTGGCTGAGCCGGTCCGTCACCAGATCCGAAAGCAGCCCCAGTGGACTGCCCACGGCCCGCAGGCGCTGAACGGCCACGCGTTGACGTCTGATCTCGGCCTCCTGAGCGGCCAGGGTCTTCTCCAGTCCGCCCAGGGTCTCCTCGATGTCCCGGGTTTCGTCGAACGCCGCCCGCATGTCGTCGAGCCTGATGCCGGCCTCCGCCATCTTGCGGATCCACAGCAGGCGGATCATGTCGTCGTAGCCGTAGCGGCGGCGGCCGTCCCCTCCGCGCTCGGGCTCACGAAGCAGACCGATCTGGTGGTAATGGCGGATGGCGCGTGGGGTTGTTCCGGCGAAGGCGGCGGCATCACCGATCTTGACTTGGCGGGGAGGCGTGAAGGAGAGGTGCATCGCAAGCGGAGCCTTTCGTGCTGTCCTGGCTCCAAGAACAGCACATGCCGCTACGGCAGGTGCAACACACCACCAGGTCCCACCAACAGCCACGCTGAGCCACGCCACTAGCCGGGAATGATCCCCGACTCGTGGGCGATGATCGCGGCCTGCACCCGGTTGCGGACCCCGAGCTGCCGGAAGATCGTGCTGACGTAGACCTTCACAGTGCCCTCGACGACGTGGATGCGGGCGGCGATCTCGGCGTTGGACAGACCGGCGCCGACCAGGCCGAGCACCTCGCGTTCCCGCGCGGTCAGGACCTCGATCCGTTGCGTCGCAAGGGGTCGCGGGTGCGCGCGGGAGAGCTGGTCCACGACTCGCTTCGCCACCATCGGGGACAGGAACGCGCCGCCGTTCGCGACGGCGCGGACCCCGGAGATGATCTCCTGCGGGTCGCCGGTCTTCAGCACGAACCCGGCCGCGCCCTCCCCCAGCGCCCGGCTGATGTACGCGTCGTCGGCGAACGTGGTCAGCACCAGCGTCTTCGTGCCGGGATGGCACTCGCGGATCACCTTGGCCGCGTCGAGACCGTCGAACACGGGCATGCGGATGTCGAGCACGGCCACGTCGGGCCTGTGCCGGGCCACGAGGTCGATCGCCACGCTGCCGTTCTCCGCCTCGGCGACCACCTCGATGTCCCCGGCGGTGCCGAGGACGGCCTTCACGCCGAACCTGACCACCGGTTCGTCGTCCGCGAGCACGACCCTGATCAACCGCTCCTCCTGGCGAGCCACTGCTTGGACACGAGCCGATCATCCCGGAAGCACAGCTGGTGCAGGTCGTGGCGGTCGCCGTCGAACGGGTTGGGGTGCGTGCTGTAGTAGCGGCACTCGGTGCCCGGCGGGGCGGTGACGCCGAGCGGGTTGTCGACGCGGGTGCGCAGCGGCAGGTCGAGGGTGTCCTCGTGTTGCCCGAGTTCTGCCCGTTCGAACTGCTGCGGCGTGAGAACGGACGTCACGGCGTCGAACACCATGTAGCCGGGCACGCCGATCGCGATTCCCGCGCACACGACCGTGGTGATCAGGACCGTGCGTTTGGCGCTCTTGCGAAGCTCCTTCTCGGTGCGTTCGCGGCGTACGTGCGTTGGCGTCGTCCTGGCGCGTGGGCGTTCCGGGAGCTTCGCCCTGACCTCGAACCCGCCGTCGTCGGACGGCGCGGCCTCGAACCAGCCGCCGACGAGCGCGACGCGTTCGGCGAGGCCCACCAGTCCCTTGCCGCTGCCGACCGCCTGGGTCCTCGGCGCCGGGCCGTTGGTGATGCGCAGCTCCAGGTTCGCGGACAGGCTCACGGTGACCTTCGCGCCGGGCGCGTGCTTGATCACGTTCGTCAGCGCCTCGGCCGTCACCCGGTGGACGGTCCGCGCGATGATGCCGTCGATCGCGGTCCTGCGGCCGTTGACGAGTTCGACGTCGAGTCCGCTCCTGGCAACGACCTCCTCGATCGTCGCGACGGGTTCGTCCTCGTCTGCGCGCAGCACCTGCATGACGTCGGCCAGCCGTTCCGCCGCGGCCGTGACGCTGGCGCGGGCGGTTCCGGCTGCCTCGCGCTGTTGTGCGGTGAGCGTCGGCTCCAGTTCCAGCGCACCGGTCAGCAACGCGGCCCGTGCCAGCTCGTGACCGACGAGGTCGTGCATCTCGCCCGCGAGCCGGGCGCGCTCGGCGTTGCGGGCGTTCTCGACGCTGCGCTCCAGCAACGAGGCGTGCTCCCAGCCGACCTCGCGCAGCTCCGCGTACCGGCGCCGGAACCGGCCGAAGGCCCAGGGCACGACACCGAGCACGCCGATGCCGGAGGTGACGGCGAGCGCGGTGTCGGAACCACCGCGCTCGGTGAGAGCCACGACGACACCGGCGATCTCGGCGATCGTCAGTGCGATCGCCGTGGGCCTCGGGTCCTCGGCGTTGCGTCCGGCGAGGAAGCTGATCAGTGCCAGTGCGGGAGCGAGCGCCACCACCCTGACGTCGAAGTCGACGGTGACGAGGTAGCAGACGAGCCAGGTCCCCAGCGCGGTTCCCAGTGCGACCGCGGGCCGGTCGCGCACCACGGTGAAAGCCGCGCCGAACAGGACCAGGTAGAGCAGAACCTCCCACACGGCGACCATCATCGCAGTCGCTGCATCACCACGGTCGGCGCGTCGGCCACCTGGCGCCGCTGCCGCTTCCTGTCCAGCAGCACCGCGATCCCCCACGACACCAACGCTCCGAGCGCCAGCCCGGCCATGACGTCGTGTACATAGTGGACACCCACGATCACCCGCGACGACGCCGCCGCGATCGCGCACACGGCAGCCACCCAGCCGTAGGTCCGGTGCAACGCCCAGATCGCCATCGCGGACGCACCGGCGATCACCGAGTGGTTGCTGGGGAACGACCAGTCGCCCGGCTCCGGGCACTCCGCGATCGACGGCGCCGTGCGGCAGGGCCGTTCCTCCCGCACGACCAGCTTGACGACCTCGCTGATCGCGTACGCCACCACCACACCGGCACCCGCGAGGAACGCCCGCAGCCGGTGCTGGAACCACAACAACAAGAACATCAACGCGAACACACCGAGCACCGCGTCGGTGCCCACAGTCAGCCAAGTCACCCAGCCGAACCTACGAAGGTGCCGGCACCGGCGCCCCTGACCTTCGGCACCGAACGCCCCTTACTTTCGACAAGGCCGGGCCGTCCTGCGGCGACGACCAGAGCGTGGAGAATGCACGAGGTGCTGATCCAGCGAGCCGCCATCGCACTCGTCCAGGTCCTCGGCCTGGCCGTGTGGTTCTCGATGTCCGCCGTCGTTCCCTCCCTCCAGGCCGAGTGGGGCATCAGCGCGGGCGCGGCGGTGTGGCTGACCGCGTCCGTGCAGCTCGGCTTCGTGACGGGCGCCGTCGGGGCCACGGTGCTGAACCTCGCCGACCGCGTCCGCCCGCACCTGCTGCTCGCCTGCTCCGCGGCTCTGGGCGCGGTGTTCACGCTGGTGCTCGGGCTGGTCGTGGACGGGCTGGGCGCCGCGATCCCGTTGCGGTTCCTGACCGGGGTGGCGCTCGCCGGCGTCTACCCGGTGGGCATGAAGCTGATGGCGTCCTGGTCGGAGCCGCGCAACCGCGGACGGGCGCTGGGCGTGCTGATCGGGGCGCTGACGCTGGGCTCGGCGCTCCCCCACGTGTTCGGGCGGCTGCCGTGGCGCGAGGTGCTCTTCGCCGCCGCGGCCATCGCACTGCTGGGTGCCGTGGTGGCGCTGCTGGTCGTGCGGCCGGGGCCGTTCCTGACCGCCACGACCGCGCAGCTCAACCCGCGTTATGCCGTGCAGATGTTCCGGGAGCGCAAGCCGAGGCTGGTGAACCTCGGCTACTTCGGGCACATGTGGGAGCTGTACGCGCTGTGGACGTGGCTGCCGGCGTTTCTGCTGAGTTCGGGCGAACCCGTTGGTGTCACGGTGTTCCTGACCATGGGTGTGGCCGGGTTTGCCGGCTGTCTCGCGGGCGGCTGGGCGGCGGACAGGTTCGGGCGCGCGCCCGCCGCCGTGGGAGCGCTGACGGTGAGCGGGCTCTGCTGCCTGCTCTCGCCGCTCGCGTGGGGAACGTCGCTGCTGATCGCGTTCTGCGCGGTGTGGGGCGCCTCGGTGATCGCGGACTCCGGGGTGTTCTCGGCGTCGTTGAGCGAGGTCGCCGACCCGCGCTACGTCGGGACGGCGCTCACCGCGCTGACCGCTGTCGGGTTCGGGCTGACGGTGGTCAGCATCCAGCTCGTCCCGCTGCTCGCCGACGTCGTGACCTGGCGTTACGCGTTCCTGCTGCTCGTGCCCGGTCCGGTGATCGGTGCGCTCGCCATGCTCAGGACCAGGTCGTAGTAGCCGTCGGGGTTGTCCGCGCCGGACCGGCCGTCGATCAGTTCGCGCACGACGTCTCAGTGCCCGGCGTGCTGCGCGGTCTCCGCCGTGACGCGGACGAGCAGGTGCCCGAACGTGGTCTGCCGCTTGTGCTCCGGCCACCACGCCACCGAGCCCGGCGCGTCCAGCGGCAGGTCCGCGATCGACTCGTCGGTGTGCTTCCAGGCCTGGCGGTACAGGTCGACGAGGTACTCGCGGGACTCGGACGGCTTGGCCCACATGTCGCCGTTCTCCCAGACCGACCCGTCCTCGTTCCACGGCAGCGTCACCGGCGCCGGACGGCCGACGCTGTCGCCGAGGTAGCCGAACTCGATGCCGACCAGGTGCTTCACCAGGCCGAGCAGGTTGGTGCCGCTGGGCACGAGCGGGCGCCGGGCGTCGTACTCGCTCAGTCCGTCCAAAGAGGACAGCACCGAGTCTCGCGAGTTCTGGAGGTAGCGCTGGAGGTCGTGAGCGATCATGCCGCCGACCCTAACGCCGTTGGACGACAACGTCCTTCGGTTTCGCCACGACCTCCTGCGGCGGCCGCAGCACGTCCGGTGCGGTGCTCCACTGGCTGTACACGGCGGTGAGCCGCTCGGTCTGCTCGTCGACGGTCGGCGCGCTGCGCTCGACCCGCACCGGCCTGTTCTCGTCGTCCACCTCGACGACGAGCCGCACGTCACCGTTCGTGTAACCGCCCGAGTGCGGCACCCCACCCGCGGCGAACACGTACCGGTCGCCGTCGTGCTCGGTGAGCCGGAGGGTCTTGCGGTCGATCCCGCTGAACGCGCCGCTCGGTGCGTATGCCTGCTGGGCCAGCGACAACTCCACCGACAGCGCGCCCACCCACAACGCGTCGTCGAGCCCCATGCCGGAGAACTCCTTGCCGGGCGGCAGGGTGAGATCGCTGTGGCTGAGGTAGTCGTCGTCCTGCACTCTCACCGAGCGGTAGTCGATGGTGCCGTACCTGCTCTCCCTGTGCGCGGTCACGTCGTGCTGCGGCGTGCCGCCCATCCCGCTGAAGTGCAGCACACCGGCGTAGGCCTGTTCGTGCGGGTGCTTGCCGCCGACCTCGATCTTGACGTCGAGCCGCACCGACTTCTGCTGCCGCATCACCTCCCGCCAGCCGTCGAGCAGCGCCACCGGATCGGCGGGCGTCACCGAACAGGCGGTCAGCACCAGGAGCAGGGACAGGGCCAGGCGCATGCCATGAGTCTTCCGCGCTGCTGACGTTTGCACGTCCTGTTCGCCGGAAACCACGAGTGCATGACCGAACACCAGCAGTTCACCACGCCCGAGGGCGGCGGCGAGCCCGTCGACGAGGAACCGGACGCGGTCGCGACCGAGGCGGGCGGCGGCGAGTTCGTCACCTCGCCCGAGGAGACCGCCATGCACATCGAGGAGACCGAGGAAGGCGGCGGCCGGGTCGACCGTCCGGGTGACGGTTACCTGGACGAGTAGGCACGGTCGGCTGACTCACGGAGGGTGACGCCAGGTCAACGCCGGATCGCTCGAACGGCGCTCGAGTTTCGCTTGAGCGGCCGTTCGTCTAGGACACAAGCTGACCTCAAGTGGTCCTAGAGTCCTTCATGTCGGGACAAACGAGCGAAGGACAGAAGCGATGACCACCACCGAGATCCTCACCGGCGAGCGCGCGGACCTCCTCGAGACCCTGCGGCAGCACCGCTGGTTCCTGACGTTCACCGCGCAGGGCCTGAGCGACGAGCAGGCGGCGTCGAGCCCGACCGCGAGCGCGCTGAGCATCGGCGGTCTGATCAAGCACGTCGCGTCGGTCGAGGAGAGCTGGGTCAAGTTCATCGAGCACGGCACCTCGGCGATGGAGACCGACCCCGAGTCGACGGACTACGAGAACCACGCGGCGAACTTCCGGATGGAGCCGGGCGAGACGCTGGAGAGCATCATCGCCCGCTACAACGAGGTCGCGGCCTACACCGACAAGCTGGTCGAGACGGTCGACATGGACCTCTCGCACCCGTTGCCCGCCGCGCCGTGGTTCCCCGAGGGCAAGACGTGGTCGGCCCGGCGGGTGTTCGTGCACATCGTCGCGGAGACCTCGCAGCACGCGGGCCACGCGGACATCATCCGCGAGACGATCGACGGCCAGAAGACGATGGGCTGATCACCGCGCTAGGCGTTCGGCGGCGAGAAGGTCGAGAGGAACTGGTCCCGGAAGTCGCTCATCCGCGACACCGGGGCCGACCCTCCCGGCTTGATCCCGTCGTCCCACTTCCAGGCCCCGACCTCGGCCATCACGGCCGGGTCCTTGGCGACGACGGTGATCGGCACGTCCCGCGACGCGCCTTCTCCGGTCACCATCTGCGCCGGCTGGTGGTCGCCGAGGAACACCATCACCAGGTTCTCGTCGCCGTACTTCTCGAGGTACGAGAGCACGGACTCCAGCGAGTACGAGATGGAGTGCGCGTAGTCGGCGCGCACGGCCGCCGGGTCGCGGCCGAAGATCGACTCCGGCGGGTCGTTCGACGCGGGCATCGTCGAGTAGATCGAGCCGTCGCCGAGGTCGTCCCAGTCCACGAAGTCCGGGGTCGGTGACCACGGCGCGTGCGAGGACACCATCGGGATCGCCGCCATCACCGGGCCGTGGGCCTTCGAGCGCTCGTTGCGTTGGAACGACTCCAAGGTGAACTGGTCGGGCGTCGTCGCGTAACCGAAGCGCGGTCCCTGGTAGCCGAGGTCCTGGGCGGCGTAGATCTTGTCGTAGTGGAAGAAGTCGCCTTCCGGCCACGCCTGCGTGATGCCGGGGACGACACCGACCGAACGCCACGACGACTCGCGGAACGCGCGCGGCAGCGTCAGCCGGTCGGAGGCCACGAGGTTGCGGTACCGCTGCTGGTTGTCGATCCACAGCCCGGACAGCAGCGTCGCCTGCGCCATCCAGCTGCCACCGCCGGCGGTCGGCGAGGTCAGGTACGCCGAGCGGGCCGAGTACCCGGCGGCCTCGAGCCGATCGTTGCCCTGCGCCAGCTTCGCGGCGACGTCCGGCATGTCCAGCGCCGACTTGCCGTAGCTCTCCACGAACGTGAAGACGACGTCCTTGCCCTGCAACGAGGACAGCAGCCCGGGGTGATCGCGGAACGCGTCGACGGAGGCCTCCGCCGCGAACACCTCCCGGTCGTTCAGACCGGCCTGGACGCGTCGCGCGTGGTCGACCAGCGACGTCGCCGCGGCGTCGGAGTAGACCGGAACCCCTGGCACGGCAAGGGAAACGCACACCACGACCGCCGCGGCCACGGCCCGGATCGCGACGGGACGCCGTCCGGCGGCGACAGACCCGAGGCGCTGCACGGAGATCGCCGCGACGAGCACGATCCCGGCGACCAGCGCGAACGCGAGACCCACGGCGAGAACCGAGGCGAAGCGGCCGAACGTCACGTCCACGAAGTCGATGGCGGGCACGAGCAACGGCCAGTCCAGCACGAGGTCGAACGGCCGGTACAGCACCATGTCGAAGCCGATGTCCATGATCTTGACGACCGCGAACAGGCCCAGCGCGACGCCGCCGGCGATGGCCGCGGGCCTGCGGATCCGGTCGGGCAGCAGCATCAGGACCAGCACGCCGACGAGGCCTTCGAGCGGCACCCGCAGGAACGCCTCGAACGAGAACTTCTCCAGGTCGCTCGGTGCGATGAGCACGAACAACACGAACAGTCCCGCCAGGACCGTGACCGTCCGCCGCGGCAACATCCTCACCGAGAATCCCCTTTCCAGACTCTATGAGGTAAACGCGGCGCGGCACACCACCGGTTCAACTGCTCTACCATCTGGTCCGTGACCCGCCCGCACGTTCTGCTCAGCGTCGCCGTCAGCCTCGACGGCCACATCGACGATCGCGGCACCGAGAGGTTTCCTCTTTCCAACGCCGAGGACTTCGACCACGTCGACCGGATGCGCGCGGAGTCGGACGCGATTCTGGCGGGGGCCGAGACACTGCGCCGTGACAACGCGCGGCTGCTGGTCTACAGCGAAGAACGGCGCGCGCGGAGAATAGCCGACGGCAAACCGGAGTACCCGTTGCGCGTCACCGTCACGAGAAGTGGCGATCTGGACCCTGAGCTGCGGTTCTGGCACTGCGGCGGCGCCAGCCTGGTGTACTCGCGCACCCCGGAGACCACGGTCGGCCACCTCACCGAGACGAAGACCTTCAGCGAATTCTCGGAGATTCTGGACGATCTGGGCGCGCGCGGCGTGAGAAAGCTCATGGTCGAAGGCGGCACGAGCATTCACACGGCGTTCCTCGAAGCCGGACTGGCCGACGAGATCAGGGTGGCGGTGGCACCGATGCTGATCGGACAGGCGACGGCCCCGCGTTTCGTGAATCCCGCCGAATTCCCCGGTGGACCGGCACGCCGATTCCACCTGGAGGACGTCACGAAAGTCGGGGACGTCGCGGTGCTCCGCTACTTCCCGAAAGTCACTTCCGAACGAGCTTGAGCGCACCGAAGATCTGTTCGCGGCGGTAGACCGCGATCACCAGCGCCCACACCATGAAGATCAGCGGCATCATCGCGTCGTCGAAGCCGCCGTTGGTGACCAGGAGCAGTTCGGTCAGCGCCGCGCCGGCCATGATGCCCGCGAGGCCCAGCGCCGCGAGGCCGCAGATGGGCGGGATGAGCAGGCCGATCGCGGTGCCGATCTCCAGCACACCGGTGAAGTAGCGGAACCACTGACCGAAGCCGATGTCGTCGAACTTGGCGACGAACGAGTCGGTGAACAGCGCGTAGCCGTTCATCACGAACTGCACGGCGAGCACGATCTGCAGGATCCAGACGACGATGTTGCCGATCTTCGCCGCTGTTGAGGTCTGCTCAGGCATGGCGGGATTCTCCCACCGAAACGGCCGCGTTGTTCCACAGCCAGAGCACATCGCGACCGAACGACCACACGAGCGATGCCAGCGCGAGACCAACGAGGACGCCCGCGAACGGCAGCAGGCCGGATGCCGCCACGACGAGGAAGATCCCTTGGACCGCGGCCACGACCTTGCGGGCGTAGCTGGCGGGCAGCGGCGCGTTCATCCAGCGCAGACGCCAGGAAGCGGCGACGAACGCGTACCGCATGAGCCCGATCGCGAGCACCCACGGACCCATGTGCACGGCCACGTACGCGCTCAGCACCAGGATGAGGAAGGCGTCGACCTCCATGTCGAACCGGGCGCCCAGCGCGGTCGAGGTGCCCGTGCGGCGAGCGACCTGACCGTCCACCCAGTCGAGTGACAGCGCGACGGCCGCCAGCGTCACGACCAGCGCGACCGGGACGTCCTGCCCGGCACGGTCCGCGACCAGGGCGGTCACCGCGCCGACCATCAGGCCGCGAGCGAGCGTGACGCGGTCGGCGGGACCTAAGGAGCTGGTGCGATGACGCTGCATGCCGTAGCCGAGGAACGCCCACGTGGCGAACCCGTAGGCGAGACCGGCGGACCAGCCGAGCAGTCCGAGGCCGGTAGTGGCACCCACCACAGCCAGCAGGAGTACCTGGGCGGCGGCCCAGGCGGCAGGCTCCCGTACGACGACGGGTGTCCTGGTGTGCTGAAGTGTGATCATCAGGTGCCCCTAACGAACTTCGTGCGGCGGAGGTGTTGTGAGTGACACGTACGGCGAGTGCCTTTTGGCTCAATGAATCCGGAAACGGGGAGGTTCGGCAGGTCGCACTGCCCGAACCCGGTCCGGGTGAGGTCGAGGTGCGCACGCTGTTCTCGGGCGTCAGCCGCGGCACGGAGACCCTCGTGTTCCGCGGTGGTGTGCCGGAGAACCAGTACGCGGTGATGAGGGCTCCCTTCCAGGAGGGCGACTTCCCGTGGCCGGTGAAGTACGGATACCTCAACGTGGGCGTCGTCGAACACGGGCACCTGCGCGGGCGCACGGTGTTCTGTCTCTATCCACATCAGACTCGTTACGTGGTGCCGGAAACCTCGGTCACGCCCGTGCCCGACTCGGTGCCGGCCTCGAGGGCGGTGCTGGCGGGCACCGTCGAGACCGCGGTCAACGCCGTGTGGGACGCGCGTCCGCTGATCGGCGACCGGATCGCGGTGGTCGGTGGTGGCATGGTCGGGTCGAGCATCGCCGCGGTGCTCGCCACGTTCCCCGGCGCCCGCGTCGAGCTCGTGGACGCCGATCCCGCTCGGGAGGAGGTCGCGCGGAAGCTTGGTGTCGGCTTCGCCCTGCCGGGCAACGCCCTTGACGGCTGCGATCTCGTCTTCCACGCCAGTGCGACCGAACCGGGCCTCACCACGGCTCTCGACCTGCTCGCGCCGGAAGGCCGCGTGATCGAGCTGAGCTGGTACGGCGACCGGAAGATCTCCGTGCCGCTGGGCGAGTTCTTCCACTCGCGCAGGCTGACGATCCGCAGCAGCCAGGTCGGCACGGTCGGCCGCCCGGACCGCACCTACGCCGAACGCATGGCGGTCGCGCTCGACCTGCTGTCCGACGACAGGTTCGACGCGCTGATCACGGGACACAGCGCGTTCGAGGAACTGCCCGCTGTGATGCCCAAGCTGGCCGACGGCGAGATTCCGGCGCTGTGCCACCGGATTGACTACGGTCAGGCTCATGTTTCCGAGTGACACCACGGTCGACGTCCGCGACAAGCGCGTGGCCGTGCTCCCGGTCGGCAGCACCGAGCAGCACGGTCCGCACCTGCCGCTGGCCACGGACTCGGTGATCGCGTGGACGATCGCGTCGGAGATCGCCGCGCGGTACCCGGTCCGGCTGCTGCCGCCGATCCAGTTCTCGTGCTCGCAGGAGCACGCCGACTGGCCGGGAACCGTCAGCATCTCCGCGCGCACGCTGATCTCAGTGGTCACGGACATCGCGGAGTCCCTGCGGCGCAACGGTGTCACGAACCTGGTGCTGGTCAACGGCCACGGCGGCAACTACGTGCTGTCCAACATCGTGCAGGAGGGCGAGGGCCTGGCACTGTTTCCCGGCCGGGACGACTGGGCGTTCGCGCGGGAGAAGGCCGGCATCGAGACCTCGGCGTACAGCGACATGCACGCGGGCGAGCTGGAGACCTCGATCCTGCTGCACGCGCACCCCGATCTGATCCGTCCCGGCTACGAAACCTCTGACCACCTGGCGGAGGACCGGCGGCACATGCTCACCCTGGGTCTGACGCCGTACACGTCCTCCGGCGTCATCGGGCGTCCGTCACTCGCGTCAGCGCGCAAGGGCGAGCTCCTGCTCGCGGGGCTGGCCGAGTCCTTCCGCCACTACCTCGACCTGTTCGGTCTTGGCACGGCGTGACAGGAACAGCACGACCGCGCCGGGCAGAGCGGCGATGAGCGCCAGCACGCCGTAGACGATGCCCGTGGTGAAGCCCTGCGCGGCGCCCAGACCGGCGGCGCCGAACGCCACCGCGAGGAACGCCTCGCGCGGGCCGAACCCGCCGATGTTGACCGGGATCGCCATGATCAGCAGCGCCAGCACGACGACCGGCGCGAGCTGGGTGACCGTCGCGTCCGACCCGGCGGCGCGGGCGGCCACCAGGAACATCGCGACGTAGCCCGCGACCGTGGCGGCCGACAGCCCGATCACGGCGGGCCAGGTGCGCAACGACAGCAGCCTGATGCCGTCCGCGAGGGTGTTGACCAGTGCCTTGCGCACCGGCCGGCTGTTCCAGCCGACGGCGGTCAGGACGGCCAGACCGGCGAGGATCAGCGCCGCGGTGGTGCCGTCCGGCGCCAGGTCGAGGCCGGGCGCGGGGTGCGTGAGCAGCACCGCGAGCCCGATCCCGATGAGCACGATCTGGCCGGCGAAGCGCTCGAAGAACACGGCGCGCACGCCGCGTCCGACGTCGCCCGACTCACGGCCGTGGTTGACCGCGCGGTGCACGTCACCGAGCACGCCCGCGGGCAGCACGGCGTTGACGAGCTGGGCGCGGTAGTAGTCGCTGACCGCGGTGCGCAGGGTCAGCGGCAGGCCGAGGCGGCGCGCGACGAGGACCCAGCGACCCGCGCTGAGCACCGTCGTCACGAGCCCGATCGCCAGTGCGGCGGCCACGGAGAACGCGTCGATCGCGCGCAGTCCGTCGACGAACGCCCCGGTGCCCAGGCGCACGCCCAGAGCCACCAGGATGCCCAACGCCAAAACCAAACGGAGCCATGGCCATAGTGTCTTGATTTTCAGGTAATTCATCACACAGCTCCCGGTAGCGCCAGCAAATCGACGTGGTGGACCACCACAGAGGCCGTTGACCTGCGACGCAGGTAGTCGGAAGCCTCGGAGGCGAGTGCGGGTTCCTGCTCCACCGCGGCGTCGACCCAGCCCTTCAGCCATTCCCGCTGCAGGGCGTCGCCATTCATGCGCCAGGGGCTTTGAGCCGTTCGGACCGCGGCGCCGGCCGCCACGAACGCCTCTTCGGCGGCAGCCGGTGCGTCAGGTCCGAGCAGACGGCGCCCGTCCACGACGCGACGCTGGTGAGCGTTGAACGCGTCCTGGAAGGCGGCGTCGAGCGGCTCGGCCGGATCGATGTCGATCCGGCCGGCCACCGAGAGCGTGAACAGTGCGGGCACATGAGCTTCTACGCAGGCCAGCGCCAGAGCGTTCATCTCTTCGGCGGTGAGCAGGTCGAGCAGGGCGGAGCACGTGACGAGGTCGGCGCCTGCGATGTCGGCGGCTTTCAGGGACGTGAGGTCGCCCTCACGCGTCTCGGCGGTGACGTCCTCCAGTGCGCTCACGCTGGCCTCCGCCAGCCCGAGCAGCCGGGGGTCGCGGTCGTGCAGCACCCAGTGCTGCACGCCGCCGAGCCTCCCGGCGAGCCATCGTCCCATCGATCCCGTTCCACAACCCAGGTCACGGATCGTCAGGGGGTTTCGGTTCACCAGAGTTTCGCGGAGGGCGTCCACGAACTCGGTCGAGCGTGCGGTCGCGTCGGCGTTCTCACGCAGTGCCAGCCATTCCGGGGCGAAGGTCATGGCCGGAGCGTAGCCAGCACCCTCCGCAGGTCCTCTGTGGATTCGTCCCAAGTGGACAGAACGGCCCGCCGGACGAGCGCCTTCGCACGCAGTCCGGCCCGGAAATCTTGATCTTCGAACCACCGCGTCAGTGCAGCTTCCAATGCGTTTTCGTCCCCGGCGGGAATGAGCAGACCGCCGTCGCCGAGGGCGTCCGGGACCGCGCTCGCGATGACCGGCAGGCCGCGGGCGAGCGCCTCGGTGACGACCATGCCGTAGGTCTCGGCGCGGGAGGCCAGCACGAAGAGGTCGGCGCTGGCATACGCGCTGGTCAGCGCCTCGCCGGCGAGTGGCCCGGGGAAACTGACGCGGTCGTCTCGCGGAAGCTCGCGCAGGAACGGCCGGTGCGGGCCCACGCACGTCAGCCGCCAGTCGCGTTCGATCCTCCGCAACGCCCTGACCAGCAGGTCGTGGCCTTTGCGAGGTGTGATGGACGCGACGCAGAGCAGGTGGTGAACGCCGTCCGTGCCGTGTGCCAAGGGCGCCGGATCGGTGCCGGGGGCGACGACGTGGACGTGGTCGAGCCCGTGCCTGCGCTCGATGTCGCGCGCGGCCGTCGGACTCGTCGCGATGACCGCCCTCGCAGCCCTCAGGACCCGCCCTTCGCGGGCGTCGAGGTCGCGTGCGGTACCGGGATCAAGGCCGGTCTCGTCGGCGAGCGGCAGATGCACCAGCACGGCGATGTTCAATCTTCGCGTGTGAGGAACGACGACTTCGGGCAGTCCGCAGCTCACGAGGCCGTCGAGGAGCACGACGTCTCCTTGCGGGATCGCCGCAAGCGTTTGCTCCAACGCGGTGGCGTCGCTCGGACTCGGCCAGTCACCAGCGACGAGCAGACGGTTCAGGCCCGCGCTCACACGCAGGTCGTAGACGTTGCCGCCGCTGGGACTGCCCGGATCTCCGACGTCAGCCGGAAGGACGAAGTGCACGTTCGTAGCCCGCCCACGCCACATGCGACTCGTGGAGTGTGACGGCGATCGCATCGATCCCGTGAGCGCCCTCACCCAGCGCACCCTCGGAGATCTTGTCCGCGAGCTGGTCCGCGATGTGTTTCGCGAGCCACTCCGTGGACGTGTTGATGCCTGCGAACTGGGGTTCTTCGTCCAGGTTGCGGTAGTTGAAGGCGGCCAGGACCTTGTTCAGCTCCTGGGTGGCGAGTCCGATGTCGACGACGATGTTGTCCGAATCGAGCTCAGTCCGTTTGAACGTTGCGTCCACCACGAACGTTGCTCCATGGAGACGTTGTGCCGGACCGAAGACCTCGCCGCGGAAACTGTGGGCGATCATCACGTGATCGCGGACGGTGATGCTGAACAGGGTGACCTCCGCTGTGCGGTCGGGTTACGGTGCGACTCCATCCGAGCGTAGCTGCACGTTCGGAAGGCGCCTGGTGACAAGGGGACCGGAGATGTTCGAAGAGGCCTTCAACGAGGAAGACGTCGCGGAGTCCGATCTGGTGACCCGCCGTGGCACCTTCCGCGCAGTCGCGTTCCGCGCGGACGGCCACGAGCACATGGCCCTGGTGTACGGCAAGACGAAGCTGCGCGAGAACGTCCTCGTGCGCATCCACTCCGAGTGCATGACCGGCGACATCTTCGCCGCGATGCGCTGCGAGTGCGGCGAACAGCTCGACGCCGCGCTGAACACGATCGTGCGCGAAGGCAGCGGCATCCTGGTCTACCTGCGCGGGCACGAAGGACGCGGAATCGGCTTGGTGTCGAAGATCCGCACCCACGTGCTGCAGGACGAGGGACTGGACACGTTGGACTCGGCCACGTCGCTCGGCCTGCCCGTCGACGTCCGCGACTACTCCCCCGCGGCTCGCGTGCTCAAGCACCTGCGCGTGCAGTCCGTGCGGCTGATGTCCAACAACCCGGACAAGATCGCGGCGCTGGAGTCCTGCGGAATTTCGGTGACCGCACGCGTGCCGTCGCTCATGACGCCCAACGCGCACAACATCGCGTACCTGACGGCGAAGCGGGACCGGCTCGGTCACGACCTGCCTCAGGTCGAGGAGTTCACGACGTTGCCACATGCCCGCTGACCATTGCTTTCCCACCAGGTGGCGCTCAGACTGGGCCGATGCTGGCGCTGCGGGCAGGGCGTGCGTTCGACGGTGAGCGGTCGGTTCCGGGCCCCGTCACGGTCCTCGTCGAGGACGGGAAGATCAAGGCCGTCGAGCAGGGGCATCCCGACGTCGCCGGTGCCGAGGTCGTCGACCTCGGCACCGCCACCGTCCTGCCCGGACTGATCGACACCCACGTCCACCTGTGCGCGGACAGCGAGAACGGCGCGCTGGACCGCCTGCCCGACTTCACCACCGAGCACCTCGACGAGGTGATCAGGGATGGCCTCGACCGCCACCTCAGGGCAGGTGTGACCACCGTCCGCGATCTGGGTGACCGCGAGTGGTCCGTGGTGGAGCAGCGCTCGAAGCACCGGCAGCGCGTCCTCGCCTCCGGACCGCCCATCACCAGCCCGCGTGGCCACTGCTGGTCGATGGGCGGCGAAGCGTCCGGTGAGGACGCGCTCCGCCAGGCCGTGCGCGCCAGAGCCGAACGCAACGTCGACGTCGTCAAGATCATGGCCAGCGGCGGGTTCGCCACCCCCGGCACGATCGTCGACGACTGCCAGTTCACCGAGCACGAACTGCGCGTGGTGGTCGAGGAGGCTCATTCGCTGGCCCTCCCGATCACAGCGCACGCCCACAGCCTCAGGGCCGTCCAGCACGCCGTGGCCGCCGGCGTGGACGGCATCGAGCACTGCACGTGCCTGTCCGGCGGGGCCATGGTCGTCCCCGTCGAGCTGATGGACGCGCTGGCGGAGGCCGACGTCGCCGTCTGCCACACCTTCGGCGTCACGATGGACCCGCCTCCCCACATCAAGGAGGCGTTCGACCGCATGGGGATGACCATGGCCGCCAAGATCGACGCGGCCGGGCGGATGTTCGATCACGGCGTGCGCACGGTGTCCGGCACGGACGGCGGAATCGGTGCGGGCAAACCACACGGGATCATCGCCCACGCCCTGCGGGACCTGATCTCGGCGGGCATCCCGAACATCGCCGTGCTGGCCAGCGCGACCAGCCAGGCCGCCAGGGCGTGCGGCGTGAGCAAGGGCGTGCTGAAACCCGGCTGGGATGCGGACGTCATCGCCGTGCGAGGAGATCCCGTGCGGGACATCACGGCGTTGCACCACGTGACGACCGTGGTGATCGGAGGTCAGATCGTGACGACCGTCTTGCCGACGGACCGCCGCGAGTAGACGTGGTCCACCGCGCCGAGCGCTTCGGACAGCGGGAACACCTTGCCCACGGCGGCCTTCAGCGAGCCCGCCTCGACGAGCACGCGCAGCTCGTCGAAGACGTCAGCGCGTTCGGTGGACATCAGCGGCACGAACTTCCTGGACGAGAACGGGTTCAGCAGGACAGAGCCCAGCGACTTCTGGAAACCGCCTGTGATCGATCCGCCGGTCTCCGCGCCGACCAGGACGATTCTGCCGCGCTCGTTGGTGGCCTTGCGCAACCTGGACAACGGCCTGGCGCCGCCGCAGTCCAGGATCAGGTCGTACGTGCCGGTGAAGTCCGCGACGGTGTAGTCGAAGACCTCGTCGGCGCCCAGTGACCGCACCAACTCGACCTTGCTCGTGCTGCACACACCGGTCACGTGTGCGCCAAGGGCTTTCGCGATCTGGACCCCGTACGACCCGACGCCACCGCCCGCGCCGAGCACCAGGACCCGTTGCCCCGGCTGGACTCCGCGCAATCCCTGCAGCGCCGTCCCGCCCGAGATCGGCATCGCGGCCGCCTCCGTGAACGAGATCCCCTCCGGCTTGCGCGCCAGCTGTGAGACCGGCGCGACGGCGTACTCGGCGAACGACCCCTCGCACGTGCCGAACACCTCGTCGCCGACCTCGAACCCGGTCACGCCGGGCCCGATCTCCCTCACGACACCGGCGACGTCCCGTCCGGGCACGGGCGACTTCGGCCCGCGGAACCCGAACCCGAGGATCCGCAGCAGGTACGGCTTGCCGGTGAGCAGGTGCCAGACGCCCATGTCGACGCCCGCCGCCCGCACCTCCAGCAGAACCTCGCCCTGCCCAGGCACAGGCACAGGCACATCGAGGTCACCGAACACCGCCGATCCGTATCTTCGTTGTACGACAGCCTTCACAGCTCTTCCTCCTCCGGGTACTGGAACACCTCTTCGAGCGACACCCCGAACACGCGCGCGATCTTGAACGCCACCTCCAGCGAGGGCGAGTACTTGCCCTGCTCGATGGCGATCAACGTCTGCCGCGTCACGCCGATGGCCGCGGCGAGGTCGGCCTGCTTCATCTCGCCGTGCGCGAACCGCAACGCACGGATGGAGTTCGTGACTTTGGTCGGCTTCACAGCATTCCCCGCCGGTAGAGCGCGATCTTCGCCGCGGACCCGAGCACCGCGGACAGCACGAAGCACAGGTAGAGCACGTTGGCGATCCAGAAGTACGGTGCCTCGACGATCGCCAGCGCCATCGCGGACATGCCACCGATGACGACGAACGACTGGCCGATGTGGTCACCGATCCGGCCGATCTCCCGGTCCCGCTCGTCGGCCTGCAGCCCGTCGTTGCGGGCGGCGATGCCGAACCAGATCCCGGACGCGATGCCGGCGACGATCCCGAACGCGATCGTCCACACCAGCGCGCCCACGTACGGCGCCTCGACCAGCGGACGGCCCGCCGCCCCGTTCAGGACGAGCACGACGTAGACGGCGTACCCGGCCAAGGCGATGACCGCCATGGCCCACGCCCGCTTCTCCTCGAACGCCATGGTCCCGCTCCTGATGTCAAAGAAACCTGACATCACCAAGGTAAAGCGAACTGGACACCGTGTCAAACATCTTTGACTTAACCTTTTCGTGATCAACGCGGCCGTATGGCGGTCGACCACGTCTTACCGGACCCGTTAGCGTGCGGCGCATGCTCCGTCCGATCCTTGTTGCGTGCGCGCTCGCCCTCACGGCGTGCGGCCACGCAGTGACGGCGGAACCTCCCGCCGCCGCGCGCACGCAGCTCCAGTCGCACACCCCCGCGGCAGCACCTCTCGTCGCGACGCCCGGGGTCTGCCCGCTGCCCGACAGCGGGTTCGAGTGCGACTTCCAGAAGCGGATCAAGGCGGCGCAGGACTACGCCGAGACCAGGCCGGGAACCACGGGCTTCGTGCTGCGCGACCGCGAGTCCGGCGCGATCTGGCGCAACGACCACTCCGGCGACATGACGTGGACCGCGTCGACGATCAAGCTCGCGATGGTCGTGAACCTCCTGGAACGCCACCGCGCCGGCAAGATCAGGCTCAGCACCGAGGACCGCCGGCTGATGAGCGCGATGCTGCACACGTCTGACGACGACGCCGCCGACACGCTGTGGAAGCGCTACAGCGGCGCGACGTTCAACGCGGCGTTCGGCAAGTACGGAATGACCGATTTGGCGCCACAAAGGGGTTATTCGACCGCGTTCCCCTACTGGGGCTTCGAGAAGTGCACGGCCAACGACCTCGACCGCCTGATGAACTACGTCCTCGACTCCGTGCCGGCGGAGGACCGCGCGTACATCCTCGGGCAGATGCGTGAGGTCGCGCCCGTGCAGCAGTGGGGCGTCTGGGGCCCGGACTCCGGCGTCAAGAACGGCTGGTCGGAGGAGGAGGGCGGCTGGGTGATGAACTCGGTCGGGTTCGTCGGCGAGGACGAGCGGTACACGCTCGCGATCATGAACAACCTCAAGGGCGAGGGCGCCTACGACGAGGGCCGCGCAACCGATACCGAGATCACGCGCATCCTGTTCCGCTAGCGCGGCATCGGTTCGAAGTGGAACGAGCGGATGAAGCAGTCGCGTGGCTGATTCACCGCGAACAGCACGCAATCGGCCACGGACCGCGCGGTGAGCACGCCGTCGCGCGCCGCGTCGTCGCTGTTGTCGAAGTCCGGCGGGTACAACGCGATCATGCGAATGCCTTCGGGCCGCAGTCGTTGCGACATGATCTCCGCGTACCGCCCCTGACCGGCCTTGGCGGCGTGGAACGCGGCGTGCGCGATGTGCGCGGGATCGCTGCGTGACTCGGCTTCCAGCGACACGAGCGTGACGACGTCCGGACGTTCGGAACGCCGCAGCAGGGGCAGGAAGCTCTCGGTCATCAGCACCGTTCCGGCCGTACCGGACAAGATCGTGCGCACGATCGCGGCGTCGTCCACCTGGGACTCCGCCAGGAACCCCGCGGCGTTGTTGACCAGCACGTCGACGTGGCCGAGCAGCTCGCCGGTCCGCTCGGCGCACTCCCGGACCGACACCGGGTCCGTGAGATCGCACCGCAGCGCGTCGCGCCCTGCTCGGCGAACCGCCGCGCGATCGTGCGCCCGAAACCCCTGCCGCCACCTGTGACCACCACGTTCATGGCCGAGATGCTGCACCCTCGATCCCGGTGGAGGTCAAGCGACCGTCAGCCCTGGATCGACTCCCACAGGCAGAGCACGGTGCCCTCGCTGTCCTTGACGTACTGCGAGAACCCGTGGTCGGCCACGCGTTCCTTGGCGTTGAGCACCGTGCCGCCCGCCTCCACGACCTTGCGCGCCACGATGTCGATCGCCGGGACCTCGATGATCAGCACAGGCCCCTGCACGAACTCGGTCCGGGGCGAGATCCCGCCGTCCGCGTCGGCCACGTCGACCGGCTCCCCGTCCGTGTCGACGAGCACGTAGTCGAACGGCAGCCGCTGCGCCGACCACCCGAAGACGTCGCGGTAGAACGCCGTCGCACGGCCGAGGTCGTCCGCGGGCAGCTCGAACTTGACCCGGCTCATCGCGCGAGGTCCGGCACCTGGGCGATGAGTTCCTCCGGTGCGGACAACCGCCAGGCCTCGAACACCAGCTCCCGCATCTCGTCGGCCTCGACGCCTTCGAGGTGCACCACGACCCAGCCGAAACCGCCGGACGTGAACTGCTCCTCGAACACCTCGGGCCGTTCGGCCACGAGAGCCCGCTGCTCGGACAGCGTCTGCTTCAGCCCGACCGTCTGCGTGCGCGGCCAGTAGTAGCCGAACACCTTGCCGCGCACGCGGAACGTGTCGTACTGCTGACCGGACGACCGACGCGCCTCGGCGAGCCCGTCCACGATCTTGAAGAGCTGCTTGTTCGATGTCGCCACTGCCGACCCCCAAAGCCGAAGGCGGAAAGTATAAATCCGGCTTTCAGGACGCGGGCGCGGTGAGCCTCCCCAGGTGGTCGACGACCAGTGCGGCGTGGGACAGCGGGGTGCTCAGGTCCTCGACGTCGCCGTTGGTCGTGTAGTCGAGCAGCACGACGTCGGCGGACTCGGCCAACTCGCGCAGGCGCTCGACCTCGGCCCGCAGGCGGTGTTCCAGGACCCAGCGGTAGGCCGGTAAGTAGATCTCCTGCCGGGCCGTGCGGTAGTCGAGCAACCTCTCGCCCGTGAGGCCCGCGCGGTGCCCGCGGACCGGGCCGAAGCGCCGGACCGTGCGCTTCAGGCCCTTCATCGACGTCACCGCGAGCTTCGACGGGTCGACGTCGGCCCCCTCGAACACCTTCAGCGCCTGCCAGAGCCCCTCGACGGACTCACTCGTCACGCCGGGCGACAACGGCACCGGGATCTGGCCGTGCGGGAAGAACGGGCTGAAGCGCACCCACGGCTCGGGGCCGCGCGAGGTCACGTCGATGACCACCGCGTCCGGGCGCTTCACCTTGCGACGCTTGCTCGCGACTTCGATCGGCATGGTCCGAGCATGGCAGGAGGGTCTGACAATTCCAGGCGAGCGCGCACCGCCGGCGTCAGAACCTGTTCAGCTCGTAGAGCTTCGCGCCGTTAGAGCCGTAGACGACCGCGTGGTCCGCCTTGTCGAAGGAGATCTTGAAGGTGGCCTGGTTGGATCCCTGCTTCACGATCAGCGAGTAGCGGTTCTCGCTGTCCGGTGCGGAGGACAGCGAGCAGCTCATCGGGCCACCGATGTCGAGCGGTTTGCCCTGGTGGTAGTAGAAACCCTCGCACTGCGCGCCGTTGCCGCCGAACGTCTTCGTGCCGGTGCCGTCCGAGGCGGTCCAGGTGCCGACCGCGGTCTGCGACACGTCGGCGCCGGCCGCGGGTTCGTCGGCGCCGGTCAGGTTGACCACCACGGCCCGTCCCACGAGGAACAGCGCGGCGATCGCGACCGCGGCGACCAGGATCCCGCCGAAGTGGAACTTCTTGTTGCGGTTGTGGACGGTGTTGCTGCTGTCGGTGACGTCGCGGCCCGCGATGATGCCGTTGTCGCTCGCGCTGATGGAACCGCCCGCCGAGATCGTCGAGCGGTTCTGCTCGTCGCGCGGCGGCATTCCGGACTGTGGCTGCACGTCCGTCTCCTTCGCTGGTCAGTCCCCGCACTCCACCACCGGAGAAGGGGACCCGGCGGCCGTTGTGCGTCACGTGCGGCACCGACAACGCGTTTCGTTATGACCACGTCCACTGCGGGATCGCGCATGTCCACTTTTTCATCGGCGCGCAAAACCGCATTCACATCGCTCCGGGGAACAGGAACGCAACGAAAATCCGCGCGCATTCATACGTCAGGAGCAATGCGGTCACATCTCGCATGATCCGAGCGATGACCGGGGTTGCCGCATCCCCGGAAGGTCAGGACCGGAACATGACAAACACCCAAGTCGTCGCCTCGGTGACCCAGGAACACCGCAGGGGCAGTTTCTGGCGCCGTCTCACCGAGATCGAAAGAACGGCGATCGCGGCGAACGCGCAGATCCGCTGCTTCGCCAAGGGGTCTGAGCTGATCTCCGCCGACGACCGGAACCGCTGGGCCGCCATCGTCTACAGCGGGCGGGTCAGAATCATCGGTGAGGGGCGGAAGGTCGTCGCGACGCGGTGGGCCGGCGACATCGTCGGTGAGCAGGCGGTGATCGACGCGGGAGCACGGCCCGGCGCCGTGGTGGCGGACACGAAGGTCAAGGCCATCCTGCTCAGCAAGCAGGACCTGGACGGCCTCTTCGCGAAGTTCCCGCACGTGGTGCTGACGTTGTGCGCGGTGGTGTCCGAGCGGCTGCGGGAGGCCGACCACCTGCTCGACAGCCAGGCGAACGACGCGTTCACCCGCGTCGTCGACTCGCTGGTGCGGCTGGCGGAGGAGTTCCGCGGCGACGAGCACGGACGGCTGCGGATCCCGATCGGTTCGCAGTCGGCGCTCGCCGAACAGCTGAGGCTCTCCAGGGAGTCGGTCGTGCGGGCGTTGCGCACGCTGCGCGCACAACGTCTCATCTCGACCGATCGCCGCGGCGTCGTCGTGGTGCACGACCTGGCGGCTCTCCGTGCGACATAACGGTTCGTGGCAGCTGTGCCGCACGTGACGCAGCAGGCGCGAAACGCGCCGGGCGCGGTGCTGCACTGACCGGCATGGATCCCTTGCCCGGCTTGGTACTCGTGGTCGACGTCCGGTCCTTCAGCGGCCTGAGCAACCCGGACATGCTGTCGACGCGGGAGTTGCTGTACCGGCTCGTGATCGACTCGTTCGGCGCGGCCGGCGTGTGCTGGGACGACTGCGTGCACGAGGACCGCGGTGACGGAATCCTCGTCGTCGTACCGGCGACGGTGCCGAAGACCGCGGTGCTGGGACCCGTCCTCACCGAACTCATGCGGCGCATCGCCGACGCACCGGCCAACTCCGACGGCACCGGGATGCAGGTGCGCATCGCCGCCCACGGTGGCGAGATCCACCGGGACGTCAAGGGATTCGCCGGCTCGGACGTGATCCTGCCGTTCCGGCTGCTCGACTCGCGGGTGCTGCGCGAGGCCCTGGCCGGGTCGGCCGCGCGCTGCGTCGTGATGGTGTCGGACTCGCTGTACGAGAGCACCGTGCGGCACGACTACCCCGGAATGGCCGGCCGCGTGTTCCACCCCGTCGAGGTGCGGGTGAAGGAGACGAGCGTGCGCGCCTGGCTGCACGTGCCGGGAGGCGCCGTCCCCTCACCCGCGCAGGAATCAACTGAACCGGAATCACCCGCACCGCACCACATCGGCACCCGCATCAGCGCGGGCGGCGACATCCGGGTCGAGAACGGCGTCCTCGCCGGGCGCGACGTGACCACGACAGAGCACCACCACGGCCCGTGGTGGCGCCGAAGGAAGGACAACCGATGAGAAGACTGCTGGCGCTGGGTTTCGTCATCGCCCTGACCGCGTCCGGCTGCAGCCTGCTGGACAGCAAGCACAAGGTCGGCGAATGCGTGCGCACCAGGGCGTCGCTGGGCGGCACCGACATCACCGCCGCCGACTGCCCCACCACGAAGGGCTTCGACGCGAAGTCCGTCACGGACCCGGTGTACAAGATCACGGCCGTGCTCGAGTACGGGAAGTCCTGCCCGAACGACAACAAGTTCGGCGGCATCGAGCTCAAGCACGAGCCCGACGACGCCGTCTACTGCCTCGCCCTGGCGGCGGGCCTGTGAGGAAGATCGCCACGACGGCCGTCGACCTGGTGCAGCGCCTGGAACTCGGGCAGCTGCACCAGCGGGACGAGGTGCACCGCGCGCAGTCCCTGCAGGCCCTCTTCGCGAGGTACGACCTCGGCGACCCGGACCCGCCGGCACTGGTCAGCGAGGTCACCCGGCTGCTGGAGGACGACCAGGCCTTCCGCCGGTCCGTCACCGCGCAACTGCCGGCGTTCCAGGGCAACACGATCTCCGCCGGCGGCTCGATCACCGCGACCGGAGGTGTCATCGCCGGCGGCGACGTCAGCGGCAGCAACAACACCGACAACAGCAGGAAGAAGACCAGCTTCGGCGGCATCCTCGTGACCGTGGTGGCGGTCGCGGGGCTGCTCCTGGCCGGACGCACGGTGATCAACAACCTGACCACGGGCGATCCGGGTGTCCCCGGTGACGGGAGCCAGCCATCTCTCACCGGCTCCCACACCTGCCGGGACTTCCTCGCCGCCGACCAGGCCACCCAGCTCGCCACGCTGAAACGCGTCTACCTCGACGCCGGTGACGCGAAGGGGGCCGGCGACCCGTTCATCCTGCAGAACGGCCAGTACACGTGCGGACAGGCGCCGAACATGAAGCTCGAGAAGCTGCCCCGCCGCTAGCCGCGCGCGAACTCGGGCGCGGCTAGCGGGGTACCGCTGCCGGGCACGCGGCTGCGTTGGGTCAGCACGACGCAGACGAGCACGACGGCCGCGGTGGCGAGGGCCGGCCAGCCGACCGACTCCCCCAGGACGAGCGCCGACCACAGGAGCGTCAGCACCGGCTGGGCCAGCTGGATCTGGCCGATCTTGGCCACGCCGCCCGCGGCCAGGCCCGCGTACCAGGCGAAGAAGCCCAGGAACATCGAAATGACGGACACGTAAGCGAAACTGAGCCACACGACGGTGCCGGCGCCCGAGAAGTCGGCTGTGTACAAGGAGATCGGGATCGTCACCGGCAGCGAGACGACCAGCGCCCAGCAGACGGTCCTGGCGCCGCCCAGCTCGCGGGAGAGCGCGCCTCCCTCGGCGTAGCCCAGGCCGCACAGCACCACGGCGACCAGCAGGTAGCCGTCGGCCAGGCTCAGCGAGCCGGAGAAGCCGCCGCCGGTGGCCACGAACGCCAGCACCGCGAGCAGTCCGGCGCCGCTGGCGAGCCAGAACTTGAGGGGCGGGCGTTCGGAGGCGCGCAGGACCGCCCAGATCGCCGTGGACATGGGCAGCACGGCGATCACGACGGCGCCGTGGGCCGAGGTCTGCGTGGTGAGGGCCAGGGACGTGAGCAGCGGGAAGCCGACCACGATGCCGAGGGCGACGATGAGCAGGCGGCGGACCTGCGTCACCGACGGGAGGGGCGCTCGCGATAACGCGAGGTAGGCGATCGCCAGGAGTCCGGCGACGAAGGCACGGCCGAACGCGACGAACCACGGGTCCAGTCCGGCCACTGCCAGGCGGGTCGCGGGCAGGGAGAAGCTGAAACCCAGGACACCGAGCGCGCCGAGTGTTACCCCCGCTGGCACGATAACGTTACTCTTGGCTCTCATGGATGAGGATAACGCAGCCGCCCGCGTTATCGAGCACCTGAGAGCAGCGGCACGGTCCGGTCATGCCGGCGAACGCATGCCCTCGGTGCGCGAGCTGATGGCGCGGCACCGGGCGTCGCCCGCGACGGTCCAGCAGGCGATCCAGCGCGTGGCCGCCGAAGGACTGGTCGAGGTCCGCCCCGGCCGCGGCAGCTACGTCGCCCCGCGGACGGCGGCGGCGAGCCACGACCTGTCGTGGCAGGCCGTCGCGCTCGGCGAGGGCCGGCCCGGCGAGGACCTGGTGGCGAACCTCGTCGCGGTGCCGAAACCCGAGGCGATCCCGTTGACCAGCGGCTACCTCGACCCCGATCTGCAGCCGACCGACGCGCTCGGTGCCGCGCTCAGCCGCGCCGCACGCCGCCCCTCCTCGTGGGGACGTGTCCCGGTCGAGGGCAAGGAGGAGCTTCGGGCGTGGTTCGCGAAGGAGGCCGGCGGTGAGCTCAGGACCGGCGACATCACGGTGTGCGCGGGCGCCCAGGAGGCACTCGCGACGGTGTTCCGCGGGCTCGGCGAGCGCGGTGACGCCGTGCTGGTCGAGTCGCCCACCTACCTCGGCGCGATCGCCGCTGCACGCGACGCCGGGCTCAAGGTCGTCCCGGTGCCGGCGGACCAGGACGGCGTGCGGCCGGACCTGCTCCAGGCCGCCTTCGAACGCACCGGCGCGAAGGTCTTCTACTGCCAGCCGCTGCACGCGAACCCGCACGGCGCGGTGCTGTCCGACGAGCGGCGCGCCGAGGTCATGCGGATCGTCCGCGGTGTGGGCGCGTTCCTGGTCGAGGACGACTGGGCGCGCGGCTTCACCATCGACGGCACCGCGCCGCCGACGCTGGCCTCGCAGGACACCGACGGGCACGTCGTCTACGTCCGCTCACTCACCAAGGTCGCCGCGCCGGGCCTGCGCGTCGCCGCGATCGGAGCCCGCGGCCCGGCGGGCATCCGGCTGAAGAACACCCGTTCCCGGCAGGACCTGTACGTCGCGGGGCCGTTGCAGGAGGCGGCGATCGACTTCGTGACGTCCCCCGTCTGGCGCCGGCACCTGCGCACGCTCCAGCAGTCCTTGAGGTCCAGGCGTGACGCTCTGAGGCGCGCGCTCGGCGAGCACCTGCCCGAGCTCGAGATCGCGAGGTCCCCCGGCGGACTGCACCTGTGGGCACAACTCCCCCACGACGTCGACGACCTGGAGCTCACAACGGCCGCCGCCGCACGGGACGTCGTGGTGTTCCCGGGCCGGCCGTGGTTCGCCGCTGAACCGCCGGGCAGTTTTCTCCGTTTGACCTACGGAGGCGCACCCGAGCACGTGCTCGCCGAAGGCGTCCGGCGGCTGGCCGACGCCATGGTCGCCGTGCGGCGGTGACCGCTCCGGGTGAACTGCATCGTTCGTTAACTTGACTCATTCCAGAAAAGGCGGCAGGGTGGGGCTGTGCCCACGGCTTCCGATTTCGAGCGCCTGCTGCGTGGAGCGTCGCTTCGGGTGACGGCCCCGCGGATAGCAGTGCTGTCCGCAGTGCACTCCCACCCGCACGCCGACACGGACTCGATCATCGGCGTCGTGCGTCAGAACCTCGGCGCGGTCTCCCATCAGGCCGTGTACGACGTGCTCCGAGCGCTGACCGGAGCCGGCCTGCTGCGCAAGATCGAGCCCCAGGGCTCGGTCGCCCGGTACGAGGCGCGCGTCGGGGACAACCACCACCACGTCGTCTGCAGATCCTGCGGCGCCATCGCCGACGTCGACTGCGCAGTCGGCCACGCGCCCTGCCTGGACGCATCCGACGACCACGGCTTCGTCATCGACGAGGCCGAGGTCATCTACTGGGGCTCCTGCCCCGAGTGCACGACCGCCGCGAAAAGTTCTTGAACACCCGGAAGGATTCCCGTGTCCGACAGCACTGACGCCAAGCTGAGCGAGCTGAACGTGGAGGAGGCCGGCGGATGCCCGGTCGCCCACGGCCGGCGCAGCCACCCCAGCGAGGGCGGCGGCAACCGAGACTGGTGGCCCAAGCAGCTCAACCTCCGGATCCTCCGCAAGCACCCCGTCCAGGCGGACCCGTTCCGTGGTGAGCTCGACTACGGCCAGGAGTTCCTGACCGTCGACCTCGACGAGCTGGCGCGCGACGTCGACGCCGTGCTGACCGAGTCGAAGGACTGGTGGCCCGCGGACTTCGGGCACTACGGCCCGTTCATGATCCGCATGGCATGGCACAGCGCGGGCACCTACCGCACCCACGACGGCCGCGGTGGGGCCGGCGCGGGCATGCAGCGCTTCGCTCCGCTCAACAGCTGGCCGGACAACGGCAACCTGGACAAGGCCCGCCGTCTGCTGTGGCCGGTCAAGAAGAAGTGGGGCCGCAAGGTCTCCTGGGCCGACCTCATGATCTTCACCGGCAACCGCGCGCTGGAGACCATGGGCCTCAAGACCTTCGGCTTCGCCGGTGGCCGCAACGACGTGTGGGAGCCGGACGAGGACGTCTACTGGGGCCCGGAGACCGAGTGGCTCGGCGGCGACTCCCGCTACAGCGGTGAGCGCGACCTCGAGTCCCCGCTCGCGGCCGTCCAGATGGGTCTGATCTACGTCAACCCCGAGGGCCCCAACGGCAACCCGGACCCGCTGGCCTCCGCCCGCGACATCCGCGAGACGTTCGGCCGCATGGGCATGAACGACGAGGAGACCGTCGCGCTCATCGCCGGCGGCCACACCTTCGGCAAGGCGCACGGCGCCGGCGACCCGTCGCTGGTCGGTGCCGAGCCCGAAGGCTCCGTGATGGACGCGCAGGGCTTCGGCTGGATCAGCACCCACGGCACCGGCAAGGGCCGCGACGCCATCACCTCCGGCCTGGAGGTGACCTGGACGCAGAAGCCCACCCAGTGGACGAACCTGTTCTTCAAGAACCTCTTCCAGTTCGAGTGGGAGCTCACCAAGTCGCCCGCCGGCGCGCACCAGTGGAAGCCGAAGGACGGCGCGGGCGCCAACACCGTGCCGGACCCCGAGGACGGCACGCTCAACCGCACGCCGATGATGCTGACCACGGACCTCGCGCTGCGCTTCGACCCGATCTACGAGCCGATCTCGCGCAAGTTCGCTGAGGACCACGAGGCGTTCGCGGAGGCCTTCTCCCGGGCGTGGTTCAAGCTGACCCACCGCGACATGGGCCCGATCCAGCGCTACCTCGGCCCGCTGGTGCCGCAGGAGGAGCTCATCTGGCAGGACCGCCTGCCCGTGCGCGACTACGAGCTGATCTCCGCCGATGACGTCGCGTCGCTGAAGGCGAAGATCCTGGAGACCGGCCTCTCGATCTCGCAGCTGGTCAAGACCGCGTGGGCCTCGGCCTCGTCGTTCCGCCAGAGCGACAAGCGCGGCGGCGCCAACGGTGCCCGCATCCGCCTCGAGCCGCAGCGCGGCTGGGAGGTCAACGAGCCCGACCAGCTCGCCCAGGTGCTGCGCACGCTGGAAGGCGTGCAGGAGGCGTTCAACGCCGCCCAGACCGGCGGCAAGAAGGTCTCGCTGGCCGACCTGATCGTCCTCGGCGGTGCCGCGGCGATCGAGCAGGCCGCCAAGGCCGCAGGCCACGACATCGAGGTGCCGTTCCTCGCGGGCCGCGTGGACGCGTCCCAGGAGCAGACCGACGCCGAGTCGTTCGCCGTCCTGGAGCCGAAGGTCGACGGCTTCCGCAACTACGGCGGCAAGGCCACCCCGCTGCCGTCGGAGTACCTGCTGATCGACAGGGCGAACCTGCTCGGCGTCTCGGCGCCGGAGATGACCGTGCTGATCGGCGGCCTGCGCGTGCTGGGTGCCAACCACGGCGGTTCGCAGGCGGGCGTGCTCACGGCCAAGCCGGAGACGCTGACCAACGACTTCTTCGTCAACCTCCTCGACATGGAGACGGAGTGGAAGTCGGTCACCGAGGACGAGGAGAACTTCGAGGGCCGCGACCGCGCCACCGGTGCCGTCCGCTGGACCGCCACCCGCAACGACCTGGTGTTCGGCTCGAACTCCGAGCTGCGCGCCGTCGCCGAGGTCTACGCGAGTGACGACGCCGGCACGAAGTTCGTGCAGGACTTCGTCATCGCGTGGAACAAGATCATGAACGCGGACCGCTACGACGTCTGATCCAGCCCCACCCAGGTGCCCCAGGCCAACTCTCCCGGCCTGGGGCACCTTCGTGTGCGGCGCCTTTCACCCGGAAGTCCGTGATGGCCGCTGATGCCGGAATGTTCGGCTGTGGTCCCCGGCGTCGTTCGACGACATCGTCGACTACGACGATGAGCGGCCCGGCCGCATCGTGTTGTGCGGCAACGTCACCGCTTGACGCGCGGTAAGACCTGCGTCGCCTCCGGGTCGCCCTTCGAGCGCTGGCGCAGGCGGGTGACGACGAAGAGGACGACGGCCGCGGCCACGGCGGCGATCACCAGCTTCTGGAAGACACCGGCGTAGGACTCGACCCGGTGCCAGTTCTCGCCCAGCAGGTAGCCCGCGCCCACGAAGATGGTGTTCCAGATCAGGCTGCCCGCTGTGGTGAGCACGAGGAATTTCGGGAAGTTCATGCGTTCGACTCCCGCGGGCAGGGAGATGAAACTGCGGAACAGCGGCACCATTCGGCCGAAGAAGACGGCTTTGGTGCCGTGCCGGGTGAACCAGGCTTCGGTCCTGTCGAAGTCGGTCACGCGGACCAACGGGATTCGGGCCACCAGATTGCGGGTTCTGGTGCGGCCCAGGAGCATTCCCGCGAAGTAGACGATGACGGCTCCCGCCACCGAGCCCACGGTGGTCCAGAACAGCGCCGCGGCCAGGCTGAACACGCCTTTGCTCGCGGAGAAGCCGGCCAGGGGCAGCACCAGCTCGCTCGGGATCGGCGGGAACAGGTTGTCGAGGCCCACGACCACGGCCGCGCCCACCCCTCCCAAAGACTCCATCAACGAGACGGCCCATTCAGCCAGCATTGGTTTCCCCTCAGGCGACGATGAAATCGGTCGGGGTCAACGTTAGGAATGGGGAACGGGCGGGACCATGAGGTTGTCCGTCGGGAATCGTGGGGGAAACCGCAGGGCGATACTGTGGTAAACCACAATGCCGGGGGGCGGGGGCGTCGGTACGGTGGCGAACGTGCATCAGGGGGAGCGGCTCGGCGCGGGTTCGTTGGTGCTCAGCTGGTTCCGGATGCTCGTGGGTCTCACGATCGGGTCGGTCACCGGAGTGGCCGGTCTCGCCGCCGCGGCCACCGGCGTGGGCGTGGTCCGGCTGACCGAGTACGAACTCGGCAGGATCACGCGGTTCGACCGGGCCGTGCACACGAATCCGCTGACACGTCAGGGGTGCCGTCGTTATCTCGCGGTGCGGTGGCTGGTCGGCGCGCTCGGCGCCTGCGTGATCTGGTTGCTGGCGTCCTGGTACGTCGTCGGGATCTCGATGGTGACGGCGTGGCTGTTCGACGGCGACTGGGCGCTCATCGAGGACTCCGACCAGGTGAGCCTCGGGCTGATCGCGGTGCTGGCGATCCCCGGTGCGGTGGTCATCTTCGTGACGACGGCCGGTGTGGTCGGCGTCGCGGTGCTGGACCGGTGGCTCGCCACCACGATGCTCGGGACCAGCCAGCAGACGCTGCTGCGCGAACGGGTCGCGGAGCTGACCAGCACGCGGGCCGAGGTGATCGAGGCGATCGACGACGAACGGCGGCGCATCGAGCGCGACCTGCACGACGGCGTCCAGCAGCGGCTCGTGGCGCTCGGCATGCTGATCGGCCGGGCGAAGCGGGCCAGGGGTGAGGAGCAGTTGCAGGAGTTGCTGCGGCAGGCGCACGACACGGCGGGCGAGGCCATCGACGAGTTGCGCGAGGTCGCGACGCGGGTCTACCCGGCCGTGCTGGACGACTCGGGGCTGGACGCGGCGCTCGAGGTGCTGGCGGAGCGGTCGAGCGTGCGCGTCGAGATCAACAACCGGCTCGCGTCGTCACCCGGAACCGCACTGGAGGCGGTGATCTACTTCGTGACGTCCGAGGCCGTCACCAACGCGGCCAAGCACGCGGACCCGTCGGTGGTCGAGGTCCACGTGCGCCCGGACGGCAGGGGCGGCATCGCGATCGTGGTGCGGGACGACGGCGTCGGCGGCGCCGACCCCGCCGGCACCGGGCTGTCCGGTCTGGCGAGGAGGGTCAAGGCGGTGGACGGGGAGTTCGAGGTGACCAGTCCGCCCGGCGGTCCCACCACGATCTACGCGAGGGTGCCGTGCGAGTGATCCTGGCCGAGGACTCGACGCTGCTTCGCGAGGGCCTGATCCGGCTGCTCGCCGAGGAGGGGCACGACGTCGTGGCCGCCGTCGGCACCGCGCCGGAGCTGCTGAAGGCCACCGAGGAACACCGGCCGGACATCGTGGTGACGGACGTCCGGATGCCACCGGACCACAAGGACGACGGCATGCGCGCCGCACTGGAGATCCGGGAACGCTGGCCGGAGGTCGGCGTGCTCGTGCTCTCGCAGTACGTGGAGAACCGCTACGCCACGGAGCTCATCACCAGCACCGGCGGCAAGGTCGGCTACCTGCTCAAGGACCGGGTGGCGCAGGTGGACGAGTTCCTGGAGGCCCTGGACAGGGTGGCGGCGGGCGGCGCGGCGTTCGACCCGGAGGTCGTGCGCAGGCTGCTGACGAGAACGACGCACGTCGACCCGATCGAAACGCTGACCGCGCGGGAGAAGGAGGTCCTCGAACTGATGGCCCAGGGCCTCACCAACGCCCGCATCTCCGCACAGTTGCACATCTCGCAGAGCGCCGCGGAGAAGCACATCAACGCGATCTTCGACAAGCTCGGCCTCTCCGGCTCGTCCGGCCTGAGCCGCCGGGTGATGGCCGTCGTCCACTACCTGGGCAGCTGATGAGCATCGAGCAACTGCTCAGCACGCCGGGCGCGGGACTGGAACGCGGCAAGTTCAACGATGGCGTTGTGGTGAAGGGGAAGTGGGTGGCGCGGTCCCCCGCCCAGTACCCCTGCCCGGCAAATTGAGCCGGACGAAGAACTCCGTGCCCTGCTCGACGAACCGCTGCACCACGACGGTGGCCGGCACGCGGCGGAGACGATCACGGAACTGGTGTTCCCGCTGCTCGACGCCGACGAACGGGCCCGCACGCACGCCGCGATGTTCCCGCTGACCGGCGCGGTGTTCGCGATCCTGCAGCACAGCGACCCGGCGAGGTTCCTCGCCTGGTTCCGCCGCCGCTGCGCGGTCCGCGAGCCCCCACGGGCCGACTGGAGGAAGCGGGTGTGCCCACCATCACAGACGCCTCCGATCGCGGTGTTCGTGCTCCTGGACAGCGGAATCGCGCTGCTGAGAGCGGCCTGGCGGCGCACTTCACCCGGACGGAGGACTTGATCACTATGATGGGTGAGTGCCCCTGAGTCGTCGACCTCTCGCGTCACTCGCTGCGCTCGCGCTGGTCAGTGCGGTCACGGCATGCACCAACGCAGCGGTCGGCGACCCGGTCGGAGCACCGGTCGAGCAGCAGAAGCCCACGTCGACGAAGAAGGCACCGGCGCCGGTGCCCCCCAGGGACAGGATCAGGCTCAGCGTCGAGAACGGCCGCCAGAGCGGCGGCACCGTGATCGCCGGGGCCGGGGACGCGCCGTACAACTACGCGCCCGCCGTGATGGTCGACAACGGCAAGGTGCGCGCGTGGTGGTGCAGCCAGCTGAGCGCGGCACCGCCCGGCGGCGACGACATCCTCTACAGCGAGGGCCCGGCCGTGGGCGGCCCGTTCTCGACGGCGGTCCCGGTGTTCTCGGGCAGCGGCGGCAGCTTCGACGCGATGCACACGTGCGACCCGTCGCTGATCAAGATCGGCAACGTCTACTACATGTATTACACGGGCGCCGCGCGGGACAACCACGCGAACGGCAGCTCGGTCGGCGTCGCGTCCAGCAAGGACGGCATCACCTGGACGCGCGAGGCGGGCGGTCAGTCGATCGTCGCCCCCGCCGGGGACAACATCCGCGAGAACACCTACGGCGCGGGCCAGCAGTCGGCGATCTACCTCGACGGCTGGGTGTACCTGATGTTCACCGACACCACCGGCCTCGCCTCGCACCAGAACGGCGCCGGCCAGTACGTGCTGCGCTCGAAGGACCCGACGTTCACCAAGGGCGTCGAGGCACTGGGCAAGCAGGGCTTCAAGGCGGTGACGTCGAACAACGGCCCGCGCACGCGGTCGGTGGTCGAGGCCTTCAGCGCGGACTGGATGTGGATCGAGGCGGCGTCGTCGTTCGCCATCGCCCACGAGACCGACGACGGCACCACCATCACGTTCTGGAACAGGGACTTCACCCGCCACCCGTTCGAGGCCGTGGTGATCCCCGGCGCCTGGGAGGAAGGTCCCGGCCTGCTGCGCACGCCGGAGGGCCACGCGCCGGCCGACGGCAGGGACCCGTGCGGACGGGTGGGGCTGGACGTGCTGCGCGGCACCGTCGAGGGTCCGGCGGGACCGACGAACATCTCCCACTTCGGCCTCGACGCGGTCGGGATCAAGGGCTGCGTCACCGCGACCGAGGTGAAGGCGCTCAACGGTTTCGCGGTGCCTTCGCCGGAACGCACGCTCGACGTCGTCGTGGGCGGCAACGTGATGCGCTTCGAGCGCCGTTCGGTGGCGGAGAAGTTCGCGCGCGGTGTGCTCGGCACCCGGCCGCAGGGCGTCGACGCGCTGAAGCTCGCGTTCACCGTCCCGGCCGGCGCGCCCGCGGTGACCAACCCGGCGGGCCAGGTCGGGCTGCTGCTCGACGGCAAGCTGTGGGTCGTCGGATCCCCCGAGATCGCGACGCTGAACTCGTCCACGATCACCCCGGTGTCCGCTGATCAATGGGCCCGGTACGAGCGCCTGCCGGATCTCGTCCGGCGCTGACCGGATACGTTCTCCCCGGGGTTGGCAGCGGACATGGGGGGCCGACTGATGGCAGTCACGACGCAACGGCCCGGTGAGCTGGCGGACAGCCTGGTGCCGCTGCCGGACGAACCGCGGCACGAACTGGCGTGGCTGGGCCTGCTGTCGGCGTTCGTCGCCTCGGTGGTGTTCCTGCTGGTCATCCCGGCGGGCTGGTCCCGGCTCGACCACCTGTGGGCCGAGGACGGCGCCCGGTTCATGGTCGACGCGGTGCGCTCACCGGCGCTGGAGAACCTGGTTGACCCCTACGGCGGCTACCTGCACGCGCTGCCCCGCCTGGTCGCCCAGCTGGTCGCGGTGCTGCCCCTCGAGTGGACGGCCGCGGGGTTCGCGGTCAGCGCCGCGGTGCTGCGGGCGCTGGTCGCGTTGATCACGTTCTCGGCCTCCGAGGCGTACCTGAGGTCGACGCCGATGCGGTTCGCCCTGTCGGCCCTGGTCATCGTGCTGCCCGCGGGCAACTCCGAGACCTTGAACAACATGGCGAACCTGCACTGGTTCCTGCTCTACGGCGCCTTCTGGGCGTTGTTGTGGCGCAACGCCCCGCGGGTGCCGGTCGCCTTGTTCGTGGCCCTCGCCGCCCTCTCCAGCCCGCTGGTGTTCGTCCTGGCCCCGATCGCGCTCCTACGGCTCCTCCAGCCGCGCAAGGAGGTGCCGATCGCGTTCCTCGCCGCTCTGGTGGTGCAGGGCCTGACGATGCTGTTCGCCTCACGGACGCCGTACTCGCACGACGAGGTCGATCCGGTGCAGGTGCTGCTGGCGAGCCTGCTGCGAGTGCCCGTGGTCGCGTTCACCGGGTCGGAGCGGGTCAGCCAGTTCTACCCGTCGCACGGCAACCTGCTGATCCTCGGCGCGCTGCTGGTCGCCGCCGTGCCGATCGCCGCGGGCCTGTGGTTCGGCAACCGGGCCGCACGGGCGCTCGCGCTGGCCGCCGGCGCCTGCAGCGTGATCGTCATCGTCGCCTGCCTGGTGCTGAACTGGACGCAGGTCCTGCAGGTGCAGGCGCCGGAGGTCGTGATGACCAGCCAGCGCTACAGCATCGCGCCGTGCCTGTTCCTGTTCACCGCGATCTTCGTGGGCCTCGACGCGACGCCGGCGAAGACGTGGCAGCGCCTGGTGGTGGGCGGCAGCCGCTACCTGATCGGCATCCTCGTGGTGGTCAGCATCATCACCCAGTTCCGGGAACCGAAGACCGTGCTGACGGGCATTCCGTGGGACGAGAGCCTGGCGCGCGCACGTGCCGAATGCGCCGCGGGGGCGACGGAAGCCCGGCTGGAGCACGAACCCCAGGACTGGTTCTTCGTCGTCCCGTGCGAATCGGTGCGCTGACGAATCCGCTACGCGGTGAAAGTTCGCCTGACGAAGTCCCGGAACGACACCGCCGGCCTGCCCGTCACGTCCTGGACGGTCGTGGTGACCCGGTCCTCCGCTCCCCCGCGGATGTCCTCGTCGAGCCCGGCGAGGAGGGCGGCGAAGTCACGGGGCAGCCCTTCGGCGATCCGTTCGGTCATCTCGGCGGTGCTGATCGACCGGTGCCGCACGGGCTTCCCGGTGACCTCGGTGATGATCGCGGCGGCATCGGCGTAGCTCAGCGCCTCCGGGCCGGTGATGACGTGATCGGTGTTGTGCGGCACCGGGTCCGTCAACGCGCGCGCGGCCACCGCGGCGATGTCGCCGGCGTCGACGAACCCGACCCGGCCGGCACCGGTGGCCGTGACGATCTCGCCCGCCCGGACACCGGCCGCGAGCGGGTGGTCGCCGGTGAAGTTCTGCATGAACCAGGACGGCCGCAGCACCGCCCATTCCGGCAGGGTGCGCACGAGTGCTGGGAGAGCGCCCATCCCCGTGGCGCTCTCCGGCACCGCGGACGAGCTCAGCAGTACCACTCGCCGCACGAGCCGCGCTCGAGCGAGCAGCGACTCGACCACCGGAACGGGATCGACGACTCCGATCGGGGGGATCAGGTAAAGACGATCTATCCCGTCCAGGGCGGCGTCAAACGTCGCCGGCACGTCCCAGTCGAATCGGACGTGGTCCGGGAGCACCGGTTTCCTGGTGCCGATGCGGGCATCGGGCAGCAACGAGGCAAGGCGGCTGCCGGTCGTGCCGGTGCCTCCGATGACCAGCGTGTTCATGCTGACAGCTCCTGTGCGAGAAGCGGGTTCCAGTAGTCGCGGTAGCTCACGATCTCGCCGTCGCGGGTCGTCACGACCACGATGTACGAGGCCCGGTACGGCTTGCCGGTCGCGACCACCACGCCCTCGGCCTCGAACTCGGCGATGACGACGTCCGGGTCGGTGCTCTGGTGCACGACCTGCCTCGGAAAGCTCCGGATGTCGAGCATCTTCGGGTAGTCGCGCACGTAGTCCTCGACCGCCGCGCGGCCCTCCAGCCTGGTCGGCCAGCCGGGCGGGGCAAACGGGAACTCCGCCACGCCGTCCTCGGCCCACAGGCCCGCGAAGCCGATCATGTCCTTGTCCAGCAGCAGTTGCAGTGCCCTCGGGATGAGGTCCACGGAAGCTCCTCCGAAAGAAATGGACGGGACGGTACCGTCCCGTTCACAACAGTAGACGGGACGGGACCGTCTCGTCCAGTCCTATGATGTGCGCCATGACCAAGCGCACCCCGACCGGCGCCGCCGTGCTGCAGCCCCACGTGACGCAGGCGATCACCGACGCCGTGTTCGACGAGCTGGCCCTGCACGGTTACGGCCGGCTGTCGATGGAGGCGGTGGCCAAGCGCGCGGAGGTCGGCAAGAGCGCGCTGTACCGGCGCTGGCCGTCCAAACAGGACATGGTGGTCGCGGCGCTGTCGGAGTTCTCCGTGCCACTGGCCGAGGTTCCGGACACCGGCTCGTTGCGCGGCGACCTGCTGGCCACGGTCACGGCGGTGCACGACTGGCTGACGCACCCGAGGTTCGCGACGATCCTGCCCGACCTCACCGCCGAGGCCGTCCGCACTCCGGCGTTGTCCGAGGCGATCGCGGCGACGATCGGCGAACCCCGCCGTGCGCTCGGAGCGGTGACGCTGCGGCGGGCGATCGACCGGGGCGAACTACCGGCTGATCTCGACTTCGAGATCGCGCTGGACCTGGTCGCGGCACCGGTCTACTGGCGGCTGTCCGTGCGGCGCGCCGAAGTCGAGCCCGACTACCTCGAACGGCTCGTCGACCACCTGATGCGCGCGCTTCAGTGCTGATAGCTGGGGTAGTCGACGTATCCCGCGTGAGTCTGGAACCAGGTTTCCTTGTCGGCACCGGCGAGCGGCAGGCCCAGGCGGAACCGTTCGACCAGGTCGGGGTTGCCGATGTAGGCACGGCCGTAGCTGATCAGGTCGGCGCCGTTGGCGAGCCAGCGCTCCCCCTGCTCGCGCGTGCTCTGCTCCGGGCCGATCTGGCCGCCGGGGTTGAGGATGAACGCGCTCGGCCACGCCTTGCGCAGCCCCATCAGCACCTCGTCGTCCGAAGTGGCCAGCAGGTGGACGTAAGCCATGTCCGGCAACGCTTTCAGCAGCTCGCCGTAGAGCACGGGCACGTTCTCCTCGACGATGCCCTGGATCTCGCCACCGGGTGAGAGCCGGATGCCGACGCGGTCCGGCCCGATGGCGTCCACGGCCGCTTGGGCCGCCTCGACGGCGAACCGGATGCGACCGGTGATCGAGCCGCCGTAGCCGTCGGTGCGCTCGTTCGCGCTGGACGACAGGAACTGCTGGATGAGGTAACCGTTCGCGCCGTGCAGCTCGACCCCGTCGAACCCCGCGTCGACCGCCCTGCGGGCCGCGTCACCGAACGCCCGGACGTGATCGGCGACCTCCGCCGTCGGCAACGCGCGCGGCACCGGCGCCGGCTTCATCCCGGCCGGGGTGAACACGTCGGTACCGGCCGCGATCGCCGACGGACCGACGGGGTGGTGCCCGGCGACCTCGGCGTGGCCGATGCGGCCGCCGTGCATGAGCTGGGCGAAGATCCGCCCGCCGTTCGCGTGCACCGCGTCCGTGACGACCCGCCAGGCCTCGACCTGCTCGTCGGTGTGGATGCCGGGCATGAACGGACCGGCCTGGCCGACCGCGTTCGGGTGCACGCCTTCGGTGACGATGAGTCCGGCGGTGGCGCGCTGGGCGTAGTAGGTGGCCGTGGCCTCGGTCGGTTTGCCGTCAACGGCCCGTGCACGGGTCATCGGCGCCATCACGAGGCGGTTCGGCAGGGTCAGGTTTCCGAGTCGGTAGCTGGTGAGGAGCATGAGAGCTAGGCTAGAAACCTGACGTTGACGTCAGAGGTAGCTTTTGTGGCGGAGGTCTCATGCGCATCGGTGAGCTGGCGGAACGCACGGGCGTGAGCGTGCGCGCGTTGCGCTACTACGAGGAACAGGGCCTTCTCGCGTCCGAACGCAGCGGGAGCGGCCAACGGCGTTATGCCGAGAACGCCGTCGGCCGCGTGCGGCTGATCCAGCAGCTCTACGCCGCCGGGATCTCCAGCGCGTCGATCCTGGAGATGCTGCCGTGCGTGGTGACGGGGGTGGCGGCGCCGGAGGTCCTGGCCAAGTTGCACGGGCACCGGTCGTCGGTGGTGAAGCAGATCGAGGAGCTGCAGGACACCCTCCTGCAGCTCGACACGGTGATCGCGGGCGCCACCAAGGCCTACGCGACGGGGGTGCCGTGCCCGCCCGGCTGAGCGGGCACGGCACGGACGTCAGATCGTGGCGGTGTCGATCACGAACCGGTACCGCACGTCGCTCGCCTGCACCCGCTCGTAGGCGGTGTTGATCTCGTCGGCACCGATCAGCTCGATCTCCGAGCCGAGGCCGTGCTCGGCGCAGAAGTCCAGCATCTCCTGGGTCTCCGCGATGCCGCCGATCATCGAGCCGGCGAGCGTCTTGCGTCCGCCGAGCAGCCCGAACAGGTTCAGCGAGATCGGCTCCTCCGGCGCGCCGACGTTCACGATCGCGCCGTCGGTCTTGAGCAGCCCGAGGTAGGCACCGAAGTCGAGCGGCGCGGACACCGTGGACAGGATCACGTCGAACGTGCCCGCGAGCTCGGTGAACGTCGCCGGGTCGCTGGTGGCGCGGTAGTCCTGGGCGCCGAGCTTGAGCCCGTCGTCCTTCTTGCGCAGCGACTGCGACAGCACGGTGACCTCGGCGCCGAGCGCGGCGGCGATCTTGACGCCCATGTGGCCGAGCCCGCCCAGGCCGACGACGGCGACCTTCTTGCCGGGCGCGACACCCCAGTGCCTGAGCGGCGAGTAGACGGTGATGCCCGCGCACAGCAGCGGCGCGGCCACGTCCAGCGGGAGCCCTTCGGGGATCCGCACCACGAAGTTCTCGTCGACGACGATCTGCTTCGAGTAGCCGCCGTAGGTGACGTCGCCGTGGCGGTCGACACCGTTGTAGGTCATGGTGTTGCCGCCCGTGCAGTACTGCTCGAAGCCGCGCAGGCAGTTCTCGCACTCGCGGCACGAGTCGACCATGCAGCCGACGCCGACGCGGTCACCGACGGCGTGGCGGGTCACCTCGGAGCCGACCTCGACGACCACGCCGGCGATCTCGTGGCCCGGGACCATCGGGAAGATGCCCTGGCCCCAGCCCTCGTTGACCTGGTGGATGTCCGAGTGGCAGATGCCCGCGAACTTGATGTCGATCAGGACGTCGTGCGCGCCGACCGCGCGACGTTCGATGGTGGTGCGCTCCAGCGGTGCCTTGGGTGCGGGAGCGGCGTAGGCAGCGACGGTGCTCATCAGGTATCTCCTCGTTGTCGTGTCCCTTGAAGACACTGCTCCGCTTCGGGGTCGCTACCCAGACACCTGTTCTTCGTACGACTGGCGTGCCTACCACCAGCAGTAGCAGGCACGGTTCGCCCAGGCCGGGGATACTCGGGGGCATGGACGTCGACCCGCGCACCGAGCTGAGCGAGTTCCTGCGCAGCCGCCGGGCGCGGCTGTCCCCCGACGACGTCGGGCTTCCTCGCTACGGCCGCACCCGCCGCGTACCGGGCCTGCGCCGCGAGGAGCTGGCGCAGCTCGCAGGCGTCTCAGTGGCGTACTACACGCGTCTTGAGCAGGGCAACGGCCGCAACGTCTCGGACGAGGTGCTGGACTCGATCGCACGGGCGTTGCAGCTCAACGAGGCCGAGCAGACGCACCTGCGCAACCTGACGGCCTGCCGGTACGACAACAAGAAGAAGAAAAAGACCTCACGCGGCGTCCGTCCGGCCTTGAAGCACCTGCTCGACAACGTCGGCGTGCCCGCCTACATCGGCGGGCGCCGCTCGGACGTCCTCGCGTGGAACCCGATGGCCGCGGCGCTGTTCGGTGACTGGGCCGAGCTGGAGCCGCGCGAGCGGAACTGGGCGCGCTTCATCTTCCTGCAGCCCTCCTACCAGGAGCTCTTCGTCAACTGGGAGAGCAAGGCCGCCGACGTCGTCGGATTCCTGCGGATGGACGCGGGGTGCTACCCGAACGACCCCGAGCTCACCGCCCTGATCGGCGAGCTGTCGGTGAAGAGCGAGCTGTTCCGGCAGCTCTGGGCCAAGCACGACGTGAAGGAGAAGTCCTTCGGCACGAAGGTGCTCCGCCACCCGCTGGTGGGCGAGATGACGCTGTCGTACGAAACGCTGCGGATGCCGAGCGAGCCGGATCTGTTCTTCACCACCTACCACGCGGAACCCGGCACGCCGTCCGCCGAGGCGCTGCAGCTGCTGGCCAGCTGGGGCAAGGACGCGACCCGCTCCGGAGAGTCTGTTAAGAACCGGACATGAGAACACCGCGTCTGGAGATCGAGTACTGCACTCAGTGCCGCTGGCTGCTGCGTGCGGGCTGGACCGCGCAGGAACTGCTGACGACGTTCACCGCGGAACTGGGTGAGGTCGCGCTGATCCCGGTACCGGCGGCGTGTTCGACGTGCGGCTCGACGGCGAGACCCTGTGGTCGCGCAAGGAGCAGGAGGGTTTCCCGGACCTCGCCGTGCTCAAGCAGCTCGTGCGCGACCGGGTGGCGCCGGAGCGTTCCCTCGGCCACACCGATCGCAAGATCAGTCCGTCCGGATGAACCCCTTCGACACCATCCAGTCGCGCGCCACCTCTCCCGCGTCCTTGCCCTCCACGTCGACCTGACGGCACAGCTCGATCATCTGGTCGTTGGTCAGCGCGGCGCTCACCGCCTCCAGCGGACCGCGCACCTGCGGGTACCGGGCGAGGAACTCGGCGCGCACGGTCGGCGCCACGTTGTACTGCGGGAAGGCCTTCTTGTCGTCCTCCAGCACGCGGAGCTTCTGCGCGGCGATCCGGCCGTCGGTCGTGAACACCTCGCCGACCGGGCACGTGCCGCCCGCCACGGCCGAGTAGATGGTGCCGATGCCGAAGTTCTTCACCTCGGTGGCCGGGAAGCCGTAGGTCCGTTGTGCCGCGGGGAAGCCGTCCTGGCGGCTGGTGAACTCGGTCTCCAGGCAGAACACGGCCTGGTCCGGGTTCTGGACGAGGAACGCCGCCAGGTCGGACGTGGTCCTGAGGCCGTGCTGCTCGCCGTAGGCCTCGGTGACGGCGAACGCGTACTGGTCGTTGAGCGGCGAGTAGGCGAGCCACTCGACGCCGAACCTCTCCAAGTCGGCCTTCTTCGTCGCGTCGTACTGCGCCTGTTCACCGCCGGGCACGGGGAGAACGTTTCCCTGGTAGTTGATCCAGCCCGTGCCGGTGTACTCCCAGGTGACGTCGACCTCGCCGGTGAGCAGGGCCTGGCGCGCGGTCTGCGAGCCCTTGAGGTCGGTCAGGTCGATCACGTCCGCGCCGGCCGCGGACAACGCCATCTCGGCCAGGTAGCCCAGCAGGATGTTCTCCGTGAAGTCCTTGGACCCCACGGTGATCTCGACGCCCTGCAGCGACCGTTCGGGCTGGATGGAGCCCGGCAGAACCTTGTAGGCAGCGCGGTGTTGACGTCCAGGCCGCAGCCGGACAGCAACAGCAGGGCTGCCAGCAACACCCTTTTCATCGGACCCCCTTGGGGCCGAACCACTGCTCGATCACCGCGCCGGCCCAGTCGACCAGCAGCGCGAGCCCCGCCGCCAGCACCGAACCGGTCACCAGGACCTTCGTCAGGTTCAGCTTGTAGCCGGTGTCGATCAGCAACCCGAACCCGCCCGCGTTGACGAACAGGCCGAACGTCGCCGTGCCGACCGCGAGCACCAGCGAGGTGCGCAGGCCTGCCAGGATCAGCGGTGTCGCCAAGGGGAACTCGACGCGCCACAGCACGCCCGACGCCGACATGCCGATGCCGCGCCCGGCGTCCACAAGGGACGGATCGACCTGCTAGATGCCGACGATCGTGTTGCGCAGCACCGGAAGCAACGAGTAGAACGCCAACGGAAGCGCGGCCACCCACAGTCCACCTGAAGCACCCGTGATCAGGAACCACAGCACCAGGACCCCCAGCGCGGGCGCGGCCTGGCCGACGTTCGCGACCGCCAGGAACACCGGGGCGAGGAAGCGGGCCCACGGCCTGGTCGCGACGATGCCCGCCGGCACCGCCACCACCACGACGATCGCGGTCACGACGACCGTCATCGCCAGGTGGTCGCGCAGCGCGGTCAGCAACGACGTGGCGTTCAGCGTGCTCTTCTCGGTCGCCGTCAGCTCACCGCCGAACACCCACGCCAGCACGCCGCCGACGATCAGCAGCACCGCGACCGGCTGCGCCCAGAACCGGATGCGCCCGGCCGTCACGAGTTCGCCCGCCGCTGCTGCACGACGTCGGTCACGGTCGTGAGGTCGACCGTGCCGACGTACTCGCCGCGTCCGCCCGTGACGACCGCCCGGCCGCCCTCGTTCACCATCGCCTCGAGGGCGTCCCGCAACGTCGACTGCAGCGTCACGGAGTCCCGCACCGGACGTCCGGCTCCGGCCAGCGAGGTCAGGCGTCTCAGCTCGGCCAGCGACACCCAGCGCGACGGGCGGTCGCGCTGGTCCAGCACCAGCAACCACTTCTCGTCACCCAGATCCACAGTGGACGGATCGGTGCCGGAGCGAGCGGTGACGGCCTGACCCAGTTCGACATCGCGCACCCTCATGAGGGTCAACGACTTCAGCGACGCGCCGGCGCCCACGAACCCGGCCACCGTGTCGTCCGCGGGATTGGCCAGGATGGCGTCGGGGGTGTCGTACTGCAGGATCGTGGACCGGTCACCGAGCACCGCGATCCGGTCACCGAGCTTCACGGCCTCGTCGAAGTCGTGCGTGACGAACACGATCGTCTTGCGCAGTTCCTCCTGCAGCCGCAACAACTCGTCCTGCAGGTGCCCGCGCGTGATCGGGTCGACCGCGCCGAACGGTTCGTCCATCAGCAGCACCGGCGGGTCGGCGGCCAGCGCCCGCGCGACGCCGACCCGTTGCTGCTGGCCACCGGAGAGCTGACGCGGGAAGCGATCGGCGAACTCGCCGGGGTCGAGCCCGACGAGGTCCATCATCTCGTCGACACGGTCCGCGATCTTCTTCTTGTTCCAGCCCAGCAAGCCCGGCACGACCGCGATGTTCTGCGCCACGGTGAAGTGCGGGAACAGCCCGGCCTGCTGGATCGCGTACCCGACGCGCCGCCGCAGGTCGTCCGGGTCGATCTTCAGCGCGTCCTCGCCGCCGATCGTGATCGTGCCGGACGTCGGCTCGATCAACCGGTTGATCATCCGCATGGTCGTGGTCTTGCCACAGCCGGACGGCCCGACGAACACCACGATCTGCCCGGCCGGCACGACCATCGAGAAGTCGTCGACCGCCGCCGTCCTCTGCCCCGCGTACCGCTTCGTCACGTGGTCGAGCCTGATCTGGATGCCTTTTTCAGCCACGAACGCCCCTCGACACGGTGAAACGGTGGACCAGCACGTAAATCCCGTCGAGCAGCAGGGCGAGGACCACCACGCCGATCGTTCCGGTGAGGGCCTGGTTCATCGAGTTCGCGCTGCCCGCGTTCGCGAGCCCCGAGAACACCTCTGATCCCAGTCCCGGCCCCTTCGCATAGGCCGCGATGACCGCGATGCCCATCAGCATCTGCGTGGCGACCCGCATTCCGGCCAGAATCGCGGGCCACGCCAACCGCAGCTCGACGCGGGTGAGCACCCCGAATCTGCTCATCCCGATCCCTCTCGCGGCATCGCTCACAGCCGGGTCGACACCGGCCAGTCCGACGATGGTGTTGCGCACGATCGGGAGCAACGCGTAAAGCACCAGAGCGACCACCGTCGTGTCCGCGCCCAGGCCGAACACCGGAATCAGCAACGCCAGCAGGGCGAACGACGGAATGGTGAGGATCGTGCTCGCCAAGGCCGTGGCCAGCGCGGATCCGGCCGGACTGCGGTAGACCGCGACCCCGATCAGCACTCCGAGCAGCGCCGCCAGAACCGTGCACTGCACAACGGCACTGACGTGCAGAAACGCTTGCAAAGACAGCCGATCCCAGCGATCGGCTACGTACTCGAGCACATTCATCCTCGTGGCCCCGCCCTCGAAGTCGGCGTCAACCCAACACCATTGTGGACAGTGCGGCAACCATTCGCCACCGAACCAACCGAGGTTCCGGCCTGCTTCGAGGCGGTTCCGGTAGACCTCTGCGGCTGGTCACGGGGCGGATCGCTCCAGCGGGTTTCGAGCCGTCACTCATACGTTTCTCAACTAACCAAGAACGTGCTCGCACCGACTCACGCCTGCTGACCGCTTGGGGGATTTCTGAGATGTCGCACGAAGCTGAAGTGGACGGCGGCTGCCTTCCCGACCTGCTGCGCAAGCAGGTCGAGGAACACCCTGATCGCACGGCCGTCGTCTTCGGTGAACAGAGCATCACCTACGGCGAACTCTTCGAGCAGAGTTCCGCGCTGGCCACGCACCTGCGGCGGCTCGGCATCAGCGAGGACGACTGCGTCGGCATGTTCGTCGAGCCCTCACTGGACCTCGTGGTCGGAGCGTGGGGAATCCTCTGCGCCGGTGGCGCCTATCTGCCACTGAGCCCGGAGTATCCCGAGGAGCGGCTCCGGTACATGATCGAGGACTCGCGCACGAAGGTCGTCGTGACGCAGCCGGCCCTGAAGCAGCGGCTGGCCGAACTGGCGCCCGCCACCACGAGGATCGTCACGCTCGACGACTGCGACGAGGCGTTCGACGACGGCTTCTCCCCCGCCCACAACAGCCTCGCGTACATCATCTACACCTCCGGCAGCACCGGCCGGCCCAAGGGCGTGATGATCGAGCACCGCAGCATCGTCAACCAGATGCTGTGGTTGCACGACGTGCACGCCATCGACGGCACGAAGCGCGTGGTGCAGAAGACGCCGATGAGCTTCGACGCCGCGCAGTGGGAGATCCTCGCTCCCGCGGTCGGCAGCACCGTGGTGATGGGCCGGCCCGGCATCTACCGCGATCCCGAGATGCTGATCGAGACCATGCGCGAGCAGGGCGTCACCACGCTGCAGTGCGTGCCGACGCTGCTCCAGGCGTTGATCGACACCGAGGAGTTCCACACCGTCACCTCGTTGAAGCAGGTCTTCAGCGGCGGCGAGGCGCTGTCCCGCACGCTGGCCCAGGCGTTCTTCGCGGACATGCCGAACGTGGCTCTCATCAACCTCTACGGGCCGACGGAGACGACGATCAACTCGTCGTCGTTCGTGGTCGACCCCGCCGGGCTCGCCGAGGCCCCGAAGTCGATCTCGATCGGCTTGCCCGTCGCGAACACGACGTACCTGGTGCTCGACGAGAACCGCGACATGGTCACGCCCGGCGAGATCGGCGAGCTCTACATCGGCGGCGTCCAGGTCGCCCGCGGCTACCTGCACCAGCCGGAGCTGACCGAGGAACGGTTCGTGGACGGCATGTTCCGCACCGGCGACCTCGTGACGCAGAACCTCGACGGCACGGTGCAGTTCGCCGGCCGCGCGGACAGCCAGGTCAAGCTGCGCGGCTACCGGGTCGAGCTGGACGAGATCCGGCTCGCGATCGAGACGCACGACTGGGTGCGCAACGCGGCCGTGATCGTCAAGGAGGACGAACGCACCGGGTTCCAGAACCTGATCGCGTGCGTCGAGCTGAACCCCAAGGAAGCCGCCCTGATGGACCAGGGCAACGCGGGTTCGCACCACCAGTCGAAGTCCAGCCGCCTGCAGGTGCGCGCGCAGCTGTCGAACCCCGGCGTGCGCGACGACCTCTCCGGCCGGCAGAGCTTCGAACTGCCCGGCGAGGAAGCCTCGTGCCTGCAGCGCAAGGTCGTCTTCTCGCGCAAGTCCTACCGCTTCTACGAGGGCGGCCAGGTCACCGACGCCGACCTGGCGCGGTTGCTGGAGCGCAAGCCGATCGGCGCCGGCTCCAAGGACCCGAAGTCCGTCCACGTCTCCGAACTGGGCGAGATCCTGCGCTACTTCGGCGCGCACTTCAGCGACCAGCGGCTGCTGCCGAAGTACGGCTACGCGTCACCGGGTTCGCTCTACGCGACCCAGCTCCACCTGGAACTGCACCACATCGCGGGGCTGCCGGCCGGGTTGTACTACTACCACCCGCTGCGCCACCAGCTCGTGCTGATCAGGCCGCTCGAGGAGAGCTTCGAGGTGCAGGCGAAGCTGCACTTCATCGGGCACAAGGCCGCGATCGAGGCGGTGTACCTCAACAACATCCAGGAGGTCCTGGAGATCGAGACCGGCCACATGGTCGGGCTCTTCGAGGAGGTCCTTCCCGGCTACGGCCTCGACATCAAGGCCTCCGGGTACGCGCCGGAGACCAAGGGCCTGCTCGACGTCGCCGACGAGGACTACTACCTCGGCACCTTCGAGCTGTGCGCCTACACCGGCGTCCGCGAGGACGAGGTCGACATCTACGTCCAGACGCACCCCGGCCGCGTCGCGAACCTGCCCGGCGGCCAGTACCGCTACGCCGGCGGCGAGTTCGAGCGGGTGTCCGACGAACTGGTGCTGCGCAAGCACGTCATCGCGATCAACCAGGCGGTCTACGAGCGCGCGAGCTTCGGCGTCAGCGCCATCGGCCGGTCCACGGAGCTGTGGCGGCGCTACATCGACCTCGGCCGGACCATGCACCGGTTGTCCGCCAACGACGTCGACCTCGGCTTCATGTCCTCGGGCTACAGCTCGAAGTCGAACAACGACCTCCCGTCGGCCAAGCGCATCTGCGACATCCTGAAGGCCGCCGGCGAGCAGGACGGCCCGTCGTACTTCTTCCTGGGCGGCAAGGTGTCCTACGACCAGCGCCGCAGCCCCGGCATGAAGGAGGACGTCGTCCACATGAAGGGCCCGGCCGAGCTCATCCGCGACGACCTGGTCAACTTCCTGCCGGACTACATGATCCCGAACAAGGTCGTGGTGCTCGACGCGTTGCCGGTCACCGCGAACGGCAAGATCGACGTCAAGGCCCTGGAGAAGTCGGACAAGACCAACGTCGACGACCAGGACCGGCCGTTCGTCGCGCCGCGCACCATCACCGAGCGCCGCATCAGCGAGATGTGGAAGAAGCTGATGAAGCGCGAGACGGTCTCGACGCACGACGACTTCTTCGAGACCGGCGGCAACTCGCTGATCGCGGTCGGCCTGGTCAACCGCATCAACAAGGACTTCGGCACCAGCCTGCCGCTGCAGGTGCTCTTCGAGTCGCCGACCATCGAGCAGCTCTCCCGGCGCGTCGACGGCTTGCACGAGGGCCCGATCTCGCGCCTGGTTCCGTTGCAGCCCAACGGTGACGGCGCTCCTGTCTTCTGCTGGCCGGGGCTCGGCGGCTACCCGATGAACCTGCGCACGCTCGCAAGTCGTTCGGAGCGCCCGTTCTACGGCGTGCAGGCGCACGGCATCAACGAGGGCGAGACGCCGTACGGCACGATCCGCGAGATGGCCGCCGCCGACATCGAGGCGATCAAGAAGGTCCAGCCGGAGGGCCCGTACACGTTGTGGGGCTACTCCTTCGGGGCGCGGGTCGCGTTCGAGACGGCCTACCAGCTCGAACAAGCGGGCGACGAGGTCGAGAACCTGTTCCTGATCGCACCAGGCTCGCCGAAGGTGCGCTCGGAACGGGACAGCGACGAGGCCTCCTACGACAACAGCGCGTTCGTGACGATCCTCTTCTCGGTGTTCGCGGGCAGCATCACCGACGCCCGCCTCGCCCGGTGCCTGGAGGTCGCGCGGGACGAGGACAGCTTCGCGGCGTTCGTCAGCGGCGAGTTCCGCGACCTCGACAGCGAGCTCGTGCGGCGGATCATCAAGATCGTCACCGAGACGTTCTCCTTCAAGTACACCTTCGGCGAACTGGCCGAGCGCACGATCACCGCGCCCCTCACCATCTTCAAGGCGCAGGGCGACGACTACTCGTTCATCGAGGGCAGCGAGGGCTTCTCGGTCACCGACCCGGTGGTCGTCGAGCTGAAGGCCGACCACTACAGCCTGCTGCGCGAGCCCGACATCGACGAGCTGCTGGCGTCGATGCGGCAGACCACGACCGTGCAGGACGAGGTCGCGCGGGTACCGGTGCTGCTGTCCGACGAGCAGATGGCCGAACTGATCGCGGCCGTCACCAAGGCCGTCACCCTCGCCATCGCGGGAGGCCGGTCGTGAGGAGGCTCGCGTGCCGCACGTGAACATCAAGCACTTTCCTGCACCGCTCAACGACGAGCAGGCGTCCGAGCTGGTCTCGGCCATCACCGAGGCGGTGACCCGGGCCTTCGGCTGTGCCGAGGGCGTCGTGTCGATCGCCCTGGAACCGGTCGAGCAGCAGGCGTGGCAGGACCAGGTCTACGCGCCGGAGATCGTGGAACGGAACCACCTCCTGCGCAAGACCCCGAGCTACTGAGGTGCCGATGCGCATTCCCCTGGTGTACAGCGAGGAAGTGGCCGAGGCGATCACGGCGGGCCAGCCCGTCGTGGCGCTGGCGTCGGGCGTGCTCAGGTCCGGCCCGGACAACGCCGAGACCGCGCGCCGGATCGAGGACGCGGTGCGCGCGAGCGGGTCGGTCCCCGCCACGATCGGCGTCGACAAGGGCCGGATCCTCGTCGGCCTCTCCGAGACCGACATCGAGAGATTCGCCGCCACACCAGGAGTGTCCGTTGTGGACAGCCGAGACCTGCCGGTCGTCCTGGCCCGCGGGACGGCCGGGGCGACGACGGTCTCGGCGGCGATGGTCGCGGCCGGGCTCGCGGGGCTGAAGTTCCTGTCCAGCGCGGAGATCGGCGGCGTGCACCGAGGTGCCCGGCGCCTGTCCCCCGACCTCGTGCAACTCACCCGTTCCCAGGTCGCGGTGGTCTGCGCGGGGGCCCGGCACACCCTCGACCTCGGGCTCACGCTGGAGTTCCTGGAAACGCACTGCGTTCCGGTCGTCGCCTACCGGTCGGACGACTTCCCCGCGTTCTACTTCGAGTCCTCCGGTCTGCCCAGTCCGCACCGCGTCGACGATCCGCGGGTGATGGCCCGCGCGATCGAGAGCCACTGGGCACTCGGCAACCCCGGTTCGTTCCTCGTGACCACGCCGACGAAGCCCGCGGACGCGATCGACGACGAGATCGAGACCGTGAAGGCGACCACGGCGGTGATGGTCAGCACCGCCGAAGTCGCGGGTGAACTCGCCGCCGCCCACGCGAAGGAGTTCGCATCATGAACCGGTGCGCGATCTTCGACCTCGACGGCACGCTCGTCGACTCCCCGCGCGGCATCGTCACGACGTTCGCCGCGGTGTTCGCCCAGCTCGATCTGCGCACAGCGGACTCCGCGACCATCCGCGCCACCATCGGGCTCCCGCTGCCCGCCGCGTTCGCGAAGGTGCTCGGGACGTCCGAGGACGAGCCGGTCGTCACCGCCTGCGTCGAGCTCTACCAGGCCACGTTCCGCAAGATCGTGCTGCCGATGGCGACGCAACTGGTGTTCCCGGGCGTGTACGACGGGCTGCAGTCGTTGCGGGACGACGGTTTCCGGCTCGCGGTCGCCACGAGCAAGTACATCGGGAACGCCGAGGCGCTGCTCACCGCGGCCGGTCTGCGCGAGGAGTTCTCCGTCGTCGTCGGCGCGGACCAGGTCTCGAAACCCAAGCCCGATCCGGAGTCCGGTCTCCTCGTGCTGCGCAGGCTCGGGGTGTCCCCGCGCAACGCGGTCATGGTCGGGGACACCACTCACGACATCAACATGGCGCACGGAGCCGGCATGGCGTCCATCGCCGTGACCTACGGCGTGCACGGCGTCGACCAGCTGCTCAGCGCGAACCCGACCTGGCTGGTCGACTCGTTCGCCGGGGTCGTGGCCGCCGTGCGCGAGTGCGCCTGAGGTCAGCGCACGACGTCGTAGACCAGCTTCTGGATGCCGTTCGAGTACGACTCGCTCTCCACGACCTTCAGCATCTGCTTGGCCTTGTCGGTCTCGCTGAACAGCCGCTTGCCCGCGCCGAGCAGCACCGGGAACACCAGCAGGTGGTAGCGGTCGATCAGGCCCGCGTCGGAGAGGTTGCGGTTGAGCGTCGCGCTGCCGTGGATGGAGATCGGCCCGCCCTCGGTCTCCTTCAGCGCGGCCACGTCGTCCAGCGAGCGCAGGATCGTGATGTCGCCCCAGTTGTCGACCAGCTGGTCTTCCTTCAGCGTGCTGGACACGACGTACTTCGGCATCACGTTGTACTGCGGGAAGTAGTCGAGCGTCGGCCACACCGGGGCGAACGCCTCGTAGCTGACCCGGCCCATCATCATCGCCGCGGCTTCTTCCTGCTCGCGGCCCTTGATCTCGTAGGCGGCCTCGTCGAACTCGATGTCCTGGAAGGTCCATCCGGCGCTGCGGTGACCGGGCTCGCCGCCGGGTGCCTCGACGACGCCGTCGAGGGAGACGAAAGCGGTGGCGATCAGGGTGCGCATCTGGTTCTCCTCGGTGTTCGCGCTTGCTGTCATCAGTGCGTCGAACGGGAGACGCCGGGATCGACATCTCGCGCCAGGAGATTTTGCGCCACGCCCCACGGCGGCGCTGAACACCCCTCCGGGTCCGGCGCCCGAGGGCGGTTCAGCTGGTCAGGAATCGAGAAGCACGGCCGGCCCGCCGCTCCTACCGTTGAGCTCACCAACGACCGGGAGGACCGAGTAAATGGCCGGCAGCAGGGGAATCCGTCAGTTCCACCGCGTGGTGAGCATGGTCTTCATGGCCACCGTCGTGTTCACGGCGGTCGCCCTGACCGTCGACAGCTCGGTGGTGTGGGTGTCGTACGTGCCGCTGCTGCCGCTGTTCGTCCTGATGGGAACGGGCATCTACATGTGGTTCCTGCCGCAGCTCGCCCGCCGCCGCGCCCGCCGGGCCTAACCGCTGAGCCGGTCCTCCAGGTGGGTGAGGGTGGCCTCCAGCGCCACCCCGTACACCGCGATCCGGCAGGCCAGCCGCCACAGCGTCGCGTCCGTCGGCGCCACGGCCAGGCTGATCACCAGCTCCCGCACGAGCCGCCGGGTCTGCGCGACCAGCACCCCGACGCTCTCGGTGATCTCCCCGAACGCCGCCGACACCGAGCTCAGCCCCCGGATGGCGTCGATGTTGTGGCCCATCAGCCGCACGTGCTCCTCGGCGCCGGTCCACCGCGGGGCGTCCTGCTCCAGGAGGTCTTCGAGCTCGGCGGCCATGTCCTGCTGCTCGGCCGCGATGTTGTACCAGGTCATCGCGTGCGCGGCGATGACGTCGGGCAGCCCGGTGAGGTCGTCCAGCACGTCCCGCAGCGGCATGATCTGCTCCATCGCCGCCCGCGCCGAGTCCTCGACCGGCTCGACCAGTGACGGCACGGCGGCCTCGCGCACGAGGTCGGGATCAGGTGCCCGCACGCCGTAGAGGTCGTACAGCCCGGCCACGATCAGGCGCAGGTTCTCCTCGACGTAGGAGACCAGCTCGTCCTGCCGGGCGTGCTTCTCCAGCACGGCGTGGATGATCCACCGGCACAGCCGCCCGTACACGGTCTCGTCCCCGACGACGACCGCGCTGGCCTTGTGCACGGCCGCGAACCGCACCCGCACGGCCTCGATCCGGCCGGCGTGACGGACGATCTGGCCGGTCACTGGCCTCCCTCGGCTCAACGAACACCTGCCTGTCAACGTTAGTGGTGACGAGGGGTGAGAAGTGGACGATTCACACCGCGGCGTGATCAGCGGGCTTGACTCTGCACCACGGTGCAGAGTCCATCGTGATCGGCATGACCCGAGATCACGTGGCCCGCTGGGGCAAAGCCGGTGCGTTGTACGACCTCGTGGCGAGCATCGCGTTCGTCACGCCCTGGACCGGCGCACTGGTGCTGGACCTGCTCGGCACGACTCACAGCAAGCAGACGCTCCTGTTCTCCACGCTGTTCGGCACGGTCGTGGTGATGTGGTCGATCGTCCGGTGGCTGCGACCGGAACGGCTGCTGATCGCCGCCGACACCGCCGGGCGCGCCCTGTTCAGCGTCTGGTTCGCCTGGGCCTTGTGGCAGGGACTCACGCCGGCGCTGGCGGGGTTCCTGGCGCTGGAGCTGTTCTGGGGCGCGGCCCAGCTCCGCGCGCTGCTGCGGAGGTAGTTTCCGGTGGTGCGCATATCCGAACTGGCCCGCGCCGCCGGGGTGGGCATCAGCACCGTGCGGTTCTACGAGCGCCGCGGGCTCGTCGTCCCCACCGCCCGGTCCCACGGCGGCTACCGCCACTACGACCAGGAAGCGCTGAAGCGGTTGAGGTTCATCCGCCGCGCGGCCCGGCTCGGCTTCACGCTCACCGAGGTCGAGCAGCTCCTCTCCGCCTCCACCACGCCCGACGTGGGTGACGTGGTCACCGGCAAGGTCGCCGAGATCGAGCAGCGGATGCACGACCTGGACCGGGTGCGGCTCGCGTTGCTCGACGTCGCCGAGAACGGCGTCCGGGACCAGTGCCCGGTGGTCGCGGCGCTGAGCGACTGACGCGTTCCGGCTCGTAAGCTGTCGGTGGCGAACGGGAGGTCGAGCGGTGGCAGACGACACGGTGGCCGGGCTGATGGCCGAACTGGCCGCGCTCGACGACCCGAAGGCGCGCGCGGTGAACGAGAAGCACGGCGACGACCACGGCGTGAACCTCGGCAAGCTGCGCGCGATCGCGAAGCGCCTCAAGACCCAGCAGGACCTCTCGCTCGCACTGTGGGCGACGGGCGACACCGCGGCCCGGCTGCTGGCGTTGCTGATCTGCCGGCCCAAGGCGTTCAGCCGTGACGAGCTCGACACCATGCTGCGCGAGGCACGGCGTCCCAAGGTGCACGACTGGCTCGTGAGCTACGTGGTGAAGAAGAGCCCGCACACCGAGGAACTGCGCGTGCTGTGGTTCTCCGACCCGGATCCGGTGGTCGCGAGCGCGGGCTGGGCGCTCACCGCCGACCGGGTGGCGAAGAAGCCGGAGGGCCTGGACCTCGACGGTCTGCTCGGCATCGTCGAGAAGGACATGAAGGACGCTCCGGAGCGTCTGCAGTGGGCGATGAACCACTGCCTGGCGCAGATCGGGATCGAGCACCCCGCACTGCGCGCCCGTGCGATCGAGATCGGCGAACGCCTGGAGGTCCTCAAGGACTACCCGACGCCGCCGGGCTGCACGTCGCCGTTCGCACCGGTCTGGATCGGCGAGATGGTGCGGCGCAAGGGTTAGAGCCAGCCGCGTTCGCGCGCGGTGGTGGCCGCCTCGGAACGGTTGCGCGCGCCCAGTTTCGCCATCGCCGTCGACAGGTAGTTGCGGACCGTCCCCTCGGCCAGGTTGAGCCTGGCCGCGATGTCGGCGTTGCTCGCGCCCGTCATGACCTCCCGCAACAGCTCGCGTTCGCGCGGCGTCAGGGGATCGGCGCTGTCCCACGCGGCCATCGCGAGCTCGGCGGCGACGACGCGTTCGCCGGCGTGCACGCGGCGCAGTGCCGAGACGAGGTCCGCGATCGGCGCGTCCTTCAGCACGTATCCGGCGACCCCGGCGTCCATCGCGCGCCTCAGGTACCCGCTGCGGGCGAAGGTCGTGACGATCAGGACGCGGGTGGGATCTCCGCGTTCGCTCAGCGCCTGGGCGACGTCCAGTCCCGTCCGGCCGGGCATCTCGATGTCGGTCAGCAGCACGTCGGGCCGGTGTTCCGCGACGGCCGCGAGGGCTTCGTCGCCGTCCCCCGCGGTCGCGACGACCGTGACGTCGGGCTGCAGGTCGAGCAGCTGGGCGAACGCGCCGCGCACCATCGCCTGGTCCTCCGCCAGCACGACCCTGATCACGTGGCCACCTTCAGCGGGACGGCGATCGTGACGGTGGTGCCGGCCGAGACCGTCCGCGCGACCAGGCCGCCCAGCGCGGCGATCCGCTCGCGCATGCCCGTCAGCCCGTTGCCCTCCGGCGCGTGCCCGCCGACGCCGTCGTCCGCGATCACCAGCCGCAGCTCACCGTCGCGGGACTCGACGCCGATGTGGCACGTCGTGGCGCGAGCGTGCCGGGCCACGTTGGTGACGGCCTCCCGCAACGCGAGCGCCAGTTCGTGCTCGGTCGAGCCGACGATCGCCAGTCCCGGATCCCTGCGCACGGTCACCTCGACGCCGAGGCTCGACAACGCGGCACGCGCCGCCTCCAGTTCGGTCTCCAGTGACGCGCTGCGCCACCCGGTGACGGCGTCGCGGATCTCGCCCAGCGCCGCGCGGGCCGTCTGCTCGATCTCCGCCGCCTCTTCCCGCGCCCGTGCGGGATCCGCGGCGACGAGCTGGGCGCGCAGGATGATCGCGGTCAGCGTGTGGCCGAGCAGGTCGTGCAGGTCGCGGGCGATGCGCTCGCGTTCGGCGAGGGTGGCGAGGTGCTCGATCCGGGCGGTGCGGATGCGCAGCTCAGCGCCCTCGCGGTCCCGTTCGGACCACTCGACCTGGAGGATGCCGATCAGCCACAGGAAGATCAGCGACGGCAGCAGCCCCCACAGCCGGTACGGCATCTCGACCACCGACACCACGCCGGACAGGCAGATCAACGCGGTCAGCGCGACGAACCACCGCATCGCGACCCGCCGCGACTCCGCGAGGCCCGCGAACGCCGCCGCGTAGACGAACAGCACGGCGGCGCCGGTGTTGAAGGGCGTCGTCAGGGAGCCGAGCACCACCGTCGGCACGAGGCACCACCAGCGGACGCGGTCCGGCCGGTGCCAGGCCAGCACGTACATCGGGACGAAGGCCACGGCGACGACGGCCACGAGCGCCCAGTCCACCCAGCCCGCGGCGGGGTCGAAGATCGGTGCCCACAGCAGGTTCCCGAGGTAGATCAGGTGCAACCAGCGGGAGATCCCAGCGACTTTTTTCATGACCGCGCATGACGATACGACACGGCCGCCAGCACCGCGGCCACCAGCGCGAAACCCAGCAGCACGAGCACGTGCGCGACCACGGGCCCACCGGTCAGCTGTGCGCGGGCGAGCTCCGACAGGTGGTAGGTCGGCAGGAACCGCGCGACGTCACCGAAGAACGCGGGCATGATCTCCAGCGGCATCCACAGTCCGGAAAGGACGGACGCCGGGATGAGGATCGCGTTGAGCACGGCGGCCGCGGCGCCCGCGCCGACCTGGAAGCCGATCGCGAGGCTCAGCAACGCGAACGGCAGCGCGCCGAGCACCAGCACGGCGAGAAGCCGCAGCAGCGCGGGCAACGGCGCCGTCAGGGAACCGGTGACGGCCGCGGTCGCCGTCATCGCGACCAGCACCCCGGCCGCGTAGGGCAGTGCCGCCACCACCTTCGCCGCGAGCGTCACGCCGATCGGCACCGCCGACACCTGCTTCGCCCGCAGCCAGCCGCGTTCCCGGTCGGACGCGACGCCGATGCCGGGGTTCATCAGCACGACCGAGATCACGCCGAACGCGCCGAACGTGGCAATCATCGTGGTCCCCGCGGACACCCCGCCGGCGCTGAACTTCCCGAACAGCGACACGAAGAGCGCGAAGAACCCCACCGGCATGATGATCGAGAAGAACAGGGCGGCCGGTTCGCGGACGACACCCCTCAGCTCGTCCGCGAGCTCCACGCCGAAGACCCTTGTGTTCACACCGCACCCCTCTCGATCAGACCGGCCACTGCCTCTTCCAGCCCGGCACCCTCGACCCGCAGGTCGGTCAGGCCGGGGTCCTGCGCGAGCAGCACCCGCAACAACGCCTCCGGCGCCCGCGTGCCGAGACGGACGTGCTCGCCGTCGTTGCGCAGCGACACGACGCCCGGCAGTGCTTGGAGGCGCTCCAAGCCGAGGGCCGTCCGGGCGATCACCGTGCGGTCGGGCAGCCGCGCGACCAGCTCGTCCGGCGTGCCCTCGGCGAGCACCCGGCCCCGGTCGAGCACGACGACGCGGTCGGCGACGGCCGAGGACTCCTCGATGAGGTGCGTGGTGAGCAGGACGCCGGTCCCGCGCTCACGCCGTTCGGCGAGGATCTGCCAGAACCGCCTGCGGGCGGGCACGTCCAGGCCGGCGGTCGGTTCGTCCAGCACCAGGAGTGCCGGATCTGCCACCAGGGCCATGGCGAGCTGCAGCCGTTGCTTCTGGCCGCCGGAGAGCTTCGCCGCGCGCCGCCCGGCCAGCTCGGTCAGGTCGAGCTCGGCCATCACCGGCCCGGCCGCCGCACGGGGCTTGCCCGCGCGCACCGCGGCCCCGACCACCAGCTCGGACACCTTCAGCGTGGTCGGGAACCCGAGCGACTGGTGCACCACCCCGAGCTGCCGGCGGGTCGACGCGACGCGGGGGTCGCCACCGCACACGCGCACCGAACCAGCTTGGGCGGGCAACAGCCCGATCACCTGGTTCACCAGCGTCGTCTTGCCCGCGCCGTTCGGCCCGAGCAGCGCCACGCACTGCCCCGCGCCGACGTCGAGATCAACGCCGTCCAGCGCCTGCACGGCACCGTAGTGGTGCCGCGCCCCTCGTACTCCGAGCACCGTTTCCATGGCGTCGAGCCTGCTCAGAACCGGCTCTCATCAGTAGTGAGGCAGCGTCACGACCTCGGGATGACAAAAGTCATTCGGGCCGCACGGCCTGCGCCCTCGGGTACTTGCGGCCGGGCATCGGCGCAGGCGAGCCGGTGAACGACACCGGCGTGCCCGCCAGCAGCAGCGTCAGTCCGTTCGGCAGTTCGTCGCGCGAGACGAACCACGACCCGCCGCGGGTGTCGGTGATGAACCCGTGCGCCTGCCCGGTCTTCCAGGTCGCCACGGTGCCCCGCCTGCGTCCGCGCGGTGCCCCGACCGGTGACGCCACCACCTGCGACGACCGCACGAAGGCACGCCGCAGCGGGTAGTCGGCCTGGTCACCCGGCGCGAACAGCTGGTCGAAACCGGGGGTGAACGGCGTCGCGGCCCGCAGCGGCGCGGCCGTGCGCGGAGTCCAGGCAGGTGGCGCGTTGACCGTCATGATGTCCACCACCGGCACGATCACGTGCACGCCCCGCGCCGTCAGCCGCTCCGCGAGAGGGGTGAAGTCCGAGTCGCCGGTCAGCAGCACGACCCACTGCAACGGCACCGTCGTCGCCCGGTCCCACGCCTCCAGCGCGAGCAGGACGTCGACACCCTTCTCCTTGCCGTTGTGCAGCGGCAGGTCGTGCCGCGTGATGCCGGCGGAGGCCAGCACCCGGTCGAAGGACTCGGCAGGGGTGTCGATGCGACCGCGCACGTAATGCGCCTCCGCGACCACGCACTCGTCCAGCGGACGACCCGTCTCGTTGTGGACGTACCAGCGCAACGCGTCGTGCAGGCCGTCGAGAGAGACGCGCGCTCCCCTGGGGTGCGCGGTCGCGTAGAAGTCGCTCAGGTAGGCGAACCACGTGCCGTCGTAGAACACTCCGATCCGGACGGTCTCACCCACACGAGAAGATTACTACTTCCGGTGGAAGTGCACGTTGCGCCACTGGTGCTCGGCGCTCGCCGTCTTCAACGTGCCGTAGACGCCGTACTTCAGCGTGGTGGCGCCGTCGCCGTCGTTGCCGAAGATCTGCATGGCGCTCTCGTCGTCCGTGCCCGCGGTGACCTCGAGCTCGCCCTCGAACTGCCGCCGGCCGGTCCGGTAGTCGTCCTGGATCCGCGCCTCAGGTTCCACGCGGGACTGTGCTCGGTCCAGCCGCTGCCCACCGGTCCGGCGTGGGCCACGGGCTGCAGGCCGGCCACCATCAGAAAGGTGACGGCGGCAGGTCACCCACCGGAATTCCGGTGGAACGCGGAGTGCCCCGGCGCGGCCGGTAACTCCAGCAACTGGCCCGCGACGTCCAGGAACTCACCCCCGCACTGCCACTCCGTCAGGTCGGGGTCGACGACGAACGGGTCCGAGGGATCCGCGTCAGCCTCCGCCACGCGATAGGCCAGGGCCTCCGACTCCGAGTACGCCAGCACCGTCTCGTTGATGCCACGCCACACACGCCTGAACATCACAGCATTGACGCACGTGAAGTGATCACGCACGACCGTCCGCCTGAACCCGCTGCGCAGCAACAACTTCATACATTCTTCGACGCTGCTCACAACGCCCGATTGTGGCTGTGAACAGTGGCGGTTCTCATCGTCCATCACTCGATAGGGTCAAATCTTTGAGGCACGTGCACAACGCGAGGGTCCCTCTTTGGTGCAGGCAACCAGCCGAGAAGGACTCGATCGGGCTATCGCCTCTCACCGGCTGATGCGCAAGCCTCTGGCGGTGGTCGACATCCCCGCCCCTGATCCCGCCTCGCCGCTCTACGACCGTGCCGCGACCCAGATCCCGCACATCGCCGAGAAAGTGCTGGAGGCGTTCTTCGCCAGATCCGCGACCTACCGGCAGCTGCCGCACCAACTGGTCGACCGCGAGATCACCGAGGCGGTGACCCGTCACCTGCAGGTCTTCCTGCGCGCGCTGCGGGAACAACGCCCGCCCGCGCCCGAGGAGCTGGACATGCAGATCGCCACGGCGGTGCGGCGCGCCCAGCAGGGCGTTCCGCTCGACATCGTGCTCAGCACCTACCACGTCGCGGCGACCGTGGGCTGGGAGGCGATGGCCGCCGTCGCCGAGCCGGACGAGATACCGGACCTGCTGGCGACGGTGCCGGCGCTGCTGCGGTACCTGAGCGTCGCGGTGCCGGCCGTGGCCGGGTCGTACCTGGCCGAGCAGCAGGCCCTGCACGCCGAACGCCGTGAAGCCGGTCGCGCCCTGGTCGCGGCCCTGCTGACCGGCCGGGAGGCCGAGCCGCTCGCCGAACGGATCGGACTGGAGCTGTCCAGCCATCACGTCGTTGTCGCCGTACGCGTCGAGGCACCGTCGGTGGCTGATGGCGCCGACGCTCGGCTCGCTGTTCATGGGCTCGTGCGACGGCTACGGGCCGAACTGCCCAAGCACGCCCTCTCCGCGTTGGACCACGACGGCGGCACAGTGCTCCTGCCGACAACGGAGGAGGGCCTCGACCAGGAACTGGAGGACGCCGCCGAGCTGGTCCGCACCCTGCTCACCGCCGCCGGCACCGGCCTCATCGGCGGAATCGCGGCGGCGGAGAGCCGGGAGGACATCCCCGCGGCGGCCCGGCAGGCCGCCGACATCGCCGAACTCGCCCAGCGCCTCGGCCGGCCGCCCGGCGCGTACGTCCTCGACGACGTGCTGCTCGAGTACCAGCTCTGCCGCCCCGGCCCCGGCCGCAAGCGCTTGGCACGCGTGATGGACCGGCTCTCCGAGCACCCCGACCTGCTGCACACGCTGCGGACGTTCATCAACAGCGACCACAACCGCCACCGCACGGCCGACGAACTGCACCTGCACCGCAACACGCTCAACTACCGCCTGCGCCGCGTCGCCGAGCTCACCGGCTACAACCCGGCCGACCCCACCGACATCCGGCTGCTCTCGGCGTCGTTGATCGTCCACGACCTGAGGTCCTGAAACGCCGAGAAGGCGAGCGCACGGGTGTGCGCTCGCCTTCGTCAACGACTCAGATCAGTCGCCGTGCGGGTTCTGGACCGAGACGTGGACGTGGTCGTAGTGACCACCCGTCACACCGCCACCGGCGGTGTAGTTGCGCCAGCCCTCGGACGCACGGGCGACGCTCCAGATCTTGCCCTGCCAGATCACGTAGCGGACGTCCAGCTTGGACGCGTGCTTCTGCAGCCAGTAGGCCAGCTTCCAGCCCTGGGCCTTCTGCGCCTCGGTCGGGTAGGTGCCGATCGCGTTCGAGATGGTGCAGTCGAGCGCGTTGCCGGTGTTGTGGTTGCTCGTCGACGACTCGTAGCTGCGGTAGTCGCCCACCCAGCACTGCTTCTCGCCGGTCTTCGAGGCGATCTGGTCGTCGATGAACTGCGTGCGCTTGGTGGCCTGGGGCGCACGCGCCGTGGCGGCCGGGTGCGGGTTGGTCTCCGGCGCGGGGTAGACGCCCGGCGACGGGTCCGGGTCGCCACCGGCGTCACCGATGCGGTGCGAGGCGTTCTCGTTCTTGAGCTCGGTCTTCAGGTTGCCCTTGGCGCCGGCCGCGAACGTCTGCTTCGCGCCACCGTAGTTGCTGTTGTAGAACACGGTGACGGCCTTGCTGGTCTTGTTCCAGACCGACGCGGCGTTGTTCTTGACGCACACGCCCTGGCCGTTGCCCGCGCTCTTGAACTCGTAGCAGCCGGGCTGCGAGTCACCGTAGTCGGCGATCGAGCCCGCGAAGTCGGACACCGAGCCCTCGTTGTCGCTGTTGTAGTACAGGCAGAACTCGCCCGACTCGCAGGAGCCGTTGCGGTCGGTCGCCGCGTTGGCGACACCGGCGCCGAAGGACGCGCTGACGAGCGCACCCATCAATGCCACGAAAGTGAATTTCTTCAGCACTTTTGACCCTCTTCGCTCCACAGGCTCCCCGGCCTGTGCAGGGGAAGCTTCGACGGGTCAGAGATTTCCGGGCGGCGCTGACATTCCGCTGACACCCGCAGCCACCGATCTGTCAGGGCACACCGGAGCTACTCGCAGGCCACCCCGTCGTTGTCCCGGTCGAGAGGCGCGCGGTAGCCGGGCTGACCGCGGTAGAGCGGTGCCGCACCGGCGGCTTTCGCGGCCGAGCAGTTGGCGTAGTACGCGGCGGGCGGCTCGGGGGCCGGCTGCGGCACGACCGGCTGCGGCACGACAGGTTGCGGCGCAACGGTTTCCGGCGCGACGGGCACGGGCTTCACGTCGAGCCCGCCGCACGACGGACCCCAGAACCCCAGCGACGCCTGCTTGGCGGCCGTCTCCGCGACCTGGACCGCCGCGTCCGCCCCGGCGATCGAGCGAGCGACGCCCTGACCGGCCGCGAGCACCGCGTAGTCCTTGCCGTCGGCCAGCAGCAGCTGCGACGCGACGGCCTGGACGGGCTTGCCCACCAGGGTCTTCGTCGCGAACTCGACCGCCGACGCGGCCCAGCACTCACCGGGCTGGGCGAGTCCGGACACCACGAGCTTGGCGCCGTTGGACAACACCACCGTGCGACCGTCCACGATGGACTCCACGGTCACCGGTGGAGGTGTGGTCGTCGTCGTGGTGGACGTAGTGGTGGTCGTCGCGGAAGAGCCGGCCGCGAGCTTGGTCGGCGCCTGCGTGCCGCACGCGGCAAGGACCAGCAGGAAACCGGCAGCGATCGCGGTTTCCTTCGTCAGCTGCTGGGAAACGGTCATGGCCGCCACATCGCGACCATTGCCACACCTCGTTACACAAGTCCATTCGACTGCGCATAAAGCGCGGCCTGCGTGCGGCCGCGCAATCCGAGCCGCCCGAGAATGCGCGAGATGTGGTTCTTCACCGTGCCCTCCGACAGGTGCAGACGCTCGGCGATCTCCTTGTTCGTGGCCCCGGCCGCGACCAGCCGCAGCACCTCGACCTCCCGCACGGTGAGCGGTTCGCGCCGGCTGTCCGACCGGTCCAGCACCGCCGCCAGCCGGGCCGCCGCGGCCGGGTCGAACTGGGCCACGCCCGCCGCGGCCAGCTTGACCGCCGCCGCCAGCTCCTGCGACGGCAGGTCCTTGAGCAGGTACCCGGTCGCGCCCGCACGCAACGAGCGCACCACGTAGTCCTCGTCGTCGAACGTGGTCAGCATGACGACCTTGCAGCCGGGCGCGCGCCTGCGCAGCAACGCCACCGCCTCGACCCCGTCGAGCACCGGCATCCGCAGTTCGCGGCGAACGCGAACGCCCCGAACCTCCCCGACGCACGCGCCTGATGCCCGTGCAACGCCAGCACCGCGGGCGCCCCGAACGCCGTTCCCAGCCCGATCACCGCACTGGTGAACGCCGTCTCCCCGGTGAAGGCCTCCACGGCCCCCGGTACGCCGATCGACAGGGCGAGGACAACCCCGCACACGGCACCGAACCTCGGCAAGAAAACCTCGTTGTCAGCCACGCCCCCGACGCTAGGAACAACACCACCGTGCCCCGAAGTCCCAACCGGCCACATCGGACGCCACAGGTCACGCCGCCAGGGGTGCCGATCGGCACGTGAGGTGACCGGCTTCGGCGAGGGCTGCCGTCGTGCTGTCTGTCAGAAGACGCGGTCGACCACCGACACCCGCCGGGCCGACTGGAGGGCAAGTCGCAGTTCGGCGGCGGGCACGGGCCGGCCAGGCGCTTGGAGCATCAGCTCATCGGGCGTGGACGGGTCGGCGAGGTAGAGGCGGGTGTACGCCGCTGCTTCAGGTTCGAAGCGCCAGCCCTGCGCCAGCGGACCGGCGTCGACGGTGTCGAAGCCGAGCCGGTCGATCAGCGTCGCCGCGGCGGCGTTCGCCTCAGCATGGTCACCGGCGACCGGCAGCGCGGTGCGGTCGGCCGCGCCGGAGGGGCGCGCCAACTGGGGGATGTGGTGGGCCAGGATGTTGTTGAACGCCTTGACCAGCCGCGCCGTGCCGAAGTGCCGATGAACGAACTCGCTGGTGGTGAGCTCGCCCTCGTCCAGCTCGGCGATCCGGCCGTCGCGGAACGGGTAGTAGTTGCTGGTGTCCAGCACGGTCTTGCCCGCGAGGGGCGCTGCCGGGACGGCGGTGTGCGCGGTGAGCGGTACGGACAGCACGACGAGGTCACCGGCCTCGGCCGCCTGCCCGACGGTGCCCGCCGTGGCCAGCGAGCCCAGCTCGGCGACGAGCCCGGCGAGGCTCTCCGGGCCACGGGAGTTCGACACCACGACAGGAACACCGGCCGCTACCGCCAGGCGCGCGACAGCCGCGCCGATGTTTCCGCTTCCGATGATCCCAAGGGTGGGCATGTCTGCTCCTGATTCCGGGTTGATGGACCGCAGGGTGCCAGCACCAATCACTTCCTCCTGCAACAATGAGGAGGCAGTCTCCGTTTTACGTCGACGACTATACGGAGAGGCTCTCCGTTTCGCCAGCGAGGGGTTTCAGGCATGGGTGCAGCAGGCGCCGGCGCGCGCAGGCCGCGGACGGACAAGCAGCGAAACCGCGCGCACATCCTCGAAGTCGCGGAGCAGTTCTTCAGCGAGCGGGGCATCACCGGCTCCCTGGACGCCATCGCCAAACAGGCCGGCGTCGGTCCGGGCACGCTCTACCGCCACTTCCCGAACCGGGAAGCCCTGCTAGTGTCCTGAGTTGTTAATTCGTGTGCAGTAGCGTGCGATGGAGTCGAGGATCTGGTCGGCGGTCTTGGTCCAGACATAGGGCCGTGGGTCGTCGTTCCAGGTCTCGATCCAGGCGCGGATGTCTCGGTTGAGCATGCGAACGCTGGTGTGGCTCGAGCGTTGGAGTTTCTTGGTCGTCAGTTCGGAGAACCAGCGTTCGACGAGGTTGAGCCACGAACTCGAGGTCGGTGTGAAGTGCACGGTGAAGCGTGGGTGGGCGGCCAGCCAGCGCTTGATCACCGGGGTCTTGTGCGTGGAGACGTTGTCCATCACCAGATGCACCGCCAGATCCGCGGGCACCTCCTTGTCGATGGCGATCAAGAATTTCTTGAACTCGATCGCGCGG
>NZ_JBFBAW010000005.1:0-487670 GCF_040682435.1 Lentzea sp. NPDC051208 | reverse complement strand
AGCCGGAGCCTCGTTGCCTGTCCGGGCCACCACACCGATCACAGCCGAACCGTGATCAACACCCTCCGCCGCCCAGCCTTAAGTTCCAGGCATTGCTCATACTGGACCGTATGGGGGCGTGGGGGCGGTGCCGCGAGGTGCCCTGCTGAGCGTGAACTCGGCCGCCAACGGGCCGGGTCGCGCCACTAACGGAGGCCGTTCCACTTCGAGCTGGAGGCGCTGCAGGTCGCGAGGGTCACCTGCGCGGTGAGGCACTTGCCGGTGCCGACGTTGCGGAACTGGAACGAGCTCCCCGTCGGCACCCGGCGCCAGCGCTGGCTGGAACTCGACGTGCAGGCCTGGCCGAGCACGTCACCGGCGGCGGTCGCACCGAGACACCTGTCGGTGGCGAGGTTGTGCGGCCAGTCGACCCCACCGCTGATCGGGACGAGCCAGCGCTGGTCGTCGGCGAGTTCGTTGCACGGCTTCAGAACGACATCGGTGCGCACGTCGGCGAGGCAGCGGGTGCTGCCGGCGAGCTGGTAGACGACGACGGGGTCGGCGCTGGCAGGGACGGCGGTGAGCGTGACGGTGGCGGCGGCTGTCGCGATGATCGCGGCTAGTTTCCCCATGGGCGAGAATCCTGGCAGTGCACGGGGTTTCGCGAATCCACCTGCGGTTGTCAACCCTGGCCGTAGTCCAGTGCCCTCTCCAGGGCAGGCTTTGCTTCTACGAGCGAAGGCCCGTACCAGGTCAGGTGTCTGCCGTTGACGAGCGCGTAGGGCAGGCCGGGGAAGCTCTCCGGGCCGTCCTCGTGGGTGAACACGTACGGCTCGTCCGGGAGGATCACCAGGTCGGGGCGCTTGTCGTTCAGCTCGTCGAGGCTCGGACGCGGGTAGCGCTCGTCGTGCGTCGCGTAGACGTTCTCGATTCCCAGGCGCCGCAACACATCGGTGGCGAAGGTGTCGCGGCCGACGACCACCCACGGGCGGCGCCAGACCGGGATCAACGCGGTGAGCTTCGGGGGCTTCGTGTCGCGCCACAGCTCTTCGGCCCCGGTCAGCCACTCGGGCACGAGGTCCCAGCCGAGCGCGAAGAACCTCCTGAGCGACGCCAGCGCCATCGGGACCGTCTTCGGCGCCTCGGTCACCCAGACGTTGACGCCGTTGGCGCGCAACCGGTCCACGTCCTCGGCGCGGTTCTCCTCGGAGTTCGCGATCACGAGGTCGGGTTGCAGCGCCAGGACCTCGTCGACGTCCGGGTACTTCGACCCGCCGACGCGGGCCACGTCGAGATCGGCCGGGTGGGTGCAGTAGTCCGTTGCGCCGACCAGGGATCCTGGCACGGTCACCGCGACGGCCTCGGTGATCGACGGCACCAGGCTGACCACACGCCGAGGCTGGTCCAGCGGCACCGGCTCACCGAGGTCGTCGACGGGGAGCATCAGACTCCCGTGATCTTCAGGCCGGCGTGGGTCTTGTACCGGCGGTTGACCGCGATGAGGTTCGCGGTGAACGCCTCGACCTGGTGGGCGTTGCGCAGCCGGCCGCCGTAGACGCCGCGGAAGCCGGGCACGAGCTCGGCCAGTTCCCGGACGGTGTCGGTGGCCTCGCGGTCGTCGCCCAGCACCAGGACGTCCATGTCCACTTCGGACACGCTCAGGTCGGCGAGCAGCACGGCGGACACGTGGTGGAACGCGGCGGTGACCCTGGACTCCGGCAGGAGCAGCTCGGCCTGCTGCGCCGCGCTGCCCTCGGTGACCGGCAGCGCGAACGGACCCTGCTTGTCGAAGCCGAGGGGGTTCACGCAGTCGATGACGATCTTGCCGGCCAGCTGGTCGCGCAGACTGGCGAGCAGGTCTCCGTGCCCGTCCCACGGCACCGCGACCAGCACGACGTCGGAGTCGGCTGCGCAGTCTGCGTTGTCCGCGCCCCGGACGTCGCCGCCCGCGATCTCGACGATCTCCTTGGCCGCCAGCTCGGCCCGGTCGGCGCTGCGGGAGCCGATGATCACCTTGAGGCCCGCCTTGGCCCAGCGGATGGCGAGGCCCTTGCCCTGGGCTCCGGTACCGCCCAGGACGCCGACGGTGAGGTCACGAATGTCTGTCACCCCTGCATCTTCACACGACCTGCCGGACGCGGGCTGCCCGACGTGACCTTCGCCCGCTTCTCAGCGCGCGTGCTCGAAGCGCACCCGGCGTTCGACCGGGTCCGCCTCGGTCAGGCGCACGCGGATCCGCTCGCCTTCCGGGAGCCGCTTTCCCGCGCACTTGGCGAGGATCGGCGGCGCGGACACGAACACCTCGCCCTCGTTGTCACCGGACCGCAGCACGACGGCGTCGAACTCCTGCCCGACGCGGTCGGCCAGCACCCACGCCTCGACCTGGTCCAATGACGCCCGCTCGACCTTCGAGGCGAGGGAGTCGGACGCCCCCATCAGCGACGGCAGCTGCGGCAGGGCCTCGGCCAGCCAGGACGGCAGCTCCTGCCCGGCCGTGACCGCCAGGCACACCTCGGTGGCGAAGCGGTCGACCAGGCGGCGCAGGGGTGCGGTGACGTGGGTGTACGGGGCCGCGACACCCGCGTGCGTCACGAGTTCGGGAACGGATCCGTTGAACGCCGAGTAGCCCGCACCGCGCAGCAGCCGCGTGGCGTCGGTGAACAACGCCAGCGACTCGGGCCGGGATGCGTCCAGGCCGGCCAGGAACGCACCCGGCGACAGGTCCGCGGGCCACTTCACCTTCAGCGCCGCCGCGGACTTCCGCAGCGTCGCCACGGCCTGAGCGTCCGGGTCGGGCAGCGTGCGCAGGACGCCCACGCGGGCCTCCAGCATGATCGACGCGGCGGCCATGCCGGTCATCAGCGAGATCTCCGCGTTCCACGAGTCCACCTCGGCGCGTGGCCGGGTGACCAGCTGCCAGCGCTCGCCGTCGGCCTCGATCTCCTGCTCGGGCAGCTGCAGCTCGATCGCGCCGCGCTGCCGGGCCAGTGCCCGCCGCAACGGCCCGAACTCGGCCAGCGCCGCCACCGACGGATGCGGATCGCCCGCGTCGAACAACTTCTGCACCGACTCGTAGTCGAACTGGGCCGTCGACCGCACCATCGCCCGGCGCACCTCGACAGCCGCCGGAACGCCGTCGGCACCGCAGGTGAACGTCCACAGCACCGCGGGGCGCACGACGCCGGGCAGCAGCGACGCCGCGCCCTCGGAGAGCACGGTCGGGTGCAGGGGAACGTTGCCGTCGGGCAGGTAGAGGGTCTGACCGCGACGCCGGACCTCCAGGTCCAGCGGACCGCCGGGCGTCACGAACAGGCCCAGGTCGGCGATCGCGTAGTGCACGACGAAGCCGTCACCGGACTTCAGGACGCACAGCGCCTGGTCCAGGTCCTTGGCGCCGGGCGGGTCGATCGTCACCAGGGGCAGCGCGGTGAGGTCGGGGCGGTCTCCCGGGGAACGGGAGACCGCCGCCTCTGCCTCGGCGAGCACGGCCGCGTCGAAGGAAGCGGGCAGACCGAACTCGGTGCGGATGCCGTCGAAGGACACGTCCGCACGACCCGTGCGGATCACCAGGGAAGCCACCCGCACAGACTAAGGACCCGAAACTCAGTCCTCGTCGTCGCCGCGCCACTTCTTGTCGGACTCGTCCGCTGCCCTGGTCCGTTCGCGGGCGATCTCCAGAGCACGAGCCGCGGTGGCCTCGTCCGGGTACGGGCCCATCCGGTCCGGGCCCTTGCATCCCTTGCCGTGCTCCACCGTCTGGTGGGTCAGGCAGAAGTACCAACCGCTGCTGTCACTCATACGCGTTCGCCTCCCAAAGGCACCGGGAATCCCCGCGGCGGCGTGGACTGGTTGGCGTTGGCGTACTCCGACGGGATCGGGTCCAAACACGAGACCAGCACCGTGCGGTCCTCGGCGTTCTCGATCTTGCGTCCGGAACGGTCCCGGTAGACGAGAGAGCCGTCGGAGTCGATCTCCATGATGGCACCGACCTCGGCCAGCTGTTCCTCGTCGAGGTCGGCGAGCTTCTCGTAGCGCGACGGCACCACCCGGTACACCGGCCACTTGAGGTGGCCGTAGGTGCGGTGGAAGTCCGCGAGCAGGTGCACGAGGTGCTGCTGGAACGGCAGCGGCATGGCCTCGGCCAGAGCCCGTGGGATCACCACGTAGTCGGCAGAGACCCCCGGTGCTCCGGCCGCCATGTAGTCACGCACTGGTGTGCTCGACGCGGGCGGTCCGGAGGGCCTCGGGATGGGGTCGTGGTTGAACATGGAGCGCCTCCCCGCGATCTACACGCCCGGCCGGACGGCCAGCGGCATCAACTCGTAATAGTCCCAGTTGACCTTGCTGATCTTCACGACATCACCCGTCTGGGGCGCGTGGATGTACTCGTCGCCCCCGAGGTACATGGCCACGTGGTGCACCGTCCGGGGATTCGACCTGTCGGTCGCCCAGAAGATCAGGTCGCCTGCCTGGGCGTCGCGCACCGGGAGGTGGGCGCCGCCCTTCTCGTACTGGTCGTTCGCGACGCGCGGGATCTTCACACCGGCCGCGCCGAACGCCTTCACCAGGATGCCGGAGCAGTCCCACGCGTCCGGTCCGTTGCCGCCCCACAGGTACGGCTCGCCCAGCTGTTCCTTGGTGAACTGGATCGCGATGCCCGCCGCGTTCGACGCCAGCAGGAACTCCCCCGCGCCCGAGCCGCAGCCCGCCGGGTCGGTGATCGCGCCCAGTTCGCCGAGCAGGAACGCCGCCATGGACTCCCAGTTGTGGTACCGGTCCGGGTACGCCGACCGCTCCACCGCCTGCGCCGAGTCACCGGGACGCTTGTTCTCCCAGTCCGGCACCTTCAGCAGCACGTCGTAGAACTTGTTGATCGCGTACGTCGGGTCGATCACCTGGGCCTCGGTGCCCCAGCCCATCGACGGACGCATCTGGAAGATGCCGAGCGAGTCGCGGTCGCCGTAGTCCAGCGGGCGCAGGCCCGACTCGGTCATGCCGGCCTGGATCGCGATCTGCCACGCGAGCGGGGGCAGCTTGCGCTCCTGGCCGATGGAGATGATGCGCGCGACGATGTTGCGCTGCTCCTCGTTGAGGCGCGACGCGTCGTGGCGGCCCTTGTCACCGTTGCCCGAGTCCCACGGGCCGATGGCCGCGTTGCAGCTCATCCGCATCATGTTCGCGCCGGCGGCGGGGTTCGTGGAATTGCTGACGACCTGCGACACGCCTGAGGTCGTGACCGCGATCACTACGATCATCGCCAGCGCCCCGATCAGCAACATCACGCGCATGGCTCAGTCCACCTTCGTGTAGCTGTTCACTCGCCACTTGCCGTCCGGTGCCTTGACCAGCGTGATGCGCACCTTGCCGAGGTCCGTGGGGACCTCGAAGTCGATCGACGAGGTCGTCGACTTCACCGCCTTGACCTTGTCGGTGAGCTTGTCCGGCACGTTCCGCGGGTCGATCGTGGCCATCTGCGCCAGGAACTCGGGGGTCGTGTACTCCTCGAGCTGCTTGAGCCACTTGTCGATGTCGTTGTTCGGTGGCGGCTTGACCCAGGTCTCCGCCCACAGCTCGGCGATCAGCTGCGCGTCGGCGGCAGGTGGCGCCGCCTTCGCGGAGTTGCTCGGCGGCGGCAGCTTGGTCGGCAGCGAGGCACCGCTGCCCGGCAGCTGGCCGACCTGGGTGCCCTGCGATGACGTCGACGGCTGACCGGCCGCGGACGGATCCACGGGCTTGCGGTCGAGCACCCTCGGGATGATCACGCCGAGTGCGACGACGAGCACCACGAAGATGATGATCGAGGCGGCCAGGTGCCGCGGGGAACGCAGCGGCCATCCCCACAGCCTGCGGTAGACCGCGGCGCGGCCGCGGTTGGTACGGATCGGCACCTACGCCTCCCTTCAGTTGTCCCTGACTTCGAAACCGCGTGACGGCCGGTAGATCACGTGCACTGGACGCCCTGCCACCACTTCCGTCTCTGCTCTGCGAGGTTCCTGCACCGGCGCGGAGTAGGCGCCCGACCGCGACGGCACGAGCACCGCGTCGTCGACCCTGTCCCACTGCCTGTCGGTGACCGTGGGGCTGTCCACCACGCGCGACCGGGCGGCCGGCAACGCCGCCGGACCCGATCCCGCGGGCAACGCGCCCGCCCGCACCGACGAGGAGTCGCCACCGCTGATGATCTGGCCCGGCACGGAGTCGCGGTCGAGCCGCTGCGCCGTCGCCATGACCGGGTTGGACGCTTCCGGGCGCACCCGGCCGCGACCGCGCTGCGGCACCTCGTCGCCGCCGGTCTCGTTCTCCCGCACGGACTCCCAGAACTCGTCCTGCGGCGTCGGGCCCTCCTGCTTCTTGCGACCCGCGATCTTCGACCAGACTCCGCCGCTCATCGGCAGGACGTTGCTCGCCGAGCCGACGGACATCTCGACCATCTGCCACATGCGGCGCAACGGTTTGCCGATCACGAAGCACACGAGTGTCAGCATCAGGCCGAGCAACGTGCGCGTCAGCAACGAGAGCCCGGTCGCGTTGAAGATCGCCTGCAGCAGCAGCGCGTGCACACCCGCGAGGACGGCGAGGATCAGCACGTTGAAGATCGTCACGGCGGCCGCGCGGGCGACCTTGCGCAGCAGGTCGTGGTGCAGCAACGCGACGAGGCCGATGAGCGGCCCGGCGAGCGTCAGGATGCGCAGCAGCAGCTGGGCCAGCAGCACCGCGGCCTTCGCGAACAGCTGGAACAGCGAGAACGCGATGGACTGCAGCAGCGCCAGGAAGCCGGCGCCGGTGCGGCTGCCGTCGGTGCCGTCGAAGTAGCCCTTGGCGGTGCCGAGCTGGGCCTCCAGGGCCTTCCACTCGGCCTTCTTGGCGTCCAGGGCGGCCTGGTCGGCGTCCTTGCCCTCGGCGATCTCCGCCGTGGTCCACGCCTGCGCCTTGAGGATCCGCGGGCCGTACTCGGCGGCCTGCGGTGCCTCCGGCGTGCCGAACGCACCGCGCAGCCAGCTCTGGTAGACGACGGCGTCGTGCAGTTTCGTCGGTAGTACGTGGAGCGTGCCTTGTTCTTCAGGCGCCTCGATGAACCCGGCTTGGATCTCCGAGGTCTTGGAGACCAGTGTGTTGTCGAGGAGGTTGTAGAACTGCGGCAAGGCCAATGTGGACGTTGCCAGCCACATGGCCGCGAGCGCCCAGAGCCCGCGTTTGGAGATCGCGGCGAAGTCGCCGGTCCAGATCTGCCGGAACATCAGGATCGCGAGGAGCAACGCCACCAGGCCGAACCAGCGCAGGTAGACGTTGTCGTAGACCTTCTGCACGCCGTTCTTCACGGCGTCGTCCAGCGGGACCAGCAGACCGCGGCCCATCACCGTGTAGTGCAACGCGTTCGTGGCGCCGACGATGTTCTTGCCGATGCTGAAGAGCTCGTTGCCCGCCCACGTGTCGAGCGTGGCGTTGGCGTCCGGCAGGACACCGCACTTGGCCTGGTAGTTGTGCCAGACCATGCCCGCGTAGCCGTAGTCGAGGTACGGCGAGCCGGGCAGGCCGTTGCCGACGGGCGGGTCGAGCGCGCCGACCATGCCGGCGCCGGGCCGTTCCGGGTTCGGTGCCTCGCCACAGGACTGGGCGTGCGCCATCGGGGCACCGATGACCACCTGCAACGCCAGGATGGCCGCGACGAGGCCGACCGACCTGGTGCGTGCTGACGCGCGCAGCGCGAACCGCCGCCTTGCCCAGAGCAAGGCGGCGATCGCGAGCACGATCGTCAGCGCCGTCATGCGCCGCCGTCCCGGTGGCGGTTGGTGCCGTCACCGTGGCCCACCAGCTGGGCCTCTTCCTCCGTCAAGCCCAGTTCCATGTCCGCCGCCAGTTCGTCGTCGATCTCGTCGGGCACGTAGGCGGGCGACATCGGGGCCGCGTCGTCGTCCGTCGGCACGAGTTCGCCCTTGCCGTTGTCGCGCTTGGCATCGGGGGTCGTGTCGAGGGCGTTGCGCAGGTGTTCGAGGTGCGGGCCGCTGAAGTCGATGCGGATCCGCTCCACGCCACCGGCGCCGTCGCCGAAGATGAACTGCCGCGGCGCGCGGTCGCGTTCGGTCGCGTTGCGCTCGCCACCGGGGCGGCGGCCGAGCGAGGCGACGACCTGCTCGTACCCGGCGCCGATCGGCACCTTGAGCAGCCGCAGCGCGTCCGCCTGCGCCGAGTCGTCGTCGAGCCGGCCGACGAAGACCGAGTCGAGCAGCGTCACGAAGCCCTGGATCTTCAGGAAGTCGGCGGGGATCTGCGACGACAGCAGCACGCGGACGTTCCACTTCCGCGAGTCACGCGCGAAGCGGTTCATCAGCACGCGGCCGGTCGGGACCTCGGAGAGGAAGAACGCCTCGTCGATCCAGACGCCCTTGCGCTGGTCCTTCGGCTTCTCGTAGATCGAGCGCTGGGTGAGCCAGGCGGCGAGGTTCAGCATCTCGACGCCGAGCGACTCCGCGTCCGTCCAGTGCTCGCGGCCGACGCCGTCCTTGGGCAGGTTGAGGCCCGCCATGGTGAGGACGGTGAGGCGGTCGTCGCGCACCTCGTTGTACGGGTCGAGGTTCTCCTCGGGGATCAGCAACGACATGCGCTCGCGCATCTCGTCGAGGAAGTCCGCGACGACGACGGCGTGCTCGTGGTGTTCGGACGCGTCCCGGCGCAGCGCCTCGAAGACGAGACCGGGGTGGGCGTCGAAGCGGCCACCGACCGTGCGGACGGCACGCAGCAGCACGATGCGAGTCTGGGGCAGGCGCGCGACCTCGTACGGCAGCAGGCCGGAGAGCACGTCCAGCACGAGACGGCGGCGGGTGGCGGCCGCGAGGGCCTTCTCCCGGCGCCAGGCCCGTTCCGGGTCGTCCTCGTCGAGGAAGTGCTCGATCAGCGGCTCGGCGACCACCCGGTACGGGTTGAGGATGCCGGGCTGGGCGTTGAGCAGGTTGATCGGACGCGCGTAGGGCCGCAGCTCCGGCAGTTCGCACAGCGCGGACAGCGGACCGGACGGGTCGAGCAGCGTCCAGTGCGCGCCGGCCCGCAGGGTCTTGTAGACCATGCCGCCGCCGAGGAACGACTTACCCGCACCCAGGCCCGCGACCATCGCCGTCAGGCCCGAGGCGTCCCGGAGCTCCTGCGCCATCCACGGGTCCCACGCGACCGGGCGGCGGGTGGCCGTGACGGTCTCGCCCAGGAGAATTCCTCGGCGGTCGCCGACCTCGGCCGTGGCCGTGGGGACGGCGGACGCGGCCCACAGCACGCTGCCGCGCCGCAGGTACGCGCCGCTGGACAGCGGCTCGCCGGGGATGAACTCGCGGGCGATCGCGTACTGGGCCTCGGGGTGCTCGATCGCGATCTTCGGCTTGTACAGCTCCAGCAGCGACTGGGCCAGGCGCAGGGCCTCGCGCTCGGTCGGGCCGGAGACGGCGAGGCGCCACCACGAGCGGACCCGGGTGCCCAGCGCGGTGAAGCCCGACGTCATCTCGTCGTCGATCTCCAGCACGCGGCCGGCCTGGCGGGCCAGCGACTGCGGCGGTTCCAGCTCGTGCTCGTCGGTGTAGTGGCGGACCTGCGAGCGCACCTTGCTCATCTGCCGCGACAGCTCACCCGAGACCTCTTCGGGTTTGCGCACGTAGATGCGGGCGGACCACTCGACCGACGCCGGCAGCCGGTCCGCGCGCTGCACCCACGGGTCGTCGACCTCGGGGATCTGCAGGCCGTGCATGAGGCCGACCGTCAGCACCGCGACGTGCCGCTTGATGCCCGCGTTCGAGCCGGTGCGGCCACGCACCGTCACCGTCGGCGAGTAGGGCTCCTGGTGGAAGTCCGCGGCGTCGGTGAACGACGCCAGGTCCTCCGGTTCCCACGCGGCACCGGGCACGGCGGGCATGTTGCGCGGCGCGGGCAGGCCCAGCGAGCACGACCGGTGCATCAGCCAGGACATCTCCTCGGCCGTCGCGGGACGGCCTTCGAGACCGGCGGAGCCGATGACCTGGTCGAGGTGCTCGACCTCGGAGTCGAGCGCCACGAGTTCGGCGTCGACGGCGTCCGGGAAGACCTTGCGCAGCACGGGGGCCGCGCGTTCGACCGCGCGGTCCATCATGTTGCGGGTCTGCACCTGAACGCCCAGGTAGACCTCTTTCTCCGCCATCGAGCGGCCCATGAGCTGCTGCTGCTCGCCGACCATGTAGTCGTCGAACGACAGCGTGCCGGGAGTGTCCGGCAGGCGCTTGACGGCGTTGTGCACGTGCGCCTCGGCCCACATGCGGATCGGGTACGGCCGCGTGGTCACCCGCAGGTGCATCCAGCGGCCCTGCAGCTCGGCGTACTGCCCGGCGATGGCGGCGATCAGGTCCTGGCGCTGCGAGTCGCTGCGGAACGACCAGCGCTGCGGCGCGAGCCGGTACCAGGCGTAGACCTCCTGGCCGGTGCGCAGCAGATGACCGTCGATGCTCCTGGCTGCGATCGACGGCGTGTAGCTCGGCACGGCCTGCTCGCCGGGCAGGCGGCGGCCACGCTTCGAATAGGCGGCCCGGTCGCGGTCGCGGGGGTCTGCCGCGGCGTGCTGGGCGATGTGCTGGGCGGAGCGACGGTCACGGTCTCGCCGGCGTCCGAACACCGCGAACCTCCTTCTTACGGCTGTCTGACGTCCGGCGGGGCTGGGCCTGCTGTCTCGCCCGTCGTTGTTGTTTCTTGGTCAACTTGGGACGAGGCCGCTGCGGACTGACCCGGATCCGGGCGGCGCTGGCCGCCCCGCCGGTGCTGGCCGTGCGCTCTCGAGGTGCGGTGAGCTCGCGGACCCACATCGACATGACGGCCGTGAGGGGCCGTTCATGGCTGATCCGCTGGGTGATGAAGCGTGTGAGGATGATCGTCGCGACGAGGGCCCACGCGGTCGAGAAGAACCCGAACCCGATGCCCATCTGGCGCTCGATCGTGAGTACGACGAGGAAGACGACGATCCCGACGCCCCACGCGACGTATCGCGCGCGCCAGGGAAAAGTCGCTTTGGGCGGACCGAGCCAGACGGCGTCGACCCGGTAGACCTCGTCGTCGGTGCGGACCCGCACGGATCAGCCTCCGACGAACAAGCCGGCGAGCCACTTGCCGATGTTCGCTCCCGCGTCTGTCGTGACCGCGAGACCGATGATGGCCAGTGCGACGATCACACCACCGAGGCGGCGCATGACGCCCGCGTTGTCGCCTTTGCCTCCGCCGAGCCAGAGCAGCAGGAGTGCGACCGTCAGCAGCAGCAGTGGAACGATGTTGCCCAGGATCCAGTCACGGACGTTGCTTGTGCCCGGCACCGTCGGCTGCTGCTGAGCGAGTGTCACCAGGTCCATGGCGGTCATTTCTTACTCCAGAGTGCGCTGGGGCTTGCGCTACGAGTAGAACACGAGTTCGTCACGACGTGTGGGGCTGTTGCTGCGGGCTGTAGATCATCTGGCCGTTCCCCCTGGGAGGAATTACGTCTAATCTGGCCGACACATCATCACTGAGGAGACGTCAGTGGGGAACACCGGGCTTGAGATTCTCTCCGTCGCCGCCAAGGTTCACCCGACTGCGAACGCCCTGGTCACCCACAGTGCGTGCGTCTTAAACATGCGCACGTGTACAACCATGTGAATGCCCTGACCGGCCGGTTCGCGACCTGTTTGACTGGCACCGCGGGCGTGGTCCGGAGCGACGACTCCGAGGAGATTCGCCCATGCTCGAACCTGACCTCGTGCCGGACGGAAGTGTGGACGGAATCACAGCCTCCCCTAGTGCTCCAGGCGTGGACGAGCCTACCGGGCAGAGCACGCAATCCCGGCGCCGGGTCCAACGGACGATCAACTTCGACAGGTCGGTGCTGGAGCGCGCGCGTGCGGCGGCGACCTACCTCGCCTCCTACGAACCCCAGGCCGGGGTGCGGTCGCTGGCGGACATCGTGAATCCCGCGGTGCTGGCCTACGTGACCGAGTTGGAGGATCTCTACAACGGCGGCGAGCCGTTCCGGCCGGTGCTGCGGATGCCTTCGGGGCGCCCGGCGAACCGGTGAAGCCCGGCGACCGCGAGGTCACCGGGCTTCGTCGAGGGTTCGGCTGCTCCTAGGAGGCGCCGGAGATCCGCCAGAACAGGCCGGTCGAGGCGTAGTCGGAGCCGACGGAGCCCTTGCCCCAGAAGTAGTCGTTGTAGTTGCCGAGCGCACCCGTCGAGGTGACGGGACCCATGCTCGCCCAGCGGACGGACGCGGGCTGGGTGTCGATGCTGGCCTGCGCCCACGCGTCGCGGACCTTCATCGGGTTGTTCCACCACAGGAACGGCGAGCGCCACATGTAGTGACCGAACTTGCCGCCGTGGTTGGCCGAGTTGTAGCTGACGGTCGTGAAGCTGTTGATCTGGTGCAGGCCGCGGAAGGCCTGGCCCCAGCGCTGCGCCCAGCTCTGGCCGCCGGTGCTGTCCTCGAGGACCAGGCAGGTGAACAGGCTCATCCACTCGACGTCGTTCTGACCCCAGCGCGCGTCGGTGTTCGCGAGCTTGTCGTCGGTGTGGTTGGAGCAGCCGGTGAAGTAGAAGCCGGTGCCGGAGCCGTGGCCCTGCCAGTAGGTGAGGTCGACGTCGTCGGCCCAGTTGGTGTCGTCACCGCCGGCGAACATCGGGTCCTTGAAGTCGCTCTCCCACGCGTTGCCGTCGAGCCAGCTGAAGTCGCGGGTGATGCCGTGGTTGCTCGCCTCGGTGTTGAACGTGCCGATGTTGGCGGCGGTGTTCGGCAGGCCGGAGCAGTTGCCGGTGCCCTCGCTGCCGACCTGGGTGCCGATCCCCTGGCTCTTCAACTGCTGCTCGGGCCTCGGCTCCTGGCCCGGTCCCGGCTGCGGCAGCTCGGCGCCGACCGCGGCGGGCAGGGTGATGGCCTGCGGTGCACCACCGTCGTCGTTGCGGCCGGCGCAGCGGAACGAGGGCTCGATCCTGTCGACCTCGTCCTCCAGCGGCGGGGCGACGTAGACGTAGCTCACCTCGGGCTTCACCGAGGCGCCCAGGTACTTCTGGCACAGCTCGGCGCCGTGGGCGAGGTCGTTCACCTTGACGGTGCCGGCCTTGTCGTAGGTGCGTGCGGCGTGGCTGACCGCCGTCACGCCCTGCGCGTCGAACGAGACGCGGATGTTCGCGCCCTCGCCCTCCAGCGGAAGGCCGTCGAGCTGGAACGTGTACGAGACACTCGTGTCGAGGTTCGCCTTGAGTGCGTTGCGCCCGTTGACGTCTGAGAGTTCGAACGTCGTGTACTGCGCGCTGGGCGTTGCGTTGCCCGGCAGCACACCCGCTGCCCTCAGGCCTTCCTGCGCGCGCTTGGCGGCCTCTTCGACGGGGATGGTCCTGATGCGCTTGATCGCCTCGGTGTCGAGCGCGGTCTGCGTGGTGGCGTTGCCGTCCTCGTCCGGCCTGCCCTGTCCTTTGTCGACGGTCGGCAGGTACTGGTAGCGCTGCTCGTCCGCGAAGGACACCGCGCCGGACTCGGATCTCTGGACGTCCTTGAGGCCGAACGCCCGTTGCAGCTTCTGCGCCTGCTCCTGGTCGAGACCGGAGCTCTTCACCCCGTAGACGGGTAACTCCGCGGTGTCCGCGGTCGCGACCCCGACGGCTCCAGCGGTGACGAGGCTGGACAGGGCCAGCACCACCGTCAGCTTGCGTTGCATGTGTCTTCCCTCCCTTGGGGACGGCCGGCTGCAGGGGCCGGCCGTCTGACAGGAGGATCTGGCGTCGTTCGCGGTGATACCGAGGGTGGCCAGTTCCGGCGGGCGCGCCACCCGAACGGCCGAAGTTCTGTAACACCCTTGGGGCAGTGTGGGATCTAGAGGCGGACAGTTGGGTACTTGATGCCTGCTCCGGTGTTCAGCACGACCACTTCGTCGTCCGCCGAGAGCCAGCCGTCCTCGCGCAACGCCCGGACCGCGCTGATCGTCGCGGCGCCTTCCGGGCACAGGAACACGCCTTCGAGCCGGGCGGTTTCGGCGCGGTCCGCCGCGATCTGCTCGTCGGTCACCGCTACCGCCGTGCCGTTGGTCTCCCTGAGGGCCCGCAGGATGATGAAGTCCCCCAGCGGTTTCGGCACGTTGATGCCGAACGCGCTGGTGTAGGCGGCGTCCCAGAAGGTCGATTCCGCCTTGCCCTCGTCGAACGCTTTCACGATCGGCGCGCACCCGGTGGACTGGACGGCGACGAGCCGGGGCAGGTCGCCGGAGATCCAGCCGAGCTCGCGCATCTCCAGCAGTGCCTTGTGAATCCCGATCAGGCCGACCCCGCCGCCGGTCGGGTAGACGATCACGTCGGGGACGCGCCAGCCGAGCTGCTCGACGATCTCGTAGCCCATCGTCTTCTTGCCCTCGATGCGGTACGGCTCGCGGAGCGTGGAGGCGTCGAAGAGGTCGACGTCCGCGATGGCCTTGCCGGCGTCGGCGATGGTGCCCGGCACGATCCGCAGTTCGGCGCCGCTCGCCTCGACCTCCTCGCGGGTGATCAGCGGGGCGTCCTCGGGCATCGCGATGACGCTGCGGATGCCGGCGCGGGCCGCGTACAGGGCCCAGGCCGCACCCGCGTTGCCGTTGGTCGGCATCTTGATGCCCTCGATGCCGAGTTCCTTCGCCCGCGCCACGCCGACGGCCGCTCCACGGGCCTTGAACGAGCCGGTCGGGACGAGCGACTCGTCCTTCATGAGCACGGTCGCGTCCAGTGCCCGGCTCAGCGCGGGCAACGGCACGAGCGGCGTCATGCCCTCGCCGAGGCTGAACGCCGGGTCCGGGTCGCGGACCGGGAGGACGTCGCGGTAGCGCCACAGCGAGTTCTCGGTCGTCGGGCGGGCCACGCGCGTGAGGTCGTAGCGGGCCAGCAGCGGCGAGGCGCACTCGCGGCAGAGGTTCTGGACCGCGTCGGCGTCGTGTTCGCGGCCGCAACGGGCACATTCCAGATGCGAGAGCATGACTTCATGCATACAGGCGGATGAGCCGGCATGTAAGCCGGATCCTGTTCATGGGACCAAGGTCCCAGTCGGCGGCCATCCATCTGGGCCTGCCGTTGCCGACAGGCTCTAGCGGCCTACCCGCGAGCATCGGGCGGGCAGCCCTCGAACGCTCGCGCAGCACCATCACTCGCGATCCGGTGCCCTCTTGGCCTTGCTCCGGGTGGGGTTTACCTAGCCGCCCCAGTCACCTGGGGCGCTGGTGGTCTCTTACACCACCGTTTCACCCTTACCGCGGCTTTCGCCGAGGCGGTCTGTTCTCTGTGGCACTGTCCCGAGGGTCACCCCTGGTTGCCGTTAACAACCACCCTGCCCTGTGGAGTCCGGACTTTCCTCGACAGTCTCCTGCCGCGGCCGCCCTGCCGACTCATCCGCTCTCCGAGGATATCCCAGCGACTGGAACCGGTTGTCCACCGGTGCGGACGTTGGTTGACTTCAGCCATGACACGACGTCGCCACGTCGACTACGGCCGCGTGGCAGCAAGCCTGTGTTGCCGCCTCTGAGTGCGTTCTTCGTAGCCGCGAACTCAGGGAGTGCCTTGTCATGTCCGATCTGCTGATCATCTCCGGTGCGCCGTCCCACTCCGCGCCTACCGGTGTCGTCGTGTCGTTCGTGGAGGAACAGCTGCGGGCCGCCGGGCACCGCGTGTCGTTGCTCGACGTGCGCTCCCTGCCCACGTTGTCGCTGCTCACCGAGGACCTGCGGGATCCGCAGATCGCCGCGGCCGTGAGCGGGGTGCTGGCCGCGGACGGCCTCGTGGTCGCCTCGCCGGTGTACCGCGCGGCGTACAGCGGGCTGGTGAAGGCGTTGCTCGACCTGCTGCCGAAGAAGGCGTTGCGCGGGCGGGCGGTGCTGCCGCTGGCGACGGGCGGCAGCCAGGGTTTCCTGGTCGCGATGGACTACGCCCTGCACCCGTTGCTCGCGGCCAAGGGCGCGGACCAGGTCGTGCGCGGCGAGTTCGTGCTGGACCGGAACGTCGGAACGCCCGGCGCGGCAGCGGCGCTGGAAGCCGCGACCGACCGGTTCACCACGGCGCTGACGCCGCGGCTGCGCAAGGTCAGCTGACACTTGCTCCTCCCTGGGACACTGCTCCGGGGAGGACCGATGAGACCGCTCCACATCGCGTTGGCCGTGGCGGCCGCAGCGCTGGCCGCGGGCGCGTTCCTGCTGTTCAGCAGCCAGGAGAAGACGGCCTCGACCCAGGTGAGGTCGACCACGGTGCCGTCCGGCTCACCCGGCGCGGGCTGGACCGAGGAGGAGATGCGCAACGCCCGCGGCCACGACATGACGGCCGGCCCGAGCATCGATGTCCTGGTGATCGGCGGTGCCGGCCTCGCCGCACTGACGATCCTGCTGGTGGCGCACCGTTCCTCGTCGCGCTGACCTCAGCCGAGGTGCGAGGTGTCGTTGACGAGCTTCACCGACGCGTGCCCGTCCGGGTAGAACTCGGCGATCGACACCCCGGTGAGGTCGAGGTGCATCCGGAACAGGAACTGCGGCCCCACGTCCAGCGCCTGCCGGAGCATCGTCTTGATCGGCGTCACGTGGCTGACCAGCACCAGCGTCTTGCCGCCGTACCGCGCGATGATGTCCGTGCGCGCCTTGCGAACCCGTGCGTGCACCTCGTCGAAGCTCTCGCCGTTCGGCGGCTTCACGGACGTGTCGCCCAGCCACCTGCGATGCACCTCGGGGTCCTGCTTGCTCGCCTCGGCGAACGTCAGCCCCTCCCACGTGCCGAAGTCCGTCTCGATGAGCCCCTGGTGCGTGACGACCTCGAGCCCGACCTTGTCCGCGAGTTTCTGGGCGGTCTGCTGCGCCCTCTGCAGCGGCGACGAGATGATGCCCGCGATGCCGTCCGTCTTGGACAGTCGTGCCGCGGCCTTCTCCGCCTGCTCCAGCCCGAGCTCCGTCAACGGGTGATCGCCCCGCCCCGAGTAGCGCCGGTCGACCGACAGCCTCGTCTGCCCGTGCCGCAGCAGGATCAGCCGCGTGGGCTCGCCCGCCGCGCCACTCCAGTGCGGCTGCTTCGCACCTTCGGCTGCTTGGGGCTCTTGCGGGCCTTGTGGCTGTTGGGGTTTGGCCTCGTCGTCCATGGCCTCGTTCGCGAGCCTGTCCGCCTGCCGGTTGCGCTCACGCGGGATCCACTCGTACACGACTTTCTGGAAGTCGCGCGCGACCTCCTGCGCCTCCCGCGCGAGCGGCTGCATCGAGGGGTGCTTGATCTTCCAGCGCCCGGACATCTGCTCGACGACGAGCTTGGAGTCCATCCGCACGTCGACGGTCTCGGCGTTCAGCTCCCTGGCCGCCCTGAGCCCGGCGATCAGCCCCTGGTACTCGGCCACGTTGTTGGTCGCGACGCCGATGAACCCCTTGCGCTCGGCCAGCGTCTCACCGCTGAGCTTGTCGCGCACGACCGCGCCGTACCCGGCCGGACCGGGGTTGCCCCGCGAGCCGCCATCAGCCTCGACGATCACCTTCACGGGCCGATCGTAGCCCCGCGTTCAGGTGCCTCCGGACGCCCTGTATTCTGTTCACATCAGTCTGGGTGGCGGAATGGCAGACGCGCTAGCTTGAGGTGCTAGTGCCCGAAAGGGCGTGGGGGTTCAAGTCCCCCCTCGGACACTGAAAATGATCAAGCAATGAGGTCGCCGATAAGGCGGCCTCTTTTGCTTTGTCGTACGTCCGCTCGATCCGAGTGCACTCGCTGACCTGCGCGGAGCGGACGATCCACAGTGGACGCGCACGCCTCCGCCCGGATGGCGCAGACTTGGCATCGGGCGAATAGTCGTTCAGGATGCCGCGCGTGCAGAGTGCGGCGAGGTTCGGCGACAGCGGTGAGATCTCCGGTGTCGCGTGGTCGATGCGCCGCGCGGATCGCGGAAACTCCTCTGGGGAAACGGTCCTCGCGGCCGCGCGACGGGGCGACGAGGACGCCTTCCGCGCCCTCTACCGGGACATCCAGCCGAAGCTGCTGCGGTACCTCCAGGTGCTGGTCGGAGCTGATGCCGAGGACGTGGCGTCCGACGCCTGGCTGCAGATCGCGCGGGACCTGGGATCGTTTCGCGGGGACCTCGACGGGTTCCGCGGGTGGGCGACCACGATCGCCCGCAACCGCGCGATGGACCACCTCCGCCGGCAGCAGCGCCGGCCGGTCGTGCACGGAACCGTCGAGGACGTCGCCGAGCCCGCTGGGCCGGAGGACACCGCTCAGGCGGCGCTGGACTCCGCGGCCACCGACGCCGCGCTGGCCCTGATCGCCGGGCTGCCGCGGGACCAGGCCGAGGCCGTGCTGTTGCGGGTGGTCGTCGGCCTGGACGCGAAGGCCGCGGCCAAGGTGCTCGGCAAGCGGGCCGGGGCTGTGCGCACCGCGGCGCACCGCGGTCTGCGCGCCTTGGCCGAGCACCTCGCCGCAACGCCCCCACCAGGGCCGACATCGTCGGAGTGACAAAAAATCGGGCCCTGACGCTGAAGGACATGAGATGAGCACCCACCGATCCCGTCGCATCGACCGGCGCACCGCGGAGCAGCTGCTGCGCACTGCGCCCGGTCAGCTGCCGGTCGCCGGACACGACCGGCTGAGCGACCTGCTCGCGGCGGCGGGTGCGCCTGCCCGCGACCAGGAGCTGGCCGGTGAGCAGGCCGCCATGGCGGCGTTCCGCGACGCTCGTCTCGCTCCCGCCCCTCAGCGATGGAGACCCCGGATGCTCAAGGCCGCACTGGCGAACCTGCTCGCTGTGAAGATCGCCGGTGTCGCGGCGCTGACCGCCGGCGGCATCGCGCTCGCCGCCGCGGCGGGCACGTTGCCCGGTCAGCAGCGGGAGGAACCCACCACGCCCGCCGGTACGACGACCGTCGTCAGCACGACGTCCGCCACCACCGCCGCGACGTCGAAGGGACCGGAGCAGAAGCCCGACAACAGCGCCTCTCCCTCGCCGTCGCTCAAGGGTCTGTGCCAGGCCTACACGGCGGGGGCGGGCTCGGAACACGGCAAGTCGCACGACAACCCGGCGTTCAGCGCCTTGATCACGGCCGCGGGCGGCGCCGAACGGGTGCCCGGCTTCTGCGCCGACCTGCTCGGCGAGAAGCCCGGCAAGTCCGACCACGCGCCCGGCAAACCCACCCGCTCGAACCGCTGACGCGCCACGACATGCGGGCGACCCGACTGCCCCCTCACCGGGTCGCCCGTTCCGGACGGGCGGCGGCCTGTGACCGACGCCGCCGCTCGTCCACCCCTTTTCCGCCGCCCAGAAGTGGAGGAAGGCCCGTGACCGACGCCTGTCCGCACGCTTTGTCCGCCGGCAGTTACCTCCTCGGCCTGCTCACCGCCGAAGAGACCCACGAGTTCCGGCAGCACTGCACGAGGTGCTCGCTCTGCCGGGAGGAGCTCGTGGACCTGATTCCCGGCGCCCTCTACCTCCAGGAGCTCAGGGCGGACGTCCTCGCGGCCGGGCGAGGCCCCTGCACGGACCGGCCCTTCCTCTCCACGGTCGTGGCACGGGAACCGAGGTGGATCGCCGGCTGCGGCACGGCCTGACCCGCAGCTGACGCGCCGGAAGTCGCGTCCGGGGTCGCACTGGTTGCCGCTCAGCTGGGGGAATCCCTTCGGCCGAAAGGCAGACCGCCATGCGTGCAGTTCGTTTCCACGAGTTCGGCGACCCGCACGTCCTCACCGTCGAGGACGCCTCCCGGCTCGGGGAGACCGGCGCCTACACCCCGCGGGTGCTGGCGGGTACCCGCTGGACAAGGCCAGCGACGCACACGCCCACGTCCAGGGCGGCCACGCCCGAGGCAAGGTCCTCCTCACCCTGTGACGCGCACGCCGCCGGCCTGTGCTCGGACACCGATCACACGGTGATGACGACCTTCGCGCGGGCGTGTTCGGTCTCCACGTAGCGGACGGCGTCGGGCACCTCGTCCAGGGAGTAGGTGCGGTCGACGACCGGCGTGAAGCCTCCCGACTCGGCTAGGTGCCGCAGCGCCGTGAGGATCTCCCGGTCGACCGTCGTGGTGAGCACCAGCAGCCGGTCCCGGACGAACGGGGCCAGCAGCTTCGCCCTGATCATCAGCCACATCGGCCCGACGAAGCTGCCGCCGCTGAACACTCCCCCGCCGGACAGCACGATCGTCCCGCCGGGCGTGAGCGCGCGCCGCAACGCGGTCAGCGAGTGGTTGCCGACCAGGTCGAGGACGAGGTCGTAGCGCGTGCCGTTCCTGGTGAAGTCGTCCTTCGTGTAGTCGATGACGTGGTCCGCGCCGAGCGACGACACCAGCTCGACGTTCCTCGTGCGGCACACGCCGGTCACCGTGGCGCCCATGGAGTTCGCGATCTGCACGGCGAACGTGCCCACGCCTCCGGACGCTCCGTTGACCAGGACGTGCTGTCCCGGCTGGAGGTTTCCGACGTCTCGCAGTCCCTTCAACGCGGTGTGCCCGGCCAGTGGTACCGCGGCGGCCTGCTCGAACGTCAGGGTGGCGGGCTTGGTCTCGACGAGGTCCTCGGACACGCACACGTACTCGGCGAACGCCCCGTCGGCGGCACCGAGGTCGCCGTACACCTCGTCACCGGGCCGGAAACGCCGCACGTCCCTGCCCACCGCCTCCACCCTGCCCGCGAAGTCGCGGCCGCGGATCTTCCTTTTGGGAGCGGTGACTCCGAGCCCGGTGAGCCTGGCCAGGTAGGGGTCTCCGCGCATCATGTGCCAGTCGTACGCGTTGACCGACGCCGCGTGCACCCGTACGAGCACCTCGTTGCCGGAGGCCGCCGGTGGCTCCACGTCGCGGAACTCCAGCACGTCCGGCGATCCGTACCGGTCCTGGACGACTGCCTTCATCGGGTCTCCTCGAGAGCGAGTCCGGCGCGAACCGGACGGGTCGGTGACGCCGGGCGGCGGATGATCCACTCCGCGACGGCGAGGTTGATGAGCCAGGCGGCGAGCATCAGCGCCGCGTTGCTGAGCCGGTCGGGCTCGCCGACGGCCACGTGCCACGCGGTCAGCGTCACCGCCTGGGTGGCGGCGCCGAGCCCGATCGCGAAACCGCGGATCATCCAGGCGCGGTGCCCGGCGACGTCCCGGCGGCGGATGGCGACGAATCCGAGGACGATGAACAGCGCCCATGCCGAGCCGAACACCAGCCGGATGCCGGTGAGCAGAGCGCCCACGTCAGCGGGTTTGGGGTAGAACACCGTCATCCACAGGCCGGACAGCGCACCGAAGAGTCCACAAAGGACCAAAAGTCTTCCTGCCGCCCGGTGCCATCCCCGTCTGCGGCGGCGGAAGCCGGGAGCGAACTGGAACGCACCCAGGAGGGAGTACACGCTGACGGTGATGGCGTGCAGCACCACGGGCACGGGTGAGGCGAAGAACCGCGCGTTGTCCGGTGTGATCTCCGCACCGCCCCCCAGCTCGGCCAGCCGGAGGGCTCCACCGAGCACCGGGATGACGCTGAACAGGATGATCGCGGCCGGGATGAGCTTGTCCAGCTTGGCGGAGGAGGTCATGCACCAGATCGTGGCTCGTGCGGCGGTGTCACCTCATCGGCACAAGGGCCGCGATCGTCCTGGCCGATGGTCCGACTCGCTCGTCGTACTTTCGGCTACTGACGCCGAAGTCCGCTCCGGACGCGCTTGGTCTCGTAGGCCCAGATCGCGATCTCGACGCGGTTCCTGGCACCGATCTTGGCCATCAGGCTGGCGATGTGGCTCTTGACCGTGCTGAGCGCGATGTGGAGGTCCTTGGCGATCTCACTGTTGGTGCGCCCGCCCGCGACGGCGGCGAGGACCTGCTCCTCCCGTTCGGTGAGCGGATCGATCGGCTGCCCGGCGCGGCCGGCGGGCCCGGTGTCCGCGAAGGCCTCGATCAACCGGGCGGTGACGCTGGGGGCGATCAGGGCGTCGCCAGAGGCCGCGGCGTGCACGGCCTGGGTGAGCAGGGCGGTGCCGGCGTCCTTGAGCAGGAACCCCCTGGCGCCCGCACGCAGCGCGGCGTAGACGTACTCGTCCAGGTCGAACGTGGTGATCACGACGACCGCGAGCGGGTCGGCGACGCCGGGCCCGGCGAGCAGGCGAGTGGCCTCGATGCCGTCGATCCCGGGCATGCGGATGTCGAAGAGGCACACGTCCGGCCGCAGCCGGCGGGCCAGTTCCACGGCCTGGGTCCCGTCCGGCGCCTGGCCGACGACCTCGACGTCCGGCTGGGCGTCGAGGATCATCGAGAGTCCTGTGCGGACGATCTCCTGGTCGTCCGCGACCACGACCCGGACGCTCATGCGGCCGACCCGGTGAGCGGCAGCACGGCGGTCACGGTCCAGCCGCGGCCGGGGTTCGGGCCCGCCTCGCAACGGCCGCCGAGCAGGCCGGCGCGTTCCGTCATGCCGATCAGCCCGTGTCCCTGCGCCGAGGTGCCGCGGAGGTGACCGGTGTCGCCGTCGTCGCTCACCCGAAGGCGGACGGACGAGTCGCCGACGGTGACCCGCACCTCGATGCGGGTGGCGTGCCGGGCGTGCCGCCGGGCGTTGGTGACCGATTCCTGGGTGAGCCGGTAGATCGCGGTTCCCACCGATTTCGGGAGGTCCTCGACGGCCCCGTCGATCCGCACGTCGACCTCAGGTCCTGGCCGGCCGGGGCTCGCGAGCCGTTCGATGTCGGCGACGGTCGGGCTGGGTGCCAGGTCCGCGGGCTCGTCGTGGCGCAGGGCTCGCACCATCGTGCGCATCTCGGTGAGCGCCCGGGAGGCCTCCGATTCGATCAGGCCGAGCGCCTCGATCGCCGCCTCCGGCCGTGACGCCGCCGTCGCGAGGCCCGCCTGGGCCCGGATCGCCATCGCCGACACGTGGTGCGCCACCGTGTCGTGCAGGTCCCGTGCCAGCCGTTCCCGTTCCAGCAGCTTGACCTGGTCGAGCTCGCGTGCCCGCGCCCGTGCCCGGTAGCGCACCGCGGCACCGAGAGCGCACGCCGTCCCAAGAACAGCGCTGCCGGCCACCGCCTCTCCCGCGCTGAGGAAGCCGAGCGCCGCGGACAGCCCGACCTTGCCGAGCATGATCGCCAGCCCGATCACCGCCTCACGCCCGGAACCCCACCGGAACAGCGAGAACGGGAAGAGCACCAGGTAGATCATCACGTTGAGGCCGGGCTCGCCCCAGAAGACCAGCGAGGCGACCGCGGTCACGCCGAACACGACACCGACCGCGAGCAGCGGCCTGCTCCGGCGCAGCAACAACAGCGGCAGCAGCCCCACGGCCAGGACCAGCGAGCCGACCCGCGCGCTCAGCTCCGGCCGCAGCACCGTCTCGAGCACCGCAACCGGCAGGAGCAGGGCGACCAGCGCCCAGTCCCACCACAGCCGCGCCGCCGCACGCACCGGCCGGGGCTCATCCCACACCGACCGCATAAGGGCGAACACGTCGTCATCGTACGAGAGCCGGCACCAGGACAGATCCGTCCGAAGTACTAGACCCCGGCCCGGTCGCCGGGCCGCCGAATCCGGTCGAGCGGGCTGCAACGCCGGAGAGTTCCAGCCCGCTTCCCCGTCACACCTCCGCCCGGGATCACCGCTTGGCGTAGTCGTCCATGCCCTGCCAGTCGACGATGACGCAGGCTTCGTCACCGACCGTCCACGCGTCATGACCCGGCGCGGCCATCATGAAGTCACCCGAGCCGATCTCGGCCTCCTCGCCGTCATCCATGACGATCTTCATCCGGCCGGACACGACGTAGCCCTTGTGGGCCACCTGGCAGCTGTCGGTGCCGGCTATGGGCTTCACGTGCTCGGCCCAGTGCCAGCCCGGCTCGAACACCGCGCGGCCGACGGTGCCGGCCTCGGAATTGATCAGGTCGAGATGGCCCGTGCTCTGCTCGAAGGGCCGGGACTCCTCGGGCTTGTTGAAACTCTTGACCAGCAGACCGGACATGACGTACCTCCTGTAATCGCCGATCAGCCAGCGGAACACGGCTGCGGCGACCGTGCTCGCCGCAGACGACCCGAACCACCGGGCCGAAATACCTGAACTCGGACGGTCAGGTATCGGGCACGCGTGGTGGCCACCCGCTGAGCCGGTCACGAGATCGGCGAGCAGACGTCGGTTCAGAGCTCTGGATCGCCGGTCGGCAGCTTGTCCAGCCATCCAGGAGCCAGGCGGAGCCGCGCCGCGCACGTCGACAGGTCTTCCGGGTAGTGCGGACCGAACCGGCGCCAGAAGTCGACGAACACCCACGGCGAGTCCAACTCGAACTCGTCCTCCGGGAAGGCCTTCACGCTGGCGGGTTCGACGTCGTCATCGCTGTCCTCCCCGACACGGAGGAGGTACGGGGCGACCTGCTCGACCGGACTGCCGGTGGCATCGGCGATCACCTCAGGCCGGCCTGCGTACTCGGCGCTGAGGCGGGCGACCTCGTCCGCGTCGTCGGTGAAGTAGTCCGGCATCGAGGCGAACCGGTCGAGCGTCACGCCGTCGCGCAGCAGCGAATGCGTCCAGTAGTCGCCGTCGTAGATGCGCGCCGTGCTGGCCAGGACGGACAAAGCACGGCTCATGTGTTCCGCGGCTGCCACTTCTGTGAAGTAGCTCGGCCAAAGGACGACGGTCCAGCCGTTCGTCGCCGGGAAGATCCGCACCTCGTCCGCGGTCGCAGGGTCCGCGTCCGCGACTGGCACAGCGGGCCAGGAGTGTGCCTCGGCGAAGCCACCGGCTGCGGCCAGTACGGCGGCCGTGTCCTCGGTCTTGAATGCGGAAGCCGCCACGAACTCGCCCATGTGAAGCTCCTCTGCGATCGGTTGTAGGTTCCGGACATGATCAAGGCTGCCCCGGACCTGCTGGAGATCGCGTCCGCCCTGCTGCCCGGCACACGCCTGGACGACGCCTTCACAGCCCCCGACGGCAACATCCACCGCGTGCTGCTGATCCCAGGTGTCGCCGCCGTCCGGGTCAGCAAGAGGCCGCTGGCCGCCGCCTCGATGCCCCGCAGCGTGGAGGTATTGCGGCGACTGGCTTCCGCCGGCCTGCCGTTCCAGGTGCCGGAGCCCCTCACGCCCGTGACCACGTTCGGCGATCAGGCCGCCGTCGCCGTGTCGTGGGTCGGAGGCGCCGCCCTGCCCTGGGGTGACGGCGATCCGTCACAAATCGCCGAGGTGCTCGCGGCCGTGCACTCGGTGCCGTTGACGGATTCCTTGCTGGAGGTCCTGGACGACCGGGCGCAGGGTCCGTCGTGGTCGTGGATCATCGCCGAGGAGATCCTTCCCCGTCTGCCCGCTCGCTGGCGGTCCGAGGGCCAGGCGCCTGGACGCCTGCCTGGCCCTCGAGCCCGTGCCCGATGCGTTGGTGCACGGCGATCTCAGCGGTTCGAACGTGCACTGGTCGGCGGACGGGAGGCTGCTCGGTGTCCTCGACTGGGACATGGCCATGCCCGCCGACCCCGCCATCGACGCGGCGCTGATGGCCTGGCACGGCTGGGACAACGTCCGTCGCGCCGTGCCTGCCGACGTCTACCGGCGCGCCCGAACCTGGGACGCGCTGTTCGGCGTCGAGCACCTGGTCGCCACCATGAACGGCCGCCCCATGACGAGCCCGGACGGCTTCATCTCCGCGATCGTGCCCTGGCTGGAGGCCAACGTCCCGATGAGCCGCTGACGCCCCGCGGCCGCAGGTTCACTCGGGCTGCGAGCAGACGAGAAGGCGCCCGTCGGATTCCCGGACCAGCGTCGAGGCGCCGTACGACGCCGCCCGGCTCAAGCGCCGACACCTGCTTCCGCACCAAGTGGTCGCCGTCGTGCGCCACCACGACCCAGGGTTCGACCGGGTGTCGTGAAGTCGGCCGGCGTCACGGAGTTGGTCACCGATGTTCCCCAGTTCTCAAGTGATTCAACCGCGTGCTCGGAGAATGCCTTCCACCGCTTCGAGGAGCGTGTCGCCGATCGGGCCTGGATCCGAGAGGCAGCCCGCCGCCATCGCGCCGTCGCGCAGCATCACGAAGTGCCTGCCGTCGCGCTCCGCGGGAGCGTCGCCGACGCGGGCGAGCAGGGCTGTGACGGTGTCGAGGAACCATTGGCGGTGCGCCAGAACCGCCTGGTGCACGGGATGTTCGGGATCGGCGTACTCCGCCGCGGCGTTGAGGAACGCGCAACCGCGGAACTCCTCCAGGCGGATGTGCGCGGCGATCCCCCTCGCGACGGAACGCACGGCGTCCGCGTCGTCCGCCGCCGCTGCCACGCCCGCCTCGACGTTGTGGCGGGTCGCCTTGTCGGCCTCGGCCAGGTAGGCGAGGACGAGGTCCTCCTTGCCGGCGAAGTGGCGGTACATCGTCGCGCGGGTCACCTTCGCCTCGGCGAGGATGCGGTCGACCCCGACGGAGTGCAGTCCCTCCGAGTAGAACAGCCGGCTGGCCGTTCCCAGCAGGCGGTTCCTGGCGTCGGACACGGTGCGGGTCACCCTTCCGACGCTAGCAGAGAGAACGTTCGGTCTTGACAGGTGCGCGGACGGGCTGACAGTGTCGAAGTAGAAAGAACGTTCTCCCTATCTCAAGGACACCCTCGTGAGCATTGACGCAGCGTCCCGCAGGTCTCGCCCCCGCCCTCCGCACGCTTTACCTCGTCCGCTTCGGGTTCGCGGTCGTGTGGGCGGTGCTGCTGTTCCTCACCGCGACGGAGATCGGGCCGGTCAGCGGCACGTTGCTGGTGCTCTACCCGCTCTTCGACGTGGCCGCGATCGTGGTCGACAGCCGGACCTCGCGCGGCGGAGCTTCTCTCGCGCTCTACGCCAACATCGCCGTCAGCACGCTTGCGGCGGCCGGACTGGCGTTCGCTGTCACGTCCGGGATTCCGGCGGTTCTGCTGGTGTGGGGGGCTTGGGCCGCGGTGTCCGGGGTGGCTCAGCTGGCCGTTGGGGTGGTGCGGCGGAGCCTCGGCGGGCAGTGGCCGATGATTCTCAGCGGCGGTATTTCCACCCTCGCCGGCACGTCGTTCATCCTGCAGGCCGGGGCGGGAGGGGAGACGTTGAGCAACCTCGCCGGGTATGCGGCGATCGGCGGCGTCTTCTTCTTGGTGTCGGCGTTGCGGCTGCGCCGCGGCGCCGAATGAGAATGGTGGGTCGGGGTCAAGGACCCGACCCACCATTCACATGTATGGAGGCGACATCACCGATCACATATCGGCGAAACACCCACTAGCAGTCGTCAGGTGGAGGACCGACCTGACGACTGTAGTGCTCATCAGGGTCTTCTAGCTTCTCAAGTTCCAACTCTGGAACTTGCCATTAACTGCGAATATCTTCGACCGGCCTCTGTGCACCATTCTGTGGTGCTCAGTCTTGTTGGATCAGCCTGCTCGGGCGGAACGTGTGCGGGTCAGCCGGATATCGTGACCAGAGCAGGTCCGAGCGCACCTCACCGGACAGCGTCGCGACGAGGAACTCCGCGCATCCCATCTCGAAGTGCTCCCACTCCTCGCCACGCGCCTCGTTGACCAGAACCGTCCACTGGTCAGGGGTGCTGTCCGGCCGTGCCAGCCAGTAGAGGTACTCGCCGTTGTCGGTTGAACCCCACGCGATCGCTCGCACGCCCGGCGTGTCGAGTAGTGCAGGTTTCGCCTCTCCCATGTTCCAGAGATACTCGAGCGCGTCCTCCCGCTCCTCCGCTATCTCGGCAAGGTCGTAGACGCTGTCAGACGCGGGCTCCAACAGCCACAAGTACTCGTCGAACTGACCGCCTCCGTAGCGCTCGATCAGTTGGACGTAGTCGGTGGGCAGGGCCGTCCGCAGTGCGCGGGCGGCCTCCTCCCAGTCCACCGCTGTCCCGGCCGGTGCCGGCGGCGGGACGATCTCCGTCAGGCGATCGGCTGCGTTGTCCATGATCCTCTACCGTTTGTACTTCGGGATGTTACGAACGCTCAGCTGCAGGCTGAAGCCGCCGGCGCCGACGGCTACAAGTACCTGATCATGGCGGACGGCAACGTCCACCGGCACCGCTGGATCGAAGGCATCGGCTGGGACAAGGGCGGCGTCAGCAAGCAGATCGCGAGCGGCTGGACCGGCTGGACCGACCCCCGGTACATCAACCGGATCACGGTCGACACCAACAACCACTTCTACGCCGCGCTCGCCAACGGCCAGCTCGAGCACAGCATCTACAACGAGCTCGCCGAGACCTGGACCCAGGCGGTCATCGACGACGGCTGGGGCAAGTATGACCAGGTCTTCGCCGGTGGTGACGGCGTGCTCTACGCCCGTGACCCGAACATCGGCGACGGCACGCTGTTCCGCTTCCACTACGACTACAAGAACAAGCGGTGGATCGAGTACGGGCGCAACCTGGGCACCGGTTGGAACGGCTACCAGCAGATCCTCTCGGCCGGCGGCGACGTGATCATCGGGCGCAGCGGTCCCGACGTCTTCTGGTACCGCTACGACAACGCCGCGAAGACCTGGGCGAACGGCGCGGAGAACTCGTGGAAGGAGTACATCGCTTGGTGGCACGACCTCCAGCAGCTGATGGTCGACGTGGACTCCTGCAAGCTCAAGAACCCCGACAGGATCACACCTCCGCAGACGCCCGCCCCGGCGGTCGACAAGGCTGAGATGATCTACAACGCGCAGAAGTCGCGGTTCGAGATCGCCTACGCCGACGAGAACGGCACGGTGCACCACGCTTACCAGACGATCCCCGACGGCGAGCACCTCACGTTCAACCCCCTGTCCAGCACCGGTTACACCGGCCGCGCGACCCTTGCCCAGCGCGAGGACAACAAGGTTGTCGTCATGGCGCGGGGCACCAACGCCCAGGTGACCTCGTTCACCGAACCGCCCGCGGCCAACCCGAACGTGTGGTCGACAAAGGCGCTCAACGGCGCACTCAACACGTCGCCGATCTTGGTGCGCGGCAACAACAAGCTGCTCACCGCGTTCGCCGTCGACGGCAACAACAAGTTGTGGTACTCCGAGCAGTTCGGGATCAACGGTGAGTTCAAGCCGTGGCTTCAGGCCACCCCACTCAACGCCTACAACATGACCGGCGAGATGACGATCGTTCCGTCCGGTGACGGCTTCGAGATCGCCTACACCAGCGTCACCAACGTGGTCGCGGTCAAGAAGTTCGTCAACGGTGTACTGAGCCCGGCCCGGGTGGCCTCCGGCATCACCGCCGCCGGTGCTCCCGCCGCCGTCGTCTTCTCCGACGGCAAGGTGCAGTTGGTGGTCCGCGCCACCAACAACAAGCTCTACACACAGAAGGAAGGCGCGTCGGGCTTCACGGGCTGGGCCGACATCAGCGGTGCGCTCCAGTTCACCGGCACCCCTGAGGCTGTGTTGAACAAGTTCAACATCGTCGAGGTCGCCGCCCGCACCACCAACGGCCAGATCCACCGAGGTGGCCAGACGGCGCCGGGCTCCACGACCTGGCAGATGTGGGCCTACCAGGGGTGGGAGTCACCGTTCGACGTGACGTTCGCGGCGAGCACGACCGGCGAGCAGCGGATCTTCGGCAACACCGGTGACGGTCAGTTCGTCCTGATCGACGCAGACCCGTACTCCTCCGACACGAGCTTCGCCATGTCCGCGGACGCGGCGACCTCGATGGAGAAGTCGAGGAGGACGGCCCCCGCCAAGGCGACCAAGCAACAACTGCCCAAGTAGTGCCGAACTGAAAGGGGCTGCCCGCCTGGGCAGCCCCTTTTTCGTGCTCTTGAGCTTCAGGCCTTGGGCTCCCCGATGCGGACCAGGATCGTGCCGCACTCCTCGCAGCGCACGATCTCGTCCGGCGCCGCTTCCTTCAGCTTCGACACCGCGCCGCTGTCCAGCTCGATCCGGCACGCCCCGCACCGGCGCGACTGGAACGGCGCGGCGCCGATGCCGCGCTGCTCGCGCTGGCGGTCGTAGAGCTTCAGCAGGTCGTCCGGGATGCCCTTGGCCATCGTCGAACGGTCGGCGGTGCGGCGGGTCTCGGTCGCCTCCAGGTCGGCGAGGGCCTGGTCGCGGCGGCCCGCGGCGTCTGTCAGGGTCGCGCGGGCCTTGTCCAGTTCCACGCGGGCGAAGGAGGCGTCGGCGTCGACGGCCTCGCGGCGCTCCATCAGCTCCAGCAGGTCGTCCTCGAGGATGCCCTGGCGGCGCTGGATGGTGGCCAGCTCGTGTTCGAGGTCGGTGAGCTGCTTGGCGCCGACCGAACCTGACTGCAACAGCTTGCGGTCGCGCTCACCACGGGCGCGGACCTGGTCGATCTCGGTCTCCTGGCGCTTCACGTCGCGGTCGAGGTCGGTGAGCGCCGTCTCGACGGCCACCAGCGCGTCCTGCTTGGCGCGCACCTGCTGCTCGGCCTCCGCGATCTCCGCGATCTCGGGCAGCGTGCGGCGGCGGTGGGTGACACGCGCCAGTTCGGCGTCGACCGCGGCCAGGTCGAGCAGCCTTCGCTGCACTGCGGGATCGGCTTTCACGCAAGTCCTCCTACTGCTGTGCTCGTCGCACCGACGGTCCACGGGTCGGTCCGGCGGGTGGAGACGAGTACGTCGACCCTACCGCCGAAGGCAGCCCGCAGGATCTCCGCCGCCTGCTCGCACCACGGCCACTCGCTGGCCCAGTGCGCGACGTCGACCAACGCGGGCCCGCCCGACTCGATGTGCTCGCTCGCGGGGTGGTGGCGCAGGTCCGCCGTCACGTAGGCGTCGACGCCCGCGCGCTTGACCGCGTCCAGGAAGCTGTCGCCCGCCCCGCCGCACACCGCGACCCGCCTGATCAGGCCTTCCGGATCTCCCGCGGCCCGCACGCCCTGCACGGTGGCGGGCAGCGCGGCGGCCACCCGCTGGGCGAACGCCCTGAGCGGCTCGGGCTGCGCGAGCTCGCCGATGCGGCCGAGGCCCGTGTCCTCCGTCAGCGCGGCCTCGAGCGGACCGGTGACCGTCAGCCCGATGGCCTTCGCGAGCGCGTCCGAGACACCTGGCAACGCCGAATCGGCGTTGGTGTGCGCGCAGTACAGGGCGGCGCCGTTGCGGATCAGCTTGTGCACCAACGCCCCCTTGGGGTCGTCGGCCGGAACACCGTTGACGCCCTTGAGGAGCAGCGGGTGGTGCGCGAGCACGAGCTGTGCGCCCCGTTCGACCGCCTCGTCCACAGTGGACGACGTCGGGTCGACGCAGACCAGGACCCTGGTGACCTCCTCCTGCGGATCACCGCAGACCAGGCCGACCGCGTCCCACTTCTCGGCGGTCTTCGGCGGATACGCGGACTCCAGGACCGCGATCACGTCGGCGAGCTTCACGCCAGTTCCTCCATCACGACGCGCAACGCGTCCACGAACACCGCGAACTCCTCCGGCGGCCGGATCGCCACGCGCAGGTACGTGTCATCGAGCCCCGGGAACGTGTCGCAACGGCGCACCGCGATCCCCTTGTCCCGCAACGCCCGCCGCGCGCCCCTGGGTGCCCTGATCAGCAGGAACGGCCCCTTCGGCGCAACGACGACGAGGTCTTGGAGCTGCTCCAACGCGTGCGCCGCGTACTGCTGGGCCTCCAGCGCGAACCGCGCGGACTGCTCCAGCGCCTCCGGTTCGCAGCACGCCGTGATCGCTTCCAGTGTGAGGCTGCCCACCGGCCAGTGCGGACGGCCGTGCGCGAGCCTTGCGAGGGTCTCCGGGTCACCGAGGAAGTAGCCGGCGCGCAGGCCCGCGAGACCCCAGGTCTTGGTCAGGCTGCGCAGCACCAGCACGCCGGGGTCGTGCGCGAGCGACTCGGGCTCGCCGGGGACGGCGTCCATGAACGCCTCGTCGACGACCACCCGGCCGGGCAACGCCTTGAGCGCGGCGGCCTCGTGCAGCACGGACGTCGGGTTCGTGGGGTTGCCGATGACGGTGAGGTCGGCGTCCGAGGTCACGTCGCGAAGGCGGAAGTCGCCGTCGAGCAGCACGTGGTCGACCGGAATTCCGGCATCGCGAAAGGCCACCTCGGGTTCGGTGAACCCGGGGTGGACGATCGCGGCACGGCGCGGCGCGAGCTTCGGCAGCAGCGCGAAGCCCTCAGCGGCACCGTTGAGCAGCAGAACCTCGTCCGGAGAGCGCCCGTGCCGGCGTGCGACGGCCTCACGAGCACGTTCTTCGGCGAGTTTCGAGGGGTAACGCCCGAGGTCGCCGAGCGCCGCGGCCAGCCGTTCGCGCAGCCAATCGGGCGGGTGCGGCACCCGCACGTTGACGGCGAAGTCGGCGAGGCCTGGTGCGGCGTCGACGTCACCGTGGTGGCGCAGATCTGGGCTGGTCATCGCCGGAATTCTAGGCGACCGGCTCAGACGGGCGCGTCACTGCATGTAGCGGCGGAGCTCGGTGAGGTGGCTGATCAGCTCGTCCAGCTGGAACGCGTCGAGCTGCGCGGACTCACCGGGCGGGGTGCGGAAGCAGACGCGACCCTTCTCGTTGAGGTACACCTCGAACGCACGACGGCGCCCGAGGGCGTCGGTGCACCCGATGATCTCCCGTTGCGGGGGCACGTCGGTACCTGTCTGCATGGGCGGCCTCCATGTCGTTTGTCCGTACATCTTGCGACAGCGGTTGAGCGTTACCGTGCGGCGGCACCACATAGGCTGCGCGACATGCACGTCTCGTTCGTCTGCACCGGCAACATATGCCGGTCCCCCGTGGCAGCGCTCGTGTTCCGAGAATGGCTGTCCCGAGAAGGATTGTCCTCGAAGGTCCAGGTGTCCAGTGCCGGCACCGGCGGGTGGCACGTCGGCGACCCGGCCGACCCGCGCTCGTTGAAGACGTTGGCGGACAACGGATATCCCGTCGACCACGTGGCCGCGCAGGTCGGTGCCGAACACCTGGACGCGGATCTGCTGGTCGCGCTCGACTCCGGTCACGCCCGCGCGTTGCGCCGGATGGTGGATCCCGGCCGCGTGCGGCTGCTCCGTTCGTTCGACCCGGACGCAGACGACGTGGACGTGCCGGATCCGTACTACGGCGACGACGCCGGGTTCACCGAGGTGCTGGTGATGGTCGAGGCGGCGATGCCGGGGCTGGTCGCGTGGGTCCGCGAGCGGCTCTGAGGACGAAGCACCAGTCCTCCCGTGCCACCGCCGCAGAGGCGGCCGGCCTGCGGTGGCTGCGCGTCGACGGCGGCCCGCCGATCCCCTCCGTGCACAGCGCTTCCGAGGGCACGCTGGTGATCGACGAGATCCCGGCCGGTGAGCCGAATCTTCAGGCGGCCGTGACCTTCGGCCGCCGGCTGGCCGCCCTGCACCTCGCGGGAGCCCCGGCGTTCGGCTGCCCACCTCCTGGCGGCCCGCGCGAGGCCACGATCGGCCTGGCCGAGATGGTCAACGAGCCCGCGCCGGAGTGGCCGGAGTGGTTCGCGTCACAGCGGATCGAACCGTACGCGCGGCAGGCGGGCATCGACGTCGGCGAGGTGTGCTCGCGGATCAGCGAACTCGCCGGTCCGCCGGAACCTCCCGCACGGCTGCACGGCGACCTGTGGAGCGGCAACGTGCTGTGGGGCGCCGACGGCCAGGTGTGGCTCATCGACCCGGCGGCTCACGGCGGCCACCGGGAAAGTGACCTCGCGATGCTCCAGCTCTTCGGCTGCCCGTTCCTCGACCACGTGCTCGGCGCCTACCAGGAGGTCGCGCCCCTGACCGACGGCTGGCAGGCACGCGTGCCGTTGCACCAGCTGTTCCCGCTGCTCGTGCACGCCGTGCTGTTCGGCGGCGGATACCGCTCGCAGGCGGTGGCCGCGGCACGAGCCGCTTTGCGAGGATGACGTTCATGGACTTCACCGCCTGGACGTGGCTCAACGAGCCGCAGAAGTGGTCGGCCACGCCGCTGACCGTGCACGCCGACCCGAGCAGCGACTTCTGGCGCCTCACCGGAAACGGCGTGATCCGCGACAACGGACACCTCTACGGCATGAGCCTCACCGGCGACTTCACCATCACCGCCACCTTCAGCGGCGAGTACGCGGCGCAGTACGACCACGCCGGCGTGGGGCTGCTGGCCGACGGTGAGAACTGGATCAAGGCCGGGGTCGAGGTGTTCGACGGGAAACTGCAGGCCAGCACGGTGGTGACGCGGGGTTTCTCGGACTGGAACCTGGCGCTCGTGGAGCCGTTCGAGCGGTTCACCGTCAGTGCCGAACGCAAGGGTGACGCCGTCTGGGTGCGGTACGGGACCGACGGGCAGGAGCCGGTGGACGTGCTGCGCAAGGCGTACTTCCCGCCCGGTGTGGAGGTCAAGGTGGGGATCATGGCGGCGAGCCCGGAGGGCGAGGGGTTCGTGACCCAGTTCCACGAGGTCCAGCTCACGCATCTACCGTGAGGACGTGCGGTTCAAGTTCCTCCTCAAGCCGGGCTGGCTGGCGCTGACCCTGGCCGTCTGGGTGTTCGCGGGTGCCTGCATCTACCTCCTGTCGCCGTGGCAGTTCGGCCGCAACGACGAACGCCAGGAGCAGAACTCCGCCATCACCAAGTCGCTGAAGAGCGACCCCGCCCCGTTCGGCGCGAAGCACGACGAGTGGCAGAAGGTCGAGATCAAGGGCCGTTACCTGCCGGAACTGGAAGCGCTCGCACGGCTGCGCACCGTCCAGGGCGAGGCGGCGTTCGAGGTCATCACGCCGTTCGAGACCACCACGGGCCACAAGGTCCTGATCGACCGCGGGTACGTGCGGCCGGTCAACGGCATCAAACCGCCGGACTTCGACGCGCCTCCCACCGGCGAGGTCACGCTCATCGGGCTCGCCAGGCCCAACGAGTCGAACGACCAGCCCGCGTTCGAGCAGGACGGCCGCAAGCAGATCTACTCGATCAACAACAACGCGGTCGGGCCGGGCATCGAGCCCGGCTACTACCAGCTGATCGAGAAGCAGCCCGGTGCGCTGGACACGCTGCCGCTGCCCCGGCTCGAGTCCGGGCCGTACTTCTCCTACGCGCTGCAGTGGATCGCGTTCGGCGTGATGGCGGTCGGCGGCTGGCTGTACTTCACGATCCGCGAGGCGCGGCCGGGTGGCGTGCTCTACGAGGGCAGGAAAAAGAAGAAGTCGATCGCCGAGCTACTTGCGGAAGAGGGCGATGACGGCGCTGACGAGGCCGGCGCCGAAGCCCACGACCCGGGACAGCTCCACGGCACGCGTCACGTGACCTGAGTCCGGGCTGCGGCCGTGGCCGAGGACGGGGCGCTCTTCCACGCCGTGCGAGTAGACGGTGCGGCCGCCCAGCCTGATCTCCAGGGCGCCCGCGAAGGCCGCCTCCACCTGGCCCGCGTTGGGCGACGGGTGCGCTGACGCGTCGCGGCGCCAGGTCTCCAGCGCCTGGGAGGCCGAGCCGCCGACGACCGGTGCGCCGCCGACCGTCAGCAGGGCGGCGAGGCGCGACGGCACCAGGTTCAGCAGGTCGTCCAGGCGGGCCGAGGCCCAGCCGAACCGCAGGTGGCGCGGGGACTTGTGGCCGACCATGGCGTCCAGGGTGTTGGCCGCGCGGTAGCCCAGCAGGCCGGGCACACCGGCCACCGCTCCCCAGAACAGCGGCGCAACGACGGCGTCCGAGGTGTTCTCGGCCACGGACTCCACGGTCGCGCGCGCCAGGCCCGTGGTGTCCAGCCGGGTCGCGTCGCGGCCGCACAGGCTCGGCAGCCGCTTGCGGGCCGCGTCGAGGTCTCCGTCGGCCAGTTCCCGGCCCATCGACGTGCCCTCGGTGGCCAGCGAGTTGCCGCCGAGCACCGTCCAGGTCGCCAGCGCCGTGGCCGCCGTCTGCAGCAGCCAGTGCTTGCGCGAGGCCCGTTCGACCGCCACGCCCAGAGCCGCGGTCCCGCCGACCAGCACGGCGGAGTAGACGGTCCCGGCGGCCTGCGAGTCGGCGTACAGCCGCTTTTCCAGGGCCGCGGCGGACGACCCGAATGCCGCTACCGGGTGAAATCGGCGTGGATCACCGAACACCGCGTCCGCGGCCACGCCCAGCAACAACCCCAACGCGCGCCCCGCACCCAAGGCATCCTCCCCAGCTCGTCGAAGGCACGGTAGCGCCGCGTCGGACGAGCGCGCGCATTAGGGTGGCCGGTCGTGGAGCACAAGCGGTTGAAGCTGTACGCCTATCTGGACGCGCGCGATCACCAGCGCACGTACCTGGCGATCATGCGGCTGTTCACCTCCACGCTGCTGGCGGATCTGAGCGCGGGCGAGGTCGCGGGGGCGCTGGCCGGGCAGGAGCGCGAGGGCCGCGTCGAGCAGGGCGAGAGCCGCATCGAGAACGTCATCAACCGCCTCAAGCAGCTCGTCGAGTGGGGCAACCTGGTCCAGGGCCGGCGTGAGGTCGTCGCGGCCAGCATCGCCGAGTTCCAGCACGGCAGCGTGCGCTACCAGGTCTCCAAGCTGGCCGTCCGCGTCCAGCGCGACGTCGACGAGCTGCTCCGGGTCCCGGAGGGTGCCCGCGAGGTCTCCCGCGAACTGCTCCCCGCGATCGAACGCGGCCTCAACGAGCTGGGCGGAACGCTGTCCGTCGCCCTGCTCAACGAGGGCGACAGGACCAGGGAGCTGCTGGCCGAACGCGTCACGACGCTGTTCCTGCAGCACGCCGAACTCGCCGCGACGGTCCGCGACTTCTACGCCTACCTCGGCCAGGTCGTCACGAGGAACCACCTGGCGCCCGAGGAGATCGCGGGCTTCCGGAACCTGCTCGTCGAGTACATCCAGCGGGTCGTCGAGGACGTCCTGAAGTACACGCCCCCGATCGCGGAGGCCCTGGCCGGGCTCACGAAGGCCCGCACCGAACTGCTGCGGCTGCTCGGCACCGACCTCGGCCACAACGTCGAACGCGCCCGCGGGCGGACACCGGAGGACTGGCAGGAGCTGACGGACTGGTTCGTCGACCGTCCCGGCCGCCCGAGCCAGGTCACGGCCCTGCGCGAGGCCACGGCGCGCGCCATCGGCAGTCTCCTGGCCAGCGTGAAGCGCGCGACGTCCGGTGGAGGACTGCTGCCCGGCCGCCGCGCCGAACTGCTCAAGCTCGCGAGCTGGTTCGACAACGCGACCAGGGAGGAGGCCCACGAGATCTACGCCTCCGCGTTCGGTCTCTACAGCGCCCGCCACCTCTCCCCCGCGCCCGAGCACGACTCGGACAACGAGCGCACGCCGTGGCGCGACGGCCCGGTCTGCGACGTCACCGTGAGCGTCCGGACCCGGGGTGACCGGGGCGGGCGCGGCAGGCCGTCCAGGATCCTCGACGACCCGATGACCGAGCAGTCGCTGCTGGCGGAGGCACGCGAGGCGGACGAGATCCGCGCGAGGCACGTCGCCGAGCTCACCAACGCCGCCGGAAACCTGGAGAACACCACGCTCACGCACGGCGCGTTGGAGGTCTTCTGCGAGCTGCTGACGCTCGCGATGGCCCAGCGCGACTCCCCGAACGACAGCGGCTCGGCCAGCGACCCCGTGCGCGGCCTCAAACTGGAGATCGCCCGGGGTACGACGACCCAGATCCGGTCGGCCGCCGGGACGCTCACCCTGCACGACGCGACGGTGGCACTGAAGCGATGAACCACTTGGACAACCTCTCCGACATCGACGCCGCGAACGTGGTGCGGTGCGCGCGAACGTTGCTGCGCCGGCCAATGCTGCGCACCGACGGCCCGGACGGCGAGCTGCTCAGCCTCGTCTACCGGCACCGCGCGACCCTCCAGGACCTGTTCGCGGGGCTGCTCGGCTACCGGCTGGTCGTGGAACGCCGGTTCGCGCGCCTGTACAAGTCCGGTCCCGGCAACGACGACACGCGCGGCGTGCTCAGCATGTCCCCCCGCGGTTACGCCTACCTGGCGCTGACGCTCGCGGTCCTCACCGGCATCGGCCGGCAGACGTTGCTGTCCCGCCTGGTCGCCGACATCCGTTCCGCCGCGGCCGAAGCGGGCATCGACGCACCGGACGACGTCACCGAACGACGTGCGCTCACCGCGGCCCTGCGCCACCTCGTCTCGCTCGGCGTGCTGCACGAGACCGAGGGTTCGGTCGCCCAGGACGTCCTGCCCCAGGAAGCGTTGATCACGATCGACACCGACCTGCTCGGCCAGCTCGTGACGGGCCCGGTCGGCGAGGCCCAGAGCCCCGCCCACCTCGTCGAACTGGCGGCACGCCCCGGTCCGCGCGGCGTCGAGCACGCGGTGCGGCGCAGGCTGGTCGAGACGCCGCTGGTGCTCTACGCGGACCTGCCGCCCGAGCAGGCGGAGTGGCTGCGCCGCAACCAGCGCAAGGAGACCGCGTTGCTGGAGCAGGCTTTCGGCCTGCACACCGAGTGCCGGGTCGAGGGCGTGCTCGCCGCCGACCCCGAGGACTTCCTGACCGACCTGTCGTTCCCCGGAGTTTCCACGGTCGCGCGCATCACGCTGCTGGCGCTGCCCGAGTTGCTCGACGGCGAGGAGGAGGACGCGCCCGCACGGCACGTCGTCACCGTCGAACGCCTCCGCGAGGTCTGCGCCGGTCTGGTCGAGGACTACCCCGCGGCGTGGTCGAAGCAGTTCACCGACGACCTCGACCGGCTGGTCGCCGAGGTGACGGAACTCCTGCGCCGCATGGGCTTGGCGGCGCGGACGGACGACGGCTCGTGGTCGATCAGCGCGGCCGCGCACCGCTGGCTGCCGTCCCCCGACGGCGACCCGGAACGAGAACGACAACCGGAACCCGTTGTGGTGCCCGAAGTACCGAGCTGGTCCCTGTTCGACGAGGAGAACGTTTCATGAGCAGGTGGCGGCTGCACCGCGGCGGCGTGGTCAACATCTGGCAGTACACCGAGCAGACGTTCGACTTCTCCGGTGGCCGCGCGATCTTCCAGGGCACCAACGGGTCCGGCAAGTCCCGCACGCTGGAGCTGCTGCTCCCGCTGTGCCTGGACGGCGACCTGCGCCAGGTCGGTTCCAAGGGCTTCGACACGGTCAGCCTGCGGCGCCTCATGCTGGACGACTACGACGGCGGCCCGAACCGCATCGGCTACACGTGGGTGGAGCTGATCCGCGAGGCCGCCGACCACTCGGGCAACGAGTACCTGACGTGCGGCCTGGGCGTGAAGGCGTCCAAGACCTCGCAGGCCATCACGGACTCGTGGCGGTTCGTCACGCCGTTGCGCGTCGGCACGGAACTGCAGCTCGCGGGCCCGGAACGCGTTCCGCACGGCCCGGCGCAGCTGCGGGACCTCATCGGCGCGGACTGCATGTTCGAGGAGCCGGCGTTCCGCGCGAAGATCGCCGAGACCGTCTACGGCGTGCCGGCCGCGCGTTATGGCGACCTGCTGCACCTGCAACGGACGCTGCGCAACCCGGACGTCGGCCTGAAGGTGCTGGAGGGCCAGCTCGAACAGATCCTGAGCGACGCCCTGCCGCCGCTGGACCAGGCGATGGTCGAGCAGCTCGCAACGTCGTTCGACGACCTGGAGTCGATCCGCGAGAACATCGTGCGACTGTCCTCCGCGGACAGTGCGCTCGGCACGTTCCTCAAGACCTACAGCGACTACGCGTTCGGTGGGCTGCGGTCCGCCGCCGAACGGCTGGAGGCCGCCGAGAAGTCGGTGGCGAAGCTGCGGCGCGAGCAGGCGAAGCTCACGCAGGAGCTGGACCTCACGCGGATGGAGCGCGCGGCGGCCGAGCAGGCGCTGGCCGACATGGAGACCGGCGAGCAGCAGGCCGAGGAGACCATCGCGGCGCTGAAGGAACTGCCGGCGTTCCGCGATCTGCAGGACCTCAAGACGCGCGAGAACCTGGTGGCGGAGAAGCGTTCCTCCGCCGTCGCCGCCCTCGAGACGGCCCACCGCCAGCGCGCCCAGGAAGAGGCGGCCGTCGACAACGTGCTGCGTCTGCTGCGCCGCCTCGCGGAGGACCTCCAGGCCGCCGACGCGCTGAGCGAGCCGTTGCGCGAGAACCTGCGTCTCGCGGGCATGGACCCGGACCTCGCGCCGGACGTGCCGCAGGTCCCGGCCGCCGAGGCAGGCGTGACCACGGCTTCGGTGCGGGCCAAGCCTGACCCCGAGGCCGGGCCGCTGCCGATCGAACGCCGCGTCCCCCCGGCCGCCGCGACCGAGGACGTGCTGGCCGCGCTGACGTCCGTGATCGACCAGACTTCGGGCATCGCTTCCCTTGCGCGTCAACGGGGTGCGCTCGCCCTGGCCCTGCACGAGCAGGCGCTGGCCCTGGACGCGCAGCAGCGCGAGGTGGAGTCGTTGCGGCAGAAGGCCCGCGACGCCCAGCTCGGCGCGACCGAAGCGACCTCGTTGCGCAACCAGGAGATGCAGGAGCTGGCCGAGGTCGTGCAGGCCTGGCTGGAGCAGGTCGAGGTGTGGACGTCGAGCGGCCCGTTGCTCGACGAACGCCCCGCCGAGGCCCTGAAGCTGCCGCAGACCGCCGATCCGGCCGCCGCGAGGACGCTGAGCACGACCGCCCGCGAGTGGGCGGCACCGCTCGTGCAGGCGGCTCGCGACGCCGCGCACGCGTTCACCCAGCAGCGCGCCGAACTGCGGGCGAGGCTCGACACGCTCGACGAGGAGCTCGTCGGCCTGCGTTCGGGCAACGAGCGCGTGCCGGTGCCCGGCCAGTACACGTCGGCGAACCGCGATTCCGCTGCTGGAGCGCCCTTCTACCGGCTGGTCGACTTCGTGCCGGCGCTGACCGACGACGAACGGGCCGGACTCGAAGCGGCGTTGCAGGCGAGTGGCCTGCTGGACGCCTGGGTGACCCCGGCCGACGCCGACCTGAGCGACGTCCTGGCCGTCCCGAGGCCCGCCGTCGACGGCCGTTCGCTGGCCGACTACCTCGTGCCGGCCGTCGAGGGCTCGCCGGTGCCGGAGTCCTTCGTCGCCGACCTGCTGAAAGCGGTGTCGCTGGACGACATGACCACCACCGGCGACTGGCGCACGGGCGTGCTGACCGGCCGCTGGACCAAGCCCGAGGCCGAGTTCATCGGCGCGGGCGCGCGGGAAGCCGCCCGCGGCCGCCGCATCGCCGCCCTGGAGGAGGAGCTCGCCGACCTCCGCGCCCGCCTCGGCACCGCCGAGGACGAACTGGCCCGCGCCCACGAGCACGTCGCCACCTGGGAGGCGCACCTCGCGGCGTTCCCCGGCGACGGCGAGCTGATCGCGAAGCACACCCGCGTCCAGGCCGCCGAGGAGTCGGCCGCACGGGCCCAGCAGCGCACGTTCGAACTGCGGGAGGCCCTGGAGAACGCCAACTCCCGGCTGGAGGCCGCGCGCAGCGAGCTGACCCGGCAGGCGGGCGACGCCGACCTGCCGTCCGACACCGAGGCGCTGCGCCAGGCCCAGGCCGCGGCCGCGGAGGCCCGGCGGACCGCCGACCTGCTCGGTGACGCGGTGAAGAGGCGCTGCCAGGGCACGATCTCCGACCTCACCGACGCCTCGCACCGCTACCACGAGGCCGTCGCCGACCGGCAGACCGCGGAGGCCGACGCCGACGCCCGCTGCGTCGACCACGCGGCCCAGGCCGGAACGCTGGCCGAGCTGACCGACGCGGTCGGCGGTGAGGCCAAGGAGATCAGCGAGCAGCTCACGCAGCTGGAGAAGTCGCGCAAGAAGATGCGCACGGACCTCAAGGGCGTGCGGGAGGGCATCACCACCGCGCGCGAGCAGGCCGCGAAGCTGGAAGCGTTGCTGGAGAACAACTCCGCGCAGGTGATCGACGCCTCCGAGGCGCTCGAACGGGCTGCGGGGAACTTCCGGGCGACCGTCCGCGCCCCCGGCCTGCTGGCCGCCGCCTTCCCCGAGGTCCCCGAGGAAGCCCTGGTGCGCCAGGCCATCGCCGAGACCCCGGACCGGCGCGGCGGCACCGAAGCCACCGTGATCGCGAAGCTCCAGGCGTTGCAGACCTCACTGGCCGGCAGCCACGACATCGCCGCCGAACAGCACGCGGGCCTGCTCACCGTCACCGTGACCGGCGAGGAGGGCGCGAAGCCCGTCGCCGTCGCCGCCCGCCAGGTCACCACGAAGCTGGCCGAGCAGCGCGGGTTCCTCGACGAGCGGTACCAGGGCATCTTCGCCGACTACCTGATCCGCGACCTGGCCGAGTGGCTGCGCGGCCAGATCACCGTCGCCGAGGACCTGACCAAGCGCATGAACGAGGTGCTCGGCCAGGCCCGGTCCAGCCAGGGCGTGCACGTCAAGCTGGCCTGGAAGTCGTCCAGCGCCCTCGACGACTCGACGCGGCAAGCGCTTGCGCTGGTACGGCTGCCGTTCGGCGAACGCACGCCCGAGCAGGACGCCACGCTGCGCCGCGTCTTCACCGAACGCATCGAGAACGAGCGCGACACCCACTCCGGCGGCTACGCCGAGATCCTGTCGCGCGCCCTCGACTACCGCACGTGGCACCAGTTCACCGTCACCGTCGCCGACACTGGCCCGGACGGCAACCCGCGCGAACGGCGGCTCAGGCAGCTCTCGTCGGGCGAGACCCGCCTGATCTCGTACGTGACGCTGTTCGCGGCCGCGGCGAGCTTCTACGACGCGGTCAGCGACGAGTTCGACCCGCTGCGCCTGGTGCTGCTCGACGAGGCGTTCGAGCGTCTCGACGACCCGACCATCGCGCGGATGCTGGGCCTGCTGGTCGACCTCGACATGGACTGGGTGATCACCTGGCCGAGCGGCTGGGGCGTGTCGGACAAGATCCCGCGCATGCACATCTTCGACGTGCTGCGGCCCAAGAACGGTCGGGGCGTCGCGTGCACGCAGACCACGTGGGACGGCGCGGGCCTGGACCGGGTCGATCCCTAGAAGGCCACTAGCTGAACGATGGTGTGCCACGGCGGTGAGGACGCTGCCCCACCGAGGCGAGCCGCGGCGGCGTCCAGATGTCGTCGCGGTCGTTCAGGCGCAGCTCGCCGCCGCGGCGGACCAGCCACACGACCTCGTAGTCGAAGTGCAGCACCGCGTCGCCGGGAACTTGGTCGAGCACCTCGACCGTCCGCCGGACCACGTCGTCGAGCTGCCGGGTGATGTCGTTCTCCTTGGACAACCGGAACGCGACCCAGACCGTCGGCGTGAACCCGAGGTCGGACTCGATGACGCTCCCCGGACGGGGTTCGGTCCGGCCGACCCGGACCCACGTGCCCTCGGCAACGGCCACGCCCTCGAGGAGCTGCCCCAGCGTGACCTCCGGATCGCCCGGCAACACCGGCAGCCGGCGCGCGACCTGGTCCGCCGGCAGCGTGGTCGCGATGTCGAGGCTGTACGAGAGGGCCATCTGTTCTTCCTCGCTACGGGTAGATGTGGATCACGTTGCCATTCTTGTCGATCACGATGGCTTCCTTCAGCCGTTCGATCGGCCAGTCGCGCAGCTGGGCGCGCAACGCGTCGACGCTGACGTTGCTGTCGGCCAGGTTGACCACGACCCGTTCTGTCTGCCCCTCCTCCACCTTGCGCAGGATCCGGTCGGCGACGTTGCGCGGCCTGTCGGTGTTCGGGGCGACGTTGTCGAAGACCCTGCCCTCGATGCGGTAGTCGGGGTTCTTGTCACCCGGCACGGACGGATTCTGCTCCACCTTGTACCCGGCCTGGGCGAGCGTGGTGGCCGACTCGTTCTCGCGCTGCAGCGCCCGCTTGTTCTCGGGCGCCTCCTTGTCCGGGATCTTCGTCGGATGCCCGTCCGGTGTGGCGTCGGGATCCGGCTCGCCGGACGGCGGCGTGTGGTCGGGATGGCCACCTGTGCCGGGCGGGTCGTCCGGGTTCTTCGGCGGCTCACTCCCGCCTCCGTTGCGACCGGAGAACTCGTCCATCTTCTTCCGGATCTGCGCGAGCAGTTCACCGAGCCGCTTCAGCAACGGCTTGAGCTTCTCGAACGCCCGCAGGAGCTGCTTGATGATCTGGGCGATGCGGGCCGCCCACTTCGCGGCCGCCGTCGCTGCCTGTGCCGCCACCAGAGGCGCGCCGACCACCGTCAACGCCTCGATCGCCCACACCACGCAGCGTCCGACGAGGTCGGCGATCAGGTCACGCACGGTCTCCCGCACGACGCCGACGAGCACCCCCGCCATCTCGACCGCGCCGGCGATGCCGCCGGAAGCCTCGGCCGCGCCGCCGAGCAACGCCGCGGTGTCCGCGGCGCGCCTGCGGTAAGCGTCACCGGCTTTGCCCGTCCAGCCCGCCGTGTCCTGGACGGCCTCGCGCTCGTACTCGGTCTTCACCTGTCCGACAGCCTTGGCGACGTTGTTCCACGTCCGGGCCTGCGCCGCGACGCCGTCCGCATTGCCGGCCAGCTCGTCGAGGACCTCCTGCAGCGGCCCCACGTGCTCGATGACGAACGAGATCAGGTTCGACGCCACCGAACCGATCGGGTCCATGTAGAGGCTGAGCGCCTCCAACCCCGTAGTAGCCACGCCGAGACCGATGTCGACCCAGTTGCCGCTCGTGATGCCCTGCACCAGATCGCTGATCGACTCGGCGATCCCGATGCCGGTGTACCACTCGGTCGAGTCCTCTTCCGGCGAGATCAGCGGGTTGCCTGTCATCGGATGCCCTTGAACTTCTGGCCCACGTCGCTTTCACGTGTCTCGTAGTGCGTCGCGGTGGCACGCAGGTTCTCGGCAGTCGACTTGAGTCCCTCCTGGCAGGCCCGCAACGCCTGACGAGCCGTCTCCTCCAGCTCGTTGAACAACGGCGGCAGGAACTGGCAGAGCACTCCGTAGGTGTCGTCGGACATCGCGTTGTTCGCGGCGTCGATCGCCTGTCCCGCGGTGGCCGCGTGGCGATCGACCTTGTCGGCGTGCGCCCGCAGATCAGCGGGAGCGACCTCGAAACCGGCCATGGTGTTTTCCCCCCCCCCGGATCGTCAGCGGTAGACCGTGCCGTAGTCCTCGTCGTCGTCCGCACGGCGGGCAGGCGGTTGCTGCTCGGGCGCGGCGCCGAACTTCTGCTCGTAGTACCCGGTGATCCGGTTGCCCGCCTCGTCGCCGACGACCTGCCCGGCCACCTCTCGCACCCGGCCGGCGATCTTCGCCTTCGCCTGGTTCACGGCCATGAGCAGCTGACGGCCGAGTTCGTCGGGAGACGTGTTGAGGACGCGGTCGGTGAACTTGGCGTCCACCAGCACCCCGCTCGCGTCGATGGTCACCGTGACCGCGCCGTTCGGACTGGTCTCGCTGATCCGCACGTCGTCGACCTCGTGCTGGAGCTCCTGGTAGCGCGCGGCCTTCTGCTCGAACCCCGCCACCCACTCGTCCAAACCCCGCTCGACCTCGGCCGGATCGCCCCCGAAAAGGTTCATACCCTGTGTCATAGCGCGTCCTCCCCGTCACGCACGGTACCGAGAACCGGCATCGGTGCACGGTGAATCAGGAAACTAGGGTGGTGCCGTGAACATGGACCAGCCCGAGCTCGCGGAGTTCTGGCGTCTCGCCCGCGAGACGATGGAGGGCGGCGGCCGGTCGGCGTTCAGCTTCCGCGTCGAGGACGCGCGCACCGCCACCGTCCTGGGTGAACTCCTGCGCAAGCCGATCGCCCACCCGGCCCGTCGGCAGATCTCGCTGGCGCGCCTGGACGAACACATCCGCGCGCACGGGAGCTCACTGCCCGAGGTCCTCGAATCGGTGCACGGCAAGCCGGTCGGCCTGTCGACGGCCGAGGAGTCCTCGACGGCGGACGCCGTGCTCAGGTTCGCGTTGCGCGAGCACGGTCTGCTGTCGCGGCCGTGGGCCGCCGCGTGGATCGAGCACGTCCGCAGGTACGGCAAGATCCCGCAGCCCGCGTTGCCGATGATCGCGAACCAGGCCGCGGCGATTCTCGCGAAACTCAGCCCTGAGCCAAGGCAGTGGACCACGCGGTTCGCCTTGGCGGGCAACGACTTGGACGACGGCCGTCCGCTGGCCCGCATCGTCGGCAAGGCCCTGCGGCTGGCCGGCACCGACTGGGAACGCGCCGGGGTCCTGCCCGACGCCTACAGCGGTCCCGTCCTCACGTCGCAGGGCTACCTGACGCTCCACGACACCCTCGACGCCGCGGCGGTCACCGTCGTCCGGTCGCCCCGTCTGCTCGAATCCGGTGTGCCCGGCCCATTGGTGGTGCTCCCGGACGGCCTGACCCCGCAGGCCAGGCACCACCTCGACGGCAGGACCGTCCGGTGCCACAACGACTTCACGCCCGACGGCATCCGCACGGTGAACGAGGTGCTCGCCTGGACCGGCGGAACGGCGTGGCGCATGTCGGCGGCCGACTACCGCGAGGCGGTGGCCACGCTGATCGCGCGGGGCGTCGAACTGCCGACGCTGAACAGCCGTCCGGAGACCGCGAGCTGGGACCCCGACCTCGCCGGGACCATGGCCACGACGGGCCTGATGGTCACCGAGGAGCACGTGCTGCCGTCACTCCTTTGAAGTGACCCCAGACCAGCTCTGCAGCATCCGGAACGCGATCGACGCACCACCGGCGAGGCCGAGCCCGGGAACGCTGCCCGGCTCCTCGATCGCCTTGCGGACGTCGGCCCGCGACACCCACTTGGCCTCGGCGATCTCGCCCTCGGCGAGCCGCAACGGCTCGGCGGGATCGGCCACGGCCTCGAACCCGATCATCAACGACCGCGGGAACGGCCAGGGCTGGGACCCGAGGTACCGGATGTCCCGCACCGAGACGCCGACCTCCTCGCCGATCTCCCGCGCCACGCAGGCTTCCAGCGACTCGCCGGCCTCGACGAACCCGGCCAGCACGGAGAACCGGCCCTCCGGCCACTCCGGCCCGCGGGCGACGAGGACCTGGTCGGCACCGTCGTGCACGAGGCAGATCACCGCCGCGTCGGTGCGCGGGTACTCCTCCCGGCCGCAGCCGGAACAGACCGACGTCCAGCCGGACTTCTCCAGCACCGTCCTGGCCCCGCACTTGGCGCAGTACTTGCCGAGGCGGTGCCACTGGAACAGCGCGGCGGCCGTGGTGAACAGCCCGGCCGACATGTCGTCGAGGGTCGCACCGGCCTGCCGCAGGTCGAGCCACTGCGGTTCGTCCGTGAGCTCCGGCGGGCCCCAGGCGCGGCTCGCCGGCACGGCCTCGTCGTCCTCGGCGGGCATCAGCACGGCGAACCAGGCCACGCCGTCCTGCTCACCGAGCAGGACGGCGTTCACGGGCGGCTGGTCGCCGAACTCGAGGGCCGGCCGGTCGGCCAGCCGCGTACCGCGATCGGCGACCAGCGTGCGGCCGCGCGTGTCGACGACGATCATCCGGGCCTTGGGCCAGAGCGCGGCGAGCTTCTCGTCGTCGCCGCGCAACGGCTCGGACCGGTCGATCGAGAACCGCGACAACGCGGGCAGACCGACTAGTTCGAATGTCACTGGAACGAGACTCCACCCAACGCGGCCAGCTTCGGCTTGAGCAGGTCGGCGTCACCGACGAGCACGCCGGTGAAGTTGCCGGGAGCGAAGAACTCGAGCGCGGCCGCGGCCACCTGCTCCGGCGTGACGGCCGCGAGGCGCTGCGGGTGCGCGACCAGCCAGTCGAGGCCGAGGCCCAGTGCGACGAGGTTCACCAGGAACGACGCCAGGCCGCCCTGCGAGGACGTGCTGGTGAGCAGCGTGCCGACGGCGTAGCTGCGCGCGGTGTCCACTTCGGACTCCGACGGCGGCACGAGACCGAGGCGCGCCAGTTCGTAGCGGGTCTCCAGCAGGGCCGCCGCCGTCACGTCCGAGGCCGTGTCGGCGTCGATCAGCAACGTCGCGCCGTGCACGGTGAACTCGGGGTGCGACCGGGCGCTGTAGGTGTAGCCCTTGTCCTCGCGGATGTTCTCGACCAGGCGCGACGAGAAGAACCCGCCGTAGACCAGGTTCGCGAGCTGCAGCGCCGGGTAGCGCTCGTCGGTGCGCGGGATCGCCTGCGCCGCGAGGCGGATCTGCGACTGCACGGCACCGGCGCGGTGCACGAGCACCAGGTCGCCACCGGACACCTGCGGCAGCGGCGGCAGCTGGACGGCCTCGCCGTCGCCCTGCCAGGCCGCCAGCGCCTCGCCGATCTGGGCCACGGCGTCGGCCGGCTCGACGTCGCCGACGACGACGAGGACCGAGCCGCGCGGCAGCAGGGCCTTGGCGTGCAACGCCACCACGTCGTCGCGGGTGACGGCGGCGACCTCGTCGGCCTCCGGCATCTCCTTGGCGTACGGGTGGTCGCCGTACAGGACCTTCTGCAACGCCTCGCGCGCGATGACGCTCGGCTGCGAGCGGGCGATCGTGATGCGCTCGACCAGGCGGGCGCCCTCGCGCTCCAGCTCCTCCGCCGGGTAGGAGGCACCCGTCAGGACGTCGGCCAGCACCTCCAGCACCGTGCCGAGGCCCGAGGCCAGGGCGTTGCCGGTGAAGCTCAGGCGCTCCGGGTCGACCACGGCGTCGAGCTCACCGCCGACCAGCGCGAGCTCGGTGTCGATCTGCACGCGCGAACGCTTCTCGGTGCCCGTCAGCACGGTGTTCGCGAGGATCTCGGCCACCGCGGCGTGCTGGGAGCCGACGCTGGTGCCGGCCGGGTCCGCGAACGGGACGCGCAGCCGCACCTCGACCATCGGCACGGTGGCGCGGCGCACGGCGATGACGCGCAGGCCGTTCGGCAGCGTGGTGTCCACAGTGGACAGCTCAGCGGCCACCTTCTGCGATCCCAGCTCCGGCAGCGGACGGGGACCGGCCTCGGTGCGGCCGATCTCGTCTGCCGAGCGATGGGTCTTGGCGGCGGTCACTGAGCTCCTCCGGTGGGCTTGACGAAGAGAAGGGCGCGGGAGTCGGGACGCAGCGCCTTGGCCGCGGCCGACACCTCGTCGACGGTCACCGAGGCGATCCGCTCCGGCAGTTCGTAGATCAGCTCGGCGCGGCCGAACAGCAGCTCCGCCGAGCCGAGGCCCAGCGTGCGGTTCGTGAGCCGGTCGTGCTCCTTGTGCATGGTCGACGCCCAGCGGGCGGTGACCTTCGCGAGCTCCTCGGCCGACGGCGGCTCCTGCGCGAGCTTCTGCAGTTCCTCGTCGATGGCCGCGACGACCTGGTCGGCGGAGACCTCGGCGGCGTGGATCGCGGTGATGCTGAACGTGTCGGGGTCGCGGGCCTCGAGCGGGCCGAACAGGCCGCAGCCGGCGTTCAGGTCGATCACGATGCCCTCGCGGTGCACGAGGCGCTGCTGCAGGCGCGAGCCGTCGCCGTCCGCCAGCACGCCGGCGAGGACGAGGTACGAGAGGTAGCCGTCGATGTCGGTGACCGGGTCGGGCACGCGGTAGCCGATCGCGATCGCGGGCAACGGGGCCAGCGCGTCGCCGTGCTCGTGCCGCACCTCACCCTGCGGGGCGGGCTCGGCGAAGGAGGGGCGCTCCGGGCGCGGCCGCGCGGGCACGTCACCGAAGTGCTTCTCCACCAACGTCTTCGTGGTCTCGACGTCGAGGTCGCCCGCCACCGTCAGCACCGCGTTCGCCGGGCTGTAGTAGGTGTCGAAGAACTCCGCGCAGTCGTCGACCGTCGCGCTCTCCAGGTCGACGAAGTCGCCGTAGCCGTTGTGCGCGTTGGCGAACGTCTTGAACAGCACCGCGGGCAGGAGGATCCAGGGGAACCCGCCGTACGGGCGGTTCAGCACGTTGAGCCGGATCTCCTCCTTCACCACGTCGATCTGGTTGCGGAGGTTCTCCTCGGTGAGCTTCGGCGCGCGCATGCGGTCCGCTTCGAGGAACAGCGCCCGCTCCAGGGCCGCGGACGGCAGCACCTGGTAGTAGTCGGTGTAGTCCGGGTGTGTGGACCCGTTGAACGTGCCGCCCGACGACTGCACGTGCCGGAAGTGGGCGAGCTTCTCCAGGCTCTCGCTGCCCTGGAACATCAGGTGCTCGAACAGGTGCGCGAACCCGGTGCGCCCCTCCGGCTCGGAACGGAAGCCGACGTCGTAGTGCACGCTGACGCCGACGACCGGTGCGCTGGCGTCGGGGGCGAGCACCACCCGCAGGCCGTTGGGCAACGTGAACCTGTGCAGTTCGGGTGAGGCCATGGCGCAAGCCTACGGGTTCGGCGTCCGGAGCGATCGCAGGTGGCCCGCCTGGGCGAGCACGCCGTCGAGAGCCCCGAGGAACGCCGGGAAGCTGCGCCGGAAGTCCGAGCCGGTTCCCGAGTTGCCGTACCAGTAGAGGTCCTGCTGACCGAACGTGCCGATCCAGCGCTCGGTCTCGCCGAGCACCACCGCGTACGGCAGTGAGCGGGAGAACACGAGCTCGCGGTCGGCCTCGGGGACGTCGTCCGGCGTCACCCCGGCGAGGTAGCCGCGCAGGCCGCGGACGTGCTCCAGCAACTCGCTGCCGCGCTTGGTGCGGGCGGGCATCGACCGCGCGCCGAACGCCAGCGCGACCCCGCCGGCCGCGACGACGAGCCCGAACAGCGCGTTGCCGATCGTCAGCGCCAGCACGACCGTGGCGGCCACGCCGAGCACCGCGATCACGATTCCAGCCCACCAGAACAGGTTCCGCTCGGCGTCCGGGCGGCGCACGAACCAGCGCTTCTCCACGACGTCGGCGTAGAGCCGGTCGCGGACCTGCGCGAGGTCGATCTGCCGGCCGCGCAGCGACGACACGCTCACCGCGTCCGCGCCCTGGGGCAGCAGCGCCTCGCAGACGGCCTTCTCGTAGCCGGACAACGAGTCGTCCAGCGGGTTGCGGCGCACGATCTGCCAGTCGTGGTTGTCGGTCTCCGTGATCCACAGGTAGTTGCGGACGGCGAGGTCGATGACCGTGGCGGTCACGTCGACGACGTCCACGTGCTCGTCGACGACGGTGCCGACCTGGCCGGGCAGCACGCCGTCCGGAGAGGCGAAGGCGACCCTGTCGTCCTGGTCGCGGACCAGCACGGAGACCGCGCCGACCTCGCTGGCGAGCGCCGCCGCGTCCCGGCCGCGCAGGTACCACAGCAGCGCGACGCCGCCGAGCAGCAGCACCAGCAGCCCGCCGAGCGCGGCACCGCTGGCCGGCGTGAGCGCGAACGCGGCCGCGAGACCGGACTGCTCGACCACGACGGCGTTGGGGGGCACGACCCCGGCGGACAGTCCGATCGCGACGTCGACGCGTTCACCGGCGCCGAGCTTGATCTCCTGCGCGCGCACGCCCTTGCCGTCCGCGAGGTCCGCGCTCGTGCACGGCTGCGACGAACCGACCGGGCCCGCCAGGCAGTTGACCGACGTCGGGGAGTCGGGTGCGGAGAAGGAGACGGCGACCTTGTCGAGCTCGGTGTCCCAGCCGCCCGCGACCTGCCAGCGGACCTCCAGCGCGTCACCGACGGGGGCGACGGCGCCGACGACCGTGTAGGTCAGCGTGGACTGGCCGCCCTCGAGGGTGACGGAGAAGCTGTCGTCGTCGGTGGAGGTGCTGCCCTTGCCCTCGACCTTGGCGTCGGTGACCTGGTACTGGCGCTCCAGGTCGTTGCCGGCCGCGAGTCGCAAGGGGACGGTGCGCTTGACGGTCTTGCCGTCGGGCACCTGGACGGTCTCGGTGACGGAGAGCCGGGCGTCGCGCTCCAGCTTCATCCGCACCTCGGTGCTGACGGTGCCGGGGAGCGGCTGCGCGAGCGCGCCGGCCGCCGTCCCGAAAGACGTGACGGACGTCAGCGCGACAGCGACGAAGATCGCCGCACCCCAGTTCTTCAACACGGCTGCGGACAATAGCGGAGTCCTCATATGCTCCGGCGGACTTTCGAACAGACGCCATCTGGGGGATCTTCGGCGATGACACAACCACCGCCGCCAGGCAATCGGCCGCCGCCGCGCCCGGTGGGCCCGCCGCCCGTGCCCGCCGCACCGCCGTACGGGCCGCCGATGCCTCCCCGCCCCGTTCAGGGACCTCCGCGCCCGCCGATGGGACCGCCTCCTCCGTACGGTCCGCCGCCGGGAAGCCGGCCTCCGGCAGGCCCGCCACCGCCGATGGGACCGCGTACTCCTCACGGCCCGCCCATGGGCTCGCCTCCTCCTTACGGCCCGCCACCCGGCCACCTGCCGCTGCCGCCGCCGCGTCCGGTGATGCCTCCCCCGCGACCGACGTGGGGCCACCCGCACCCCGGCGCGTTCGCACCACCGCCCTACCCGATGGCGCCACCTCGCAGGAGCAACAGCGGGCCGGTCCTGGCGCTCGTCCTCGGCGGTGTCGTCGTCCTCGGCCTGGGCGCGATCGGTGTCTTCTCGGCGGTGTTGAGCAACAAGGTGAAGGACACGGGCTACTCGAACTACACGACCTACAGCCCGACCTACACCTACACGTCGACCACGACGACAACGACCACCACGACGACGTCCACGCGCACCTCGTCGACCCGCGCGCCGAGCACGCAGCAGACCCCGGTGGGCCCGAAGGCGATCTACAAGCTCGCCGACCACCCGATCTTCAGCACCAACATCGGCGCGAACGACTTCGACTCGTGCCCGTTGCCGCGGATGGAATACAGCCCCGCGGGCGAGAAGCGGTTCCTCGAAGCCGCGCTGCCGTGCATCGAGAAGGCGTGGCAGCCGGCGCTCAAGGCCGCCAACCTGCCGTACCAGCCGGCCGAGCTGCAGGTGTTCACCGGCACCACGCAGACGCCGTGCGGTTCGCGGCAGAACAACACGACGGCGATGTTCTGCCGCGGCGTCATCTACTGGCCCGGCGACTTCTACGCGAACGAGGGCGGCTCGACGGTCCGGCACCCCGGGGTCTACCTCGGTCAGCTCAGCCACGAGTACGGCCACCACGTGCAGTGGCTGACCGGCATGCTGCGCGCCGCCGACCAGGCCCAGTACGACGTCGGCGGCTTCGACACCCCGAAGGGCCTGGAGCTCAACCGCAGGCTGGAGCTGCAGGCCACCTGCCTCGGCGGCATGACGCTGGCTCCGTTCTCGCACAAGAACGTCGTGCCGATGGAGGTCGTGAACACCGGTCTGAGCGACGCGGGCAAGCGCGGTGACTACAACCGCAGGCCGGACCACGGCAGCGCGCCGAACAACGACCGCTGGGTGATGCACGGCCACAAGCAGAACAAGATCAACGCGTGCAACACCTGGGCGGCGAGCTCCGCGGACGTCTCGTGAACCGATCCCCCGGCCCACGCGTCCCATGGAGGTGGGCGGGACGCGTTAGCCCGGTCGGGGGACGCGTGATCCCGGTCCGCCTATGCTCGTACCCGACCCAGGATGACCATTGGGGGGACCTCAGGCGATGACGCAACCACCGCCACCGGGCAACTGGCCGCCGCCTCGCCCGGTCGGCCCGCCACCGATGCCCGCACCGCTCGGGCAGCGTCCGCCACAGGGCCCGCCTTCTCCGTACGGAATGCCGCCGCAGGGCCCGCCGCCCGGCTACTACGGCCCGCCACCGCCTCCCGGCCAGGTCATGCCGCCGCCGCAGCCGTCGTGGGGCCCGCCTCCGGGCTACGGCCCGTACCCGCCGATGCCGCCGCGCCGCAGGAGCAACGGCCCGATGATCGCCCTGATCCTGGGCGGTGTCGTGGTCCTCGGCCTCGGCGCGGTCGGCGTCTTCGCGGCGACCCTGAGCAAGAAGGTCGAGGACGCGGGCTACTCGAACTACACGACGTACAGCCCGACGTTCACCCTCCCGACCACGACCGAGGCCCCGCTGACGACGAGCAGCGCGCCGCGCGCCTCGGCGTCGCGCATCCCGTCCGCCCCGGCGACCCCGGCCGGTCCGAAGGCCGTCTACGCGCTGGCGGACCACCCGTTCCTCAAGCCGGGCTTCGGCGCGAACACGATCTCGGGCTGCGCGCTGCCGCCGATGGACTACTCCCCGGCCGGCCAGGACCGCTTCCTGCGCGCCGCGCTGCCGTGCATCGAGAGCATGTGGAAGCCCGCGCTGAACGCCGCGAACCTGCCGTACCAGCCGGTCGAGCTGCACGTCATCACCGAGACCGCGCAGTACCCGTGCGGCACGGTCCGCCCGGACCAGACGGCGCGGTACTGCCAGGGCGGCATCTACTGGACGGCGAACGCGTACGCCGCCGAGCGCAACCCGAACAACCCGAACCACCCCGGCAAGTACCTGGGCCAGCTCGCCCACGAGTACGGCCACCACATCCAGTGGCTCACCGGGATGCTGAAAGCCTCGGACCGCGCGCAGTACGACGCGGGCGGGTGGGATACTCCGAAGGGCCTCGACCTGAACCGCCGGATGGAGCTGCAGGCGACGTGCTTCGGAGGCATGTCGCTGGCCCCGTTGTCGCACGGCGCGATTCCGATCGAGGTGATCCGGGTGGCCCTGACCGACGCGGGCAACCGGGGTGACTACGACATCTACCCGACGAAGGACCACGGCACCCCGCAGAACAACGCGATCTGGGTCGACCGCGGTTACAAGTCGAACAAGGCGTCCGACTGCAACACCTGGGCAGCCGATCCAGGCGCCGTCTCCTAGGAAGGGGAGAACGTGACCCGACCAGCCAAGAACAACCCGGTCCTGCTCGCGGGAGTGTTCGTGCTGGTGGTCGCGTTCGTCCTCGGAATCGGTCAACTCAGCCGTCCCAGAGTCGTCACCGGCCACGCCCTGGCCGGTTCGCGCCCGGCCTCGACTCCCCCGACGGAGCCGTCGACCGCGATCCGCCCGCGGGCCGTCTTCCGCCTGGCCGACCACCCGTTGCTGGTGAAGCCGGTCTCGCTGACCCCGGTGACCTGCGCGTTGCCGCCGTTCGGCACCACCGACGGCCAGCTGGCCGCCTACTACGCGGCCGGAGTCGAGTGCCTGGACACCGCCTGGGGCCCTCTGCTGACGGCGGCGAACCTGCCGTTCGACAAGCCGGCGCTGGACGCCTCGCCGGTGCTGAAGGACGGCCCGTGCGGCGAGGCCCCGGAGTCCGACCACGCGGTGGCCTACTACTGCGGCCGCAACCGCACGATCTACATGCCGACGGCACGGCTGCGGGACAACGGCGGTGGCGACGCCCCGGCGACGCACCTGGCCACGCTGTCGCACGAGTACGGCCACCACGTCCAGGCGCTGACGGGCCTGCTGCGGGCAGCGGACCTGAAGATCACCGACGCGGGTGAGAAGACCCCGGCGGGCCTGGAGATGTCGCGGCGGATCGAGCTGCAGGCGAACTGCTTCGCGGGCATGTTCCTGAGCTCGGCGGCGGGGCGCGGTTCGCTGACGGCGGGCCTCGCGCGGCAGGCGCAGGAGGACTTCCAGTTCGCGATCGAGGAGAAGCCCGAGAACAACGCGCACGGTTCCGCCAAGAACCAGGCGCAGTGGGCGGCCGCGGGCTTCAAGGCGAACTCGACGGACGCCTGCAACACCTTCACGGCGTCTGCGGCCCAGGTCGGTTAACGCAGGTAGGTCTGCTCGTCGACGTGACGCGTGGGCGTTCCGAGGAACACCTTCGCGTCACTCGGTGAGCCGTACGCCAGGTTGAGCGTGGTCAGCAGGTAGTTGTAACCGCCGTCGCGTGGCCGCTGCCAGCGGTGGTTGAGCTGCCACCGGACCCACTCGCCGCGCACCAGCCGGACCGGGGAAGGCCGGTTCCACCGCCGTGGTGTCGCGTGCATGGTGTCCTGCAGCTGCACGGACAGCACGTCGTCGTCCTCGCGGAGGGTGAGCACGAGCCGGTCGATCTCGTCGCTCTCCTTCGACCACACGGGTGCGAAGTCCTCCCACTCGAGCAGGCGCACCTCGTGCACGGCGGGCTTCAGGTGCGGCAGCACGAACCCGACCGGCACGGCGTTGCGCCGGGTCGCGCCGGGCTCACCGCGGGACTGCTTGGTCCACTCGGTCCTCACCCACTGCACCACCACGTCCACGTCCACACGCCGATGGAATCAAACGCGGCTCGGCTCGGCGACCGGATTCACAGAGGGCAGCACCACGCGGAACACCGCGCCCTGGTCGGAGGGTTCGCAGGTCAGGTCTCCGCCGTGCGCCCGGACCACGCCCCGGGCGATGGCCAGGCCCAGCCCGGATCCACCGGAGCGCCGGTCGCGGGCGTCGTCGAGCCGCACCAGCCGGTCGAAGATCCGCTCGCGTTCGGCCTCGGGCACGCCCGGCCCGTCGTCGGACACGGTGAACCCCGTGAGGTCGACCCGGATCCGGACGGTCCCCTGTGGACCGGTCGCCTGCCGGGCGTTGTCGACCAGGTTGGCCAGCACCTGCGCGAGCCGTTGCCCGTCCCCGACCACGGCGACCGGGACGCCCTCCGCGGCGATGTCGAAGTCGGGCGCGACGAACCGGGTCCGCGCGACCTCGGCCTGGGCCAGTCCCAGCAGGTCCACCGACTCGCGCTGCATCTCGTACCCGGCGTCGAGCTGGGCGAGCGCGAGCAGGTCGTCCACCAGCCGTCCGGCCCTTCTGGCCTCCCTGACCAGCAGGAACGACATCTGGTCCCGGTCGGGTGAGTCGACGGGGGCCTGCACGAGCGCCTCGGCCACGGCCTGCACGCCGGTGATCGGCGTGCGCAGCTCGTGTGCCGCGTCGGCGACGAACCGCCGTGTGCGCTGCTCAGAGCCCTCCAGCGAGTCGAGCATGCCGTCGAACGCGGCGGCGGTCCGTCCCAGCTCGGTGTCGGTCCTGGACGGGTTGAGCCGCCCGCCGCGGTGCCCGGCGGCGATGGCCTGGGCCAGCGACGTCATGGCGTCCAGCGGTGCCAGCGCCTTGCGCACCACCACGAAGATCAGCACGCCGGTGATGCCTATCGCCGCGAGTCCCAGGATCAGCAGCAGTTTCCGCAGCCTGTGCTGGGCCTGCGAGATCGCCTCGGTGTCGGCGTAGAGGGTGACCTTGTTGCGCTGGACGTTGCGGACCTGGCGCTCGAACTGCCCCTCTTCGGGCGCGCTGCCGATGGTCGTGCCGTTGGGCAGCTCGATGGTGACGTGGATGTTCCGCTTCGTCAGCACGCCGACGACCTCGGCCGGGCGCCTGCCGTTCTTCAGCATCTCCACCGCACGCGCCCCGGCGTTGTTCAGCACGCCGTCGACGTCCTTGGAGGACTGCCCGGCGAACGTCCGGTCGACCGAGATCACCAGTGCCACGAGCACCAGGAACAGCACGAGCAGCACGGACATCGCCACCCGCCGGCGCAACGAGACCGTGCGGAGGTTCATTCCTCGGCCCGCAGCACGTACCCAAGGCCGCGAACGGTGTGGACGAGCCTCGTGCCGTGCTCCTCGATCTTGCGGCGCACGGCGCTGACGTGGACCTCGACCAGGTTGGGGTCGTAGTCCTCATAGCCCCACACGGCCGTGAGGATCTGAGTCTTGGACACGACGCGGCCGCGCTGGGCCGCCAGGTACACCAGCAGCCGCAGTTCGGTCGCGGTCAGGTCGATCGGCCGGTCGGCGCGCATGACGACACCGGCGTCGGCGTCCACGACCAGGTCGCCGACCTGCACGGTCGACGGCGTGCGGCCGAGGCGGCGCAGCACCGCCGATACCCGTGCCACGAGCTCCGCCAGCACGAACGGCTTGCCCACGTAGTCGTCGGCGCCGCCGGAAAGCCCGCGCAGCCGGTCCGGCACGCCGTCGCGCGCGGTCAGCATGACCACGCCGGCGCCGGACGAGCGGCGGATGACCTCGAGCAACTGGAAGCCGTCGCGACCGGGCAGCATCACGTCGAGCACGACCAGGTCGGGGCGGAAGCGACCGAGGTCGGCCTCCAGCTGGCGCCCGTCCAGGCGGTGCTGCACGTCGTACCCGGACTCACGCAGCGCGGACGACACCGCGGCGCCGATCGCCTCGGCGTCCTCGATCACCAACACCCTGGCGGACACCTCACCATTCTGCTGATCATCGGGACTTCGGGCGACTCGCCTTCAGCTTGCGCTCAGCATGCGCGCGCACGCTGGTGCGCATGTCGAAGAAATCAGCGTGGGCCGGCGCCATCGTCGCGGCCGTCGGCCTCACGGTCGGCGGCATCGCGGTCGCGACGGCGGCCGAGGGCCCCGACCGCCCACCGAACGCGGCGTTCGCGGAGCGCCATCTCGGCGCACCGGGCGGCCCGGGCAAGCCCGGCCGTCCGGACAAGACCAAGCTCAAGGACAGCACGCTCGTCGTCGGCCGGGTCAAGTCGGTCGAGACCGGCAAGCTCACGATCACCAAGGACGACGGCAGCGAGGTGTCGTTGACCACCGACGGTTCCACCAAGCTGCGCGGGGGCGATCTCGCCGGGCTCAAGGCCGACCAGCGCGTGACCGTGCGCGTGAAGGACGGCAAGGCGCTGAACGTGGCGCTGGCGAAGGCCCAGGCGCGTGGCACCGTCAAGGACGTCAACGGCGACAACGCCACGTTGATCCAGGTCGACGGCCTGCAGACGCCGCTGGACCTGTCCTCGGTGACCGAGAAGCCCAAGAACGGCGACCTCGTCACCGTGAGCGGCTCGGTGACCGACGGCAGGACCATCAAGGTCGAGCAGCTGCGTCAGCTGCCGAAGTAAACCTGGGCTCCACGCGGGCCGCCGCGTCTGCGAACATCGCAGTGTGGCGGTTCCGCGAAGCCCGGACAGATGGGTGTTCATCCTGCTGGTCGTCGGACTGGTCGGGATCGGGGTCGCGGTCGCGCTCTTGGTGCCCGCCAGGGTGTTGGGCGACGAGGAACCCCCTAGACCCGTGACCGCGACAGTCGTCGAAAGCGGCTCTTGCGGCAAGGGCATGGACACCGTCGAGTGGGACGCCGGCGGCGAGAAGAAGCAGGCCAAACTCGACGGCTGCGGTCACACCAAGGGCGAGACCGTCGAGATCGTCAACACCGGCGGCGAGATGGTGTCGTCCGCCGCCTCACTGCCCGTCGGACTCCCGGTCGGGCGCCGCCTCACCGCGCTGCTGCTGTGCATGGCAGCGCTGGCGGGCGGCTTCTACGCGTTCCTCTTCCGCTACGCGCCGCTGCGCGCACCGGCCGTGATGTCTACTCCTCGCCGGGCGGAGTCACCTTCTTGACGTAGAGCAGCCGGTCTCCCGGCTCGATCGCGTCGGCCTCCGGAGCGTCCACCCGGTACAGCGTCCCGCCCCGCACCACGCCCAGCACGATGTCGGGCAGGTGCCGCGGCGATCCGCCGATCTCGTTCTTCTCGACGTCCCGCTCGGCGATCGCGAGCCCCGCGTCGGGCGTGAGCAGGTCCTCCACCATCGCCACGACGGACGGCGTCGCGGTGGCCATGCCGAGCAGGCGACCGGCCGTCTCGGACGACACGACCACCGAGTCGGCACCGGACTGCTTGAGCAGGTGCTCGTTCTCCCGTTCCCGCACCGACGCCACGATCTGCGCCTTGGGGGCGAGTTCGCGGGCGGTCAACGTCACCAGCACCGCTGTGTCGTCCCGGTTCGGCGCGACGACGATCGCGCGCGCACGGGCCGCACCGGCGACCCTCAGCACGTCGTTGCGCGTACCGGACCCGTGCACGACCACCAGCCCCTTGGCGGACGCCGCGTCCAGCGACTCCTGCACGGTGTCGACGACGACGATCGAGCCGGGGTCGACACCGTCACCGAGCAGCGCCGCGACCGCCGAGCGCCCCTTCGTGCCGTAACCGACGACCACCACGTGGTCCCGCACAACCCGCCTCCACTTTTGAATGCGCAACGCCTGACGGGAGCGCTCCGTGAGAACTTCGAGTGTCGTGCCGACCAGCACGATCAGGAACAGGACCCGCAACGGCGTGATGACCAGAACGTTGACCAGACGGGCCGACGACGACGCGGGCGTGATGTCGCCGTAGCCGGTCGTCGAGAGAGACACCGTCGCGTAGTAGAACGCGTCGAGCAGTGAGACGCCATCCTCGTTCACGTCGCGATAGCCGTCGCGGTCCAGGTAGACGATCATCACCGCGAGCAGCAGCGCCGCCATCGCGCCGATGACGCGCTTCAGGATCGCGCGGACAGGGCTCTCGACCTTGTCCGGCATCCTGATCACGCCGACGAGCGAGTGCGACGCTTCATCAGACAGGCTCATCGGGACAACCTCTTCGCGATCTCCGCTTGGGCGAGCATCCGCCACAGGTGAGCAGCCGCCTCCGCGCCTTTGAGGAGCAACGGCACCACTACGCGCTCGTTCGGCGCGTGGACGCGATCATCCGGCAAGGTCGCGCCGAGGTAGACGAGGGGCACCCCCAGTCGTTGCCGGAGCACCGCCGCGGGCCCGGATCCACCGGCCCGCGCGAACCTGACGGGCTGGTCGAACGCCAGTTCCAGGGCCTGCTTGACCGCGGCGTTGGCGGGATCGTCGGGGCTGATCGCGTACGGCGGCACCCCCTCGCCCCGGAAACCGACCCGCGCCCTGATGCCCGGCGGGGTGTGCGCGGCGACGAACTCGCTGAGCTGCTGCGCGACCTTCTCCGGGTGCTGGTCGGGCACGAGCCGGAAGCTGATCTTCGCCGTGGCGCTCGCGGGGATGATCGTCTTCAGGCCGGGGCCGGTGTAGCCGCTGCTGATGCCGTTGACCTCGGCGGTGGGCCGCACCCAGATCCGTTCGAGCGTGCTGTAGCCGGTCTCGCCGTGCGTCGCCTGGGCACCACCACCGTTGCCCTGGAGCCACTTCTGCTCGTCGAACGGCAACGCGGCGTAGTCCTCACGCTCCTTTGTGGACGGTTCCAGGACGTCGTCGTAGAAGCCGTCGAGCCGCACCCTGTTGTCGTCGTCGTGCAGCGCGGCGATCAGTTTCGCGAGCGCCGTCGCCGGGTTCGGAATCGCACCGCCCGCGCGTCCGGAATGCACATCGTCCGTGCCGCCCTCGAACGTGATTTCCGCGCCGAGAACACCCCTTTGCCCAGTGGTGACCGTAGGCGCGTCCCGTTCGTGCAATGCCGTGTCGGTGAACACCACAAGATCACAACCGAGTTCGGCTTCGTGATCTTCGAGCAGCTTTCGCAGATGCGGTGATCCCGATTCCTCCTCGCCTTCGACGAAGAGTTTCAGCGTGACGCTCGGCGCATTCTGCCCGGTGGCCGCGAGATGAGCTTTGACCGCGAGCAGGTGCATCGCGACCTGCCCCTTGTCATCACTGGCACCGCGCCCCCTGATCTCATCGCCGCTGATCACGGGCTCGAACGGCGGATGCTCCCAGCGTTGCACCGGATCGACCGGCTGCACGTCGTGATGCCCGTAGACGAGCACGGTGGGCGCGTCCGGATCACTCGCGGGCCAGCACGCGAACACGGCGGGCAACGCCGGCCCGTCGCCCCAGACCGCGACCTCCGGCCAGCCGTCCCGCCGCAGCTCGTTCGCCAGCCACTCGGCGGATCTCCGCACGTCAGCGTGGTGCGCGGGGTCGACCCCGATGCTCGGAATCCTGATCCACTCGCAGAGCCCGGCCACGAAGGAATCGGTCAGCGCGGCGACAGCGGCGCGTTCGGTGCGTTCAGGGCGTTCGGAATGACGAGAATCACCTGCCACGGCCGTGGAGAATAGGCCAGCCCCGTCTCGCCTACGCGGCGTAGGCATGACAGGGTGACGCCATGGAACCAACCCGTTCCCGAGCGCGGTCGGCGCTGGCGCTCGCCGCTCTGCTAGGCCTGGCCGGAGCAACCCACTTCACCAGGCCGAAGTACTACGACGCGATCGTCCCCCGCGCGCTGCCCGGCACCCCGAGGCAGTGGACGTACGCGTCAGGTGCCGCCGAACTGGCCGTGTCCCTGGCCGTAGCGGTGCCCAGAACACGCCGCCTGGGCGCATTCGCGGCCACCGCGCTGTTCGTGGCCGTGTTCCCAGCGAACGTGAAAATGGCTCTGGATTTCCGGGACAAGTCGCCCAAAGCCCGCGCCATCGCCTACGGCCGCCTGCCACTGCAGATCCCACTTGTCGCATGGGCCTGGAAAGTGGCGAAAGCCTCACCATGACCACCCTGGGTAATCCTTAACCAAGTATCCCGCAAACGCTGTCATTTTCTGCGCGAGGAACCTTAGGATGCGCCCTGTGCAAACGCTCCTTCAGCGCGCCGCGACCGCACTCGGCTGGGGCGGAGTCGTCGTTCCCGACGTCGCCGTCCTGGGCCAGCAGGTGTCCGCGGTAGTGCGTTTGCTGCCCGACGTGCACGAGTGGAGAACCTCGAACGGCTGGCCCCCGCGAGCCGACCCGTCGTGGTTCCGCTCGTGGTTCGAGCCGGAAGTGCACGACCGGCTCCCCGTGGCCGCCGTGGAACTGGTCGGCGTGCTGGTGAGTGAGTCCACTACGGACCGTGCGCTCCAGTCTTGCGGCACCCTGCTGACTCTGGCGCCTTGCGCGGTGATGCTTCCCCGCACCGATGAGTCTCAGGCCTGGTCGTTCATCGAGCTCGACTACTACGGGATCGGTGTCGTCGTGGGCGATGACAGCGTGGCCGAGCTGATGGTGCCGCCGGAGGACCGGTCGCCTGAGTTCGGGCCTTCGTTGTTCGGGCGGTGGCTGCTTGAGGTTCTGTATGAGCGGGTGTTGAAGGCTTCGCACGCGCCTGCGGGCAGCCCGCAGGGCTGAGCCTGGTCCCCGCAGGGCCGAACCGGTCGCAGGCTGAGTCGGGCCGTAGGGCTGAGCCGGGCCGTAGGGCTGAGCCGGGCCGCAGGGCTGAGCCGGGCCGCAGGGCTGAGCCGGGCCGTAGGCCGAGTCGTCCGCAGAGCCGCCACGTCGAGGCCGACGGCCGCTGCTGCCCTCGCGCGCGGACCTGACGCCACTGCACCGAGCAGATCAGGTGCTCTGCACCGAGCGGATCAGGTCCTTCAGGCCCTGCTCGTCCAGCAGGTCCGCCGGCCTCACCGTGTGGTCGTGCCGCACGTAGTGGAACGCGGCCCGCACCTGCTCCAGCGGAGCCCCGACCAGGGCCGCCCACGCCAGCCGGTACGCCGCGAGCTGTACGGACAGGGCCGGCAGGGCCTCGGCGTCCGGGACGGCGCCTGTCTTCCAGTCCACGACTGTCCAGCCGTCGGGGTCTCGGTACACCGCGTCCATGCGGCCGCGGACCGAGATGCCGTCGAACTCCGCCTCGAACGGCACCTCCACGTCGTGCGGGGTGCGGTCTGCCCAGGCGCTGGCCAGGAACGACTCCTTCAGGCGGTCCAGGTCCGCGTCCGGGGACGCGTCTGCGTCGCCTGCACCTGGGAGGTCGTCTATGTCCAGGAGGCGGGTGGCGCCGAAGCGGTTTTCCAGCCATGTGTGGAAGGCCGTGCCTCTGCGGGCCAGTGGGTTCGGGGGGAACGGGAGTGGGCGGCGCAGGCGGCGGGCCAGCAGGTCTGGGTCCTTGGCGAGTTCTACTAGTTGTGAGACCGAGAGGTGGTCTGGGAGGGCCACCTGTTCCCGGCGGTTCTGGGAGGCGGCGCGTTCGGCCAGCAGGACGTCTACGTCCTTTGCCCAGCCTTCTGGGTCGTCGTCGAGGGGCATTTCGGGGTCGTCTGGGACCACGTCGTCCGGGAGTGGTTCTGGCTCTGGCGGGAAGTCGTCGTCCGGGGGCTCGTCGGTGGGGGGCGGGTAGTCCTCGTCGATGAGCTCGGCCGGGGGCTCTTCGAAGATCAGTGGCAACGGCGCTGGTGGGGCGTTGCGCAGGGCATCCAGGGCGGCCAGGACCATCTGGGCGCCCTCTACTACGGCATCGCGGCGTTTGCCCAGGGGGTCTGCCGGCCAGATCGAGGACTTCACGTCCTCTGCCAGTGGGTTCGGGGTGTCCGCTTCCGGTTCTGGCGCCCAGCAGGAGATGTCGCCTGGCGGGTTGTCGCGTTGCAGGACCTCGTGCATCTCCTGCAGGAAGATCGACGGGCCCTTGGGCTTGTCGCCTGCCTCGGCCCACCAGTGGCCCGACATCAGCAGGCTGTGTTCGGCTCGGGTCACGCCCACGTAGAAGAGGCGGCGTTCTTCGACCAGGCGGCGTTCCTCGAACTCCTCGGCGTGGATCGTGAGGGCCTCGTCTACCTCCTTGCGGTTGTAGCCGGCGGAGAGCTTCAACGTGGGCAGGTCGGCCGCGTCGCCGCGCAGCGGGGCCGGCAGTTCGGTCACGGACTTGAGCCAGCACGAGGACTTCTTGCGGCCCGGGAACACGTCGCGGACCAGGTGCGGCAGCGCGACGATGTGCCACTCCAGGCCCTTCGCCGAGTGGACGGTGAGGATCTGCACGCGGTCTTCGGAGACCTCGACCTCGCCGGGTTCCAGGCCGTCTTCGGCGTGCTCGGCCGTGTAGAGGTAGTCGAGCAGTGACGGGAGCGTGGCGGACGGGGAGGCGGCGGCGAAGTCGGTCACGACGTCGGCGAAGGCGTCGAGGTGGGCGCGGCCGACCATGCCGGGGCGGGACATCGACTCGATGTCCAGCAGCAGGGTGCGTTCGACGTCGGCCACTAGTTCGGGCAGCGGCTGGTCGAGCCTGCGCCGCAACGCCGCGAGTTCGCCGCCGAGCCGCCGGATGCGCCGGTAGCCGTCGGTGGAGTAGGCGTCCGGGTCTCCGGGGTCGTCCAGGGCGTCGGCGAGGCCTGCCTGTTCGGCGTGTTCGCCGGGCAACGCGTCCGCCAGCACGAGGAGTGGGTCGTCCACAACGGACTGTCGTGGTGCGACGCCCGCCAGGTCGCGGGCCCGGGACCACAGCGCGGCCAGGTCGACGGCCGCCAGGCGCCAGCGCGAACCGGTCAGGAGGCGGGCGGCGGCGGTGCCCGCCAACGGGTCGACCAGCACCCTCAGGGCCGACACCAGGTCGCGCACCTCGGGTTCGTCCAGCAGGCCACCGAGGCCGACGACCTCGACCGGCAGGCCGCGTTCGCGCAGGGCCGCGGCGATGGCGGCCATGTCCGAACGGCGGCGCACCAGCACGGCCGCGGTCGGCGGCACGCCCTCGGTGTCGAGGTGCGCTTCCCATTGCGCCGCAACGTTGTCCGCCATCCAGTCCAGCTCCTGGCGGATGTCGGTGTGCAGGGCGAGCCGGACGTCACCCGGTCCGGCGCCGGGCCTCGCGCGCAGCTCCTCGACGTCCAGTCCGGCTTCCCGCAACGGCAACGACACGGCGTTGGCGAGTTCGAGGACCTCGGGCGGGTTGCGGAAACTGGTGAGCAGCCCGAACTTCTTCGTCGGCGGGAAGTCGTCGGCGAAGCGCGGCAGGTTCGCGGCCGACGCTCCACGCCAGCCGTAGATGGCCTGCGCCGGGTCGCCCACGGATGTCACGGGCATCGGCTTGCCCTCGCCGAACAACGACCGCAGCAGCACGCGCTGCGCGTGCCCGGTGTCCTGGTACTCGTCCAGCAGAACGGCGCCGTACCGCTCGCGTTCCCCGGTGGACACCTCGTCGAAAGCGGCCAGCTGTGCGGCCAGCGACATCTGGTCCGCGAAGTCCAGCGCGGCTTCCTTGCGCTTGCGCTGCTGGTACGCGTCCAGCAACGGCAGCATCGCGATCCGCAGCCGTTGCGCCGCAACGATCTCCCGCAACTTCTCCGGCAACGCGTCCCGCTGGCGAGGTGCCCGCGGCGCGTTCTCGACCAGCGCGCAGAACTCCAGGGCGTGCGCTTCCAACGCCTCAGGTGTCACCAGGTGCTCGCCCAGTTCCCCGGCCAGGGACAGCAGGTATCCGGTGATCGTCGCCGGCACCTTGTCCGTGTCCAGGTCGCGAGCCCACGTCGACACCACCCGGTGCGCGAGCTGCCACGACGCCGTCTGCGTCAGCAGCCGCACGCCGGGCTCCACCGGCAACCGGAGCCCGTGCTCGGTCACCAGGCGGCCCGCGTAGGCGTGGTACGTCAGCACCACGGGCTCGCCGGTCAGCACAGCCATCTTGCGCTCGCCGCTGGGGTCGAGATCGTCCAGGAGGGACGATCCGGCCAGCCTGCGCAGCCGGGCACGCACCCGGTCCGCGAGCTGACGCGCGGCCTTGCGCGTGAACGTCAGGCCGAGCACGCGGTCGGGCAGCACGAGCCCGTTCGCCACCAGCCACACCACGCGCGCGGCCATGGTCTCGGTCTTGCCTGCTCCGGCGCCCGCGATGACCAGCGCGGGCTGCGCTGGTGCGGCGATCACCTCGGCCTGCTCGGGGGTCGGCTTGTTCAGCCCGAGCGCCTCAGCGATCTCAAACGGGCTGACGGTCACCAGTACATCTTCCTACCCGGGCCGGACGCGTCCGCACCACCCGGGACGGTGTGTTCGCCGACAGTTCGAGCGCATGAAACACGCAGGTCAACAGTACTTACTCGCTGACCTGCCGGCCGGACGGGTGGACCGGGCACGTCGTGCGAGCCGGGCAACGGTCGCAGTCCGCGTTCTCCCGCGCCGTGTAGTTCGGCCCGAGCACGGACTCCGCGGCGCCCTGCACGACCTCCAGCCACGCCTGCACGCCCTGCTCGTCCAGCGGCGCCTGGGTGCGTTCGACGGCTCCTGTCTTCTTGTCCTCCTTCGCCACGTAGAGCAGGCGGGCACCGCCTGGCTCGGTTCCGAGTCCGATGTGGGTGAAGCCGCCCAGCGACGATGCCAGCTGGTAGACGGCCAGCTGCGGGTGTTCCTGCGACGCCTCGCGCGACACCGGGCTCTTGCCGGTCTTGAGGTCGATCACGACCGGGCGGCCGTCCTCGTCCTTTTCGAGACGGTCGACCCGGCCCCTGACCTGCAGCCACGGCCCGCCGTCGCGTTTCGGGACGTCGACGACCATCTCCTCCTCGACGGCGACCTGCGTGAGCTGGCTGCGGCTCATGGCCAGCCACGCGAGGAACGTGTCGAGCATCTTCTCCACCCGCAGGCGTTCGCGGCGGGAGAACCACGGGGCGCCGGCGTCCACGGCGGCCCACGCCTCGTCGAGTTTCGCCCTGAGCTGTTCCGCGTCCGCACCGGACGACGCCGCCTGCGCCAGCGCGTGGACGAGCGTGCCCGTCACCGAGGCGAGCTCCGCCGGGTCCTGCCCGCCGTGCCGCTCGACGACCCAGCGCAACGGGCACTTCGTGATCACCTCGATGGTCGACGGCGTCACGCTGACCTTCTGCTCCTCGGTCCACAGTGGAGCGTCGACGGACACCTCCGCGAGGCCGTACCAGGACTCCGGGTGCGCACCGGGCACACCCGCCTCCGCCAGCCGGGCCAGCTGCTCGGCGGCACGCGCACGCCGGTCCGGGTCCTCGGAGTCCGAGCACACGACCCGGCGCAGCTCGCCGACCAGTTCGCCCAGCACCAGACCGCGTTGCGGCCGGTGCAGCTTCCGTTCGTCCTCAGCGGACGACTCGATCTCGTCGAGGAACCGCGACGGCTGCTCGTCCTCCCCCCGCACGGCGCTGATCAGCAGCTTCGACCGCGCGCGGGAAGCGGCGACCAGCAGCAGCCGGCGTTCCTCCGCCAGGATCGGCGCCACCGCCGACACCGAGGGCTCCAGCCCGGCCAGCACGTCCACCATGCGTTCGACGCCGAGCACCGTGCCGCGCAGCCGCAGGTCCGGCCAGCTGCCCTCCTGGACGCCCGGCACCGCGACGACCTCCCACTCGCGCCCGGCGGCCGAGTGGGCCGTCAGCACGGACACCGCCTCACCGGTCGGGGCGGAGGCGGCCAGCGTGTCGCCGACGATCCGTTGCGACTCCAGGTAGTCCGCGAACCCGGCGACCCCGGACCCCGGCAACCGGTCGACGTACTTCGCGGCCGCCTCGAACAACGCCACGATCGCGTCGAGGTCGCGGTCCGCCTGCATGCCGAGCAGCCCGCGCCGGGCGGACTGCGCCACCCAGCGCTCCTGCAGACCTGTCGCCGTCCACAGCTCCCACAGCACGACCTCGACGGACTTCCCCGCCTCGATCGCCTTGCGCGCCAGCGCCAGCAGGTGCCCGATCCGCCGCGCGGGCAACGACTCCGCGTCCTCCAGCGCGGCCAGCCTGTCCCCGGTCTCCACGACCTCGACCAGCAGGTCGCCGCTCGGCCTGTCCCCGCCCGCGGCCATCTCCAGGCGCCGCAGACCACGCCGCAACCGCCGCAGCGCCAACGGATCCGCGCCACCGTACGAGGAGGACAGCAGCATCGCCGCCGTGTCCTCGTCCAGCGAACCCGGTGAGGCGGCGGCACGAACGAGAGCGAGCAACGGACGCACGGAAGGCTGCTGTGCCAACGGCAACTCGTCCGACGCGACGGACACCGGCACGCCGGCGGCGAGCAGGGCCCGTTGCAACACCGGCAGGGACAACGTCGCCGACCGCACCACCACGGCCATCTGCGACCACGGCACCTCGTCGGCCAGGTGCGAACGCCGCAGCTGATCGGCCACCCACGTCGCCTCCTGCGCGGACGACGCGAGCAACCGCACCTGCACGGAGCCCTCGCCGTCGACCGGATCGACCTTGCGGGCAGGAGAGGCACCGGGCAGGCGGGCCGCCAGCCTGGCCACCGCGTCGCGGACCTCGGGCATCATCCGGTGCGACTGCCGCAGCACGACCGTCTCGCCGCCGGCGTCGCGCAGGATCTCCGGATCGGCGCCGCGGAACGTGAAGATCGCCTGGTCCGGATCGCCGGCCAGCACGAACCGCGCCGCGCCCGACCCGAGCGAGCGGATCAGCGAGTACTGCATGGGATCGAGGTGCTGCGCGTCGTCGACCAGCAGGTACCGCACGCGCCGCCGTTCGCCGAACAGCAGGTCCTCGTCGTTCACGAACGCCGCGTAGGCCGACGACACCAGCTCGGCCGCGTCGTAGGCGGGGGCGTACGCCGTCGCGGAGTCCATCCCGGACAGCAGGTTCACCGCCTCGTACTGCGCCCCGAACCGCCCGGCCGCAACCCATTCGTCGCGCCCGTGCTGCTCGCCGAGTTCGATCAGGTCCTCCGGCCCGAGCCCGCGTTCCGCCGCGCGCAGCAGCAGATCCCGCAGCTCGTGCGCGAACCCCGGCAGTTCCAGCGCGGGCCGCAACCGCTCCGGCCACTTCAGCGCGCCCAGCTCCACGTCACCGGCGAGCAGTTCGCGGACCATCGCGTCCTGGTCCGGCCCGGACAGCAACCGCGGCGGCGGCTCGCCGAGCAGCACCGCCTGGTTGCGCAGCACCGCGAACGCGTAGGAGTGCACGGTCCGCACCAACGGCTCGCGGATCGCCGACAACCGGCCCGTCAGCAGCTGCGTGATCTGCGCGCGCAACGCCACCGACGCGCGCCTGTTCGCCGTGAGCACGAGCACGTTCTCCGGATCGGCCCCGTGCTCCAGCACGACGTGCGCAGCCAACTCGGCGAGCAGCGTCGTCTTGCCGGTGCCGGGTCCGCCGAGCACGCGGACGAAGCCTTCGAGCTCGAAGACCCGCTGGGCAGCGGCGTCCCACCGGGGACGCGGGCGCGTCTCCGGCTTCCGGCGGACCAGCTGGGGTGCAAGTGCCACGACTCGATTGCACCACGCGGCACCGACAAGATCGTCAGAGCCCGCCGGACCAGGGCCGAAACGGCGCCGGGCGAATCACTGCCGATTCCGTCTACCTTCTTGACAGATAGCGATGGTCTAGTCCACTTTTGAAGACGATGTGAGCCCCCTCACTGCCAGCTCCGCCGCCCTGGACCGAGCAGTCTTGGAGGACTGATGAAGCGGTTCCTCGTCGGCGCAGTCGCTGCCACGTGCGCGGCGATCATGCTGCCCACGACCGCACAGGCGGCCGTCGACCCCGTGCTCGCGGCGCCCTACCTCTACCAGTGGGGCGGTCAGCCCAACCCCGCCACAGTCATGCAGCAGACGGGCATCAAGGCGTTCACCCTCGCGTTCATCCTCAGCGACGGCACGTGCAACCCGAAGTGGGACGGCTCCCGCTCGCTGACCGGGCCGGACAAGACCCTGATCAACTCGATCCGCGCGGCCGGCGGTGACGCCGTGCCGTCGATCGGCGGCTGGTCCGGCAACAAGCTCGGTCAGTTCTGCAGCTCACCGGCCGCGCTCGCCGGCGCCTACCAGAAGGTGATCGACGCCTACGCGCTCAAGGCGATCGACATCGACATCGAGGCCGCCGAGTTCGAGAACAACACCACGCAGGACCGCGTCCTCGGGGCATTGAAGATCATCAAGCAGAACAACCCCGGTGTGAAGACGGTCATCACCATGCCGACCGACCGCACCGGCCCGAACTCGTGGGGCAAGCGCCTGATCACGCGCGCCAAGGAGCTCGGCGCGCCGATCGACACGTGGGCGGTCATGCCGTTCGACTGGGGCAGCGGCGGGGACATGTTCGCGTACACCAGGAGCGCGGTCGACGGCCTGAAGAACCACGTCAAGTCGACGTACGGCCTCACCGACGACGCGGCGTACCGGCGCAGCGGCCTGTCGTCGATGAACGGCAAGACCGACACCGGCGAGACCGTCACCCCTCAGAACTTCCGCGACATCGTGGCCTGGTCCAACTCCAAGCACCTGGCGCGCGTGTCGTTCTGGGCCGTGAACCGGGACCGCGGCAACTGCGGGGCGATGAGCTCCTCGTGCAGCGGCATCAACCAGCAGACCTACGAGTTCACCAAGGCCCTGGCGAAGTTCACCGGCTAGAAAACTCCTCCGGTGGCCGGACGTGACCCCGACCCCGCCCGGTCACCGGGGTTCCAGCGTCTCCAGGAACTCGCCCGGCTCCCGCGCCACCCCTAAGTGGTCGCCCGTCGCGAAGTCCGCTCCGGCGGCACGCCACCACTCGGCCTGCTCGGCGCTGTCGATCCCCTCCACGGCGACCGCCACACCCCGCTCCCGCAACAACGGCAGCAGCGCCGCCACGTACGGAGAGCGGCTCGCCACCAGGCCGGGCGCGACCCGCACCGCGCGCACCGGCAGTTCGGACGCGAGCAGCCCGAAGTCCAGCGGCCCCATCCCGAAGTCGTCGATCGCCGTCAGCACGCCCATGCGGGCCAGCACCGCGAGGTTGTCCGCCGCGTCGGCCACGGACAGCACGCCGCCGGGCATGCTGATCATCAGCTTGTCGGCGGGCACCCCGATCTGGTCGAGCACCTCCACCACCCGCGAGACCAGGTCCGCGTCGGACGACTGGTGCGCGGTGAGCCGCACGGCCAGCGTCCTGTCCAGCTGCCCGCGCTGCCGCCACCACGCCGACTGGCCACCGGCGACCTTCAGCAGCCACCCGCCGAGCGGCAGGATCAGGCCGGTCTGCTCGGCCAGGTACGCGCACCGGTCGTGGTTCAGCACGCCGGATTCCGGGCTGTCCCAGTGGAACTCCGCCTCGACACCGCTGACCGCGCCGTCCGCGAGCCGCACGACCGGCCGGTACCGCACGGAGATCTCACCGTTCTCCCACGCGGCCGGCATCTCCACGGCCAGCGCGTCGTCCCGGAGCTCCTCGGCGTCCTGACCGGCGTGGTACAGCTCCCACTGCCCGCGCCTGCCCTTCTTGGCGCGCCGCAACGACCGTTCCGCCGAGCGCAGCACGTCGAGCGGTTCGGCGTCGGGGCCCGGCCGGTGCACGACGCCCGCGCTCATCGACGCCGACACCCCGTGACCGTCCAAGAAGGTCGGTTCGAGCATCAGGTCGTCGTTGATGCCTTTCATGATCGCGTCGATGCCCGGCGTCGTCGCCGTGTTCTCCAGCAGGACGCCGAACTCGTCGCCGCCGAACCGGGCGATCATGACCTTCTCGCCCGCCAGCAACGTCTGCAGCCGGCCGGTGACGTGCTGCAGGTACCGCTCGACGACCCGGCCGCCGAAGCTGTCGCGCAGCATGCCGAACGCGTCGAGGTCGAGGTGGAAGACGGTGATGCCGTGCTCGGGATCGGCCTTGCGCAGCGCGATCTCCAGCTGGGTGGTGAAGAACTGGCGGTTCGGCAGCCCGGTCAGCACGTCGTGCAGCGACTGCCGCCTGAGCTCGTTCTGCAGCAGCGCCAGTTCGGTGCCGTCCTCGATCACGACGACGAAGTGCATGGGCTTGTCGTCGGCACCGCGCAGCAGCGACGCGGCCAGCGTCACCGGCGCGGAGTCACCGTCCTCGCGCAGCACCCGCTGCGACTGCCGGAAGCGCTCGGTGGTGCCGGCGGCGAGGTCGGTCATCGCGTCGCGCAGCACCTCGACGTAGGTGGGCTCGATCAGGTCGAGCAACGGCACACCGGTGAGTTCTTCGGAGGTGCGCCCGAGGATCTGGCCGGTGGCCGCGTTCACCTGGAGCAGCCGGCCCTCGAGGTCGACGATCAGCACACCGTTGGTGGACGACGTGACGACCTCGTCGAAGCGGGCCTGGCTCTCCCTGAGGTTCCAGTTCGCGTCGCGGACCGCCTTGAGCAACGACCGCTGCATGCTCTCCTGCTGCGCCAGCACGGACTCCGTGTTCGCCGCGGTGAAACCGGCGCCGAGCGCGCCCATCGCGAGCGCGATCCGTTCCGCGTACCGCTCGACGGGCTGGAACTCCGGCAGCGCGAGCAGGCCCTTGCCGAGGACCTCGGTGGTGCACCGCAGCCCGATCCGGCCCAGATGACCCAGCGTCGCCAGGTCGGCGCCGGCCGCCTCGATCGAGGCGGTCGCGAACGGTTCCTCGTGCAGCATCGCGCACAACGCGTCCAGCCGGATGCCCAGCTCCGCGTCGAGATCATCTCGGCCCAGGGGGATCGCCACTGCTCCGAGCAGGCGATACGACCATTTGCGGGCGAGCGTCGTCCGCGCCTTCGCATTGTCCTGAGGCGAAGGCGTTCCGTCTGGTATTCGGCTCGGATCGGACATTCGGGTGGCCGCCTCGCAATGGCTCTGAGGTCCGGCAGTTTACCCACGCAGAGTCGGCCCCGCCTCAACCGGTCGCGTGAATCGACATCACACCATCGATGATTATGACTTCCAGCCGACCCCGGCGAACGCGATCTTGTTCACCGCTGGATCATCGGAGACGTCACCGGGACCGGAAGGCCGCCATTCGGCGAATTTGACGAGTCCGGGCTCGACCAGTTCGAAATCCCCGAAGAACGACTCGACCTGGGCGCGGTCGCGATAGGTGACGTCGCCGCCGCCCGCCTTGGCCATCCTGTCGGTGACCGACCTGGCGTCGTCGTTGACGTGGTCGCCCGCCATGTGCGAGATCGCGAGGTAGCTCCCGCTGGGCAGCGCCTCGCGGTAGCGCTTGAGCAGGCTCTGCGGGTCCGCCTCGTCCGGCACCCAGTGGACCATGAACAGCATCAGCAGGCCGATCGGCTGGTCGAAGTCCAGCAGCCGGTTCACCTCGCCGCTGTCCAGGATGCTGTCCGGGTCGCGCATGTCGGCCTGCAGCACGCCGACGCGGTCGTTGCCCGCGACGATCAGCTCACCGTGCGCGACGGCGACGGGATCGCGGTCCACGTACACGACGCGGCACGACGGGTCTTCCTCCTGAGCGACCTCGTGCACGTTGGCCACGGTCGGGATGCCCGAGCCGATGTCCAGGAACTGGCGCACGCCCTGGTCGGTCATGAAGCGCACCGCGCGACGCAGGAAAGCCCTGTTGAGCCTGGCCGCGCTGCGGGAGTTCGGCATCATCTGCTCGGCCTTGTCGCCCATCAGGCGGTCGACCGCGAAGTTGTGCGCACCCCCGAGCAGGTAGTCGTAGACGCGCGCCGCGCTCGGCACGGAGACGTCGACGCTCTGCGGAACCCAGTTCTGCACGTCGGACACGACTACCCACCTCTTCAGGTTGCGGACGCACTAGCTTAGTCAGGCACGAAGTGCGAGCGACTAGGCCGCAAGCGTGAACGGACTCCACCCGATCGGGCTCTGTCACTCTCGACTGAACGACTCATAGGGTGACCCGATCTCTTTTCCCCTCACGAGGAGCGATGATGTCCGTCCCGGTGGCACCCGGCAGGCTGCCATTTCTCGGGCATTCGTTGCCTATGCTCAGGAAAAGATTCGCATTCACCGGGAATCTACGCGACCAGGGCGATCTGGTCGAAGTACATCTCGGGCCGATGCGCACCTATTTCGTCGCCAGCCCGGAGTTGACCCATCAGGTGCTGGTCACCGACGCGCCGAAGTTCCACAAAGGCCGGATGTACGACAAGTTCCGGCCGTTCGTCGGCAACGGGCTCGCGGTGTCGAGCGGAGCCTTCCACCTGCGCCAGCGCCGCATGATGCAGCCGGCGTTCCACCGCGACCGGATCGCCGGTTACGCGAACACCATGCTCCGCGCGACGCTCGACCTGCTGGAGAGCTGGCGGCCCGGCGAGGTGCGGCAGCTGGAGGCCGACATGCAGGGCCTCGCCGTCACGATCGTCGGTGAGGCCCTCTTCTCCACCGGGATCGGCGAGAAGGCGATCGCCGAGGCACGCCGGTCCGTCTTCGTGATCATCAGGAACGGCATCCTGCGGGCCCTCTCACCGGGGTTCGTCGAGAAGCTGCCCATCCCGGCCAACCGCGAGTTCGACGAGGCCATCGCCCGGATGCGCGCCATCGTGCACGAGGTGATCGAGAGCCGTCGTGGCGACGACACCGACCACGGCGACCTGCTGTCGACGTTGCTGATGGCCAGGGACGCCGAGACCGGCGAACCGATGACCGGCGAACAGGTCTTCGACGAGGTCATCACGCTGCTGACGGCGGGCATCGAGACGACCGCGCTGGCGCTGGCCTGGATCTTCCACGAGATCGCCGACAACCCCGAGGTGGAACGGCGGGTCGTGGCGGAGGTCAGCGAGGTGCTGGCCGGCCGCGCGGTGACCATCGACGACGTGCCGAAGCTGACCTACGTCGGCCAGGTGGCGACCGAGGTCCTGCGGAAGTACCCGCTCTGGCTCGTCATGCGCCGCACGGCCGTGGAGGTCGAGCTCGGCGGCGCCGTCCTGCCCGCGGGCACCGAGGTGATCCTCAGCCCGCACACGATGCACCACGACCCCGCGAACTTCCCGGACCCCGAGCGCTTCGACCCGGACCGCTGGACGCCCGAACGCGCCAAGCAGCTGCCGAAGGGCGCGTTCGTGCCGTTCGGCGGCGGCATCCACCAGTGCATCGGAAACCACTTCGCGCTGACCGAGATCGCCATCGTGGTGGCGACGGTCTGCGCGCGCTACCGGCTGGTCCCCGACCGGCCCGTGCGCACCAAGTTCACGAACGCGGCCTACCCCAACGACCTGATGATGAAGGTCGTCCCCCGCTAGCTGGAGGTTGTTCCCCCATGCGTTTCCGCCGGCTCTGTGCCGCCGTGCTGCTCGCTGCCCTCCTGCCGGTTCCCGCGCCGGCCAGCGCTGCCGCGACGACCTGCGAGGACGTGTACACGCCCGTTCAGTTCGGCCTCATCAGGCAGACGATGTACGGCAGGCTGTGCGTCCCGCAGGGGGCGAAGACCGTCCAGGTGCTCGTTCCCGGTGGCACCTACACCAGCGGTTACTGGGACATCCCGGTGGAAGGCGAGACCCGTTCGGTCACCCGCGCGATGAACAGGGCGGGCATCGCCACCATGGCCGTGGACCGGATCGGTTCCGGCAAGAGCACGAAGCCGCTGAGCATCCTCGTCGACGTGCCCAACCAGGCCGAGGCGGTGCACCAGGTCATCCAGAAACTGCGCCCCCGCTTCGCCAAGGTGCTCGTCGGCGGGCACTCGATCGGCTCCGCCATCGCGATGGCCGAGGCGGGCAGGTACCGCGACGTCGACGGCGTCCTGGTCACCGGCATGACGCACCAGTGGGACTACATCAGGGCCGTGCCGGCACTGACGAACCTGATCCCCGCGCTGATCGACCCGAAGCTGAGCCTGCGCGGCCTCGACGTCGGCTACCTGACGACGGCACCGGGCACCCGGTACGACATGTTCCACGCGCCCGGCCCGAACGTCCCCACCGTGATCGACCTCGACGAGGCCACGAAGGACGTCGTCTCGGCGGGCGAGTTCGTCACCACCGCGCTGATGTCGAACCTGGTGCTGCCGGTGAGCGCTCTCATCGACGTGCCGGTGATGACCGTCCAGACTTCGGCCGACTACTTCTGCGGAACCCCGCCGCTCGGCGCCGACTGCTCCTCGGCCCAGGCACTGGTCGCCTCCGAGAAACCGTTCTACCCCAAGGCACCGCGGGTCGACGGCTTCGTCGTCAACGGGTACGGGCACGTCTTCAACTTCGACACGAAGGCTGCCACCGGCTACCACTCGGCCGTCATCCGGTGGCAGCGCGGCCTTTAGCTCAGCTTTCGCAGGAACTCGCCCGCGTCCAGCGGGGAGCCGTAGTGGGCGCCGATCGCGAGGTCGGCGCCCGCTTCACGCCACCACTTCTCCTGCTCGGCGGACTCGATCCCGTCCACGCAGAGGTTCACGCCCAGGTCGTGCACGGCCGGAATCAACGTGACGGAGCGCGGATCTTGCCTGTGCACCAGGTCCTTCGGCACCAGCACGGACACCACCGGCAGCGCCGAGAGCCAGGCCAGATCACGCGGTCCGAGCCCGAAGTCGTCGAGGGCGATCCTGATGCCCATGTCCGCGAGGGTGCTCAGGTTGCCCGCCGCGTCGGCCACGCCCAGCACGCCGACCGGCATGGTCAACGTCAGCCGGGCGGCCGGCATCCCGGTCTCCTCCAGCACCTTGGACACCCGTGACACCAGGTCCGCGTCCGTCGACTGGTGGTGCGTGAGCCGCACGCCGAACTGCTGGTCGAGCTCGCCGCGCTGCCGCCACCACTGCGCCTGGCCGGCGGCGATCCTGATCAGCCACTCGCCCATCGGCAGGATGAGCCCGCTCTCGTCCGCGAGTGCGGCGCAGCGGTCGGACAGGTCCCAGTGCAGCAGCGCCTCGACGCCGGCCAGGTCGCCGGTCGCCAGGTCGCGGACGGGCCGGTAGACGACGCCGATGTCGCCCTGCTCCCACGCTCCCGGCATCACCACGGCCAGCGCCGCGTCACGGCGGCCGGCGGTGTCCTCGTTGGTGTGGAACAACTCCCACTGCCCGCGGCGGTCGCGCTTGGCCTGCCGCAACGCCAGGTCGGCCGTGCGCAGCAGCTCGATCGGGTCGACGTCGGGCGACGGCCTGTGCACGACGCCCGCGCTCACCGACACGGCGAGACCGTGATCGTCCACATAGGTCGGTTCGCCCAGGTCGGCGTTGATGGTCGCCATCGTGGTCGCGACGTCCGGCGTGAGCGCCGTGTTCTCCACGACGATGCCGAACTCGTCGCCGTCGAACCGCGCGATCATGGCGTTCTCGTGCGACATCACGGCCCGCAGCCTGCGCGCGACGTGCTGGAGCAGGTGTTCGCCGACCCGCGCGCCGAGGCTGTTGCACACCAGGCCGAACGCGTCGAGGTCGAGGTGGAAGACGGTGACGCCGAGCTCGGGATCGGCCCTGCGCAGCACGGTTTCGAGGTGGGTGGTGAAGAACTGCCTGTTCGGCAGCCCGGTCAGCACGTCGTGCAGCGACTGCCTGCGCAGTTCTCCCTGCAACAAGGCAAGTTCCGTGTCGTCGTCCACCATCACGAGGACATGGCTGGCCTTGCCTTCGTCGTCGCGCAGCAATGACGCCGTGAGCGTCACCTTGGCGAACTCGCCGTCAGCGCGCACGAGCTGCATCGGTTCTCGCTCGAACTCACCGCGCTCGGACAGCACCCGTTCCATCATCTCGCGGAACACCACGATCGAGTTCGGTGCGATGAGCTCGACGAGACGGGTGCCGGGCTCCGGCGGACATCCGATGATCACGCTGATCGACTCGTTGCCCCAGGCGAGGCGGCCGTCGAGGCCGACGATCAGGACGCCGTTGGTGGACGAGGACGCGATGCCCTCGAACTTCGCCTCGCTCTGCCGCTGATCCCGTTGCGCGTCGTGGGCGGCCTTGAGCAGCGAGCGCTGCATGCTCTCCTGCTGGTCCAGGATCGCGCGGGCCCGTGCCGCGGTGAAGCCGCACGTCAGCGCGCCGATGCCGCCCACGACGCGGACCGTGTGCTGGTCGCTCGAACGGAACTCCTCCAGCGTCAGCAGGCCCTTGCCGAGCACGTCGACCGTGCGCTTGAGGCCGGGCTCGTTGACGTAGCCGAGAGCGACGAGCCGTTCGCCGACCTCCTCGAACGGAGCAGGGTCGAACGGTTCGCTGTGCAGTGCCGCGCACAATGCGTCGAGCTGAGCGCCCAGTTCGGCGTCCAGCTCGTCTCGGCTCAGCGCGACTACGACAACGCTGCTGAGCAGGTAGCTCCACTTGCGCGACAAGGCTTCTCGCGCACGGACGGCGGCGGTGTCCTCGGGTGGAGCGGCATCGGGTCTTCGGCTCGGTTTCGTCATTCCCGTTGCCCTGTATGGGTTGGAGAGTGCCCGGCAGTTTACCTACCGGCAGTCGGTGCCCGTTGCGCCAACCGTGTGATCCTCCGACACTACAGCGTGGTTTCAGTCCTTACGACCGACCCCAGCGTACAAGAACATGTTCATGGACGCCTCGTCGGCGAAGTCGCCGGGTCCGTCCGGACGCCACTCCCCGCACCCGACGAGACCGGGTTCCACCAGGGAGAAGCCGTCGAACAACGCGCTGACCTGCGCGTGGTTGCGCATGTGCATCTGGTCGGCGCTCTTGCTGCGGTTGACGACCTCGGCGGCCTGGTCGACGGTGTCGTCGATCTGGTCCTTGGCCACGTGCGTCATCACGATGAAGCTGCCGGCGGGCAGTGCGTCGCGGTAGTGGGCGACGAGCTTGCCGGGGCTGTCCTCGTCGGGCACCCAGTGCATCATGAGCAGCATCAACAGCCCCACCGGTTCGTCGAAGCGCAGCAGCCGCTTCACCTCGGGACTCGACAGCACGACCTCCGGGTCGCGCATGTCGGCCTGCACGACGGCGGCGTTCTTGTTGTCAGCCAACATGAGTTCACTGTGCGCGACGGCGACCGGGTCCTTGTCGACGTAGACGACGCGCGCGGCCGGGTCGCGTTCCTGGGCGACCTCGTGCACGTTCGCGACGGTCGGGATCCCGGAACCGATGTCGAGGAACTGGCGAATTCCCTGGTCCATCAGGAAGTTCACCGCGCGACCGAGGAACCGGCGGTTGAGCCTGGCGACGCTGGGCAGGCCTGGCACCAGCTTCTCGATCTGCGATCCGACCTGCCGGTCGGCGGCGAAGTTGTGAGCGCCGCCCAGGATGTAGTCGTAGACGCGGGCCATGCTCGGCACGTTCGTGTCGATGCCGAGCGGCACCCAGCTCTGGGGTTCTGCCACGGGGAACACCTCTTCGGTTCGTGGCGGTTCGGGGAAGACGCACGAGCTTAGTCACCCGAGCGCCACCCGCACTGAACCATCAGAGTGACGAGGAACCACCCGTTCAGGCACTGTCGTCTTCCCCCAAACGGCTCCTAGGGTGGTCCATCCCCATTCGGCCCAACTCCCCAGGAGTCCGAATGCCCGTCCCGGTGGCTCCCCACCGCTGGCCGTTGCTCGGACACACCCCGTCGATGCTCACGCAACGCGCCAAGTTCACCGACGCGCTGCACGAACACGGCGACGTCGTGCGTCTCGACCTCGGCCCACTGCACGCGCACTTCGTCACGAGTCCTTCGCTGACTCACGAAGTGCTTGTGTCGCAAGGATCGAAGTTCCGCAAGGGCGCCATGTTCGACAAGTTCCAGCCGTACCTGGGCACGGGGCTGCTGCTGTCGAACGGCGAGTACCACCTGCGCCAGCGCCGGATGATGCAACCGGCATTCCATCGGGAACGGATTGAAGCCTATGCCTCGACGATGGCTCGTGCTGCTGCTGCGCTGGCTGCGCGGTGGCGCCCCGGCGAGGTCCGCGTCATCGAGGACGACATGCAGGAGCTCGCGGTCACCATCGTCGGCGAGACGCTCTTCTCGACGGAGATCGGCAAACGCGCGGTCGAGGAGGTCCGCCGGTCCATCTTCACGGTCATCCAGCAGGGCATGATCCGCGCGCTGTCCCCGTCGTTCGTGGAGAAGCTCCCGCTGCCGGGCAACCGGGAGTTCGACGCGGCCATCGCGCGCATGAAAGCCGTTGTGCTGCAAGTGATCGAGAGCTGGCGCGCGGACGGCACCGACAACGGCGACGTCCTGTCCATGCTGCTGCTGGCGCAGGAGGACGGCGTCGGCATGACGAACCAGCAGACCTACGACGAGGTCCTGACCCTGCTCACCGCGGGCATCGAGACCACGGCGATCGCGCTGGCCTGGGCGCTCTACGAGACGGGTAACGACCCGGAGGTCGAACGCCGGCTGCACGCCGAGGTCGACTCGGTCGTGGGCGACCGCCCGGTGACGTTCGCCGACGTCGGGTCGCTCACCTACACCACGCAGATCGTGCAGGAAACGCTGCGGAAGTACCCGATCTGGTTCGTGATGCGCCGGACGCTCACCGAGGTCCAGCTGGGCGAGGTCACCCTGCCCGCCGGCGCCGAGGTGATCGTCAGCCCGCACGCGCTGCACCACGACGAGCGCTACTTCCCGTCACCGGAACGTTTCCGGCCCGATCGCTGGACGCCCGAGTTCGCCGCCGGCCTGCCGCGCGGCGCGTTCATCCCGTTCGGCGGCGGCAACCGCCAGTGCCTCGGCAACACCTTCGCCCAGACCGAGATCGTCATCACGCTCGCGACCATCGCGGCGAAGTGGCGCCTCGTCCCGACCCGTCCGGCGCGCGTGAAGTTCACGTCCGCGCCGTACCCGAACGGCCTGCTCATGAGAGCCGTCCCCCGCAACTAGTTGGAGGTAGTTCCCCCATGCGTTTCCGCCGGCTGTGCGCCATCGCGCTGCTCGCCACCGGAACCCTGTTAGCCCCGCCGCCGGCCTCCGCCGCCACGGCGTGCCAGGACGTCACGTATCCCGTGCGCATCGGCCTGACCCCGCTGGTCACCTCGCAGGAGACCGTGGCGGGCAGGCTGTGCGTCCCCACGGGCGCGACGACCGTGCAGGTCCTGATCCCGGGCGGTACCTACGACAGGACGTACTGGGACGTCGGCTTCGAGCCGTCGACCCGCTCGTTCACCCAGTCCCAGAACAAGGCGGGCTTCGCCACCCTCGCGCTGGACCGCCTGGGCACCGGCAAGAGTTCCAAGCCGCTGAGCGCCCTGATCACCGCCTCGACCCAGGCCAGCGCGGTCCACCAGGTCATCACGACCCTGAAGCCGCGCTTCCGCAAGGTGATCGTCGCGGGCCACTCCATCGGCTCCGCGATGGCGATGATCGAGGCAGGCACCCACCGCGACGTCGACGGCGTCCTGGTCACCGGCTTCACGCACAAGATGAACTACATAACCGTCGTCCCCGTGCTCGCCAACATGATCCCGGCGGGCCTGGACCTCGGCTACCTCACCACGATGCCGAACACCCGCTACAACTCGTTCCACAAACCGGGCCCGCTGATCCCGGGCTCGATCTCGTTCGACGAGGCCACCAAGGACGTCTTCTCCGCGACCGAGGCCGTGGACACCATCCTGCTCAACACGGTGATCATCCCGATCTCGCGCAGGATCAACGTCCCGGTCTTCATCGTCGTGGGCAACGACACCCACTTCTGCAGCTCCGGCGTCCCGCTGATGGGCAGCGACTGCTCCTCCCCCGCCGCCCTGAAGGCGGACGAGGCCCCGTTCTTCCCCGCGGCCCCGCGCCTGGACACCTACATCCTCAACGGCTACGGCCACTCCATCAACTACGCCCCGAACGCCCCCGACTACCACGCCGCCGTCGCCCAGTGGTCCAAGGGCATCTAGCTAGACTCGGCGCATGGACGAAGAGATCCACGAGCGAGTCCGCGACTTGATCAAGGCCATCCCACGCGGACGAGTCGCCACCTACGGCGACATCGCAGATCTCGCCAAGGCCCCGTCGCCACGGCTGGTCGGCCGCATCCTCAACGAGGACGGCAACGACCTGCCGTGGCAACGGGTCCTCAAGGCCGACGGCACCTGCGCGCCGCACCTCCGCGACACCCAACTCCAGATGCTGCACGAGGAGGGTGTTCCGAACCTCGACGGCAAGGTGAACCTGCGGGAGTACCGCTGGGAGGACGCCCGCAAGGAGGCCGACGAGGTACCCGGCCTCTGGTAGCGGCACGCATGGCAGGCGACCACGTACGAGTCCTGGCGTGGCGATGCGAAGCGAGCCGTCCGAACCTAGGGCTGCCGGGTAGCGGTGCACCCCGCTCACGGCGATTGGGGCTTTACCTTGAGGGAGCGGGATGCTCCCCTCACGGGCACGGCCGGGCGCTTTTCAGCCCGGCCCTATTCCGGCCGTCCAGCATCCCGCCAGAGGCTCAAGGTCAAACCCCAATCGCAACCCCGCCCTTCGTCACGACCTGCTCCACCACCCTCGCAAGGCGACCGAACCCAGGAACGCGACCCGCCCCGCTGGAACGCGACAAACACAAGCAAGCCGACCCGCGCCGCACGCCCTCAAGCAGACCGCAACAACACAGCCCGAGCCTCGAAGTACTTCCTCAGCACCACATCCACAACAAGCGGATGCGCCCCGATCGGCTCAGCCACGACATCCGCCCCACAATCCGCAAGCGACCCGTGGAACACCCCGGGCGCCAGCAGCCAGGAAGCAACAGCCACCCACCGCCCCCGCGCCACCAACCCAGCCACCACATCGGGAACACGAGGCGTAGCGGTAGCCACATACCCAACGGCAGAAGCCCCGAGCAAAGCCGCAGCCTGCCGAACGGTGGCCAAAGCCCGAGCATCGGAAGAACCCGCCGCGGCGAGCACAACTGCGTCGCGGCGGCGGAAACCTGCCTCCCGCAACCGATCCCGAACCGCCGGTACCGCGTCCAACCCGACCGGCGAAGTCAGCACGACATCAGACCGGCGCCCGATCTGCTCGGGGATGTCCACCCGGACGTGATACCCGGCGGCCAAGAAGACCGGCACCACGACACAGGGACCGTCCACAACAGACCGGACGTCCGGCTGTCGCACATCCGCATACGCGACCTCAACGGGCAAGTCGACCGACGTCTGAACCGCAGCGGCGATCTCCGAGCACACCACAACCCCACGTGGATCACGCGTCCCGTGGAACGCCAACACCAGTTTCATGCAGGCTCCATCGCTAGCCGGTAACCACGCTTCACGACCGTGCACACCATCTGCGGCGACCCCAGGGCGGTCCGCAACCGTCCGATCGCCGTCTCGACGGCGTGCTCCTCCCCACCGGAAGGCAGAGCCGCCAACAGGTCCTGACGCGACACCACCCGGCCACGAGCGGCCACCAGAGTCCGCAGCACGGCCATGGGAGCCGGCGCGACAGGGCGCAGCTCGCCGTCGATCACCACGGCCTGTGCGCGCATCTCCATGTCACGAGAGGCGATCCGCAACCGCAACGCCCGTGAAGGCAGCTCCACCGCCAACTCCCGCACCATCGACCCGATCCGCGACCGGGCGGGCTGCACGACGGGGATCCCGGCGGCCACCAACGGCCCCGCGGTGATCGCGCCGACACCGACGACCAGAACATCGCGCCGCAAACACGAAACCAGCGCCCCGAAGTCCGGAGCCGTGCGCAGCACAGAAGAAGCCGCAGGCGCCGAGGTGAACGTCAGGGCGTCCACCTGCCCGGCCAGGACGGCGTCGATCAACCGCTGCAACGGCCCCAGATCCGCCGGCGGCTCCCACCGGTAGACCGGGATCTCGACGACGAGAGCCCCGGCGGCCTCCAGGGTGTTCACGAAGTCCGGCAACGGCTCGCCGTGCAGCTGAACGGCGACCCGCTTGCCGGACACGCCCATCCGCAGCAGGTACTGCAGCAGCTCGGCGTTCGACTCGGACTCAGGCGACCAGGCCTCGACCAGGCCGGCCGCGCGGACCGCACCCTTGGCCTTCGGGCCGCGTGGCAGGACCACGGCGCCTTCCAGCGCACGGTGCAGACGCGCGGCGAGGCCCCATCCCTCGGCGGCCTCGAACCACCCGCGGAAGCCGATCGCGGTGGTCGCGACGACGACGTCCACGGGTGACGACACGAGTTCCAGCGTGGCGGCGTGCAGGGTCGCGTCGTCGGGCAGCGGCACGATCCGCAAGGCCGGACCGTGCAGCACCGAGGCGCCCTTGCGTTCCAGCATCGCGATGAGCTCGTCGGCCCGGCGGGCCGCGGTGACGCCGATCGTGAAGCCCGCCAGCGGACCTGTCATGTCAGCTCCACAACACCGTCACGCACGCGGACTTGATGCACCGCAACGGAGACGGAGGGTTCGTCCAGGCACTTGCCGGTCGCCAGCTCGAACGCCTGCTTGTAGACAGGTGACACCACGACGGGCACGCCGCCGCGGTCGCCCACGATGCCGCGCGACAGCACCGCGGCGCCGCTGAACGGGTCGATGTTGTCGAGTGCGTGCACGGTGCCGTCCGCGGTCAGGAACACCGCGACCTGCGAGCCGTCGGGCCGCAACGCGGCGACACCTTGTTCCGGCCGCAACACGTCAAAGTCACAGACGATCATCTGACGACCTCCGGGATGCCCAGGGACACGGGGACGCGCTGACCGCGTTCAGCGCGGAACGAGATCGTGGGGTCGGGGACGCCCGGCGCGTTCACGAACGACGTGAACCTCGCCAGCTTCTCCGGGTCCTCCAGCACTCCACGCCACTCGTCGGCGTAGTCGGAGACGTGCGACTCCATCGCGGCCTCCAGTTCGTCGCAGATGCCGAGCTTGTCGTCGACGATCACCTCGCGCAGGTGGTCGAGGCCGCCGTCGAGCCCTTCCAGCCACGCGGCGGTGCGCTGCAACCGGTCAGCCGTGCGGATGTAGAACATCAGGAACCGGTCGATCACGCGGATCAGCGTCTCGGTGTCCACATCCGACACGAGCAGGTCGGCGTGCCGCGGCGTGAACCCGCCGTTGCCCGCGACGTAGAGGTTCCAGCCGTTCTCCGTGGCGATGATGCCGAAGTCCTTGCTGCGCGCCTCGGCGCACTCGCGGGCGCAGCCGGAGACGGCCGACTTGAGCTTGTGCGGCGACCGCAGGCCCCGGTAGCGCAGTTCCAGCTCGATGGCGAGGCCGACGGAGTCCTGCACGCCGTAACGGCACCACGTCGTGCCGACGCAGGACTTCACCGTGCGCAACGACTTGCCGTACGCGTGCCCGGACTCGAAGCCCGCGTCGACCAATCTGCGCCAGATCTCCGGGAGCTGGTCGACGGTGGCGCCGAACATGTCGATGCGCTGTCCGCCGGTGATCTTCGTGTACAGGCCGTAGTCGCGGGCCACCTCGCCGATGACGATCAGCTTCTCCGGCGTGATCTCGCCGCCGGGGATGCGCGGCACGACCGAGTAGGTGCCGTTGCGCTGCAGGTTCGCCAGGAACCTGTCGTTGGTGTCCTGCAACGAGACCTGCGTCTCGCCCAGGATGTGCCCGTTGCCCAGCGACGCGAGGATCGAGGCCACCGCGGGCTTGCAGATGTCGCAACCACGTCCGGTGCCGTGCTTCTCGATCAGCGCCGAGAACGTCGTCACCTGAGTCGCCTGGACGATCTCGAAGAGCTCCGCGCGGGAGTAGGTGAAGTGCTCGCACAGCGCCTTGGACTGCTCGACACCGCACTCGGTCAGCAGCTTCTTCAGCATCGGCACGCACGAGCCGCAGCCGGTACCGGCCTTGGTGCACGCCTTCAGCTCGGCCACGTCGCACGCGACACCGTGCTGGATCGCGTCGGTGATCGTCTGCTTGGTCACCGCGTAACAGGAGCAGACCTGCGCGTCGGCGGGCATCTCCACGTCGACGGCCCCGCCCGGCTGCAGCAACGCGGCCGGAACCTCCTTGCCCACCAACGGCCGCAGCGACAGGTACGACGACGCGTCGCCGACGAGCACGCCACCGAGCAGGATGCGGGCGTCGTCCGACACCACGAGCTTGCTGTAGGTGCCGGCGACGGCGTTGTTCACCACGACTTCCAGCGCGCCCTCGGTCTGGGCGTGCGCGTCGCCGAACGACGCCACGTCCACCCCGAGCAGCTTCAGCTTCGTCGACACGTCGGCGCCGGGGAACACCTTCGCACCACCGGAGAGCTGGTCGGCGACCACCTCGGCCATCGAGTAGCCGGGGGCCACCAGGCCGTACGTGACGCCCTCGACGGCGGCGCACTCACCGATCGCGAAGACGTGCGGGTCGGCGGTGCGGCAGGCCGCGTCGACCAGGTAACCGCCGCGCGGCCCCAGCTCCAGCCCCAGGTCCAGGTCGGTGCGCGGCCGGATGCCCGCGCTGAACACCACGACGTCCAGGTCGAGCTCGAGGCCGCTGGCCAGCTTCGCGATCAACCGCGACCCGTCGCGTTCGATCGAGGAGGCGGACGTCCCGGTGTGCACGGTCAGGTCGAGCTTCTCGACGAGCCGCTTCAGCAGCCCGGCACCACCTTCGTCGACCTGGATCGGCATCAGCCGCGGCGCCAGTTCCACGACGTGCGGCGAGACTCCCATGCCGCGCAACGCGTTGGCGGCCTCCAGACCGAGCAGGCCACCGCCGAGCACCATGCCGGAACGCCGGCCGGGCCGGTCAGCGGCCTCGACCGTCGCCCGGATCTCGTCCAGGTCGTCGACCGTGCGGTAGACGTGGCAGCCGGGCAGGTCACGGCCGGGCACCGGCGGCACGAACGGCACCGAGCCGGTGGCCAGCACCAGGGCGTCGTAGGAGACCTCGACACCCGAGGCGCCCACGACGACCTTGCGGGCGCGGTCCACGGACACGGCCTTCTCGCCGAGCCGGAGCTCGCAGCCGCTCAGCGCGGGCAGCTCCAGGTCCGCGAAGGTCCAGCTGTCCACATAGGACGACAGCGCGACGCGGTCGTAGGCGGGACGGGACTCCTCGCCGAAAACCACGATCCGCCAGGACGAGTCACGAAGGATCTCGACGAGCCGGTGGCCGACCATGCCGTTGCCAACTACGACCAGAGTCTGGGTCATCGGGCATTCCTCCTTCCGCCCGGTATGCTCACCGGGCGGCGTGTCATCCCAAGGTCCGCGGTATTTCGCGGGTGTTAAAGGAAACTCTCTCCGCAGTTCAGGCGATGTGCGTCACACGCCCGCGTAGGCGAGCGACGGACGCGTCGCGAACACGTTGCGCCGCAGGTAGAACCACCACGTGGTGCCCACGCAGAGCCCGTAGAAGACCAGGAACGCGGTCAGGGCGGGCGTCAAGGTCTTCGAACCCTCGAGCGAGAACTTGAAGACCAGGTTCACCAGCACACCACCGGCGGCGCCGATCGCACCCGCGATGCCGACGACGGCGGCGGCCTGGCGCTTCGCGGACTTGTCGTCGTCGGACTGGGTGCGGAAGATCGCCGGGATCATCCGGTACGTCGAGCCGTTGCCCACACCACCCAGCACGAACAGCGCGATGAACGAGCCGAAGAACAGCGCGAAGTTGTGCGAGTCCACGCTGACGATCACGCCGATGGTGCCGGCGCCGAGCCCCAGGAACGTCGCGAGCGTCACCTTGGCCCCGCCGATCCGGTCGGCCAGCCACCCACCGAGCGGACGGGCCACCGAGCCGATCAGCGCACCGATGAACGCGAGCGGCACCCAGCCCTGGTGCTCGACGAAACTGATCTTGATCAGCGACGGGAACGCGAACGAGAACCCGATGAACGATCCGAACGTGCCGATGTACAGGAACGACATGACCCAGGTGTGCATGTTCGACATCGCCAGCCGGTACGAGGTCCCGTCCGGCTTGGCCTGCGTCAGACTGTTCATGAAGAACCACGCGCAGGCCGTGGCGACCACGATGAACGGCATCCAGATCAGCGCGGCGTAGGCGAGGTGGATCCCGGTGCCGATGGTGATGACGACGGGCACGAGGAGCTGAGTGCTCGCGACGCCGAGGTTGCCGCCGGCGGCGTTCATGCCGAGCGCCAGGCCCTTCTTGCCCTCCGGGTAGAAGAACGAGATGTTCGCCATCGAGGACGAGAAGTTGCCGCCGCCCAGCCCCATCGCGGCCGAGGTGAGCAGGAAGAACCAGTACGGCGTGCCCGGCGTCGACACGGCGTAGGCCAGCATCGTGCACGGGATCAGCAGCAACCCGGCGCTGATCGTCGTCCACAGACGGCCGCCGAACTTCGGCACCGCGAACGTGTAGGGCACCCGCAGCACCGCGCCGATCAGGTTCGGCACGATCAGCAGCCAGAACTGCTGGCCGACGGTGAAGTCGAAGCCGACCGAGCCCAGGCTGACGACGACGATGCTCATCAGCACCCAGACGCTGAACCCGAGGTTCTCCGCGAGAATGGAGAACACCAGGTTCTTGCGAGCGATCCGCTTGCCCTTGTTCTCCCAGAACTCGGGCTTCTCCGGCTCCCAGTGGTCGATCCAGCTCATCTTGAAGTCCTCCGCGGGGTCGGCGTTGCCGCAAAAACTAGGAACCTCGCATTACCGAGGCGTTCTGGGCGGTGACGGCGAAGGCAACTCCGCCGCACATCAGGCCGGGGCGGGCTGTGAGGCCCCGAGCCAGTCGAGCAGCCCGCACACCGCGTCCTTGCAGCCACCACAGCCCGTGGTCGCGCGGGTGGCCTCCGCGAGTTGCGGCAGCGACTCGGCGCCCGCGCGCCAGGCCGACACGATCTGTCCCTTGGAGACGGTGTTGCAGCGGCAGATCACCGCGCTGGACGGCAGATCGGCCGGTGACGCGGCCTCGGCGGGCAGCGCGCGCCCCAGCAGCAACGCCAGGCGGTCGGTCGGCGCGGGGATGCCGCGGTCGTAGAGCTGGGTGATCGTGGCGGCCGCGTCCGGCGCACCGAGCACGATCGCGCCCGTCACCCGGTCGTCGCGCAGCACGAGCTTGGCGTACCGGCCGCGCGAAGGTTCCTGGAAGCACAGGACCTCCGAGTCCGGGCAGTCCACGTCGGTGTGCACGTCACCCAGCGCCGCGAGGTCGACGTCGCGCGCCTTCAACCGCGTGACGACCGAAGTGCCCAGGTACCGGGCAGCCGGGTCCGCGCCGGTCAGGCGGTCCGCGAGCACGGTGGCCTGGTCCCACGCGGGCTGCACCAGACCCGACACCGTGCCGGGGTGCTGGGCGCAGTCGCCGATCGCGTGGATGCGCGGGTCGCTGGTGCGCAGCGCGTCGTCCACGACGATGCCGCGGTCGACGGTCAGGCCTGCCCGCACCGCCAGCGAGGTCTCGGCGCGCACGCCGGCGGAGACCACGACGAGTTCGGCGGGGACGTGCGTGCCGTCGTCGAGGATCAGGCCGTCGCCGGGCAGGTACTTGGTGGCCAGCGAGTTCAGGCGGAACTCGATGCCGAGCTTGCCGAGCGTGCGGGCGAGCACGCCACCGGCGCCGGCGTCGAGCTGACGTTCCATGAGGTGGCCGACGGGGTGGACGACGGTGACCAGGCAGCCGCGTCCGGCCAGGCCGCGGGCGGCCTCGATGCCGAGCAGGCCGCCGCCGAGGACGGCGACGGGCATGCCCCTGTCCGCCTTGGCCTCGATCTCGGCGCAGTCGTCCAGGGTGCGGAACGCGACGACGCCGGGGGCGAGCTTGCCGTCCTCCACCAGCCCTTCGGCAGGAGGCACCCACGGCGTACTACCCGTCGCAAGCACCAACGCGTCGTACTGGATCCGCACGCGGGGACCTTTCGTACTGTCATGCAGTACGAAAGGACCCCGCGTGCGGACGGTGACAGTGCGGGCGGCTTGGTCGATCTCGGTGACCTCGTGGTTCAGGAGCAGCGTGATGTCGTGCTCCTCCGCCCACCTGTCGTCGTGCAGCCGCGTCGACTGGGGCGTCATCGTGCCCGCCACCACCGTCGACAGCAGCACGCGGTTGTACGCGGCGTGCGGTTCCGCACCCACGACGGTGATGGAGATGTCGGCGTCCCGGCGGCGCAGTTCGTCCGCCAGCCGCGCACCTGCCATGCCGTACCCGACGATCACGACTCGCCTCATGCCCGCTCCAATCGAACCGCGCAGACCTTGAACTCGGGCATCCGGCTCGTGGGATCGAGCGCGGGGTTGGTGAGCAGGTTCGCCCGCCCGTCACCGGGGAAGTGGAACGGCAGGAACACCGCGTCGGCGCGCATGCTCGGCACGCACCGCACGACCGCCGTCACCGTTCCCCGCCTGGACACGACGTGTGCGGACTCGCCGGAAGCGAGGCCCGCCCGCGAAGCCGTGTCGGGGTGGACCTCGACGTACATCTCGGGGACTGCCTTCATCAGCTCGCCGATCAGCCGCGTCTGCGCTCCCGACTGGTAGTGCTGCAGGACGCGGCCGGTGGTGGCCTGCAACGGGAACTCCTCGTCCGGCGGCTCGGCGGGGCCGCGGTGGTCGACCGGGATGAACCGCGCCAGGCCGTCCGGGTGCGCGAACCGGTCGAGGAAGAGCCTCGGGGTGCCGGGATGGTCCACCGACGGCACCGGCCAGTGCAGCTGCTCGGACTCCAGCCGCTCGTAGGTGATGCCGGAGTAGTCGGAGAGGCCGCCGGCCGACGCGCGCCGCAGCTCCTCGAAGACCTCGACCGGTGCCACCGGGAACTTCTCGCCCACTCCGAGCCGCGAAGCGAGGCCCTGCAACAGCTCCAGGTCGCTGCGCACCCCGGGCGGAGGGTCCAGTGCCTTGCGGCGCCTGATGATCCGGCCTTCGAGGTTGGTCATCGTGCCGTCTTCCTCGGCCCACTGCGTCACCGGGAACACGACGTCGGCCATCGCGGCGGTCTCCGACATCACGAAGTCCGCCACCACCAGCAGGTCCAGCGCCTTGAACCGGTCGACCACCCCGGACGCCCGCGGCGCCGACACCACCGGGTTGCTGCCGAACACCAGCATCGCCTTGATGTCTTCCGCGACCAGCAGCTCGTACGCGCTGCGCCCGGGGCCGGGCAGCCACGACACGTCCCAGACGTCCATGATGTGCTGCCGCGCGACGGGATCGTCGATCTTGCGGTAGCCGGGCAGCTGGTCGGCCTTCTGGCCGTGCTCCCGCCCGCCCTGACCGTTGCCCTGCCCGGTCAGGCAGCCGTAACCGGAGCCCGCCCGGCCGGGAAGTCCCAGCGCCAGAGCCAGGTTGATCCACGCCGAGACGTTGTCGGTGCCGGACGCGTGCTGCTCGGTGCCGCGCCCGGTCAGCACGTACGACCGCCCGGCCAGCATGTGCACGGCGGCGCGCTGGTCGGCGGCGGACACGCCCGTCACGCGTTCGGCGCGCTCGGGCCACCACGCGGCCGCCACCCGCCAGGCCTCGTCGAAACCCGTGGTCCGGGAGTTGACGTACTCCTTGTCGATCACGCCCTCGATGACCGCGGTGTGCAGCAGTCCCAGTGCCAGCGCCAGGTCCGTGCCCGGCGCGGGCTGCAGGTGCAACGTCGCGCGCTCGGCGGTCGGTGTGCGCCGCGGGTCGATGACGATCAGCCGTGCGCCTTCGAGGTGCCGCAGGAACGGCGGCATCGTCTCGGCCGGGTTCGAGCCCGCCAGCAGCACGGTGTCGGCGCCGCGGAGGTCCGTCAGGGGGAACGGCAGGCCGCGGTCCAGCCCGAACGCCTTGTTGCCCGCGGCGGCGGCCGACGACATGCAGAACCGGCCGTTGTAGTCGATCTGCGAGGTCTTCAGGGCGACGCGCGCGAACTTGCCGAGCGCGTAGGCCTTCTCGTTCGTCAGCCCGCCGCCGCCGAACACGGCGACCTCGTCGGGTTCGCAGGAGGTGATCCGTGCGGCCACGAAGTCGAGGGCCTCGTCCCACGACACCGGCTGACCGTGCAGAAGAGGCGTGGTGAGGCGGCCGGGATGGCGCAGCAGCTCCCCTGCCGTCCAGCCCTTCTGGCACAGCCCACCGGGACCAGGTGTCACCTGGCCGTCGATGACGCTCATGGAGCACTGCAGCGCGCAGTAGGGGCAATGGGTCACGCCGCTGACGCTAAGAAGCTCGCGTTAACCCGATGCTCCGCAATGTTTCATCGGTGGAAAATGACCCGCTCAGAGCAGTGCGGTGACGTGGTGAGCAGCACGTTCCAAGCCCGCAAAGGACTGTGGTGTTGACAACGGGTGCAGCGCGTGCACGGCCAGCCGGAACAGCGTGGCGCGCACCAGCGCCTGCTCCCACTCGGCCTGGTGGCTCCACCGGTGGAACAACCCGGAGTCCGCGCCACCCCACGCCACGGCGTCGACCGCGATCACGGCGGCGGCCCACTCGGCGGGACGCCAGTAGGCGGTGAAGTCGATGACGGCCGGCGGCGCGTTGCCCGCGAACAGCACGTTGCCGAACAGGTCACCGTGCACGACCTGCGGCTTCAGGTTGATCGGCTTGCGCAGTTCCTTCAGCAGGTCGAACAGCCGCCCGCCGAGGTCGGCCTCGAGCGGCACGTCCTCCTCGTCCCACGCCTTGCGGTCCGCGACCGCGAACACGTCCGTGCGGGCGTCCAGGAAACGGGGTTTGGGCAGCTCGGCCGTGGCCTGGTGCAGGCGCTGGGCGACGGCGATGACCTCGTCGTGCCGCGCCTCGGCCCGGCCGGCGAGGAACTTCGTGGCGGACCAGCCGCCGACGACGTATCTGCCGTCCGTGGACCGCAGCGGTCTGCCGATGCGCAGGTGCGGCACGTCCAGGCCGTCGAGGGTCTTGGCGATCCAGGTGGCCTCGGCGGGCCGGGGAGACGGTCTGATCGTGGCGTCACCGCAATGCCAGGCGGGACCACCGTCGATGAGCTCCGGCTCGGCGTCACGTGCCCCGAACGCCGCACGCACGTGCGCTGGGGGCGGTTCGGGGGACCTGGTCACGGTCAGGCACGCTACCGTGTTTGTTGGCGTTCGCTGCGCTCACGCGGCGCGTTTCGCCGAGGAGCTGGTCGTCCGGCCACCGCTTCGTGGTGGATTGGGCTTCGCCGAACCCACCACGAAGGGGCGACCGGACGACGAGCGCGAAACTCGCGGTCACCGTGACTCGCCTGACGAAGACCCGCGGTTTCTGCTACGAATCGCTGGTCTCGCCAGTACGGCCAGTCTCGCTAGTAGGTCGGCAGGCTCGGGTCGACCTCGCGGGCCCAGGCCAGCACGCCGCCGCCGACGTGCACGGCGTCCTTGAAGCCCGCCTTGTGCAGCGCCGCGAGCGCCTCCGCGGAACGAGCGCCGGACTTGCAGTGCAGCACCAGCGGCTTGTCCTGCGGCAGCTCCGAGAACGCCTCCCCGGACAGGATCTTGTCCTTGGGGATCAGCACCGAGCCCGGGATCTTGACGATCTCGTACTCGTGCGGCTCGCGCACGTCCACCAGCAGGAAGTCCTCACCGGACTCCTGCTTGTGCTTGAGCTCCAGAGGCGTGATCGTGTTGCCCGCGGCGGCCTGCTGCGCGTCCGTGGACACGACCCCGCAGAACGCCTCGTAGTCGATCAGCTCGGTGATCTTCGGCGACTCCGGGTCCTTGCGGATCTTGATGGTCCGGTAGGACATCTCCAGCGCGTCGTAGACCATCAGGCGGCCCAGCAGCGGGTCGCCGATGCCCGTGAGCAGCTTGATCGCCTCGGTCACCATGATCGAGCCGATCGACGCGCACAGCACGCCCAGCACGCCGCCCTCGGCGCACGACGGGACCATGCCGGGAGGCGGCGGCTCCGGGTAGAGGTCGCGGTAGTTGAGGCCCTGGCCGTTCGGGGCGTCCTCCCAGAAGACGCTGACCTGGCCCTCGAACCGGAAGATCGAACCCCACACGTACGGCTTGCCCAGCAGCACCGCGGCGTCGTTCACCAGGTACCTGGTGGCGAAGTTGTCGGTGCCGTCGAGGATCAGGTCGTAGTCGCGGAAGATCTCCAGCGCGTTCTCGGAGTTGAGGTGCGTCTGGTGCAGGATCACCTTGACGAACGGGTTGATCTCGGCGACCGAGTCGCGCGCCGACTCCGCCTTCGGGCGGCCGACGTCGGACTGGCCGTGGATCACCTGGCGTTGCAGGTTGGACTCGTCCACGACGTCGAAGTCGACGACGCCGAGCGTGCCGACCCCGGCCGCGGCCAGGTACAGCAGTGCCGGGCTGCCGAGGCCGCCCGCGCCGACGACGAGCACCTTCGCGTTCTTCAGCCGCTTCTGCCCGTCCACCCCGACGTCCGGGATGATCAAGTGGCGGCTGTAGCGCGCGACTTCTTCCTTGGTCAGCTCCGCGGCTGGCTCAACGAGCGGCGGAAGCGCCATGCTGGTCCTCCTCGACGAATGTCTCCGTGTCCGAGACAACGTCTACCCTGCCTCGACTCTTCCCCGTTGGAAAGCCGTCTCAGCCTGCGGGAAACGCGTTCGGCGTGCACACCTTGCCGTCGGCCGGCACCACGTCCTGGCCCGCGTTGAGCTGCGAGACGAAGTCGTTCGAGACGCCGAACGTCTGCTGCATCATCACGGGGGCGGGCGCGCCGTTCTCGGCGCAGGCCGCGTGGCCGCTGCCCAGGGCGTGACCGACCTCGTGGTTGATCACGTACGTGCGGTATCCGGCCAGGTCAGGCCCGTAGACCATGGCGCCGCGCACCCAGCGGGCGACGTTGATGATCACGCGCTTGGTGCCCGGGTTCCAGCAGGAGGTCTCGAACGGGATCTCCTTGCCGCACAGCGTGTGGGTCGTCTTCGTCGTGGTCAGCGCCACGATGAAGTCCGGGTTCTGGTTCGCCTCGACCCGCTGCAGCGCGACCTGCTTGGTGCCGATCCAGCTGCGCGGGTCCGACAGGATTCCGTCGATCGTGCGCGCGAACGCGGCCGGGTCGTCGTTGAAGTCGGCGGGCTTCACGCCGTCCTCGACGGCGATCGCGTACTTGCGGAACTTCGGCGCGTTGGCCTCGCCGACGCGCGGACCGCTGCCCGCGATCACCTTGAACGTGCCGACGCCGTCCTGCGAGAAGTCCGGACCGGCCGGCAGCTCGGCGGTCGGGATCTTCAGGTCGGGCTTCTTGGCCGGCAGCTCGGACGCGGGCGCCTCCGGCGTGCTCACGGGCGTCTCGGCGGCGTTCGTGCTGCCGCCGTCGCCGGTCACGGACGACTTCGGCTGCACCGTGTCGAGCACGACCAGAGCCGTCAGCACGAGCAGGACCGGGATCGCGTAGATCCGCCAGCCGTAGTTGGCGACGAGCTTCTTCACACCACGACGCTTGCGCGGCCTTCGCAGGGCCTGGGTGGCCTCCGGTTCCCAGGCGGCCGCGAGCGGTTCCGCGCTGGTCCGGCGCTCGCCGCGACGGTAGCGGTCAGCGGGCGGAGCAGTACGTCCTCGCTCGGGGGCGCGATTCACGTGCTCCAGGGTCCCACACCCCCCGTATGGCCGTCGTTCATCACCATGAGTGTCGGTCGACCGCCTCCCACATGCCCAGAACGGCCCTCGCCACGGTGGCCGGCCGCTCCATCTGGGCGACATGACCGGTCTTGGGGAGCACCAGCAGGCGCCCCTTGGGCAGCAGACGTGCCGTCCGCGGCCCCTTCCGCACGCTGACGAGCCGGTCGTTCTCGCCCCAGAGCACCAGCGTGGGTGCCTTGACCAGGGGCAGCAGCCGCCACAGCGACTTCGGGCCGGGCGTGAGCCAGCTCTGCATCAGGCCGAACGTGCTGCGGTTGAGCGCCTGCCCCGCCCACTGCTGCCGGGCGCGCTCCTCGTTCTCCTTGATCGACTCCTCGATGCGGTGGTCGGGCACCACGCTCGGGTCGGCGAAGCACAGCTCCAGCATCTGCCGCGTGCGCTGGTGCGCGGACAGCTTCGCGAGCTCGCGACGCACCTTGGCCCCGACGACCGGCAGGACGGCGAGCGCCATCCGCGGGTCGGACATGCGGTCGAGGCGGGGCCGCAGATCGGGCACGGCCGGCGAGACGAGCGTGAGCGTCCTCACCAGATCCGGCCTGCTGGCCGCCACCATGACCGAGATCGCGCCACCCATGGAGTTGCCGAACAGGTGCGCGGGCTGTGAGAGCGTTTCCAAATACTTGATCACCGTGCGGGCGTGCGTGGCGAGACTGAAGTCGTAGCCGGGAATCGGTTCCGACCGCCCGAATCCGGGCAGGTCGATCGAGTACCCGCGGACGTGTTGCCGCAGCTGGGCCGCCAGGTCCGTCCAGTTCGTCGCGGACCCGCCGAGCCCGTGCACGTACACGGCCGGAGGGCCGTCCCCCGGCGTGATCCTGACGTGCACCTCGTGGTCGTCGACCTGCTGGAACCGGCCGGGCCACGGCGTCTGAGACTTGTCCAGCGGCGGCAGCGCGACCGTGGACAACGGGGCGGGAATCAAGGTGCTCACCGGACCAGGATGCGGGAAAGAACGGCAAGATGGTTCCCGGAAGTCGGCTACCAGCGAGTAAGGTTGCGCTCAGCCTCGGTCTGGCAATCCCTGTCCGACGGCCGGATCACTCGTGCTGGAGGCACCATGACGGAGACGGCGCAGAGCGCACCCGCAGGCAGGGGCGTTCGACTGCCGCGCACCGCCCGCCGCGCGCAACTGCTGGCAGCGGCGCAGGACGTGTTCGTCGCCAACGGCTACCACGCCGCGGCGATGGACGAGATCGCCGAGCGTGCAGGCGTGTCCAAGCCGGTGCTGTACCAACACTTCCCGGGCAAGCTGGAGCTCTACATGGCGCTCCTCGAGTCCCATGTGGACGAGCTGGTCGGCCGCGTGCGCACCGCCATCGGTTCCACCACGGACAACAAGCTCCGCGTCCGCGCCGCCGTGGCCGCGTTCTACGACTTCGTGGACGGCGAGGGCCAGGCGTTCCGCATGGTGTTCGAGTCGGACCTGCGCTCCGAACCGGCCGTGCAGTCGGCCGTGGAACGCGCGACCACCGACTCCGTGGACGCGATCACCGACACCATCACCGCGGACGCGGGCCTCGACGAAGAGCGGGCTCGCCTGCTGGCCGTCGGCCTGGTCGGGCTGTCTCAGGTCACGGCGCGGTCGTGGCTCGCGGACAACCGCCGCGTGCCCAAGGAAGACGCCGTGGCGCTGATCTCCAACCTGGCCTGGCGCGGCATCGGTGGCGGTTTCCCGCTCCAGCACTGAACTCGATGAGGGGAGCTTTCATAAACCTCAGGTTCATGAAAGCTCCCCTCATCTCACATCAGCGCGGCTATTCGTCTCGCCACGTCCTCGGACCGTTCCAGCGGCAGCATGTGCCCGGTCTTCGGGTAGATCACGAACTGCGCGCCCGGCAACGCCTCGGCCAGCACCCGCGAGTGCCGCATCGGCGTGAGCACGTCCCAAGACCCGGCCATCACGACCGTGGGGATGTCCGCCAGCACCGCCAGCGCTTCCCGCCGCTGGTGCAGCGTCAGTTCCTCGCGGATCCCGACGAACGCCTCACCGGTCGTGTTCCCCGCCATCGCCGCGGCCGCGCGCACGTCGGCCCACCGGGGCCGCCGCCCGAACGTCATCCGCAGCCCCGGCGCGATCACGCGGCCGAACCCGACCTTGGGCCGTCCGGCCAGCCATCGCCCGGCGAGCCGCTCCACCCACAGCTGCTGGGGCAGGTTCCCGCACGACGTGGCGATCAACGCCACCCCGGACACCCGTTCGAACAGCTCGGGCCGCTGCTCGGCCAGCGCCATGATCGTCATGCCGCCCAGCGAGTGGCCGGCGAGCACGATCCGCCCGGACGGAACGCATTCCTCCAGCACGGCGGCCAGGTCGTCGGCCAGCTCCGAGATCGTCCCCGCGCCCGAGGACCCGCCGTGACCGCGCACGTCGTACCGGACCACCCGGCCGGGCAGCGCGGCGGCGACGCGGTCCCAGGTGGTCAGGTCCATGGTCCACCCGTGCAGCAGCACCGCGGTCACGTCGGAGGACGAAGGCCCCGACGTGACGACGTTCAGCCGATCAAGAACGAGCGACGCCATGAGCGCATCCCCGGCCTTCCCACGAGCCCGGCCTCGTCCAGGAACGTCATGATCCGCTCGCCGGCCCAGCGGATCATCTCCTGGAACCGCTCGTTGGCCAGCGCCTGGCGGTGGGCCTCGCGCACGTCCAGCCCGACGGCGGCGTACGCGGCGGGGTTGATGATCGCGCGCGTGATCATCATCGACACGTACCCGACCAGCCACTTCTGGTACGGCATCTCGTAGCTCTTCAGCTCCGACATGCCGCGCAGCAGCTCCTCACGCGCGAACCGCACGTGCCGGGCCTCTTCCAGCACGTGGATGCGGTTCACCATCCGCACGAGCGGCTGGATGGTGTCGTCGGTCATCGCCTCGCGCTGCAGCCGGTCGAGGATCTCCTCCGCGACCAGGATCGACCCGTACATGGCGGGGCCGTAGCCGATGATCGGCAGCAGCTTGCCCAGGCGGTGCGTGTGCCGAGTGGGCCCGTACGCCGGGCAGCCGATCCGTTCGACCAGGCGCGCGAACATCGTCGAGTGACGGCACTCGTCGGCGACCTCGGTCAGCGCGTACTGGGCGTGCCGCGTGGTCGGGTCGGTGTTGTAGACGACCTTCACGAGCATCTGCATGAGCAGCAGCTCGAACCACAGGCCGACGGACGCGATCGACGCCAGCTCGTGCTTCGACAGCTCGATGCGCTGCTCCTGCGAGAGCGAGTCGTAGAGAGGCGTGCCGTAGAGCGAAATGCGCTTTTCAGGGATGTAGAAGAGACCGTCGACCAGAGGTGCGGACCAGTCGATGTCCACCTCGGGGTCGTAGAACTTCTCGGCGGACGACTTGAGAAGCCGCTCCGCTGTCTTCTCCCGATCGGCGACCCTCATCGGTTGCCCTCCCCGGTAGGTGTTACTTGAGGTAACGGTTACTTCTGGTAGCGTGCGTCACATGGCACGTACTGTCAAGGGGCCGGATGCGCGACGTGAGCGGTGGAAGGGTCATCGCGAGCAGCGCAGGGCGGAGTTCGTGGAGGCCACGATCGCCGCCGTGGCCAAGAAGGGCCCGGACGTCGGCATGGACGACGTGGCCGCGGAGGCCGGCGTCAGCAAGCCCGTCCTCTACCGGCACTTCACCGACAAGTCCGACCTGTACCTGGCAGTGGGCCAGAAGGCCACCGAACTGCTGATGGACCGGATGGGTCCGGCGCTGATCGCCGACGGCCCGATCCGCGGCCGCATCCTGGGGATCGTCGACGCCTACCTGTCGGTGATCGAGGAGAACCCGAACCTCTACCGGTTCGTGGTCAAGGGGTCCTTCGTGGACCGCCCGGTCGAGAAGGACGTCGTCGCCGAGGACAAGAACCTCATCGCGTCGACGCTGGCCCGGATCCTGGGCGACTACCTGCGTTCCTTCGAGATGGACTCCGGCGGCGCCGAGCCGTGGGCGCACGCGCTCGTCGGCATGGTGCAGAACGCGGGTGACTGGTGGCTCGACCGCCAGACCATGTCCCGCGCGAACCTCAGCGAGTACCTCGCCACGCTGATCTGGCACGCCATCGACGGGCTGCTGCGCTCGGCGGGCGTCCAGGCAGACCCCGCAAAGCCCCTCTCCCCTCTGCGATTGGTGGACTGATGAGCGAGCACGAGCACGACGAAGAGGGCTACCGCGGCGACGCCACCCTCGTCTTCGGAGAAGAAGAAGTCGCGGTCGAGGCCGAACTGCGGGGCTACTTCCAGCCGATCGACGGCCGCTACCACTGGTACGGCCGGATCAAGAAGAACGACGACGTCACGAGCCGGGTCGAGGCAGGCGCGCGGACCGCACTGCTGCGCACCCCCACCGGTGAGGCGGAGGGGACTCTCACCGACCCCGACCCGTGGGGCCGTTACCGGGTCGGTGGCATCTCCACTCCGCCGTACAAGATCGAAGAGCCGGTCGAGCACTAGACCGCGCAACGAGAAGGGCCCCGGTCGTGATGACCGGGGCCCTTCTCAGTGCTGACGACTCAGGCGCCGAACCCGACCTTGCGCGAGTCCTGCGGGCCGATCTCCACGTACGCGACGCGGCCAGCGGGCACGACGAACCGCGCACCCTTGACGTCCACCAGCGACAGCACGCTGGACTTGCCGGACACCGCGTCCGAAACCAGAGTCTCGACCTCGGACGGGTTGAGCTCACTGGTCACGACGAGTTCGCGTCCGCTGTCCGCGACGCCGATCCTGACCTCCACGCTGACCTCCGTGCTCAAGAGAAAAATCTACGGCCGAGCCTACCCAGTGCGGCGACCACAATCACCGACAGGCGCTCCCGGTGTTCAGCAGGGCACCTCGCGGTGTCGAGCCCCGCTCCCCATATGCCCGATATGAGGAGCGGGAGCCGACACCGCGATGCACCCGTCTGACCAGCGGGAATCACCTGTCGGCGGTTAGTGGTCGCCGCACTAGCCCAGACCCAGCTGCGTCATGCGCCGCGCGTGCGACTGCTGAAGGCGGCGGAACAGCTGACCGATCCCGGCGAGGTCGCCGGAGCCCCGGATGATGAGCTCGGAGAGGCCGTCCCGCTCCGCCACCACGTACTGGGCCTGCGTCAACGCTTCTCCGAGCAGCCGCCGGCCCCACAGCGCGAGCCGGTCGCGCACCCGCGGATCGGACTCGACGGCGGCGAGGACTTCGCGTTCAGCGAACGCCGAGTGACCCGTGTCGGCGAGCACGTGGAGCACCAGCTCCTTGGTGGGCGCGTCCAGCCACTCCGCGATCTCGCGGTAGAAGTCGGCCGCGAGCCCGTCGCCGACGTACGCCTTCACGAGCGACTCGAGCCACGACTTGGGGCTCGTCGACTCGTGGAACGCGTCGAAACCCTTCACGAACGGCGTCATCGCGTCCTCGACGGTGATGCCCTCGGCGGCCAGGTGCTTCTGCAGCAGTGTGAAGTGGCCGATCTCGGCCGCGGCCATCTGCGCGAGAGCGGCACGTCCCGCCAAAGTCGGCGCCGTGCGCGAGTCCTCCGTCATCCGGTCGAAAGCCGAGAGCTCGCCATATGCAAGCGCTCCCAGAAGATCGACAACACCCTCTGCAACACCCATGAGACCGAACTCTAGTGCGCGCTAGGTGGTCAAAAGTGTCTTGCCAGGTAGAATGGGGGCGGACGCCCGGCGTGACGAGTGTGACGACCACGCAGTGGCCCAATTTTTTCTTGGGCAGGCGCCAGAATGGTGCGCGTACACCTTTCCCGCAGCTGCTCATCGAGCGCGGTCGAGAGGCCCGGCCAGGGCTCGTACGCGCTTGGTACGAGAGAGGCTGATCACCCTGACCGCTGAAGTAGAAGCACATCTGGACCCGGTTGCCCTGGAGCACAGCGAGGCCGGAGTTCCCGAGGAAGACACGTCGCACCCGTTGCTGGCAGACGCCCCGGTGCAGTCCGAATCCCCCACGTTCGCCGAGCTCGGCGTGCGTGAAGAGATCGTCAAGGCGCTCGGCGAAGCCGGCATCGAGCGCACGTTCGCCATCCAGGAGCTGACGCTCCCCATCGCTCTCGCCGGTGACGACCTCATCGGCCAGGCGCGCACCGGCATGGGCAAGACCCTCGGTTTCGGCGTGCCGCTGCTGCACCGCGTCGACCTGCCCGGCGACGGCACCCCGCAGGCCCTTGTGGTCGTGCCCACCCGTGAGCTGTGTCTCCAGGTCTCGCACGACCTCACCGACGCGTCGCGCCACCTCGGTGTGAAGGTCGCCGCCATCTACGGCGGCATCCCGTACGAGCGGCAGATCGCGCAGCTCCGCAAGGGCGCCGACGTCATCATCGGCACGCCCGGCCGCCTGCTCGACCTGGCCGAACAGCGCCACCTGGTGCTCGGCAAGGTCCGCATGCTGGTGCTGGACGAGGCCGACGAGATGCTCGACCTGGGCTTCCTGCCCGACATCGAGCGCATCCTGAACATGGTTCCGGACGAGCGTCAGACGATGCTGTTCTCGGCGACCATGCCGGGCCCGATCATCACGCTGGCCCGCACGTTCCTGAACCAGCCGACGCACATCCGTGCCGAGGAGAACGACGCCGGCCAGACGCACGAGAACACCTCGCAGTTCGTCTACCGGGCGCACTCGATGGACAAGCCGGAGATGCTGGCCCGCGCGCTGCAGGCCCGCGACCGGGGTCTCACGATGGTCTTCGCGCGGACCAAGCGGACCGCGCAGAAGGTCGCCGACGACCTGACCGAGCGCGGGTTCGCCGCGGCCGCCGTCCACGGCGACCTGGGTCAGGGCGCGCGCGAGAAGGCGCTGCGGGCGTTCCGCGCCGGCAAGGTCGACGTGCTGGTCGCCACCGACGTCGCCGCGCGCGGCATCGACATCGACGACGTGACGCACGTCATCAACTACCAGTGCCCCGAGGACGAGAAGACGTACGTGCACCGCATCGGCCGCACGGGCCGTGCAGGCCGCACGGGTGTCGCCGTCACGTTCGTCGACTGGGACGAGACGCACCGCTGGAAGTCTCTCAACGACATGCTGGGTCTCGGCCAGCCGTTGCCGGTCGAGACGTACTCCACGTCGGACCACCTGTACGCCGACCTGGGCATTCCGTCCGGTTCCACGGGCCGGTTGCCGCTGAGCCACCGCACCCGCGCGGGCCTCGACGCCGAAGAGGAGGAGAAGCTCGACACGGGCAAGCGCAAGCGCCGCAGCAGCAGTACCAGCAGCAGCGGCAGTCGTCGTACCGGCTCCTCCCCCGCCGGTGCCGAGCAGGCGCCGGAGCCGAGCGAGGAGACCAGGCCGAAGCGGTCCCGCTCGCGCACGCGCAGCCGCGCCGGCGTGACGCAGGAGGGCGAGCAGACGCAGGCGAGCCCCGAAGCCGCCGAGAAGTCCGGCTCGGACAAGCCGCGCAGGCGTCGGCGTCGCCGAAGCTCTGCCGAACAGGCCGCTCCTTCGGCAGACTGATCACATGTCGTCCCCCGGTTCCGACGTCACGGATGTCGAGGACGTTCTCGACGAGCCCGCACACGAGGCCGCACCCGTCGCAGAACGTCCGCCCGCCCGGTCCTGGCGCACCCGCGCCGACTTCATCGCGATCGCCCTGATCGCGGTGGTGTCGGTCACGGCGTCCGTGCTGACCTGGGCGTTCAGCGATGCTCGCGCCACGACGTCGGTCACCGGGCCGTCGACGTGGGAGCAACTGCCCGAAGTGGCCACGCTCCCGCCGTCGCTCGCCGAGGTGTGGCGGGCGAAGAGCGGCGCCTCGCTGTCCCCCGTGGTCGTGCAGACCGCGTTGAAGGACACCGGCGAGGAGAAGCCGTCGACGGTCGTGACCGGCGACGGCGGCGAGGTCAACGGGCGCGACCCCCTGACGGGTGACGTGCGGTGGACGTACAAGCGCGACCTGCCGCTGTGCGTCGTGAGCACGGGCTGGGGCCGGGCGATGGCCCTGTACTCCAAGGGCACGAACTGCTCCGAGCTCACCTCGCTCGACGGCATCACCGGCGAGCGGCGGGCACAGCGCAACGGCGACGCGGAACCGGGCACGGCACTGCTCAACGAGGGTTCGCACCTGATCACCACCGGGTCGAAGTTCGTCGAGGTCTACCGGCGCGACGACCTGGTGCGTTCGCTCGAGTACGGCGCTCTGCGCGCGATCGTGAACCCGAACAAGCAGCCGAGGGTCGGCTGCACGTACGGGTCGGTCGCCGTCACCTCCGGCAGGTTCGCGATGGTCGAACGCTGCCCCGACGACGCGTCGGACCGGGTGACGATCCTCAAGCCGAACCCGGACAAGTCCGACGAGCCGAAGGTGTTCGGCAGCCCTCTCACCGGCGCGAAGAACGTGCAGGTCGTGGCCGTCACCGAGAAGCTCGTCGCGGTGGCCGCACCGGGCCCGAGCCGGTTGCTGATCTTCGACGCGGAGACCGGCAACCAGGTCGGCGAAGCGCCGCTCGACGTCCCCGACGCCGACTTCACCGACCCGCCGAACCACGTGGCACGCGTCTTCACGACGAAGACGAACGCCTTCTGGTTCACCGGTTCGCGCACGGTCGCGCTGTCGCTGGAGACGCTCACTCCACTGTGGACCGCCGAGGGCGCGCTGGGCGCCGGTACGACGCTCGCGGGCCGCGCGGTCATCCCGGTGAAGGAGGGCCTGCGGGTGTACGAGCAGGCCACCGGTGCCGTCGTGGGCACGATCAGGCTGAACCGAGAGGGCCACACGGGCCCCGTGCAACTCGCCACAGCCGGTCCCGTCGTCCTCGAGCAGCGTGGCGAAACCCTGGTCGCGCTGCGATAGTTCAGTCCGTGCACTCGCAGATCAGCCCCCACCGGGCGCAACGCGTCGACCTCCCGGGCCGCTACGGCACGATCGCGGCGCTGCGCGCGCCCGCGATGGGCGACGACGCGATGCGCACGACCGTGCTGCTCGTACCGGGCTACACGGGCTCCAAAGAGGACTTCGCGCCGATGATCGACCCGATCGCGGACGCGGGTTTCGAGGTCGTCGCGATCGACCTGCCGGGCCAGCAGGACTCACCGGGCCCGGACGACGAGGCGCTGTACCGGCCGGGTCCGCTGGGGTCGGTGCTCGCCGAGCTGATCGGGAAGATCGCGGCGGACGGCCGCAAGGTGTTGCTGCTCGGCCACTCCTACGGCGGTCTGGTGGCACGGGCGGCGGTGTTCGCGGGGGCCCCGATCGCGGGGCTCACGCTGATGTCCTCGGGCCCGTCCGAGCTGCCCGCGGGAGATCGCCGCACGGTGCTGGAGGTCGGCGAGCACGTGCTGGCCGAGCAGGGCGTCGAGGGCACCCAGCGGCTGAACGAGCTGCGGGCGCAGCAGAACCCGGCGTACGCGGTGCTCCCGCAGGAGCTGAAGGACTTCTACCGCACCAGGTTCCTCAAGTCGCAGGCAGCGGCGTTGCTCGGCATGGGCAACGGCCTGCGCCACGAACCGGACCAGGTGGCGAAGCTCGCGCGCGCACTGCGTTCGTCCGGCACGCCCTGCCTGGTGGTGTGCGGCGACGCTGACGACGCGTGGACGCCCGCCGCCCAGCGCGACATGGCGGAGCGGCTGGACGCGGACTTCGCCGTGCTGCCCGGCGTGATGCACTCGCCGAACACCGAGGCACCGCTGGACCTCATCGCCACGCTGCTGCCGACGTGGCGGGCCTGGCTGAGTTCCTGACGTCAGGACACCAGAACCGCGGCGAACGCGCCCAGCAACATGAACGGCCCGAAGGGCAACGCGCTCTTGAGCGTGACCTTCCGCAGCAGCAACAGCACCAGCGACACGACCGCCGACAGGATGAACGCGAAGGCCGCGCCGAACAGCAGCACCGGCCAGCCGAGCGCCATGCCGATGACGCCGGACAGCTTCACGTCGCCGAAGCCCATCCCGGCCGGGTTGACGAACTCCAGCACGCGGTAGACGAACGCGAGCCCGCCGAGCACCGCCCTGCCGAGCGCGCCGAACGTGCCGCCGGTCAGCGCGGCCACCGTGAGCAGGAGCAGCACCAGCGGGTACGCGGGCAGCGTCAGCACGTCCGGCAGCCGGTGCACGGCCGTGCCGATCACGACGATCGCGCGCACCCTGTTCGTCTCGCCGTCGACGGCCAAGACCTACGTCTCACGCCTCTACGAGAAGCTGGGCGTCTCCAACCGCTCCCAGGCCCTGATGACGGCCCTGCGCATCGGCCTCATCCACAGCGACGCCGCGACCGCCTGACCACCCGTCCCCATCGGGTCAGGCCCACCAGAACGTCCACAGCGTCGCGGCGCTCACGACCAACACCGCCAGCGACGCGACCGGCGCTTTCCAGTCCGCGTACCGGTCCGCCACGATCTGCGCGCCGACCACGAGCAACGCCGCCACCACGTGCGCGACGACGGACAACGTCCCAGGTCCAGGCAGATCACGGGAGTTCGCGTAGAACTGGACGCCGATGTTCCCCAAAGCGAGCAGCACCATGCCCACCGCGAGCACTCCGCTCACGGCGCGCAGGAATCCGTAGGTCCGCGACGGTCGCTTCGCTGCTTCCACGTCCACTCCAGCCACCCTACGGGTCCAGGGGTGCGCGGGCAGTCATGACCCGGACACCCCGACGGCCGTGTACGGCGAAAGCTGCACTCCAGGCATCCTTTCGGTCCCACAGGCTACGGCGCCAGCAACGCCCAGGGATCCAGGGAAGGCGCCGCCTCCTGGCCCTCCGGACAGCTCCGCCGGAAGTCGCACCACTGGCACTGCCGCCCGGTCACCGGCGGGAACAGGACCTCCTGATCGCCACCGGCCTTCAGCGTCTCCGTGGCCAGGTCGATCTCGTCCGCGGCCTCCTCCGCCCGCCGGACGTGCCGGGCCAGCGACTCCTCCGTGTGCTCCCACTCCGCGATCGACCCCGACGGCAGGTGGTGCAGCTCGACCCGGCGGCACGGCTTGCGCAGCGTGCGCCGGGCCGCGAGGGCGTACAGGGCAAGCGCTTGCGACCCGCGGGCGTCGTCCGAGGTCAGGACGTGACGGCCGGTCTTGTAGTCGACGATGACGAGCTCGCCGTCGCGGTAGTCGATGCGGTCGACCCGGCCCTCGGCCACGATGCGGTCGGTCGGCGACGACACCCAGCGCTCCACGCCCAGCGGTTCGAAGTCGACGTCCAGCGACGTCACGTAGTCGTGGATCCAGCCCTGGGCTCGCGTGCGGTACTCGGCGGCCTGGTCGACGTCGCGGAAGCCTTCGGACTTCCACTGCCGGTTCAGCAGTGCGACGGCCTGGTCCGGGGTGCGGCGGTCGGGCGGCAGGTCGAACAGGGCCTTCAGGGCGTTGTGCACGACGGCGCCGAGGGTGTTGTGCGCCCAGGCGCCACCCCGCGGAGGTGAGGGCCTGTCCAGGTATGTCATCCGGAAGCGGCGCGGACAGCTCGTCCAAGTGGACAGCTTCGCGGGCGTGACGCGCACGAGCTTGCGGGGTGCCGCGGTGCCGAAGTCGAAGCCGAGTTGTTCCACCCCAACCAAGTTACTCAGCACCCCTGACAGAAAATGAACCGCATGGAGATCTGGCACAACCCGCGCTGTTCCAAGAGCCGCGCCGCCAAGCAACGCCTCGACGACGAGGGCATCGAGTACACCGAACGCCGCTACCTGGACGACGCCCCGTCAGCTGAAGAGCTCGACCACGTCCTCACGCTGCTCGGCAAGGAGCCGTGGGAGATCGCGCGCACCAAGGAAGCCGCCTACCCGAAGCTGCTCGAACACGACCGCGCGAAGTGGATCGCGCACATGGTCGCCAACCCGAGCCTGATCGAGCGCCCGATCATCATCGACGGGGACAAGGCCCACATCGAGCGCTAGACCCCGGACGAGATGAAGCCCTGCACGGACGAGGCGACGAGCTGCACGGCGATCGCGGCCAGCAGCAGACCGGCGATCTTGGCCATCAGCAGGATCCCGCTCTCCTTGAACACCTTGATCAGCAGGCCGGCGGACCGCAGCGTCCCCAGCAGCACGAGGTGCACGGCCACGATCGCCGCGGCCAGCGCGAGGTAGGAGCCCCAGTCGCCGTTCGCCTGACGCACGAACACGATCGTCGCGGCGATGGCACCGGGCCCTGCCAGCAGCGGTGTCCCCAGCGGCACCAGGGCGATGTTCACGTCCTCGACCTCGGGGTGGTTGGTCGCGCCCTTGCCCGTCAGCAGGTCGAGCGCGATCAGCAACAGCAGCAGTCCGCCCGCGCCCTGCAGGGCCGGAATGCCGATGTGCATGTACGCCAGGATCGAGTTGCCGGCCACCGCGAACAGCGTGATCACCAGGAACGACACCAGCACGCCCTGCCGCGCCGCCTGCTTGCGGGCCTCGCGCGACTTGCGGCCGACCAGCCCGAGGAAGACCGGCACGGTCCCGGGCGGGTCCATGATCACCAGCAGCGTGATCGAGGCCTCGATGAAGAGCCGCAGGTTGAACACGGGAGCACCGCCCTATCCGACGAGGATCTTGCAGCCTGTCGCCCTCTCGGCCAGAGCATCCAGCATCTCCGGTGCCGTCGTCTCCGCGCCGAGCCGGACCGTCTTGTTCGTGCCGTGGTAGTCACTCGACCCGGTGACGATCAGGCCCAGCGAGTCCGCCAGCGTTCGCAGCGACCGCCGCGTCTCCTGGTCGTGGTCCGGGTGGTCCACCTCGACGCCGAAGAGGCCCGCTTCGGCCAGCGCACGCACGACGGAGGGCGCCACGACGGGGCCGCGGGAGCGGGCGAAGGGGTGGGCGAGCACGGTGACGCCGCCGGCCTCGGTGATCATCTCGATCGCGCGCTCGACGGGGGTGTCGGTGCGGCCGACGTAGTACTGGCCGCCGGTCAGGAACGTCGCGAACGCCTCGTCGACCGAGGTCACCACCCCGGCGCGGATCAGCGCCTGGGCGAGGTGCGGGCGTCCGGCCGGCGCGTCGAACGGCAGGCGGGACATCAGGTCGACCGGGTCGATCGGGAAGCCGTCGGCCTGCATCATCTCGGCCATCTTCTGCAGCCGCGTCCGCCGTTCCTCACGCAGGCGCGACTGCTCCTTCATCAGCATGGCGTGCGTCGGGTCGTACAGGTACGCCAGCAGATGAACGGTGATGGTGTGGCCGTAGCCGTCGGCCGAGGAGCACGACAGCTCGGCGCCGCGCACCAGCTTCAAGCCGGACGGCAGCGCCGCCTCGGCCTCGGCCCACCCGGCCGCCGTGTCGTGGTCGGTGATCGCCACCGCGTCGAGTCCCGCGAGGGACGCCGCCCTCATCAGGTCTGCGGGGCTGTCGGTGCCGTCGGACTCGGACGAATGGGTGTGCAGATCGATGACCACGTCGTCCAGTGTGGACGACGTGGCGAACGACCCGTGTTACGGGACCATCTTCTTCCCGCGCGCGGCGCGCTGGGCCTTGATCATCGAGAACCGCTCGGCCTGTGCCTTCTTGTCGCCGAAGGTCAGCTCCGAGATGGCGTCGTAGACCTCTTCGGGGTTCGGCAGGTACTCCAGGCGGTTCAGCGCCTGGATCTGACCCGCCGACTCCACGATGAGCGTGCCGTAGCCGAACATGCGTCCGCCCACGGTGCGCTCGTAGGTGAGGTCGGTGACCTTGGTGACGGGCATCATCGCGACCTTGGTCTCGAAGACGCCCGACGTCAGCATGAAGCGCTTGTCGGTGACGACGATGCGCTCCACCCACCACTCGATGATGAAGTAGGAGACGCGCAGCAGCACGAGCAGCGCCCCGTACCACAGCACGTTCTGGATCACGGCCGCGTCCGCCGGGAGCAGGTACGAGATCATCATGAAGCCGGCGAGCAGCGCCGCCGCCTCCAGGACGTCCCAGATCAGGTAGGACCAGTGCCTGCGCACACGGATGACCCGACGCTCGCTCGGGAGCAGGTAGTCGTCCGGATCACGTGGTGCGAACATGCGCTACCAGCCTTTCCTGGTACCAGGCAGTGCCCTGTCTGACCTGCTCCCGCCACCCGGTAGGTGACTGCTACCAGACTAGAAGACGGAGCGCACGAACGTGATCAGTGCCTCGGCCGCGGTTCGCAGCGAGTTGAGGATGTTCTGCACGAGTTGAGCCGCCTGCTGAGGCTCCGCGATCAGGAAGAACAACAGCAAGGCGATTCCAGCGAAAGTGAGAATCTTCTTCAAGTTCACGGTGTCCACCCCGTCCGCGTCGCACCCGTTTGGCGCCGTTCGTGACCGTTGTACAGCACGATTCGGCACCTTGGGAGATTTGTACCGCAGCCGGGGTAGCGCACAGCACCGCCGATCCGGTGTGACTACGCTTCGTGATCGTGACGCCCAGCAGCAAGCGCACGATCCGTTGCGTCGGAGCCGTGGTTCATGACTCGAACGGGCGACTACTGCTCGTACGACGCGCTAATCCGCCTGGTGAGGGCCTGTGGTCGGTACCGGGCGGGCGAGTGGAGCCGGATGAGACGGATGAGGCGGCTGTGACTAGGGAAGTAGCCGAGGAGACCGGACTCTCCGTCACCGTCGGCCGCCTCGTCGGCCACGTGGAGCGACCGGCCCCGAACGGGGTTTTCCTGATCTTCGACTACGAATGCCAGGTCACGTCGGGTGTGCTCCGAGCGGGGGACGACGCATCGGATGTCGCTTGGGTCGACCGTGCGACCTTGGACACACTTCCGACCACCGAAGGGCTCGTGGAAGCGCTCTCCGGCTGGAACTGCCTGCCTAGGGCCTGATCAGGGTTCACGCGTTAGGGGCGGGCGTTCAACGCCAAACAAGACGTTGCCCGTGGGCCTCGGTGGTCGCCAGGGTGGTCGTCTCCACGCCTGACTCACCGACACGGATGAGGCGCAGCTCACCGGCCTCGTGAGCGGCCCACCAGACAGGTCTGCCCAAAGCCGACAAGGCGGGCACGAGGTCGAGGCCGGACCCGCTCGTGATGACGACGAGCGGAGCGTCGATGGGCTCGACCACCTTGGCGAGGTCCGCGACCGGGTCACCGGTCACCAGGCGCGGCGGGTTCTTGCGCAGCACCCCGCACGCGACTCCGAACAGCCGCAGCCGCTCCGGCTGGTCGGCCCACACGCAGGCCTCCAGCCACGCGTAGGCGTCCTCGTCGGCCAGATCGGCGGGCGCCACCCCGATGCCCGCCTTCGCGGCCACCTTGACCGTCTTGGGCAGCTTCGGCAGCGCGGCGCCGGGTGCGAGCTCCAACGAGCAGTGCAGTCCCAGCGCGGCCTTGGCCGGCCCGGCGACGAGCTGGCCGGCCTCGGCGGTCTGGTAGCGGTACGAGTACTGGTCGAGCCCGAGCAGCAGACCGGCCGTCGTCGCGGCCTCGACGAGCCCGATCGGCCCGCCCGCCTGCTTCGCCGCGGCCGCGACGGCCGGGTAGAGCAGGGCCGCGCGCCGCACCTCGTTGGTCTGGATCACCTGACTGGACACCAGCGCACGCACTCGGTCGCCGCGCTCCAGCAGGAAGTCGCGGAACAACGGCCAGGTGCTCTCGTCCGCGCCGTACGTCCCGCCGAGCGACGGGTAGTAGTTCGAGAGCTGGTGGAACGGCTCGGCCTGCACCAGCCGGTGCGCCGCCGCCAGCAGGAGCTCGCCCGTGGCGTTGTCCTCGCTGGCGGCGGTCAGCAGGTCGGCGACCTCCGGATCTGCGGCGGCACGCGACGCGAGGTGCTCGTAGAGCGGCGAGGTCGCCGCGGCCTCCTCGGCGAACGCGCGCAGGCGTTGCTGTGCCAGATCCAGAGAAGTCACTTCACTACCCCACAATCAGTTGGACACAGGTTCCGGCCGCCCCGGCTGCTCGCCACCGCGGGCCTCGCCGTAGGACTGCTTCGGCACCATGACCTTGCGCCTGAAGATGCACACGACCGTGCCGTCCTGCTTGTAGCCGCGAGTCTCCACGTAGACCACGCCCCTGTCGTCCTTCGACTTGGACGGCGTCTTGTCGAGCACCTCGGTCTCACCGTAGATCGTGTCACCGTGGAACGTCGGCTTCACGTGCCGCAGCGACTCGATCTCCAGGTTGGCGATCGCCTTGCCGGAGACGTCGGGCACGGACATGCCCAGCAGCAACGAGTAGATGTAGTTGCCGACGACGACGTTCTTGCCGAAGTCCGTCGTGTTCTCCGCGTAGTTCACGTCCATGTGGAGCGGGTGGTGATTCATCGTGAGCAGGCAGAACAGGTGGTCGTCGTACTCCGTCACCGTCTTGCCAGGCCAGTGCTTGTAGACCGCTCCGACCTCGAACTCCTCGTAGTACCGACCGAACTGCACCGCGCCTCCAACTACGTGTGATCGAGATCTGTCTTGGGTGGGGAGACAGTCTTTACGCGGAGGGAGTACCCTCGGCAACCGGTGTGTGAGGATTTCCACCACCAGAGACTCCGCCCTGAGGAGGTGAGGACCCCTAAATGAGCAAGGACCCCCACCCTGCCAGTACCAAGCGCGTCCTCACCGAGGTGGCCTGCTAGATCGTTCTAGTTCGCCGAGTCCCCACCGGTAGGACGCCCGTCGTGCTTTTCGTGCACTTGACGACGTGTGGCCCTGGAGGAACTCACCATGCCCAGCCTGCCCTCGATCCGCGGACGCGGCGCCCAGCAGCGCCCTGCGCCGCGCATCGCCGTACCCGTGTCGCACTACGTGGTCGACTGCGCGGTCTACGTCGACGGCAAGCGCTTGCCCGGCCGGTGGACGCACACCGACGCCGTCAAAGAGGTCGGCAAGCGCAAGGACGGGTTCGTCTGGATCGGACTGCACGAGCCGGACGCCGAGCAGATCGAGGGCATCGCCGAGACGTTCGGCCTGCATGAACTCGCGGTCGAGGACGCGGTGCACGCGCACCAGCGCCCCAAGCTGGAGCGGTACGACAACACGCTCTTCATGGTGTTCAAGACCGTCCGCTACGTGACGAACGAATCTCCTGACACCGCGAACGAGATCGTCGAGTCCGGCGAGATCATGGTGTTCCTGGGCAAGGACTTCGTCATCACCGTGCGGCACGGCAACCACTCCGGGCTCTCCAAGCTGCGGCACGTGCTGGAGGCCGACCCGGAGCGCCTGGAGATCGGCCCGTCCGCGGTGATGCACGCGATCGCCGACCAGGTCGTCGACAACTACCTCGAGGTCACCGACCACATCGAGGCCGACATCGACCGCATGGAGGAACGGGTCTTCGCGCCGCGCACCGAGGTGAGCGCGGAGCAGATCTACATGTTCAAGCGCGAGGTCGTGGAGCTGCGCCGCGCGGTGATGCCGCTCGCGAACCCGTTGCGCCGCTTGGCGGAGGGCTACACGCCGCTCATCCCCGAGCAGGTGCGCGCGTTCTTCCGCGACGTCGACGACCACCTCACCGAGGTGTCCGAGCGCGTCACGGCGTTCGACGAACTGCTGACGACGCTGGTCGACGCGACGCTCGCGAAGATCACGCTGCAGCAGAACACCGACATGCGCAAGATCACCTCGTGGGTCGCGATCATCTCCGTGCCCACCATGGTCGTCGGTGTGTACGGCATGAACTTCGACTACATGCCCGAGCTGAAGTGGAAGTTCGGCTATCCGCTGATCATGAGTCTGGTCCTGATCGCCTGCCTGACGCTCTACCGAATACTGCGCCGAAATCGCTGGCTCTAGTCCCGGTTTCGCCCGCATTTTTCGTTGTAGAAGGGCCCTGTCATGACCAGAATCCTCACCAACATCCGCTTCTGGATCCTCGCGTTCCTGCTCTGCTGGATCACCACCGTGTTCGTGCTGATCAGCGGAACCCCCTGACGTGTACGCGCGGCTGACGAACCTCAGGTTCTGGCTGCTGGTGTTCCCCATCGGCTGGCTCGCGATGGTCTTCGTGTCCATCGCGATCTGGCCGTCTCCGGGTGCCGCGTCACCGGACGAGCTCGCCACCGAGGTGACGAACGCGTTGCGCGCACACGACTTCCACAAACTGGAGCCGTTGCTGGCGGTCGGCGGCGAGGACGTCGCGAAGACGACCACCGACCAGTTCCAGACCGCGCAGGTGGACCGCGGCGTCTACCGCGACGGCGCCATCGTCGTCGAGTACACGCACGACGGCACCCGCGCGGAGTTCCGGCTGCCCGTGGAGATGCGGGACGGCCGGTACGTGGTGAACCCGGTCGTCACTCCCAAGGGGTGACGTTCCAGGTGAACGGCGTGCCGTGGCCCGCGCCGTGGCCGAGGTTCAGCGAGATCCCGGCCGGCCAGAGCTTGAGCAGCAGCTCGAACCGGTAGTCGTCGTCCGTGCGGCGCGGCTCGAAGACCAGCAGTGCCAACGGTGTCGTGGGTGTCGCCTTCGCGGCCGCGTCCGCCAGCACGGCCCTGCCCATCGCCCGGTCGGCGGGCGAGACGTACTGCCACACCACGGAATGCCACACGACGGTGAGCACGTCCCGTTCGGCGCGGGCGAGCTGTTTCGCCAGCCACTCCGGACCGGCCGACCGGTCGACCCTGACGGGGTCGGTGGCGGCGAGGTCGAGCGCGTCCCGCAGTCGGTTCCACCTCTCCAGCTGATCCGGCCAGACGAACGAGCTCAGGTGCAGCCGTCCGTCCTCTGTGGACAGATCGACCGGGTTGAGGTCGCAGCCCGCCCTGCCGACGACGCGCAGCCGGTGGCTCAGGTCGGCGGACGGCCTGCCGGTCCACTCCGGGTCGAGGACCAGGAGGCTGTCCGGATCACCGAGGACCGTGTCCTCCAGTTGGTAGCCGACGTGGTGCGGACGCAGGTTGAGCCCGCCGCTCGCGCCGACCTCCAGCAGCCGCACGCAGAACGGCACGTGCCGCCCGGCGGCCTTCGCGGCCTCCTGCGCGGCGACCATCAGACCGCCGTAGAGGGGCGCGCTGCGGCCGGGTTCGTTGGTCTGCACGACCGTGGCCAGGACGCGTTGCCTCAGGACGTCGGCGTGCGCGTCGAGAGCGGGCAGCGCGTCCTCCCACAGCGTCGGCAGGTGGGGCTGGCCGCCGACGGACGGGTAGTGCTTCGCGAGGCCGGGCGCGCGCCCTTCGAGCACGAGCCGGTGGACGGCGCCCGCGAACCGCAACCCGGGCACGGTGCCCTCCCGGTCGCGTTCGGAACCGGCCATGATCCTGGCCGTGACACCGCCCTGCCGGAGGTCGTCGGCAGCGTCGGTGAGGAGTCGCTGGGTCAGCGGACTGCGGTCACGGCATCCGTGGGCGGCCGCGGCGAACAGCTCGGCAAGCACGGTGAACACGCTAATGGCAGCCGCGCCACCCGTCATGTGGTGAAAGACCTCATTACAGTGCTGGGATGGCTCGGATTCTGGCCGTCGCGGACGAGGTGGTCGAACAGCTGTGGACCGATCAGGTGCACCAGCACTCGGCCGTCGACCTGATCGTCGCGGCGGGTGACCTGCCGTTCGACTACCTGGAACACCTGGCCAACGCCCTGGACAAGCCGCTGGTGTTCGTCCCCGGCAACCACGACACCGACCTGTCGGGCTACTCGAACGTGCGCGGCCTGTGGACGAAGGCGGGCGTGCCGGTGCGGTGGCCAGGACCAGCCGGTGCGGTGAACGCGGACGAACGTGTGGTCGATGTCGCCGGCCTGCGGATCGCCGGTCTCGGTGGTTCGATCCGCTACAACAAGGGCCCGAACCAGTGGACGGAACGGCAGCAGGCCCGCCGTGCCCGCCGGGTGTCCCGGCTGGCCGGGTGGCGCAGGCTGCGGGACGGACGTGGCGTGGACGTGCTGCTGACCCACTCACCGCCGTTGGACTGCGGCGACGAACCCGACGGGCCGCACCGCGGTTTCGACTGTTTACGCGGACTTGTCTCACGGCTGCAGCCCTCGTTCATGCTGCACGGCCACATTCATCCGCACGGCGTGCCGCGCCCAGACCGTTCGTTGGGCGCCACACGCGTGATCAACGTCGTTCCGCAGAAGGTGCTGGAGATCTCGGGAGGTCGAGATGAGACGTGACACCGGTTTCCCCGTGGCCGACGCCGAGAGCGACTTCCTGCGCGCTCGCCGCCGTCAGGTGATGTCGCGCCTCGCGGCCTGGCTGCGCCGCGAGCCCGACGACGTGAACATCATGCTGCCGTTCCACGAGGTCGTGGACGCCCTGGGCATGGCCTCGGAGAAGCGCCTGGGCCTGCAGACGATCCGCCTGGACTCGATCGTCGGCAGCGTCGACCGCACCCGCGACTTCGACCGCCGCTTCCGCCCGACCTCCGGCCGCGTCCGGGAACGCTGGCAACGACTGGCCCTGGCCGCGCGCCGCGGCGAGAGCCTGCCGCCGATCGAGGTGTACCGGGTCGGCGAGCTGCACTTCATCATCGACGGCCACCACCGCGTGTCGGTGGCGCACGCGATGGGCCTGGAGGTGATCGACGCGTACGTGACGCAGGTGATCACCCGGATCAACTCGTCCGGCATCCGCTACCGCGGCGACCTGATCGTGAAGGACTACCGGCGCCTGTTCCTCGACCGCGTCCCCCTGAGCGGCGAGGCCCGCGCCGCCGTGGTGCTGTCCGACCCGTGGCACTACGCCCAGCTCGGCGAGCACGTCGAGGCGTGGGGGTTCCGGCTGATGCAGGACAGCGGCCAGTTCCTGGACCGCTCCGAGGTGGCGCGCCGCTGGTACGCCGACGAGTACAAGCCGGTCGTGGCGATGCTGCGGCAGGCCGACATGATCGGCGACCGCACCGAGACCGAGGCGTACATGTGGGTCGCCGCAGAGCGGTACCGGCTGATCCGCACGCACCGATGGGACGCCGACGTCATCAACGCCGTGCGGGAGGAAAGTCAGTCGCACGGACGCAGCCCGCGTGGCTAGCGTGCGCGCGTGACTGATCTTGTCTCCGAACGTCTCATCCTGCGCCAGTGGTCCGAACTCGACGTCAAGGCAGTGGTCGAGGAAGCACGCCAACCGGCGTGGGCCGCCGACTTCCCGGCGGAGGGCGACACGGTGATCGCCGGACTGCTCGCCTCGAACCCGGACTGGCTCTCGCCGTTCGGCCATCGCCTGATCGTCGAGCGGTCGACCGACGAGGTCGTGGGGTCCCTGGGTCTGTTCTGGCCTCCTTCCGACGGCCGGGTGGAGATCGGTTACGGCGTGGTGCCCTCACGCCAGGGGCGCGGCTACGCCTCGGAAGCGGCCGCCGCGCTGACCGCGTTCGCGCTGGGGCTGAACGACGTGCACACCGTCCACGCCAACGTCGAGGTTTCCAACCCGGCCTCCGCCCGCGTGCTGGAGAAGGCGGGCTTCACCCGGTGCGCGAGCACCGACGAGCTGATCAGCTACCAGCGCACGGTCGGCTGACCCGCTCCGGCACGGTCACCGGGGCGCCACCTTCGGCCCGTCCGCGTCCGGCAGCGGCCGCGCCTGGTCCAGCACCTCGTCGGTGTACTTGTCGAGCAGCCGCGTGCCGATCTGCTGCGCGTACCCGAAGATGACCGCCCACAGCAGCAGGGCAGCCGCGGACGGGATGCCGATCAGCCCGCTGGTGACCCCCGCTCCCAGCGCCAGGATGCCGACCACCGCCAGTGCCGCACCGAGCATGATCTTGATCAGCGCCTGGTACCCGATCATCACGTACGGCGAGAGCGATGGCCGGCGGCGTAAGAGCAGCACCACGGCGGCCAGCACCGCGCCGAACGACCCGAGCACCTGCACCAGCCACACGTCCACACCGGACGCCTTCACCGTGCCGCCGGGGCAGACGATGGGCAGCGCGTTCTCCTTCGGGTCGACGCACAGCGGGATGATGCCGGGCTTCACGATGCCGACGACGCCGAGAACCGTGTTGATCACGAACAGCACGAGCGATGCGGCGATCAGCTTGTTGCGCAGCGCACGCGAGCCGGCGTGAGCGAAGTCCGAGTTGTCGTAGGCGGCCCGCAGCGCGTCCACCACGATCGCGCGCTCGACCGCGGGCGTGAACTCCCCCGGCCGCAACGCCTCCAGGGCGCGGCGGCGCGGATCGTCCTCGTCCAGGTACTGCGCCACCCGCGCCCGCAGCCCGGGCAGCCGCCCCAGGAACCCGCGCTCGGCCGAGATCGTGGCCACCTCGGCCTCGTGCAGGGCGCGCCAGGCACGTTCGATGTGCCAGCCCGACCACCACGACGGCAGCATGCGCCACCACGGCTCGCGGGCGTTGAGCATCGCCTCGACCACGTCGGCCTGCGCCTCGGCGGTGCGACGCCACACGTCCCCCTCGGGGTCGACCGGATCGGACGGGCCGAGGGCAGCCAGATCCGCGCGGACCCGGTCCAACCGGGACTGCACGACGAGTCTCCAGTCGGTGACTCTGGGTTTGCGCTCGGCCATGTCCCGATGGTGACAGGAGGGTCTGACAATTTCGGCAGCCATCCGTGTGACGTGCGCAAACGTCACCCGAACACCTCAGTCCGTGATCGTCTGCCGTACCGCACGGAACGTAGCGGCCTCCGCCGGCTCGTCCTTGTCGAACCTGTACAGCCCCGCCACCTTCAGCCGCCCGCTCAGCCACGCCGAGTCCCCGAACGGGAGGTAGCCGCCGGCCTCTGGCCACAACGGCAACGGGTGGTACTCCGGGAACCTCTCCCGAGCCTCGCGCTCGAAGCGGAGTCCGGCCACGACGCAGGTGGAGGCCGATCTTGACGGGCTGCGTGCACTGGTTCCGCCGCTACCTGGCGCTCATGGAGGTCTACGGCAGCGGGGCAAGCATGACCGTCCACAGTTGACCGGCGGGAGAGGCGCCGCCAGACGCCTCCCCCGCCCGCTCAGGCGGTCTGCGAAGGCTCCACCAGCTCACGGAGCCGGGGAGGCATCCTCTTCTCCAACCCGTACGGTTCGAGGTGAGCCTGCAGCACGCCCGTGAACGCCCGCTCGACCGAAGCGGTGTCCCAGTTGTCGCTCTCCAGGATCGGCTGCTTGAAGTACGGCTGACCCACGATGTGCAGCTGCCTGCCGTTGCACCGGATGACCTGGCCGGTGATGCCCTCGGCGCGGTCCGAGAGCAGGAACAGCACCAGCGGCGCCACCTTGCCGGGCGTGCGGTCGGCCGGAATGGCGCGCAGGGAGCGTTCCGACTTCCACACCATCCGCGTGTGCGCGACGGGGCACACGGCGTTCACGCGGATGCCTTCGGGCTCCAGGTCGAGGGCCCACGAGTAGCTCAGCGAGGCCACCGCGCCCTTGGTCGCCGAATAGGTGGCGAGTTTGCGCTGACCGAATGACGCGCCGGACGAAATGTTGATGATGGAACCGCCACCGGTGGCCCTCATCGCGCGCATCGCCGCGATTCCGGTGTAGATGACGCCGAGGACGTTCACCTCGACCACGTGCTTGATGGTCTCCGGGTCGTCTTCCCACGGTGCGGTCTCGTAGTTCAGGCCCGCGTTGTTCACCAGACCGTCGACGCGGCCGAATTCGTCCACGCACAGGTCGACGATCTTGGCCGCCTCGCTCGGGTCCGCGACCGTGTGGTTCGAGGCCACGGCGCGGCCGCCGAACTCGCGGATGTGCTCGGCGACCCGTTCCGCGAGGTCGCTGTCATTGTCGTTGACCACCACCGACGCGCCCGCGAGGGCAGCGTGCATCGCGTAGGCCTCGCCCAGTCCTCGGCCCGCCCCCGTGATGACTACCGCTTTTCCGTCCAGGATCCCCATTGCACGCTCTCTTTCACTCGGCGGCGGTTCACGGGAACCCCCCTGTGGTCCTTGTACCCGCCTTCGACAAGCGTGCGGACGATCCGAAGAGGCGAAGACCACGTTTCGATGAGATGTCGCTGCCGAGCGCCCAATGGCGAACCGAGTTCGGCAGAGCAGATAGGGCGGGACTAATCAGTCCCAGGTGCGCGAGGGCTTTCGCCCTCACTCGATCGAGTGACACAAACGGGCCGCCTTCCCGAGTGGGGAAGACGGCCCGTAAAACGAGAATTCACCGTTCCGTGTAAGTCAGGTTCCTGCCGTTGGACGGATCGAAGAGCTGAACCTTGTCCGCGTCGAACCAGATGTTCGCCGACGCGCCCTCCACCGCCTCGGACGCGGAGGACAACCGGGTCACGAGCGGGATGCCGTCACCCGGCACGTCGTCGGATCCCGCGTCCTTCGCGAGCTCCTGGAGCTCCGCCGAGGCCGCCTGCTCGCCCGTGAGGTTGAAGTAGGCGTACTTGTCCGAGCCCATCGACTCCAGCACGTCCACCTGGTGCGTGAACTTGCCGCCCGACGACAACGCCGCCGCGTCGACCAGCGCCGCGTCCTCGAAGTGTTCCGGGCGGATGCCCATGATCACCTCGCGGGGCGCGTCAGCGGCCTCGACCAGCTGCCGCACCCGGTCCGTCAGCGTCACGTCGCCGATCACCGACCGCAGCGCGCCGTTCTCCAGCGTCGCCGGCACGAAGTTCATCGACGGGGAGCCGATGAACCCCGCGACGAACAGGTTCGCCGGCTGGTCGTAGAGGAACTGCGGCGCGCCGATCTGCTGCACGACACCGCCGCGCATGACGACGACCCTGTCGCCGAGGGTCATCGCCTCGGTCTGGTCGTGCGTCACGTACACCGTGGTCGTGCCGAGCTGCTTCTGCAGGCGCGACACCGAGGTGCGCATCTGCACGCGCAGCTTGGCGTCCAGGTTGGACAGCGGTTCGTCCATGAGGAACGCCTTGGGGTTGCGCACGATCGCGCGCCCCATGGCCACGCGCTGCCGCTGGCCACCGGACAGGTTGGACGGTTTGCGGTCGAGGTGCTGCGTGAGGTCGAGGATCTCCGCGGCCTCCTTGACCTTCTTCTCGACCGTGGCGTTGTCGACCTTGGCCAGCCGCAACGGGAAGGCCATGTTCTCCTTCACCGTCATGTGCGGGTAGAGCGCGTAGGACTGGAACACCATCGCGATGTCGCGGTCCTTGGGCGCCTTCTCGTTGACGCGCTGCCCGCCGATGCGCAGCTCGCCGTCGGTGATGTCCTCCAGACCCGCGATCATGTTGAGGGTGGTGGACTTCCCGCAGCCGGACGGCCCGACCAGGATGATGAACTCGCCGTCGGCGATCTCCAGGTTGACCTCCTGCACGGCCAACGCGCCGTCGGGATACCGCTTGGTCACCTTGTCCAGAACGATCTCTGCCATTGGTCAACTCACCCCTTGACGGCGCCGGAGGTCAGGCCGGCGACGATCCGGCGCTGGAAGAACAACACGAAGAGGATGATCGGGATCGTGATGACCACGGCGGCCGCCGCGATCGACCCGGCCGGGTCCTCGAACTGGGAACTGCCGGTGAAGAAGGACAGCGCCACCGGCACGGTCCGCGACTGCTCGGTCGAGGTGAGCGAGATCGCGAACAGGAAGTCGTTCCAGCAGAAGATGAACACCAGGATCGCCGTCGTGAACACACCGGGTGCGGCCAGCGGCGCGATGACGCGGCGGAACGCCTGCCCCGGCGTCGCACCGTCCATCTTCGCCGCCTTCTCGAGCTCCCACGGGATTTCGCGGAAGAACGCCGAGAGGGTGTAGATCGCGAGCGGCAGCGCGAACGTGATGTACGGCAGGATCAGGCCCGGCCACGTGTCGAACAGACCCAGCGAACGCTCGATCTCGAACAACGGGGACACGAGCGAGACCTGCGGGAACATCGCGATCAGCAGCGAGACGCCCACCAGCAGGTTCTTGCCGGGGAAGTCGAGCCGCGCGATGGCGTAGGCGGCCATCGTGCCGAACACCACGGCGATCGCGGTCGCGATGATCGCGATGCCGATGGAGTTGATCAGCGCCCGCGTGAACTCGGACGTCGAGAAGATGTTCCGGTAGTTCTCGAGACTCCACTCGCGAGGGATGAAGTTGCCGTCCGCCAACGTCTTCGACGACTTGAACGACAACGACACGATCCACAGCACCGGAACCAGCGCGTAGATCACGACCACCGCGTTGAGCAGGCCCCAGCCCCACTTCTTGCCGGTGGTCTCGGCTCCTCCGATACCAGCCATCAGCGCTTCCCCCCGTCGTCACTGCCGGGGGCAGCGGTGCCGAAGAGCTTGATGAACACGAACGCGATGATCGCGACCATGATGAAGATCAGCACGGACATCGTGGATCCGATACCGAGGTTCAAGCCCTTGATGAGGTTGTTGTAGGTCAGCATCGACACCGACGACGTGCCCTGCGAACCCGCGGTGAGCACGAAGAGGTTGTCGAAGATGCGGAACGCGTCGAGCGTGCGGAACAGCAGCGCCACCAGGATTGCCGGCTTCATGATCGGCACGGTGATCTTGATGAACCGCTGCCAGCCGCTCGCGCCGTCCATCGCGGCGGCCTTGAGCAGGTCGTCCGGCACCAGCGCCAGGCCCGCCATCAGCAGCAGGGCCATGAACGGCGTGGTCTTCCAGATCTCCGCGAGACCCACGACCATCAGGGCCGGGATCTTCTCCGTGAGCACGGGATCGCCGCCGAGCGCCTCGGCGAGGTAGCCGGTGCCGGGCGTCCAGGCGAAGCGCCAGGAGAACGCGGCCACGACCGTGACGATGCCGTACGGGATCAGCGTCGTCGTGCGGACGATGCCGCGGCCGACCAGCGCGCGGTGCATGATCAGCGCGAGCGACATGCCCAGCACCAGCTCGACCGCGACGGTGACGACGGTGAGCAACACCGTCACCCACACCGCGTTCCACCAGTACGGGCTGCTGAGCACGGTGACGTAGTTGTCGAACCAGATCCACTCGGTGCGGTCCGGGAACTTCAGGTCGAACCTCTGCATCGACAGCAGCAGCGAGTAGAGGATCGGCCAGCCGGTCACCGCGATCATGGTGATCGCGGCGGGCGCGCAGAGCAGCCAGCCGAGCCTGCGCTCGGCCTTCTTGCCCTCGCTCAGCGCCTTCTTCCCGGGCGCGACGGGAGCCGGTGTGGCCCCGGTCTTCGCCGTGTCCTCTGTCGTCGTCTGGCTCACGGCAGCACCCCCTTCGAGTCGAGAGCGTCCTGCAGTTCCTTGCGCAGCCTGTCCGCCGTGGCCTGCGGGTCGATGCTCGCGGGCGGCGACAGGATCGTGGAGATGACCGTCGAGACGTTCTGGTAGGCGGGCGTGCGCGGCCGCACACTCGCGTTCTTCAACGTCTCCTTGATGTCGTCGCGCATCGGGTACGCCTCGGCCATCTCGGGCTCGTCGTAGACGGCCTCGATGGTCGGCGGCACACCGTCCTTGAGCGCGGCGAGCTTCTGGCTTTCCGCGCCGCGCAAGCACAACACCGCGTCGAACGACTCGTCCGGGTGCGTGGTGTAGTTGCTGACGGCGTAGTTGATCCCGCCGACGGTGACCTTCGACTTCTCACCGCTGACCGTGGGGTACGGCGCCCACTTGAAGTTCTTCGCGAAGTCCGGCTTCTTCTGCGCCGCCGCGTAGACGTACGGCCAGTTGAGCTGGAACGCCGCGTTGCCACCCTCCATGGCGAGGCGCGCGTTGTCCTCGGCCGCGTTGGAGAACGACGGGTCGATCGCCTTGGACGTGGCGAGCTTCTTCAACGCCGCCAACGCTTCCACGGCCTTGGCGTCGACGATGGCCTTGGTGCCGTTCTCGTCGAGGATGGTGCCGCCGTTGGAGTTGACCAGGGTGTTGTACAGCACGACGAGTCCCTCGTACTGCTTTCCCTGCGCCACGATCTGACCGGGCTTCCCTTCCGCCACCAGCGCCTCGGCCATGGAGATCATCTCGTCCCACGTCTTCGGCGGCGTGGGAACGAGGTCGGAGCGGTACCACAGGAGCTGGACGTTGGTGTTGTCCGGAGCCCCGTACAGCTTGCCCTCGTAGGTCGCCGTGTCGAGCGGCGTCTTCAGCGTGCCGCTCTCCACCTGCGACTTGACCGAACCGGTGAACTCCCTGATCCAGCCCGCCTTGGCCAGCTCCGCGGTCCACGTGACGTCGAGCCCGAGGACGTCCATGCTGTCGTCCTCGGCCGCGAGTCTGCGCACCATCTGCTCGCGCTGACCGTCCGCCTCCCGCGGCAGCTTGTTGTAGACGATGTTGTATCGCCCGCCGGCCTTCGCGTTGCAGCTGTCGACGATGGCCTGGAAGTTCTCCTGGGGATACTTGTAAACGTTGACGGTGATGCCTTGGTCGCCAGACCCGCACGCCGTGAGCGTTCCTGCCGCGAGCATCGCGGCACCCACTCCGGCGGCGAGTCGATAGCGCCTCGTCGCACCCATCGGCCCTGCCTCCTTCCCGACTACACGGAGGAGCCAGACCGCAGCGCCCGGCACCTCGTCGTGCCACCGGCCGCACCGGGCGGACCGGTCAACCGAACCTAGGCCCGGTGATCACGAGCCGCAACCAAGGGAAGCAACGATTCAGAACCAATGGCCTTATGGGAGTCTTAAGAACTCGGGTTCACCGGCCGCATCGCGAGCTTCGCGAGCAGGTCACGGCCCTTCTCCGCGGATTTCGGGTGGCAGAGCACGTCATACCGGTTCGCGACCAACTGGGACGCGGACTGGAAGTCCCGCTTGCCACGCGCGGACCCGTACCCGACCGCCGCGAACACCAGGCCGAAGAAGACACCGGTGATCAGACCGGTCAGCACCGGCCCGACGGTGACACCGGGCTCCGGGCTGAACAACGTCAGCAGCAGACCGACGAACAGACCGAACCACGCGCCGCTCGCCGCGCCGGTCATGAGCACCCGGCTCCACGTGAGCTTGCCGGTGATGCGCTCGACCAGCATCAGGTCCACACCGACGATCATGACGTCCTGCACGGTGAAGTCCTCGACGGCCAGGAAGTCGACCGCGCGCTGTGCTTCCTCGTACGTGGCGTACGACCCGATCGGCCACCCCGTCGGCGGAGTGGGCAGGCGGGGAGGGACGCCGGGCCGGTTCGGGTTGGCGAACGGACTCGTCACGGGGACCACCTCTGTCGGACGCGCTGATCGTTCCATCCTGCCAGTGCCCCGTACGGCGTGCCGATACGCCTACAGGTGTTTTGCCGGTTTCAGTCTTCGGGCGGCATGACGACGTGGTCGTCGTCTTTGCCGGGCCGGAAGAACCGCCAGTCCTCGCCTCCCGAACCGCCGCACCGCGCCTCGATCCGGAAACCGTCCGAGAGGAACACCGTCAGATCTCCGTCCGCGTCCAGCTCGACCGACGTCACGACGACCTCTGCTCCGCCCAGGTGCGTGGTCAGCTTCGCGGCCCGGACGTCGAACCTGTTGGCGCCCTGAACGTCCCAGTCGAACTCGCCGTCACCGGTCCAGCCCGGTGGTGGCAGGTAGATGTCGGAGGCCCCGGCGAGGCGTTCGTCGCCGGCGTAGACCCGCCACGGGCCCTGCAGGTGCAGCGCGAACTCGGCGATCTCGCGGGTCCCGCCCCGGCGATCGGGCAGTGCGAGGACGGATCCGAACCCCAGCCAGACGAGATCGCAGGCACGGCCGGCACACCGCCACCGCGCCCCGACCAGATCTGCCGTGGACCGGCGCGCCGCGTCGATCACCAAGTCGTTCACCGGCACATCATCACCGCGGACCGTCAGCCGGGAAACGCGATTTCGAACCGGTGCACGAGCGCGCGGTGCGAGCGCGCGTACGCGTCCCGGCTGTCCGCCACCCGTTCCGTCTCCTTCTTCAACGCCTCGCGGGCGGCACCGGCGTTCCCGCCGAGCACGTGGATGATCGCGAGCTTGCGCGCCCGATCGAAGTCGAGCAACGACTCCGGCTTCGCGACGATTTCGCGGGCCAGGGTGTCCCACTTGGCGTACTTGTCGATGTAGGGCTTGCCGTGCTTGAGGAACGCGGCCACCAGCGACTCGGCGACGGGAGCGTGGTCACCGCCTGGGGTGAAGGTCCACTTCCAGACGGGCTTGTCCGGCATCAGGTGGCCGAGCGGCGCGGACACCACCGGCGTGGTCGGGATTCCGACGCCCAGGGTGCGGCAGACCTCGTCGTAGTGGCGGAAGCAGACACCGGCCAGCGGGGTCAGGTCGAGCGCGCCCGCGATGCCGAAACCCAGCCAGCCGGAGACTCCGCCACCGCGTCCCTGGAGCCAGACGTGGCCGCGGCGGACGAAGCCCGCTGGGCGCAGGGCGGTGTCCACGGCGACGAGCACCTCGGTTTTCGGTGATGGCCTCACGAGCCACAGGGTCCCAAACGATGCCGTATCCCGCTGGTCAGCGGAGCCGCGCGGTCACCTGCTCCGCCCGCGGCAGCCTCGTCGGCGGCTCGTCGGTCACCTGGGCGTACTCGATCGCGGACAGCCGGCCGTCCGCGATCCACAGCAGGATCTCGCCGATCAGCTCACCTGATTCGTGAGATCGAGGCTCGCCGAGGCCTCGGACCAGGGCTTCAGGACGCGAAGGTGGTCGAGCTGGGCGCGCAGAGCGGCGGCACCGGGAAAGTCCGCGGCGAGAATTCGTTCGAGGACGGCGCGTTCGGACGGCGCCAGCGGGCGCGGACCTTCGCACGGCAGCAGCCGCAGCAGTTCGGCGGCCAGCGCGCGGAGCGAGGCCCACCGCGGCGAGACGGCCAGGGCGTCGACGTGCCAGACGGGACTCGGACCGCTCATGGCCTCGAGCAGGGCGTCGATGCGTTCGGCCAGCGCGACGGCCTCGGCGTCGAGGCTCCTCAGCTGGGGCAGGACGTCGTCGAACTCCAGCGCGAGCTCGTCCGCCGACGGCGCGGTGCCGATGGCCTCCAGGTAGGCGCGTTGCGCTTCGGCAGGCATGGCGAGGCGGCGCACCGGGTCGACGAACGGCAGAGGCCGGTCTCCGAGTTGCACGGCTCCCCCTCAGTGCAGCACCGGCCCGAGGAACTCGGCCAGCTTGCGCACCACGTCCGGCGGCACCTCGTCGAGGTGTTCCGTCAGCTGCAAAAGTATGCGACCACCGCCGAGGTGCTCAACGGAAAAACACGGCGCCGTCCCGCAGACCTCTTGCACACCACCCAAAGCAGCGACCTGACGCGGCCCCAGCAACGTGGCCCAGTGCGGACCTCGCGCCAATTCCGCGGCCATGAAAAGGGATTCGTCCAGGCCGACGCCGACGGCGACCTCGTGCGCGGTCCGCACGCCGACGCGGTCCAGTGTGATCCAGCCGCCGCTGGCCTGCACCAGCGAGGCGCCCGACCGGAGGGCGGACAGCCAATCCTGTTGCACCGCATGGGAAATCCAGCCGCCGAACAGCGACCGCGACGCCGTGACCACGACCTGGTGCGGGAACGCGGGGTCGTCCTTCAGCAGGATCTCCGCGGACCAGCCGTGATCGACCAGGGGCACGCCCTGGGAGTCGAGCTGGACCAGCTGCACGCGCAGGAACGACGGCAGGTCGGCCAGGGCGGCCGACCACGACGAAAGGGTGAAGTCACCCGAAGAGAGCAGCAGCCGGGCATATCCCGGCGGCCCCCAGGGCGTTGTGTCGGAGGGGTGGTAGTCGCGCGCCACCGACACGAGCTCCTCGACCGAGGCCGGGCACAGGGGTGCGAGCAGGTCGGTGAACAGGGCGCCGAACCACTTGGCCAGCGCGGGACGGTCGACGCCGGAGAACGTGTCCAGTTCAAGACGGACGACGTGTGGCGGCGACACAGGTCCGGGAAGTGTCAGATCTGTGCTCAAAGTGAGCGAACCTTATGGCCCGCAGGCACAAACCGTTAGGGGCCAGTCCCGTGAAAGATCGGCCCCTAACGGGCGAACGTCAACGCCCTAACCGCGCGACTGGTAGTCGCGGAGCAGGCCGCGCGAGATGATCGTCTTCTGGATCTCCGACGTGCCCTCGCCGATCAGCAGGAACGGCGCCTCGCGCATCAGGCGCTCGATTTCGTATTCCTTCGAATAGCCGTAACCGCCGTGAATGCGGAACGACTCCTGCGTCACCTCGGCGCAGTACTCGGAGGCGATGAGCTTCGCCATGCCGGCCTCGACGTCGTTGCGCTGACCCGAGTCCTTGAGGCGCGCGGCGTTGACCATCATCAGGTGCGCGGCCTCGACCTTGGTCGCCATCTCGGCGAGCTTGAACGCGATGGCCTGGTGCTCGGCGATGGCCTTGCCGAACGTCTTGCGCTGCTGGGAGTACTCGATCGCGAGCTCGAAGGCGCGGATCGCGATGCCGCACGCACGGGCGGCCACGTTCACGCGGCCCACCTCGACGCCGTCCATCATGTGGCGGAAGCCCTGGCCGGTGACGCCGCCCAGCACCTGGTCCGCGGCGATCTCGAAGCCGTCGAACACCATCTCGGTGGTGTCGACGCCCTTGTAGCCCATCTTGTCGATCTTGCCGGGGATGGTGAGGCCCGGCAGGACCTCGCCGTAGCCCTCGGGCTTCTCGACCAGGAACGTCGTGAGGTTCTGGTGCGGCTTCTCGGCGCCCTCGTCGGTCTTCACCAGCACGGCGGTGAGGTTGGACGTGCCACCGTTCGTCAGCCACATCTTCTGGCCGTTGATGGTGTAACCCGACTCGCCCTTGACCGCGCGGGTGCGGATCGCGGCGACGTCGGAGCCGAGTTCGGGCTCGGACATGGAGAACGACCCGCGCACCTCGCCCGCGGCCATGCGCGGCAGGTACTTCTCCTTCTGCTCGGGCGTCCCGTGCTGCTTGAGCATGTGCGCCACGATGAAGTGGGTGTTGATGACACCGGAGACGCTCATCCAGCCGCGCGCGATCTGCTCGACCACGAGCGCGTAGGTCAGCAGGGACTCGCCCAGGCCGCCGTACTCCTCGGGGATCGTCAGGCCGAAGAGGCCCATCTCCTTCATGCCCTCGACGATGTCGGTCGGGTACGTGTCGCCGTGCTCCAGCGTCTGGGCGTGCGGAATGATCTCCTTGTCCACGAACGTGCGGACGGTCGCGAGGATTTCTTCCTGGATGTCCGTGAGACCCGCGGTCTGGGCGAGGCGCGCCATCGCACTTCCCTTCCAACGCTTTGGTTACCGGCGAGTATGGACCGGTTAACGCCCGTTTGCGACCGGGGTGTGCTCTCCGCAACAACGCGGGCGCCCGCTGTACCGAAACAGCATCCCTGACAGGTGTATTCGCGTACCCGCACGCGACGATCTGAGAGGCAGGACCATAAGATCCCGCCTCACCACTTCTAGGGGGACCCGCAATGACCTACGACCCGTACAACCCGAAGCAGCCGGGAGACCCGTACGGCCAGCAGCAGCCGCCCTACGGCCAGCCCGGCCCGTACGGCCAGCAGCAGCCCTACGGCTACGGCTACCCGCCGCCCGTGCCGAAGCCGCAGCAGAACGCGATTCTCTCGCTGGTCCTGTCCTGCGTGGGTTTCGTGACGTGTGGCATCACGGCGATCGTCGGCGTCATCTTCGGCCACATCGCGATGGGAAAGATCAAGCGGGGCGAGGAGGAAGGGCACGGCATGGCCATGGCCGGCCTGATCGTGGGCTACTTCGTCATCGTCGGATGGGTGCTCTACTTCGCGTTCATCATCATCGCGATCATCGCGGCCGCGAACAGCAGCACCTACTAGCGGGAGAACTCAGCCCGCGAGGGCGATCTCCAGGGTGCCGCCGCAGTGGCGGCAGACGTCGGCGAACACGTGGACGTCGGCAGCGCATCCGGGGCAGCTGCGGAAGCTGCGCTCGAGCAGGTCGTCCTCGCGACGTTTGAAGAGTCGCAACCGTCTGCTCGTCTTGCCGTTACTCGAACGTGACATGCCCCAGAGCATGCCCCCACCCAGGGGCAAGATCGCAAACTTCGGTGACGGATTGTGCGCCACTTCACCCGTTTCGAATGCAACCTGTGACGGTCGAACACGTCCAGTGACATTCGGGGTGAAGTAGCGCACAATCCGTAACGGAATCAGTCCTCCGGCGGCGTCCACACGTTCGCGCGGGACATGCCCGCCGCACGGCCCTTGCCGGAGATCACCAACGCCATCTTGCGCGACGCCTCGTCGATCATCTCGTCGCCGAGCATCACCGCGCCGCGCTTGCCGCCCGCCTCGGACGTGTAGAACTCGTACGCGTCGAGGATGTTCTCGGCGTGGTCGTAGTCGTCCTGCTTCGGGCTGAAGACCTCGTTGGCCGCGTCGATCTGGCCGGGGTGCAGCACCCACTTGCCGTCGAAGCCCAGCGCCGCGGACCGGCCGGCGACGCGCTTGTAGCCCTCGACGTCGCGAATCTGCAGGTAGGGACCGTCGATGGCCTGCTTGTCGTGGGCCCGTGCGGCCATCAGGATCCGCATCAGGATGTAGTGGTAGGCGTCACCGACGTCGTAGCCGGGCGGCTGCTCGCCGACGACCAGCGACTTCATGTTGATCGACGCCATGAAGTCCGCCGGGCCGAAGATGATCGTCTCGACGCGCGGGGACGCGGTGGCGATCGCGTTGACGTTGTTGAGGCCCAGGGCGTTCTCGATCTGGGCCTCGATGCCGATCTTGCCGACCTCGTAGCCCATCGTCTTCTCGATCTGGGTGAGCAGGAAGTCGAGCGCGACGACCTGCTCGGGCGTCTGGACCTTCGGCAGCATGATGCAGTCGAGGTTCGCGCCGGCGCCTTCGACGACCTCGGTGACGTCGCGGTAGGTCCACTCCGTCGTCCAGTCGTTGACGCGGACGACACGGGCCTTGTCGCCCCAGCCGCCCTCGTTGAGCGACGCGACGATGGTCTTGCGGGCATCGGGCTTGGCCAGCGGCGCGCAGGCGTCTTCCAGATCCAGGAACACCTGGTCCGCCGGCAGCGTGCGCGCCTTGTCGATCATCTTCTGGCTCGAGCCGGGGACCGCCAGACACGAGCGACGGGGACGCTGCTGGTCGACCACTGGAGTACCTCCTTGTACCGGCCGGTAACTATGAGCGCCACAGTGGCACGCATCATCTCCGGGCGCATATTCGCTGAGTCCCGTTTCACAAAGCGAGTTCGCGTCGGTCGTCCGGTCAACCGCTCACGGCGGATTCGGCGAAGCCCAATCCGCCGTGAGCGATTCGGCCGGACGACCGACTTCCCGGCGAACTCGCCGCCGTCTGCGGAGCAGCGGCCATCCAACACTGGCAGGCTGAACCGGTGGAGATCACTCGAGTACTTGACGCGGCGTTGCGGAAGGCCGCTGCCGTCTGGATCACCTCACCAGGCCACGGTCCCCGTCTCGTGCACGCGCATTGGCGTGCCGACGCGCTGTGGGTCATCACCGGCGGCACCGAGCAGGACGTGCCCGGTCTGGCCGATGGTGCGCAGGTCACGGTCACCGTCCGCTCCCCCAGCACGCACTCGCACCTCGTCGACGCCCAGGCCGTCGCGCACCTGACCGAGCCCGACGACGAGACGACGCAGGCCCTGCGTACCGCCCGGCTCAACACCAAGCCGGAGTGGGAAGCGGTGTACCGGCTGGAGTTCAGCGCATGATCACCGTTCCGGACGGCTTCGGCGAAGGCCTCGGCGACGGTGCGGACGAGTGGGTCGCGAAGCTGCCGAGACTCGCCACCAAGGCGTGCGCGCGCTGGCAACTCACCCCGGACGGCGCGCTGATGAACGGGTTCTGCGCCGTCGTGCTGCCGGTCCGCCAGGCCGACGGGCACCCCGCGGTGCTGAAACTGAGCTGGGTGGACGACGAGACCCAGCACGAACCGGTGGCGCTCCGGCTCTACGACGGCAACGGCGCGGTGCGGCTGCTGGACCACGACGCCGAGCTCGGCGCGTTGCTGCTGGAACGCCTTGACCAGCACTCACTCGACGACGAGCCGATCGACCTGGCGGTCGGGGTGATCGGCGAACTGCTGCGCCGCCATCGCGGAATCCAGGCGCCGGAAGGGATGCGGCGGGTCTCCGGCGCGTTGAGAGATCACCCGGCGATCCCCGCGAAGCTGCTCGACGCCGCCCGCGAGGCCGGTACCCGGCCGATGGGCACGACCCTGGTCAACGAGGACCTGCACTACGAGAACGTGCTGCGCGGCGACCGCGAGCCGTGGCTGGTGATCGACCCGAAGCCGCTGGCCGGTGATCCCGAGTACTGCATGATCCCGTTGCTGTGGAACAGGTATGACGAGCTGGACGGCCACCGCGGGCTCACCGACCGGTTCCTGGCGCTGTGCGACGCGGGCGAGCTGGACGTCGCGAAGGCGCGCGACTGGACGCTGCACCGGGCCGTCGCCAACTGGATCTGGTGCCTGGAAGAGGACGTGAAGGACATCGCAGTGATCTGCGCCCACATCGCCGGGTGGGCGGCCCGCGCCTGATCTAGCCTGGTGATGTGGTGGCTGTGAACCGGGTTTTCATCGCTCAGCTGGCCGGACTTCCCGTCTTCGGCCCCGATGGTGAACCGATAGGCAAGGCCCGTGACGTCGTGATCAGTCTCCGCATCGACCGGCAACCGCCGCGCGTGCTCGGCATGGTCGTCGAACTGGTGACGCGCCGGCGGATCTTCGTGCCGATGCTGCGCGTCACCTCGATCGAGCCGAACGCCGTGACGCTCGCGACCGGATCGGTGAACCTGCGGCCGTTCCACCAGCGCGTCAACGAGGTGCTGGTGATCGGCGAGCTGCTCGACGCCAAGATCACGGTCGAGGACGGCGCCACGGCCGTCGTCGTGGACGCCGCGATGGAGCTGACCCGCACCCGCGACTGGCGCATGGTCCGCGTCGCCGGCCGGGAGCGCACCGGCCGGTTCAGCCTCAAGGGCCCCGTGCAGGTGTGGCGGTGGGAGGACGTCGTCGGCCTGAGCGTGAACGAGATCGCGGGCCAGCCGCAGGGCGCGCAGCAGCTCGTCGCGGTCTTCGAGGGCATGCGAGCGGCGGACGTGGCTCACTCATTGCACGAACTGCCGGCCAAGCGCCGCCACGAGGTCGCGGACGCGCTCGACGACGAACGGCTCGCGGACGTCATCGAGGAACTGTCCGAAGAGGACCAGAAGGACATCCTGTCGCACCTGGACGAGGAACGCGCCGCGGACATCCTGGAGGCGATGAACCCGGACGACGCGGCGGACCTGCTGAGCGAACTGTCCGAGGGCACCAAGGACCGCCTGCTGGAACTGATGGAACCCGAGGAGTCCGAACCGGTCCGGCGGCTGCTGGAGTACTCGTTCGACACGGCCGGTGGTCTGATGACACCCGAGCCGATCATCCTCACCCCGGACGCCACGATCGCGGAAGCGTTGGCACGAGTGCGAAATCCCGACCTCACGCCCGCGCTGGCGTCGATGGTCTTCGTCTGCCGCTCCCCCTCCGCGACACCGACCGGCCGCTACCTGGGCTGCGTGCACATCCAGCGGCTGCTGCGCGAACCACCGTTCGACCTCGTCGCCGGAGTGCTCGACACGGACCTGACGTACCTGTCGCCGAACGCCTCGCTGAGCGACGTGACGCGCTACTTCGCGACCTACAACCTGGTGTGCGCCCCGGTGCTGGACGAGACCGAGCACCTGCTCGGCGCCGTCACCGTGGACGACGTGCTGGACCACCTGCTGCCGGACAACTGGCGCGAGACGGGACTGAGCCATGCCTGACCTGCCACCTCGGCGCAGACTCGACCAGCCACGCGGGCCGCGGGGCTTCCGGTTCTCGATCGACCCGGACACCTTCGGCCAGCTCTCCGAACGGCTCGCGCGTTTCCTCGGCACCGGCAAGTTCCTGTTCTGGCAGACGCTCCTCGTGATCGCGTGGATCACGCTCAACCTCGTCGCGGTGTCCCTGCGGTGGGACCCGTACCCGTTCATCCTGCTGAACCTGGCGTTCTCGACGCAGGCCGCCTACGCCGCGCCGCTGATCCTGCTCGCGCAGAACCGGCAGGACGACCGGGACCGGGTGTCGCTGGAGGAGGACAGGAAGCGGGCCGCGCAGACGAAGGCGGACACCGAGTACCTGGCGCGGGAGCTGGCGGCGGTGCGGCTGGCCCTGGGTGAGGTGGCGACGCGTGACTTCATCCGGGGTGAGCTGGAGAAGCTGGTGAAGGAGCAGAACAACCTCAAGAAGGTCCGTCCTTGATCCAGGTCACCCGCTGATCCGGCCGCTCGCGACCAAGTCGTCCAGGACCTCGTGAATAGCGGGAGCGGTCTCGGCGTGCTCGCGGTACTCGTCCCGCGTCACGTAGGTGAGTTCGGCGATCTCGCCCGCCGGCCGCGGTGTGCCGTTCAGGTCGGCCGTGAAGCAGGTCATGTCGACCATCGCGCCCTCACCCTCGCCGTAGGCCGGGGCGACGTAGCGCTTGAGCACCTGGGGACGCCCGGCTTCGACTCCGAGCTCTTCGTAGACCTCCCGCACCAGGGCGTCTTCGAGGGTCTCGCCGGGCTCGATCTTGCCGCCGGGCAGGTAGAAGGCCTTCTTGTTGCGTGAGCGCACAACGAGGAGGCGGCCAGCCTCGACGTGCACGAGTCCCACCACGGTGATCATGCGGTCACGGGAACACGTCGTCCGCGGCGAGGCGGTCGCACGTGCGGCCGAACGCCTCGAGCTCACCGGGGCCGAAGCTCTCCCCGAAGTGCTCGGCGACGCCGGCGAGGTGGGTTGCGGAGGCACTGCGGAGGCGTTCGGCGCCCAGCGGTGTGAGCACGGCCACGATGCCGCGTCCGTCACCGTCGGCGCGTTCCCGCCCGACAAGCCCGGCACGTTCCAAACGGTCCACCAGCCGGGTCACGCCAGACCGGGACAGCAGGACGGCATCGGCCAGTTCAGTCATGCGCATGCGCATGGAAGGCGTCTCGGCCAGTTGAACCAGCACGTCGTACGCCGCGAGCGATAGGCGCTGCTCAGCAATCAGTTCGGCCTCGAGGACCCTCGTGATCCGTGCATGCGCGCGGAGGAACGATCGCCACACCCCGAGCTCGACACGGGTGGGCAACCGGGAACTACCCGATTCCGGCACGGGCGTCGATGTTACGGACAGCGCACTCTCCACTACGACCTGGCCCTGTACTGGAAAGTGACCGGCCGGTAGGACCGGCACGAACCGGACGTAGCATGGATCGGTGACCACCACACAGCCCCTCCCCACCACCGAGGACGTCCGCAAGGCGCTCGCCGGTGTGCAGGACCCCGAGATCCGCCGCCCGATCACCGAGATCGGCATGGTCAAGGACGTCGAGGTCGGCGCGGACGGTGCCGTCGTGGTCGGCATCTTCCTCACCGTCGCGGGCTGCCCGATGCGCGACAAGATCACCAAGGACGTCACCGCGGCCGTCACGGCTCTGGACGGTGTCTCGTCCGTGCGCGTCGACCTGGACGTGATGAGCGACGCCCAGCGCACCGAGCTCCGCAAGACGCTGCGCGGCGGCGCCGAGGAGCCGGTCATCCCGTTCGCCCAGCCGGGCTCGCTGACGCGCGTGTACTGCGTCGCGTCCGGCAAGGGCGGCGTCGGCAAGTCGTCCGTGACCGTGAACCTCGCCGTGGCGATGGCCGCGCGCGGGCTGTCGGTCGGCATCGTCGACGCGGACATCTACGGCCACTCCATCCCGCGCATGCTCGGCGTCGAAGGCCGCCCCACCCAGGTCGAGAAGATGATCATGCCGCCGCAGTCGCACGGCGTGAAGGTCATCTCGATCGGCATGTTCACGCCGGGCAACACCCCGGTCGTGTGGCGCGGGCCGATGCTGCACCGCGCGTTGCAGCAGTTCCTGGCCGACGTGTTCTGGGGCGACCTGGACGTGCTGCTGATCGACCTGCCGCCCGGCACCGGCGACATCGCGATCTCCGTCGCCCAGCTCGTGCCGAACGCCGAGATCCTCGTCGTGACGACCCCGCAGCAGGCCGCCGCCGAGGTGGCCGAGCGCGCCGGGTCGATCGCCCTGCAGACCCGTCAGCGGCTGGCCGGGGTCATCGAGAACATGTCGTGGCTGGAGATGCCCGACGGTTCACGCATGGAGGTCTTCGGAACCGGTGGCGGCGAGGCCGTCGCCGAGTCGCTGACCAAGGCCATCGGGTCCGACGTGCCGTTGCTCGGTCAGGTGCCGCTGGACCCGCGGCTGCGGGAGAACGGTGACTCCGGGACGCCGATCGTGCAGGCGGTACCGGACTCGGCCGCCGCGAAGGTCCTGTCCGAGGTGGCGACGAAGCTCTCCGTCCGCTCCCGCGGCCTGGCCGGCCGCCTCCTGAACGTCTCCCCAGCCGGCCGCTGACCGCCCGCTTCGAACGCACGCGGGGCCCTTTCGTACTGCATGTCAGTACGAAAGGGCCCCGCGTGCGTTTCAGAACGAGGTCAGGTCGCGTCCGGGTCGTACGGCGGGCGCTCGCCCGGTGCGAGCGGGCGCTGTTCGGGCGCGGCCGGGGTCGACGGCGTCGGGTAGCCGTTCGACTTCGTGGTGGGCTCGGGGTCGTCGAAGAGGTGCTTCGTCACCGCGCGCTTCGGGTCGAAGTTGCGCAGTTCACGCAGGTCTTCGAGGGGCTTGCGGAGTGACTCGAACTCCGGGCCCATCTCCTGCTTCAGCTGTTCTCGCGCGCCGGTCGCGTACTCGCGGACCTGCCTCACCGTCTTGCCCAGCCAGGCCGCGGCCGAGGGCAGGCGTTCGGGGCCCAGGATGAAGAGACCCGCGATGACGATGATGAGGATCTCTACCCATCCGATGCTGTCGAACACGGGTCCCAGCCTACTTGTCAGTCGCTCTTGAGTGTCACGTCTAGTTTGAGCTCACGGCCCTGTCGTGCCAGCACGACCTGCACCGTTTGGCCGATCTCGTGCTCGCGGACCGCCACGACCAGTTCGGCGGCGTTGCGGACCATGCGGTTGCCCACCTTGGTGATGACGTCGCCCTCCTGGATGCCGGCGGCAGCCGCGGCACCTCCCGCGGGGACGTTCTGCACCTGGGCGCCTTCGGAGGTCTCGGCGGACACGGACTTCACGTTGATGTTCATGTCCGCGTGCTTGACCTGGCCGCTGCGGATCAGCTCCTGGCTGATCTTGCGGGCCTGGTTGCCGGAGATCGCGAAGCCGAGGCCGACGGAACCGCCGGTCTCGGTGCGAATCGACGAGTTGATGCCGATCAGGGCGCCGCGCGAGTCGACCAGCGCGCCGCCCGAGTTGCCCGGGTTGATGGCGGCGTCGGTCTGGATCGCGTCGTAGGTGACCTGGGGGCCGCCGTTCTCGCCCGCCGCCGTGACCGGGCGGTGCAGCGCGGAGACGATGCCCTCGGTGACGGTGTTGGACAGCTGCAACGGCGAGCCGATGGCGATGACGCTGTCGCCGACCTGGAGTTCGTCGGAGTTGCCGAACTGCAGGACGGTGGGGTTGGTGACCTCGACCTTGATGACGGCGAGGTCGGTCTTCGGATCGCGGCCGACCACGCGGGCCTGGGCGCGAGTGCCGTCGGTGAAGACGGCGCTGAGCTTGGCCGAGGAGTCCTGCGCGGCCGGGGCGACGACGTGGTCGTTGGTCAGGATGTAGCCGCCGGCGTCGACGACGACACCGGAGCCGACGCCCGCGACGTTCGCGCCCTTGAACTCGATCGAGACGACGCTGGGCGTCACGCGCTTGGCGATGTCCGAGATCGACCCCGCCGGGCGTTCCTTGCCCTCCGACACCTCGGCCAGCGTGACCGTCGAGTCGGTCAGGGGGTTGCCCGCCCGGCCGATCAGCCAGCCGACGAGGCCACCGACGGCACCGAGCACGAGCGCGACCGTGAGCAGCAGCGCCAGGGCCGTCGGCTTCACGCGGCGGCCGAAGAGGAGTTCCGGAACGCTCAGCTGGGGACCGGGCCCCGGCTTGCGCTCGGGTTCGCCCGGCGGGTCCTCGCCGACGGCGGGCGGGCCGATCACGGCACCGGAGGCCGGGTCGCGCCACGGGTCACCGGCGGGCTTGTCGCCCCAGAACACCGGATCGATGTCCGGATCCGGGTCGGACGTGGGCTGCGGCGGCCGCTGCAACAGCTCCTGCGAGCCCTGGCGGCCGAACGCCGTCACGAGGGACTCGGGAGGCGGTGGCGCGGACTGGAGCTGGGACACGGGCACGTCGCGCGAGGCGAACGCCCCGGCGACACCGTCCGGGCGGCCGAAGGCGGTGGCGTACGCGGGGTCGACCGGCGGCTGCACCAGGGGCCGTGGCCGGAGCCTGCGATGCGCTCCGTCGTCCACTCCGGAAACGGGTGTGGACGTCTGGCCGTTGGGCGACTGCTGGCTCATCTCTCCCCGAATTTTTGCTAGGAGTGCTGAACTACAGCGTGCCTGACGAGCAGTGAAATGACTGTCAGGGGGTGGTCGCGAAGACCGCGCCGGCGTTCTGCGGAGCGGGCACCGCGGGGGCGGGCGCGTCGTTCTCCGGCGTGGTGAACGCGAGTGCGCTCAGCAGCATGCCGCTGACGACGACCCCGGCACCCTGACGGGCACGACGGCCGCTGAACCAGCCGTTGCTGCCCAGCGGTCTGGACGACCCCAGCACGGGCCCAGCACCGAACGCGGGCTTGTCCGTGCGCTGCACCGCGACGAACTGACCGTCCTCGGTGATCGCGAGCCCGTCCGGAGCGGACGGCAGCTCTACCTCCTGAGGGATCGCACCGAGCCTGTCCAGCAGCGACGCCGACGCCGTGGGCGCCGAGGCAGTGCGCACGGCCGCGCGCGCCTGCTGCTGCGTGAAGGTCTCGAATGCGCAGAAGCCACAGCGCTGAACATGTGCGGACGCGCGCTCGTGCGCGGTCGAGGACAGTTCCCCGTCCACGAACGCGACCACGGCATCCGGCAAGAGATGCTGCTCAGGCAGGCCCCAACCTCGGAGGTCGGTCATGCAGAGTCCTCCAGCAACGATTCTTGACGACGGCGTTCGAGCGCGACCTTCAGAGCCTGGCGGCCCCGATGGATCCTGCTCCTCACGGTACCCATCTTCACCCCGAGCGTGGCGCCGATCTCCTCGTAGGAGAGACCTTCCACGTCACAGAGCACGACCGCGGCGCGGAACTCCGGCGGGAGCTCGTCCAGCGCGGCCTGCAGGTCGGGGTCGAGGTGGTTCTCGTCGTAGATTTCCTCAGGGGACAGGTCGTCACCCTCGAGGCGGTCGTTGTCCTCGGGCAGCGCCTCCATGCGCACGCGGCTACGCCGGCGAGCCATGTCGAGGAAGAGGTTGGTGGTGATGCGGTGCAGCCACCCCTCGAAGGTGCCCGGCTTGTACGACGCGAGGGAGCGGAAGACGCGGATGAACGTCTCCTGCGTCAGGTCCTCGGCGTCGTGCTGGTTGCCGGTCAGGCGGTACGCGAGCCGGTAGACCCTGTCCGCGTGTTCACGGACGATCGCGTCCCACGAGGGCGGCGTCCAGTCGGCCGTCTCGATGGGCGCGACGGCCTCCGGAGAACTCGACTGCGTGCGCATCAGGTGTTTCGGCACCTCCATGTGGGCCGCCCGGCGACCCTTATGCGGCTCAACGGGCGACGGGTCCGGCTTGTTCCCGACTAGAGCCTGGCTTCTTGCCTCTGTACCTTCTCCTGCTCCCTTTAAACGATCGTGAGAGTGGGCTGAGAGCACCCTGAGAATTTCGGTTCGGGCCACGTTCACCCGTTTTGGGCACAGTTGGCACTAACCTGCTAGACCGTGACCACGGAATCGGCCCTGCGGGAGTACGTCGAGCAGTACCTCCCCGAGGACGACGTGCACCTGGCAGCAAGAGCACGCGGCCAGGAACTGGGCTGCGTGCCCATCGGCGCGGGCGGAGGCGCCGCCCTGCGGTTCCTCGCGACCGCACTCCAGGCCCGCGCGGTGGTCGAGATCGGCACCGGAGCGGGCACCAGCGGCCTCTACCTCCTGGCGGGCATGCCCCAGTCCGGCATCCTGACCTCGATAGACGTGGCCTCCGACCACCAACGGGCAGCCCGAGAGGCCTACGCGGCAGCAGGCATCTCCCCGTCCCGCACTCGCCTGATCATGGGCAAGGCACTGGACGTCCTCCCCCGCCTGACCGACGCGGCGTACGACCTCGTCTTCGTGGACGCCTACAAGCCCGAGTACCCGCAGTACCTGGCACACGGCGTCCGCATGCTGCGCCCAGGGGGCGTGATCGCGTTCGACAACGTCCTCTGGCACGGCGCCGTCGTGGACCACACGAAGAGGGACGACTCGACCCAGGCGATGCGCGACATCGCGCGCCTCGTGAAGGAGGACGACCGCCTGGTGCCGGTGATCCTCCCGCTGGGCGACGGCCTACTGGTAGCAGCCCGCAGGCCCTAGCAGAACAGCCCGCGAAGCCGAAGGCGAGCCGCCCACCCTTAAGCGATGCCGCAGGCGAGCCGTCTCTCCATAAGGCAAGGGCGGTGGGGTCCCGTCACGAGTCGCGCCACAGCTCTTGCTGCATGCAGGTAGGGGTGTCAACTCGACACGCTTTTCGTCGAGTTGACACCCCTACCTGCATGTGGCCCGCTCTTGGTGCGGCTCGTGACGGGACCCCACCGCCAACGCAACCCTCAAAGCAACGCGCAGCCGCCCAACTCAACAGGCGTGCCATCCACCTACGGGCGGCGCCACCCCCGATCAGATTGCCGGGGGTCTGGGGGCAGAGCCCCCAGGAAACGCACGCAACGCGACCAGGCCGCCCGCAAGGTGACCCACCCGCCAGGTCGCGGCAGGCAAAGGCGACCACCCGCAAGGTGACCACGCTGACGCAGGCGTCCCCCCGATCCGGGACCCCCTACAACTCAACCTACTCAGAGGGTCCGACAAGATCAGTAAGCCCGAACACCCTTCCCCAGCACAGTCACCCCAGAAGCAGAAACCGTGTACCGCTCCCGATCCATAGGAGCGTCAACCCCGATCAATGCCCCATCAGGCACCACGACGTTCTTGTCCAAAATAGCCCGCCGGACCACAGCACCCTTGCCGATCCGAACCCCGGGCAACAACACGGACCCCTGCACGACAGACCCGACCTCGACGGTCACGTCGGACGAGATCACCGACCCGTGGATCTTCCCGGAGATGATCGACCCAGGCCCCACCATGGAGTCCTCAGCAGACCCACCGGCGATGAACTTGGCCGGAGGCATGGGAGGAGTGGCGGTCCGAATAGGCCACAACTGGTTGTACAGGTTGAAGATCGGATGGACCGAAACCAAGTCCATGTGCGCGTCGTAGTAGGCGTCGATGGTCCCGACGTCCCGCCAGTACCCGCGATCCCGGTCGGTGGCGCCGGGCACCTCGTTGTCCTGGAAGTCGTAGACGTGCGCCTTCCCCCGGTCCACCAGCATGGGGATGATGTCGCCACCCATGTCGTGGTCCGAGTCGGGGTTCAGCGCGTCCCCGCGCAGGGCGTCCAGCAACGCCTCGGTCGTGAAGACGTAGTTGCCCATCGACGCGAAGGTGACCTCGGGGTCGTCCGGCACGTGCGGCGGCTCGGACGGCTTCTCCAGGAACCGGGTGATCTTCCCCGACGCGTCGGAGTCGATGCATCCGAAGGCCTTGGCCTCGTTGCGGGGCACGCGGATGCCGGCGACGGTCACGGCCGCGCCCGACTCGACGTGCTGCGAGATCATCTGGCCGGGGTCCATCCGGTACACGTGGTCGGCTCCGAAGATGACCACGTGGTCGGGCTTCTCGTCGTGGACGAGGTTGAGCGACTGGAAGATCGCGTCGGCCGAGCCCGTGTACCAGCGGGGGCCCAGGCGTTGCTGGGCCGGGACCGGTGTCACGTACTGACCGAGCACATTGGACAGGCGCCACGTCGTCGAGATGTGGCGGTCCAGCGAGTGCGACTTGTACTGCGTCAGCACGCAGAGCTTCGCGAGCCCGGCGTTGACCAGGTTCGACAGCACGAAGTCGACCAGCCGGTAGTTGCCCCCGAAGGGCACAGCCGGTTTCGCGCGGTCGGCCGTCAGTGGCCACAGGCGCTTGCCTTCACCACCGGCAAGCACAATTCCGAGAACGTGCGGCTGCCCCTTCACGGTATGTGACCCTATCCGTGCGATCGTTCCCGAACCAGACGCAAAGCGGTTTGTCCCAACCGGTACCGCCGTGATCTACGGTGGGTGCGTGCGAGTAGCGCTGTTGACCCGGGAGTATCCGCCAGAGGTGTACGGCGGGGCTGGCGTGCACGTGGGATTCCTCGTGCCCCATCTCCGCGAACTCGTGGACGTCGACGTGCACTGCTTCGGTGCACCCCGATCGGACGCCACGGCCCACAACGCCCCGCACAGCCTGGAGCAGGCGAACGCGGCTCTCTCGACCCTCGCGGTGGACCTGGAGATGGCCTCGGCGATCTCCACGGCCACGCTGGTCCACTCGCACACGTGGTACGCCAACATGGGCGGTCATCTGGGCAAACTCCTGCACGGCATCCCGCACGTGGTGACGGCGCACTCGCTGGAACCGCGCCGGCCGTGGAAGGCCGAGCAGCTCGGCGGCGGGTACCGGATCTCCTCGTGGGCGGAGCGGACGGCGTACGAACACGCCGACGCGGTCATCGCCGTGAGCGAGGGCATGAGGGCCGACGTGCTCGACGCGTACCCCGCTCTCGACCCGGCGCGGGTGCACGTCGTCCGCAACGGAATCGACAGCAACGCGTACCACCCGGTCACCGAAACGGACGCCCTGACGACCCGTGGAATCGATCCCACGAAGCCGATCGTGGCCTTCGTGGGAAGGATCACCCGGCAAAAAGGTTTGAGCCACCTCGTGGCCGCCGCGCACCAGATCGACCCCGAAGCGCAGATCGTGTTGTGCGCGGGCGCACCGGACACGCCGGAGATCGCCGAGGAGATCAAGCAGGCGGTCAGCGAACTCTCGCGGACGCGGTCGGGCGTCTTCTGGATCCAGAAGATGTTGCAGCCGGCCGAGGTGCGGCAGATCCTGAGCCACGCGGCGGTGTTCGTGTGCCCGTCGGTCTACGAACCGCTGGGCATCGTGAACCTGGAAGCGATGGCGTGCGGCACCGCGGTCGTCGCGAGTGACGTCGGCGGCATCCCCGAGGTCGTCGTGCACGGCGAGACGGGCCTTCTCGTCCACTACGACGAGCACGATTTGTCGACATATCGACGCCAGCTCGCGGAATCGATCAACGAACTGATCACAGACCCCGAGCGCGCGAAGCGCTTCGGTGCCGCCGGGCGCACGCGGGCTGAGCAGGAGTTCTCGTGGTCCGCGATGGCGGAGCAAACCGTCGAGGTCTATCGCAGTGTGATTTGAGCCACACTCGACCGGGGCAACCCGGAAGAGTGAGGGCCGCCTTTAACCAGTAGTGACGTTTCGGTTTCAACTGGTGAGGGGCGCGAGGACTGTGCGTTGTGCGGTGCTGGGTCTGACGGTCCTCCTGGCAGTGACTGGATGTGCCACAGCTCCCGCCGCGCAACCGGGCGCGGTCCAGCTCACCATGGACGGCAAGAAGCTCGCCGACGCCTCTGAACTGCAGGCGAACGCCGAGGCGCAGCTCGCCTACACGCTGGAGTACGGCTACGTGGCACGGGCGGGCGCCGCCGCGGTCACCTGCTGGTTCGCGAAGACGGGCCTGGAGTCCGAGGTGGACAAGCGGCTGTGGTGCGGACCGGTCCAGGTCCCCGGCACCGGCGCCACCACCGACTGGGTGCCCGTGCCGCTCAAGGAAGTCACCAAGACGGATGACGAGGTCCGTTACGAGGTGCAGTCGCCACAGGTGCCCGAGAAGGGCAACCGCAGCACGCCGGGCGGGACGCTCGTGCGCACCGACGGCAAGGAGTTCGACCCGTCGAAGCAGCAGGACCTGACGGCCGGACGCGACTTCCTGGCCGTGCTGCCCGACGACGGCAAGCGCTCGAACCACGAGCTCGGGCTGGGCGACGCCGACATCAAGCTGCGCGACGACCTGCTCAGCACCGCCGTGACCGGCTGGGCGAACCCGGACATCTGGTTCACCTCGGAGGGCACGCTGCGCGCCGAGGCCGGGTCACGGCTGCGCGTGGTGAGGATGAAGGTCGACAAGCTCAACGAGACGGACAGCGGTTTCCACCGCACCAACTGGCAGGGGTTCGCCCCGCAGCCGTCCGAGCTCGCGCTGGAGGTCCCGGGCAAGCGCCAGGTCCTCCCGGCCGACCGGCTGCCGGCCACCGGCTCGGTCTTCGTCGTCTACACCGTGCCGGACCCGCAGGAGGGCGCGGAGCACCTCGCGCTCGGCACGCTCGGCGCCAAGTCGCTGGAACAGCGCGCCGAGGTCCCGTCCGGCAAGCGTTCCGACAACGCGCCGCAGGTGCTGCGGCGCACCGCCACCCCACCCCAGTTCGCGGAGCAGACGCAGAAGATCCGCTTCGGCGACCGCGAGCTCGGCATGAAGATCACCGGGATCAGGCTCGGCCGCCAGCGCCCGATCAAGCTCGGCGAGAGCCAGTACGACGTGGCCACGATCTCCGCGCCCGACAAGGCGTTGCTGGAGGTGCGGGTCGAGGCGACCGGCGACCTGCCCGACACCGCGGGCGGCCTGTTGACCAAGGACCTGATCACCGTCACGCTGCCGGACGGCTCGGCCGCCCGGCAGGTCGGCGCGCGCTACGACGGCGGCCCGCTGCCGTTCGCGATCGTCGTCGAGGTCCCGGCGGACACCCGCTCGGTCTCGGTCGGCATGGTCGACGGGCTGCTGGACCTGCCGCGTCTCGGCAAGACGACCATCGCGCCGGTCGACTCGCGCGCCACCCTCGCCCTGGAGTTCTGAGCTGGTGGTGTGTTCGCTAACGCTCGCCGGTCCATTCCGTGTCCAGGCGGGTAGCTCGCGGTGCCGCCCCCACGCCCTCATATCGGGCATATGGGGGCGTGGGGGCGGTGCCGCGAGATGCCCCACTGGGCGCGGAATGAACCGGCGAGGATTGCGAACACACCACCAGCATCGCCGCCAGGGCCAGCCAGCCCAGGAGCACCAGCACCAGTCCTCCCCAGCCCCACTCCTCGTACGCGGTGGCGCCGGACGTCCCGCCGACGCTGCTGCCCACGTAGAACCCGGCCAGGTACAGCCCTGACGCCTGGCCGCGGGCGTGTTCGGGAGCGCGGGCGGCCACCCAGCCGCTCGCCGTCGTGTGCGACGCGAAGAACCCGGCGGTGACGATCGCCAGGCCGAGCGGGACCCACACCAGGCTCGCCAGGGCACCGAGAGCCAGCACGCCGATGCACAGCAGCAGCACCTTGCCGCGGCCGAACCGGTCAGCCAGCCTGCCCGCGAACGCCGCCGCGGTGCTGCCGAAGCCGTAGAAGAGGAACACCAGCGTCTCCAGCCACGCCGGGCCGGTGAGCTGGAAGCCGGCGACGTTGTAGAACGAGATGAACGCGCCCACGAGCAGCACGGCGACGGCGTACATCGACAGCAGCACCGGGTCCTTCAACGCCGCCTTCATGCCACTGGGCGCGCGCTTCGGCATCGCCTGGGCCTTCGGCAGGAAGAACACCACGATCAGGGCCGCGACCAGCCCGAACACGCCGGCGAGCAGCACCGAGCCGCGCCACCCCAGCCAGTCGGCGGTCATCCCGGTGACGAGCCGTCCCGACATGCCGCCCAGGCTGTTCCCGGCGATCATCGCGCCCATCGCGGCGCCGAGCTTCTTCTTGTCCAGCGCGTCCGCGAGGTAGGCCATGGACGCCGCGGGCACCCCGGCCGCCGCAATGCCCTGCAACACCCGCAGGCCCAGGAACACCTCGTAGTTCGGCGCGAACGGCAGCACGAGCCCGAGCAACGCCGCCACCAGCACGCTGACCACGATCACCGGGCGACGCCCGAGCCGTTCGGACAGCATCGCGATCGGCACGACCACCACGGCCAGCGCGAGCGTCGCCGCGGAGAGGGCGAGCGACGCGCTGCCCGGCCCCAGCCCGTACTCGGCGGCGATCTGCGGCATGACCGGCTGCGGGGTGTACAGCAACGCGAAGCACGCGAACCCCGAAGCGGCGATGGCCGCGGTCAACCTGTTCACACGACTGACGCTAAGCCATACGTCCAATACGGAAATGCGTCAGAATCGATCCGTGGACGAATTGGAGCTGGCACCGAAGCTGGCGGTGCTGAAAGCGCTTGCCGCCGACGAGCACGTGACTCGCGTCGCAGAACGCCTGGGGCTCCCCCAGCCGACCGTCAGCCGCTGGATCGCCGAGCTCGGTGACCAGCTCGGCGCGCCGCTGCTCGTGAAGACCGGCCGCCGGGTCCGGCTGACCCGCCCCGGCCGGTTGCTGGCCGAGGCCGCGGCCCGGTCGCTGGCCGCGCTGGAACCGGGTCTGCGCGAGGTGGAGGAGGAGCTCGACCCGGAGAAGGGCCGGGTCGTGCTGGGCTTCCTGCACATGCTCGGCCGCGCGATCGTGCCGGAGCTGGTCCGCAGCTATCGCGCCGAGCACCCGCACGTGCGGTTCGGCCTGGTCCAGAACGCCCGTCAGGCCGTGATCGACAAGCTCGTCGGCGGCGAGATCGACCTCGCGCTGGTCGCCCCGCCGCCGGTCGGTCCCGAGTTCGAGTCGGTGGTCGTGTTCGAGCAGCCCCTGATCGTCGTGGTGCCGGCAGGGCACCGGCTGGAGTCCAGGAGGTCCGTGCGGATCGGGGACCTGGAGGGCGAGGACCTGATCACGCTGGAGCACGGCTACGGCCTGCGCCAGATCACCGACGACATGTGCGCGGCCGCCGGGTTCACGCCCCGCTACGTCTTCGAGTGCCAGGAGATCGAGACGGTGCGCGGCCTGGTGGCGGCGGGCCTCGGCGTGGCGCTGCTGACCCACGCCGAGTTCGCTCCACCTCCCGGACTGCGCGAGCTACCGCTGACCCCGCGCACCGGCCGGATCTTCGGGCTGACGTGGCTGAAGGACCACCCGCTGCCGCCCGCCGTCCGCGCCTTCCGCGAACACGCGCTCAGGACTCACGGCGTCCAGCGCTGAGTGCTCGACCACATCCGCAGGTACGACTCGGCGCCGCTGAGCATGTCCTGCACCAGCTGGTCGCCACCGACCTGACGGACCTTCTCGACCCAGTCCGGCAGGAGACCGATGTGCGCGCCGCCGTCGACGTTGATGTCCCAGACGCGCTCGCCGGTGCGCTGCCGGTCGACCAGCGGGCCGTCCGGGTAGCTGCGGAACGGGTAGGTCACGCCGGTCTGCGGTGCCGGGTGCGAGCCGACGCCGTTGTAGTCGGAGCCGAACCCGATGCCCACGTCGTACTTGCGCCGCAACGGCTCCGCGGCGGCCGCCTGAGCGACGTAGCCCTCGGGGCTGTTCTCGTAGCCCGCCACGAACCCGCCGAGCTGGTAGACCTTCTCGGTCCACTGGGCGTCCATCCAGCTGTGGCTCGAGACGATGCCGGGGAACTTCGCCTGCGCCGCGAGGTCCAGCGTGCGACCGGCGGCCTTCACGCTCATGTGGTCGATCTCGATCATCATGTGCCGGCGCATCATGCCCTGCACCGCGTACTCGCCGAGCGACGTCAGGCCGCGCACGTTGCACCGCTTCGCCGGGTCGTACGCGGGCGCGACGGCCGAAGCCGGGATCAGCGCGTTCGGGCCGACCGTGCCGATCGGGTTGTCCTGCTGCGGTCCCTTGCACTGCTCGGTCTGCCACCACTGGCCGGTCCGCAGGAACTGCCCGGCGTTGATCACGCCGCCCTGCGTGCCCGAGTCGAACCGGACGCCGCACAGCGCGTTGTCGAACTTGTGGCACAGGAACGCGCTGCGCACGCCGAGCGCGTACATCTCGTCGAGGCCGCGGTCGATGTCACCCCTGTTGCACAGCGGGATGTCGAGGAACGTCCGGCAGCCGAAGAGCTCGGAGGTCTCGACGCCGAGGATCACCGCGAGCTTGCCCCGCGTGATCACGTCGCGGGCCTGCTCGGCCGACGTGACGATGCGGAACCAGCCCTTGCCCGCGCCACCGAACTGCCTGTCGACGAACGCCTGCAGCTCGTAGGTGCGCTGGGCCTGCAACCGGACCGACTGCATCTCGTCGCAGGGCTTGTCCTTGAACGGGTGGATGACGCACAGCGTGGCGTTGCTCGTCAGGTCCTGGACCAGCACGCGCTGACCACCGCGCCACGCCCGTTCCAGCCAGGCGTAGTAGTTCTGCTGATGCGAGACCGTCGTGTGCGAGGGCCAGTCCTTGAACGTCGGCCAGCCCACCGGGTCGTGGCCGTCGAAGTCGCCCGTCACGATCGCCTCGAAGATCGCGCCCAGACCCGCCGGGTGGTGCTCGGAGCAGTCCTTGAGCGCGTCCGCGATGCCCTGCTCGGAGAACGGCTTGCCGCAGATCAGCTTGCCGCCGAAGCCCTCGTGGGTCATCAGGTGGTTGTGCGCGTCGACGAACCCGCGCACCCTGCCCTGCCCGTCGGTGCCCTTGAACGGCTCGCCGGTCACGTTGATCTGCGAGTCCACCGCCGGCCGCGCCACCGGTTCCCACCAAGGCGTGCTCGCGGCGGCAGGACTTAGGGCCGTTAGTACCAACGAGACGGCGAGAGCCAGGCGGAGTAACACGAGCGCTCCTCTACGACGGTGTGAAGGAGCTCACATCATGCCGTGGAACGTCGCCGTCTCGTATGGGCAGATCGTAGGAACTAACGCGAATATTTTTCAGCCAGCTCGACCAGCGTTCGCGCGCCGAAGCCGGTGGCTCCCGCGACGACCTCGTCGTAGACCTTCTCCGACCGCGCCGGGCCCGCGATGTCGAGGTGCGCCCACGGCACGTCGCCCGTGAACTTCTGCAGGAACAGCGCCGCCGTGATGCCGCCGGGGCCGGGCGGGCACTGCTTGTAGTCCGCGATCTCGCTGGCGACCGCACTCACGTGCTCCTCCAGCAGCGGCATCCGCCACCACTTCTCGCCGACACCGGCACCGGCCTCGACGATCTCGGCCGCGAGCTCGTCGGACGAGCTGAACACCCCGCCCGTGCGCAGGCCGAGCGAGACCTTCATGGCACCGGTCAGCGTCGCCACGTCCACGACGAGGTCGGGCTTCAGGTTCTTCACCGCGTACGCCAGCGCGTCGGCCAGGACCATGCGGCCCTCGGCGTCGGTGTTCTGCACCTCGGTGGTCGCGCCGCCGTAGTGGCGCACGACGTCGCCCGGCCGGTACGACGAGCCGCTCACGTGGTTCTCCGCGCACGGCACGAGCCCGGTGACCCTGACCGGCAGCCGCCGGCGCGCCACGGCCAGCAGCGCGGCGATCACCGCGCCACCGCCCGCCATGTCGGTGCGCATGAGGTGCATGCCGTCCGCGGGCTTCACCGAGATGCCGCCCGTGTCGAACGTGATGCCCTTGCCGACGAACACCAGGTGCGGGCCGGTGGTGCCGTACGTGAGCTCCAGGAACCGCGGCGGGCGGGCAGATCCGCCGCCGACCGCCAGCACGCCGCCGAAGCCCTGCTGCGCCAGCCACTTCTCGTCGCGCACGGTGGCGCTGAGCCCGTCGACCTTGTCCGCCAGCCGGGCGGCGGTCGTGGTGAGCCAGCGCGGGTCCTTGACGTTGGACGGCGTGTTGGCGAGATCACGCGCCAGCGCCGTCGCGGTGGCGAGCGCGTGGGCCTTCAGCGCGGCCGACGTCAGCACCTCCTCGAACCCGTCTTCGGCCGTGATCAGCCGCAACGAGCCGACTCGCTTCGGGGCTTCTTCGCCGGTGACCTTGAAGCGGTAGCCGCCGAGCGCCGCGCCCAGCACGAACGCGCGCACCTGGGCGGCGTCGAAGTCCGGGGTGAGCAGGACGTCCGCGGTCTTGGGCGCGTCCTCGCCGCTCAGCGCGCGCACGAGGCTCGCACCCGCCGCGCGGTAGTCGGCGAGCGTGCCGGTGCCGACACCGAGCGTCCAGGTCTCGTCGTGCCGCACCGCCTCGCCGGCCTTGCCGGTCAGGTCGGAGACGTCGATGCCGTCGCCGCCCGGCCCCAGCTCAGGTCCCGTGGACACGAGCACGACCGCCGGAACGTTGCGGCGCGTGGTGGTGGCCACCTCGACGTCCACGAGCTTGGTTGGCACTGACGGCACCGTCGACGCCACGGTTGGACCTCCCCTATTGCATTAACGACCGTTCATTCTCACCTGGTGCGAGAACGAAGCGATGCCCCGGTCTCCACTGTGGAAACCGGGGCTCAACACTGCTTCCTCGCCGGGTGCCTCAGCCGGCGGCGGCCCTCAGCGCGTCGCCCAAGGCGCTGGCCTCGTCCGCCGACATCTCGACGACAAGGCGCCCACCACCCTCGAGCGGCACGCGCATGACGATGCCGCGTCCCTCCTTGGTGACCTCGAGGGGACCGTCGCCGGTCCGGGGCTTCATGGCCGCCATCGCGTGCTCCCTCCGTCAACATCTTCCCCGTCCGGCCAGGCCGGATCTGCTCCATTCTCCCCTATCGCGACTCAGGGGCGAAACCGAACCGATCTTTTGGCGAGTCCCGGTGACAGTTGTCGATCTTGACTTGTGCCTGATCAACACCTGTTTTCACGACAAGGCAACACTTTGGGCACCTCCGCTCGTGTCGTGACAGACTGGGCCGGGTGCGAGCCCGTTCCGCGCTCTTCGACGTCTACGGCGGCCACCTCCGCGAACGCGGTGGCGCCGCCACCATCGCCGCGCTCGTCCGGTTGCTCGAGCCCCTCGGTTTCGCCGCGCCGGCCGTCCGCACGGCCGTGTCCCGCACCGTCCGGCAGGGCTGGTTGCAGCCGTCGCGGCTGCCTGACGGGCCCGGATACGCCATGACACCTCGCGGGGAACGCAGGCTCGACGAGGCCGCCGCCCGCATCTACCGCACCGGGCCGTCCACGTGGGACGGTCGCTGGCACGTGGTGGTGCTGGAGGAGATGCCCGGCCGCGACTCGCGCGACCACCTGGCCTCGGAGCTGCAGCTGCTCGGCTACGGCGCGCTCGGCCCTGTGACGTGGATCGCGCCCCGGCCCTCACCGGAACTGGCCGACGTGCTGGCCGCCGAGGAGGTCGCGGCACGAACTTTTCACGGTTCACACGACGGTGGCGACGCCGAGCTCGCGGCGAAGGCCTGGGACCTGGCCGAACTCGGCCGTGACTACGCCGCGTTCGTCGCGCAGTGGCACGAGAAGGTGTCCGTTGTGGACGAAACGGACGACGCGGCGGCGTTCGCGGCCTCGCAGCAGCTGCTGCACGCGTGGCGGAAGTTCCTGTTCCGCGATCCCGGTCTTCCTGCTGAACTGTTGCCACCGGACTGGCCGGGGCACGCGGCAGCGTCGTTCTTCGACGAACAGACACTGCGGCTGGCACCGGGCACGAGTCGGTTCGTCGACGAGTGCCTGCGGCCGGTCCGCAACGTTTCCACTGCTTGATGGAGGTCCAGTGTCCGAGCTCCTCGTCGACGACGCCGATGGTGTGCGCACGCTCACGTTCAACCGCCCCGAGTCGTTCAACGCCTTCACCGTCACGCTGAAGGAGGCGTTCCTCGCCGCGCTGAAGGAGGCGGCGGCGGACGAGTCGGTGCGCGCGGTGGTGATCACGGGTGCGGGCAGGGCGTTCTGCGCGGGTCAGGACCTCAAGGAGCACATCAGCCTGCTGCAGGCCGGTGATCCGGCGCCGCTGCACACCGTCGAGAAGCACTACAACCCCATCGTGCGCGAGCTGATCGGCATGCCGAAGCCGGTGATCGCCGCGGTCAACGGCAGTGCGGCCGGTGCGGGCGCGTCGTTCGCCTACGCCGCGGACCTGCGCATCGCGGGCAAGTCGGCGAAGTTCCTGATGGCCTTCGCGAACGTCGGCCTGACGGCGGACTCGGGTGCGTCCTACACGTTGCCGCGGCTGATCGGCCACGGCCGCGCGATGGAGATGATGCTGCTCGCCCAGCCCGTCGGCGCCGAGGAGGCGCTGCGGGTCGGCATGGTCAACCAGGTCGTGCCGGACGAGGAACTGCTCTCGACCGCGCACCTGCTGGCCGCGAAGCTCGCCGCCGGGCCGACGACGGCCTACGCGAAGATCAAGGAAGCGCTGGCCGTGGCCGCGGACGGCACCCTGGAGGACGCGCTGGAGGCCGAGCGGCGCACCCAGGCCGACTGCGGCGCGACCGAGGACCACCGCGAGGCGGTCGACGCGTTCGTGAACAAGCGGGCCCCGAAGTTCATCGGCAAGTGAGCGGCGGGTGGAGGCCGTCGCGCTGACGGCCTTCGCTCAACCGGCGCGGAAGCACGTGGAGATGTGGTCGTCGACCATGCCGGTCGCCTGCATCAGCGCGTAGCACGTGGTGGGGCCGAGGAACTTGAAGCCGCGCTTCTTCAGTTCCTTGGCCATCGCCTTGGACTCGTCCGTGATCGCCGGCACGTCCGCGAACGTCGCGGGCCGCACGTGGCCGGTGGGCGCGAACGACCACAGCAGCGCGTCCAGGTCGACGCCCTCCGAGACGATCACCCGCGCGTTGTGGATCGCGGCGTCGATCTTCATCCGGTTCCGGACGATGCCCGCGTCGGCCATCAGCCGTTCGACGTCGGCGGGGCCGAACTCCGCGACCAGCACCGGGTCGAAGCCGCCGAACGCCGCCCGGAACGCCGGCCGCTTGCGCAGGATCGTGATCCACGACAGGCCGGACTGGAACGCCTCCAGCGACATCCGCTCGTAGAGCTCGGGCGTGCCGTGCAGCTCCACGCCCCACTCGGTGTCGTGGTACTCGGCGTAGTCCGGGGTGGAGTCACCCCAGGGACAGCGGGTGATCACCGGTACTCCTCCGCGAACCGGGCGAACCGTTGCAGCGAACGGCGCAGCATCAGCACGAAGAGCGGCTTCACCAACGGGTAGAAGAACGGCACGTCGAGGCGTTCGGTCCACACGAAACGGCTGCCGCGCACGGCGAGCACGGCGGTGCCGCGGACGATCTTGCCCAGGTGCAGCAGCTCGACGGCGTGCGGCGGGTCCCAGCGCGTGATCCGCATGCGGTCGCTGACGCCGAACGTCACGGCGTCGATCTCGCTGCCGACCGACTTCCCGTCGCCCTCGACGACGGACACGCGCGTGCCGAACACCCACTCCGACTGACGTTCCCAGTCGGTCACGGCCCGGAAGATCGTGTCCGGCGGCGCCGCGACCTGAACGGTCAGCTCAAGCTCCGTGGTCACTGCTCTCCAGTTCCTCGAGCTCCCGCACGCGCGCCCGCAGCGTCTCGACCTCGGTCGCGAGCCGCTGCAACGCCCAGTCGACCTCGGTCATCTTGTAGCCGCGGAAGACCTGCTGGAACTTCAGCTCGCGGATGTTCTCCGCGGTGATGTCGTCGGCCGGCAGCCGCGTGGGTGACGCACCGGGGGGCAGCGGCGCGAGCTCCTCGCCGCGCCCGAACACCAACGCCGCGAGCAGGAACACCACTGCCGCGACGGCGATCATCACGATCAGGTAGATCAGGGCGTTGGTCACACGACGATCGTGGCACAGCTCAGGCAGCGGCGAGCGAGCAGACCGAGCCGGACGATCACGGTCCAGGTGATCAGGCTCGCGATGGTCATCGGCAACGACTCCGCGAGCCGTGACGCGTCGAAGTGCGCGGTCGCCAGGATGATCGAGAGGTTGCCCAGCAGCACGGCGCCGACGGACACGAGCGCGATGGTCGCGCCGAGCTTCGCCAGCAGCTTCGTGTCGTACTTGCGGGCGAGGACCCGGCCGAGCACCAACGCCACGAGCGCCACACCGGACGCGATGCCGCTGGTCAGGTCGTTGGCCTTGGCGATGAACAGGTACCAGTCAGGCGGCATCGTGCCGAAGTCCCGCCACGGCCCGATGAGCAGCATCCGGCCGTACTCCCACGCCATGTGCATCAACGGCAGCACGATCGCGAGCCAGATGAGCGTGCGCGTGCCGTACGCGACGGCCAGCTCCGCCTGGTACTCGTTCGCGATCTCGCGCACCGGCCCGAACTCCTCGACCGCGCGCTCCTGGGCCTCGCGCTCGGTGAGCCCGCGGTCCAGGTGCGCCTCGGTGGCGTCGGCGAGGCTGTCGCGGGTCTCGGTGAGCAGCTCGCGGACCTGCTTGTTCGAGCCCCGCAACCGTGAGCCGAGCTCGGTCATGTACCGGTCGACCACGTCCACGTCCATCACGTCTGCGCCCACTTGCCCCCACCTCCCAGCACCCCGTCGATGACCGTCGTGAACTCGCGCCACGCGTCGCGTTCGGCGTTCAACGCGCGCTGCCCCGCCTGTGTGAGCTTGTAGGTGCGGCGCTTGCGGCCGCCGACGGTGCTCCAGTCGCTGCTGACGTGCCCGGCCCGTTCGAGCCTGCGCAACGCCGGGTAGACGGTGCCCGTCGGGAGGTCCAGCGCACCCCCGCTGCCCTGCTGCAACGCTTCGATGATCGCGTAGCCGTGCAACTGCTCGCCGTCGAGCGTGGCCAGCAGCAACGCGTCGAGGTGGCCGCGTAGCGCGTCGGGCTTCATGCGTAGCGACTCTACCGATGTGCGCCCCGGGAACGGTCCCTGAGATCTTCGGTCAGGGTCAGCCCTGAGATCCCCCGGAGATGCGCTTTCGAGCCTTAATAAGTAGGTGCGCTACACATACCGTGCCTACTCATGAGCGCAGCAGACCTCGCCCGGCTCCAGTTCGCGACGACCACGTCGTTCCACTTCCTGTTCGTGCTGCTCACGCTGGGCCTCGTGACGCTGCTGGTGATCATGCAGACGAGGTTCACGATCACCGGCGCGCCCGTGCACGAGCGGATGACGCGGTTCTGGGGCCGGATCTACGTGATCAACTATGCGCTCGGGATCGTCACCGGCATCGTGATGGAGTTCCAGTTCGGGCTGAACTGGTCCGGCCTCGCGACCTACGCCGGTGACGTGTTCGGCGCACCGCTCGCGATGGAGACGCTGATCGCGTTCTTCCTGGAGTCGACGTTCCTCGGACTCTGGATCTTCGGCTGGGGCAGGCTCAACCGCTGGCTGCACCTCGCGTTGCTGTACCTGACGGCGCTGACCGCGTTCGCGTCGGCGTTCTGGATCATGGCGGCGAACGGGTTCCTGCAGAACCCCGTCGGCTACCGGATCGACGGGAACGTGTTGCGGCTGGACGACTTCGGCGCGTTGCTGACCAACCCGGCCTTCACCTCGGCGCTGACGCACGTGGTCTTCGCGGCGATCACGGCCGGCGGCGTGTTCATGACCGGGATCTCGGCGTACCACTTCATCAAGCGGACGCCCGAGGTCGACTTCTTCCGGCGCTCGCTGCGGATGGGCGTGGTCACCACCGCGCTGGCCACCCCGGCGTTGATCGGCGCCGGGTTCGCCCAGTTCCCCGTGATCGCCCGGTACCAGCCGGACAAGACCGAGGCGGCGCCGTGGATCGGCGCGCCGCTCGGGTTCATGATCCTCATCGGGATGGGCCTGCTGATGATCAGCTGGCTCACGCTGCCGTTGCTCATCAGGGACGCCGTGGTCCGGATGCGTTTTCCGTTGTACCTCATGGTGATCGGCATTCCGTTCCCCTTCGTCGCGGCCATCTTCGGCTGGATGTTCCGGGAGATCGGGCGGCAGCCGTGGATCGTCTACGGCCTGTTGCGCACCGAGGACGCGGTGTCGCATGTGGACGCTTCCCAGATCCTGCTGTCCCTCATCGTGTTCACGTCCCTGTTCGTGGTGCTGGCCTGCGTGGACTGGGCGTTGATCGCACGCGCGGTCCGTCGCGGTCCGGACGTGGCGCCCGCTCCTGTTTCCCCGTTGGTGGTGACGCTCTGATGCAAACCCTCTGGCTCGTCGTGCTCGGCACGCTGACCGTCGGCTACTTCGCGTTGGCCGGCTTCGACTACGGCACCGGGTTGCTGCTGCCGTTCCGCCGGCGCGAGGTCGCTCTGCAACGCATGAACCCGTTCTTCCTGGGCAACGAGGTGTGGCTGGTCGCCGCGATCGGAGTCCTGTTCGCGGCCTTCCCGCGGCTGGAAGGCGAACTGCTGTCCGGCGCGCACAGCACCTTCACGCTGGTCCTGGCCGGGCTGGTGCTGTTCATGGCGGCCGTGCAGCTGCGGCTCTGGTGGTGGCTGGTGTTCACGGGCGCGCTGATGGTGTCCGTGGGCTGGGGCCTGTTCCTGGCGCACCTGCTGCACGCCCCGTGGCCGGTGGCGCTCGTCATGCCCGTGCTGTTCGCAGTGCACGGCTGGGTGTTCCAGACGCGGCGCTGGAAGCTCTTCCCCGTCACCGCGCTGCTCTGCGCGCTGCCGATCCCGCTGGCGTTCAGCTCGATCGACGTCACCGGCCTGATGGCGCACAACGACACTCTCGGCCTGCTCGCGTGGGTCGCGATCCCGATCATCCCGCTGGTGGTGCTGGTGCAATGGTCGATCGTCGCCATCTCCTCGCGCTGATCCCGATCCCGTTCCTGGTGCTGGCCCAGGCCGAACTGCTGGCGTCGGTGCTGAGCGGAGGAACGGGACTTCTCCTGCTGTGCCTGGTCATCGGCGCAAGGGTGCTGGTGTGGTGGGTGCACCGCGAGTGGGCGCACCGGGCCGCCGAACGGACTCGGGCACGGCTGCGGGAAGCGTTCCTGCGCTCGCCCGGCACCAAGGCCGGTGAGGTCGCCACGCTGGTCACACGGGGCGTGCACGACGTGACGCCGTACGTCGTCGGGTATCTGCCGCAACAGGTTCTGGCCGTGGCCGTGCCGCTCGCGGTGGTGATCAGGCTGGCGTTCGCCGACCTCACCGCGGCCCTGACGATCCTCGTGACGCTGCCGTTGATCCCGATCTTCGGTGCGCTGGTCGGCGCCCACACCCGTGAGCGGACGGCCCGCCAGTGGGACGCGCTGGCCACCCTCGGCGGGCACTTCCTCGACGTGGTCAAGGGAATCGGCACGCTGCGGGCGTTCGGGCGGGCCGAGGCGCAGTCCACGACCGTCCGCACGCTGGCCGCGCGGCACCTGACCGAGACGATGTCGGCGCTCAGGGTCGCGTTCCTGTCGGCGTTCGTGCTGGAACTCGTGGCCACGATGTCGGTCGCGCTCGTCGCCGTGCCGGTCGGCCTCAGGCTGCTCGGCGGCGGGGTGGCGCTGCACACCGCGCTCCTCGTGCTCTTCCTCGCCCCGGAGGCGTTCCTGCCGCTCAGAGCCGCGGGAGCGCAGTACCACGCGAGCGCTCAGGGCCGGGAGGTCCTGGCCAAGGTGCCGGTGCACCAGGAGGCCACGGGCCAGGTCCCGCCGGACCTCGCTCAGGCCGAGATCGTGTTCGACGACGTGAGCGTCCGCAGCCTGAAGAACTTCTCGCTGCGCATCCGCCCCGGCGACCGGATCGCACTGGTCGGCCCGAGCGGCGCGGGCAAGAGCACGATTCTCGGGCTGCTGCTGGGTTTCGTGCGGCCCGACCACGGCCGCGTGCTCGTCGGCGGCGTCGACCTGCGGGACATCGACCACGGGCAGTGGCTGGCAGCGCTGTCCTGGGTGCCGCAACGGCCCACGCTCGTCCCGCCGAACCTCTCCTCCGGTGAGCAGCAGCGGGTCGCGCTCGCCCACGCCCTGGATCGGCGTCAGGCAGGGCTCTTCCTGCTCGACGAGCCGACCGCACACCTCGACGCGGAAACGGAATCCCTTGTGCTGCAAGCAACCCGTGAGTTCACCCGCGGCCGGACCGCGGTGATCGTCGCGCACCGGCCCGCACTGCTCGGCGAGGTCGACAGGGTGGTGCAGGTGTGAAGCTCGCGATCGGAGTCGGCACGCTCGCCGAACTCGCCGGCGTCGGCCTCACCGCGACCGCGACCTGGCTGATCATGCGCGCCGCCGAGCACCCGCCGATGCACGCGCTGACCGTGGCGATCGTCGCGGTCCGCACGCTCGCGCTCGCCAAGGGCGCGCTGCGCTACCTGGAACGCCTGACCAGCCACAAAGCCGTGCTCAGCGAGGCCGTCGAACTGCGCGGCCGGGTCTACGACGACCTCGCGCACCGCAGGCACGTCCCGTCCGGCACGGCACTGACCCGCATCGTCACGAACGTCGACCAGCAGCTCGACACCAGGCTGCGCGCCACCCTCCCGTGGATCACCGCGGCCCTGGTCGGCGCCGTCGTCGCGGTCGCCTCGGGTTTCTCGCTGCCACTGGTCGCCGGTCTGCTGATCAACCTCGCCCTGCTCCCCCGGCTCGCCGTCCGCAACCCGCGCGACCTCACCCCGTTGCGCGCCAGGCTGACCGAACGAACCACCGAACTGGTCCACAGCAAAGAAGAACTCATCGCCTACGGCCTGTTCGACGAAAGACTCCGCGCCGCCACCAGAACCGCGAAGGAGCTCTCCCGGAAGGAACGCACGAGAGATCTGACCCCGCTGGCGATCGCCGTCCAGTTCGGCGCGGCACTGCTCATGCTCGCGCAGCACGAACCGGCCTGGCTGATCATGGCCGCCGTCGCCACGTTCGAGATCACCGTCCCGCTCGCGGCCCTCACCAGGCCCGCTCCGGAACCCACCGACGAGCCGGAACCGGCCCACGAGCCCGAAGCCCTCGAACTGACCGGCAGAACGGCGATCGTCGGCCCGAGCGGTTCGGGCAAGACGACGCTGCTCAACGCCATCGCGCGAAAACTCGAACCGAGCAGGGGCGCGCTGGCCGACGCCCACGTCTTCCACACCACGGTCCGCACGAACGTCCTGCTGGCCAAACCCGATGCCACCCAGGAGGAACTCGACAGGGCAGCCGCGATCGCCGAACTGGACCTCGACTGGGACCGGGTCGTCGGCGAACGCGGTGAGGAGATCTCGGGAGGCCAGCGACAGCGCCTGATCCTCACCAGGTCGGTGCTGGCGAACCCGGAGGTCCTGCTCCTGGACGAGCCCACGGAGGGCCTCGACCCGCAGCAGGCCGACCGCGTGCTCGGCAAGGTCCTCGACGACTGCCAGGGCGCCGCCCTGGTCGTCACCCACCGCGAAGAGCAGCTAGCCCTTTTCGATCACGTGCGTCATCGGGGGCCGATCGGCCACGAGCACGTCGGTCGAGTCGGGTAGCCACTCGCCGCCGACCTGCACGAACTGCGTCAGCGGACCGGATTCGGCCTCGACACCGCAGCGGGCCAGCGCCGTTCGCATGATCTGCGACGACATCGCCCCGAGCTGCAGCAACGACCTGTTCCGGTGCTTGCGCACGCCCAGGTTCACCTGGGCCAGCGCGGAAAGCCCGTGCATCCGGTGCACGTCGAGCAGCAGCCCGATCTCCACGCCGTAGCCGGCCGCGAACGGCACGGACTCCAGGAAGGACCGGGTCGCCGCGTACTCGCCACCGAGTGGCTGCACCACACCGGAGAGCTCGGGGCGCAACGTGTTCAGCAGCGGCCGCGCCACCAGCTCGGTCACCCGCCCGCCGCCGGAGCTCTCCAGCCGCAACGGCCGCCGGTAGAACCCCTTCACCAGGTGCACGCCGCCGTCCAGCAGCAACGGCCCCAGCAACGCCGTGACGAACGCGGTCTCCGGGTCGACCAGGTCGGAGTCCAGGAAGACGATCAGGTCCCCGGTGGTCGCGGCCAGCGACCGCCACAGCACCTCGCCCTTGCCCGGCAACGGCGGAAGCCACGGCACGACGTCCTCGCGCAGCACGACCCGCGCCCCGGCGGCGGAGGCGACCTCCACCGTCCGGTCGGTCGAACCGGAGTCCATCACGACCAGCTCGTCCACGAGCGTCCCGAGCAACGGCCGGACCACGGAGACCACGGCCCCGACGGTCTCCTCCTCGTTCAGCGCGGGCAGCACGACCGACACCGTCCGGCCGCGCTTCAACGCGACCAGCTCGGCCGGCGTCCAGGACGGCTGCTGCCAGGTGTGCGAGGCGAACCAGGCTTCGACGGAGGGCAGCATCAGGCGAGCGCCCGCAACGCCCTGGCCGGCGGACGGGTGCCCATCACGCTCGCGACCATCTCCACGACCTTCCTCGCCTGCCGCACGTCGGACGCACGAACGGCGCGTGCTCCGGACATCGCAGCCACTGTGGCAGCCGCGAGCGTGAAGTCCTCGTCGCCGGCGGGGATCGTCACCACGTCCACAGTGTCGAACAGCGGCGGCAGTGCCAGCTGGCCGTCGAACTCGACGACGTCGGCGCCAGCCTCGACCGCCTGTTGCAGGGCGTCCGCGCTGGTCAGATGCGCAACGACCAGCACGCGGTCTTTCGGCAGCTCAGTGACGCGGAATCGGTTCACACCACCCAGCGTAGACAGTGAGCTGGCTCACAGCTCCTTGCTACTCACGAGTAGGAACCTGCTTTACTCCGCAGTAACAAACCCTGTGTGATCTACGTCATGGTCAAGGAGGACCAGAGTGCGACGGTCACTTGTTTTAGTCCTGGTACTCCTTTCAACCCTGCTCGGTGCTCCGGCCGCCCTCGCGGTGGTCCCCGGACACCAGATCTCGTACAGGTCGATCCCCGGCGTCGGTGGCACCGTCCTGAAAGCCCTCGTCGTCGAGCCGACCGGACAGGGCAGCGGCCCGTTCCCGTTGCTCGTCATGCCGTCCAGCTGGGCGGTCCCCAACATCGAGTACGTCGGCGCGGCCGCCAAGCTCGCCAAGCAGTCCGGGTACGTCGTCGTGAGCTACACCAGCCGCGGCTTCTGGGACTCCGGCGGCCAGATCGACGTCGCCGGGCCCGAGACCGTCGGTGACGTCAGCAAGGTCATCGACTGGGCGATCGCCAACGCGCACGCCGACGGCACCAAGGTCGGCGCGGCCGGGATCTCCTACGGTGCCGGGCAGTCCCTGCTGGCGGCGGCGAACGACCGGCGCATCAAGGCCGCGGCGGCGCTGAGCACGTGGACCGACCTGGCCCGCTCGCTCTACCCGAACAGCACCGTCAACAAGCAGGCCGTCGAGGTCCTGCTCGCGGCGGGCAAGGTCACCGGGCGTCCCGGACCCGTCCTCGTCGAAGCCGAGGACGCCTACCGCGACGGAAGGTTCTGGGAGGTCGTGCCGATCTCCGCCGAACGCTCGGCGGCGTCCAAGATCGCCCAGATCAACGCCAACGGCACCGCGGTCATGCTCGGCAACGCCTGGAACGACGGCATGTTCGCGCCGGGCCAGATCGCGGACTTCTACGGCGAGCTGACCGGCCCGAAGCGGCTCATGCTCTCGCCGGGCGACCACGCCACCGCCGAGCTGTTCGGCGCGGCGGGGCTGCCCAACGAGATCTGGGAGTCGGTCGGCCGCTGGTTCGACCGCTACGTCAAGGGCACGGCCAACGGCATCGACGCCGAACAGCCGGTGCAGCTCAAGCCCAACAACGGCGGCGAGTGGAAGAAGTTCGGCGCCTGGCCGAACGGCAACGCGGACACGGTGCAGCTCGACGGCAGGAAGATCGCCGCCGGCCAGGGTACCGTCGCCGACAGCGGCACGATCCTGCTCTCCGGTGCGCTGCAAGGGTTCCTGAACATCCCGACCGGGGTGTCGCTGCCGTTCGTCGACCGCAACGTCGCGGGCGTGTGGAGCGGGCCGCAGTACCCGAGGGGCGCGACGCTCGCCGGCACGCCGAAGCTCAAGCTCCAGGTCACACCGAGTGCGGAGACGACGACGTTGTTCGCGTACCTGTACGAGGTCGGGCCGCTGGGCCTCGGCGCGCTGATCACGCACAAGCCGATCAAGGTGACGGGTGCGGGCCGTACGCAGACGCTCGACGTGGAGCTGGAGCCGACGGTGTGGAACGTCGGCTGGGGCAACCGGACCGCACTGGTGATCGACACGGTGGACCCGCGTTATCTGACGGAGTCGACGCGTGGCTCAACCGTCACCTTCGGACCGTCGAGCCTCACGGTTCCGAAGGCGTAAGAATGTCCGGGTGGACCTCACCCGGAAACAGGTGCTCCTCCACCGGATCCATCAGCACGAACTGGACCGGCGGATCAGCGACGCGACCGAGCTGGCGGTGTTCTCCCTGGGCGTCCAGGACAACACCTCCGGCTCGGCCCTGCTGAGTCTCGCCGCCCGGCTGGACGCACCGTCGACCGAAGACTTCACCGTGACCTGGTCCGTGCGGGGCGCTCCCCACCTGCACCGGGCCGGCGAGCTGAAGGCGTTCGCCCGCGCGCTGTGGCCGTGGAGCGACGCCGACGCCCGCGCCCGCGCCGCACGCCCGAAGGTGGACGACATGGTGGCGTCGCTGCGCCACATCGCCACCGCGATGAGGTCGATCGTCACGAAGCCGATGACCAAGGGCGAGGTGAGCAGGGCCCTGACCCCGTTGGCTCCCAAGCAGACGATCGAACCGTGCCGGGGTTGCCAGACCGAGCACGTGAGCGACCCGATCTTCCGCCTCGGCGCGCTGCCCGCGGGTCTCCGGATCATCCCGGAGGAGAAGACCGTGACGTTCGAACGCATCTACGGCTGGCCGGGCGTGCCGCGCAAGACCGCGGGGTTCGACGAGCTGGTGCACCGGTACCTGACGCTGCACGGCCCCGCCCGACCGTCCGAAGTGGCCGGTTACTTCGGCACGTCGACCCGTGAGGTCAAGAAGCGGTGGCCGAAGGAGGGCCTGGTCGAGGTGACCGTCGAGGGTGAGAAGGCGTGGCTGCCGGAGGACGTGGAGATCGCCGACGCCGAACCGCCGGAGGTCAGGCTCCTGCCGCCGACCGACCCGTACCTCCAGGCGCGCGACCGGGACCTGCTGCTGCCGGACAAGGCCGCGCAGAAGGACATCTTCCGCATCCTCGGCCGGCGCGGGGCGATCCTGGTCGACGGCGAGATCGCGGGTTCCTGGCAGGGCAGGGTGGTGTCGGGCAAGCGGTTCGAGGTGACGGCGACGCCGTACCGCCCGCTGCCGGACCTCCTGCCGGAGACCCAGCTCCTGGCGCGGGCGAAGGGGCTAGACGACGCAAGCGTCAAGGGCGACTGACACGTCGTCCGTGACGATCAGCGACTTCAGCGCGGCGTGCGAGACGAAACCCTTGTCCCGCAACTGAGTCAGCCACTCGACGAGTCCCTTGTAGTGGTCGTCGACGTCGAGCAGCACGACGGGCTTGCCGTGCATGCCGAGCACGCCGGCCGTCCACACCTCGAAGAACTCCTCGGCGGTGCCGATGCCGCCCGGCAGCGTCAGGAACGCGTCCGCCTTGTCGTCCATCATCTTCTTGCGCTCGCGCATGGTGTCGACGACGTGCAGCTCGGTCGACTCGCGGTCGGCGATCTCCCTGGTGGCGAGGCCCTTCGGGATGACGCCGTAGGTGTGGGCGCCGCCGGCCCTGGCCTCCCGTGCCACCGCGCCCATCATCGACGTCTGCCCGCCGCCCCAGACGAGGTGCCAGCCGCGTGCCGCGATCTGGCGCCCGACCTCCGCGGCGAGGTCGACATAACTCTGGGGAACGGTGGCGAGGCTTCCGCAGTAAACAGCTACGTACATCGGTCTGAGATTTCCACTTCCGTGCTCGAAGGTGCCGGACGAGCTGGGCGGCGCGCACCTCGCGGCCGGGTGATGTGGCCGCGGCCCACCGCGCAGGGGCAGCGGGCCGTGGCCTTGCTCGGCGCGGATCGTCAGTGCGAGTCCGCCCACGCCTTGTGCGCGTCCTTGACCACGCGCACCGCGTCGTCGATGTCGTCGGTGAGGTGCAGCAGCGCGAGGTCCTTCTCGCCGACCTTGCCGCCTGGGAGCACCGAGCTCTGGATCCAGTCGTAAAGGCCCTGCCAGTACTCGGTTCCGAACAGCACGACCGGGAACTTCGTGACCTTCTTCGTCTGCACCAGGGTCAGCGCCTCGAACAGCTCGTCGAGGGTGCCGAAACCACCCGGCAGGCAGATGAACGCCTGCGAGTACTTGATGAACATCGTCTTGCGCACGAAGAAGTAGCGGAAGTTCACGCCGAGGTCGACCCACGGGTTCAGGCCCTGCTCGAACGGCAGCTCGATGCCGAGCCCGATCGAGAAACCACCGGCCTCCGAACAACCGCGGTTGACCGCCTCCATCGCGCCCGGACCGCCACCGGTGATCGCCGCGAACCCGGCCTCGGCCAGCGCCGCGCCCAGCTCGCGCCCGGTCTGGTACTCCGGGTGGTCACGGCCGGTGCGCGCGGATCCGAAGACCGTCACCGCGCTCGGCACCTCGGCCAGCGCACCGAAACCCTCGACGAACTCGGCCTGGATCCGCAGCACGCGCCACGGGTCGGTGTGCACCCAGTCCGAGGGGCCGCGGGAGTCGAGCAGGCGCTGGTCGGTGGTGGTGGTGCGGTCGTCCTTGCGGTCACGCCGCTCCACGACCGGGCCGCGACGCTTCTCCGACGGGCGCTCATCGACGGCGCCGTTCTTCTTCTCTTCCGTCATCACTGAGATTCTAGTGATCAGTCCAGCAAAAACCGCTTAAGCACGGCGAAACACTCGGTGATCTGCCGGACCGGCACGTTCTCCTCCCGGGTGTGCGCCAGCGTCGGATCACCCGGCCCGAAGTTGACCGCGGGCATGCCCAGCGCCGCGAACCGCGCCACGTCCGTCCAGCCCAGCTTCGCCACCGGGGTGCCACCGGCGGCCAGCACGAGCTCCTGTGCCGCTGGGGCGCCCAGGCCCGGCAGCGCACCGGCCGCGCGGTCCGTGACGGTGACGTCGAAGCCCTCGAAGACCTCGCGGAGGTGCTGCTCGGCCTGCTCCACCGTGCGGTCCGGCGCGAACCGGTGGTTGACCGTGAGCACGGCCTCGTCCGGCACGACGTTGCCCGCGACGCCGCCGCTGACCTTCACGGCCTGCAGGCCCTCGTGGTAGTGGCAGCCGTCGATCTCGGGCCGGCGCGGCACGTAGGCCTCCAGCCTGCGCAGCGCCTCGCCCAGGCCGTGGATGGCGTTGCGGCCCATCCACGCCCTGGCGGTGTGGGCGCGCTTCCCGGACGTCCTGATCTCGATCCGCATCGTGCCCTGGCAGCCCGCCTCGACCGTGCCGTTGGACGGCTCGCACACGATCGCGAGGTCGCCCAGCAACCAGTCCGGGAGGTCGCGCTGGATCCTGGTGAGCCCGTTGCGCTCGGCCTCGATCTCCTCGCAGTCGTAGAAGACGAACGTGAGGTCGTGGCGCGCCTGGTGGCTCAGGGCCGCGATCGCGAGCATGACAGCGTCGCCGCCCTTCATGTCGACGGTGCCGCAGCCGTGCAGGACGTCGCCCACGCGGCGGCTCGGGAAGTTCTGGTTGATCGGCACGGTGTCCAGGTGCCCGGCGAGCACCACCCGGCGCCCCCGGCCGAGGGTCGTCCTGGCCAGCACGGAGTTCCCTGATCGGGTGATCTCCAGGTGGGGTGCGTTGAGTTCCAGCGACCGCTGCACGAGGTCCGCGATCTCCGCCTCCTCCCCGGACACGCTGCGCACATCCACCAGCGAGGTCGTCAGGTCGATCGGGTCGGCGAACAGATCAAGGGTGTCGGACACGCGGTTCACCCTACTCAGGCGGCTTGGGCGCTGAGCCGTTCAGCCGATACCGTGCTGTGCGTGATCAAGCGCACACTCCTGGTCATCTCCCTGCTGCTCATGACCACCGGCTGCGGCGAGGCTCCCGCCGCGTGCGACCGGCAGTGCGGCCAGATCCGGGAGTTGTTCACCGCGCCGTGCGGCTCGCAGCACAGCTTCACCCCGGCCGACTGCGCCGCGTGGGTCGACGACGTCAGCACCATGACCCGGGCGCTCGACACGTCGCTGCGGGGCAAGCAGGTCCAGGAGGACGTCAGCGAGGTCCTTCCCCGGTTGATGACGGCCGTGGGCGACTTCGAGGCGCACCGGTGCGCGGAGGTCCGCGCCGACAACGTGTCCAGCACCGACGCGCGTCAGTCGAAGTGCAACGAGGCCCTCATCGCGACCCGCGGTGACCTGGGTTCGCTGTACTTCAGCGCGGAGGTTCCGGACTGATCTTGCGGCGGCCGGCCCTCCCCCGCCGGACGGTGGCCGGACCGGCCAGCGGACTAAGCTCGACACCTGTGAGCACCGCATACGGCATCGGCCTGGCCACTGTGACCCCGGACGGCACCGTCCTCGACACCTGGTACCCGTCCCCCGCCCTCGGTGAGACCGCGGAGCTGGGCGTCGCCCGCGTGTCCTCCGCCGAGATCGCGGAGGTCCTGGGTGAGGCCGCCGCGAAGCTGCTCGGCGAGGACCCGGAACGCGGCGTCGAGGTCGTCGGCGTCAAGGTCGCCATCGACCTGGAAGCAGCCCCGGAGACCACCTACGACATCTGGCTGCGCCTGCACCTGCTCAGCCACCGCCTGATCAAGCCGCACGGCGCGAACCTCGACGGCATGTTCGGCCTGCTGACGAACGTCGTGTGGACGAACCACGGCCCGTGCGCGGTCGACGGCTTCGAGCAGACCCGCACCCGCCTTCGCGTCCGTGGCCCGGTGACGGTGTTCAGCATCGACAAGTTCCCGCGCATGGTCGACTACGTCGTCCCGTCCGGTGTCCGCATCGGCGACGCGGACCGGGTCCGCCTCGGCGCCCACCTCGCGTCCGGCACCACGGTCATGCACGAGGGCTTCGTGAACTTCAACGCCGGCACGCTCGGCAGCTCGATGGTCGAGGGCCGCATCTCCGGTGGCGTCGTGGTCGGCGACGGCTCGGACGTCGGCGGCGGCGCGTCGATCATGGGCACCCTGTCCGGTGGTGGCAAGCAGGTCATCAGCATCGGCGAGCGCTGCCTGCTCGGCGCGAACGCCGGTCTGGGCATCTCGCTCGGCGACGACTGCGTGATCGAGGCGGGCCTCTACGTCACCGCCGGCACGAAGGTGACGCTGCCGGACGGCGAGGTCGTCAAGGCGGTCACGCTGAGCGGACAATCGAACCTGCTGTTCATCCGGGACTCGGTGACCGGCGCGGTGAAGGTCAAGCCCCGGAAGGGCACCGGCGTCGAGCTCAACGCGGCGCTGCACGCCAACGACTGAGCGCAAGCCGAACTCGGTGTCTGGGGCCCGGTCTGCGCAGGCAGACTGGGCCCTTGCCGACTCTAGGAGGTGCACGTGCTGAAACAGCGACTTGAGTTGAACGCTCGCGCCGCGATCGAGCGTGCCCTGGAGGGGGCGCAGTCCGAGGACTCCTTCGTGGAGTTCAAGACCCAGTGGCCGATCGACCACGGCAAGGCGGCCCGCCAGATCGCGGCGCTGTGCAACGCCGCGCGCGGGTCGGAGGCCATGTGGATCGTCGGCGTCGACGAGAAGGGCCGGTACGTCAAAGGGGCGCTGGCCGAGGAGCTGTCGAGCTGGTGGCCCCGGGTCGAGAGCCACTTCGACGGCGTGGCACCGGGTCTGACCACCGTCGCGTTCGACTGGGCGCGCGGCCGCACGGTCGTCGTCCTCAGCCTGCAGACCGACAACGCGCCGTACGTGTTCGTCACGAAGAAAGAGCCCTACAGCAGGGAGATCCCGTGGCGCTCAGGTGAGCGCACCCGCTCCGCGCGGCGCAGCGAGGTGCTGGAACTGCTGGTGCCCAAGCTGGACATGCCCGGCTGGGAGTTCGTCAGCGCCCGTGCGACGCTGAGCCAGCACTCGCCGACGCTGCGGTTCGAGGGCGACCTCTACCTGGAGACGAACCAGCCGTTGTCGTTGCCGCACCACAGATGCCACTCGTACGCGACGTACGGGCTCGACAGCGAGACGGTCGACCTGGCGTTCAGCTTCCGCACCAACACGCGGGACGTGCGGGCGGTCGAACGCGTCGTGCGCGTCGCGGAACCGGCCGTGCTGCACGTCAGCGCGGACGCCGACGTGGAATTGGACTCGTTCGCCGACCTGTGGGACCTGCACTGGCACCTCGTGCTGGGCCTCGGCCTGAGCGGCGAGGAGATCAGCACGTCGGTGCGGCTGACCACGGACGCCGTGCCACCGAACCAGTTCACCCGCAGGGTCTGGTCGGCTCTCAAGCCTTGAGACGCTCGACTGCCGCGCCGATGCGTTCGTCGGTGGCCGTGAGCGCGACCCGCACGTGCTTCGCACCCGCCGGTCCGTAGAACGTGCCCGGAGCCGCGAGGATGCCGCGGTCGGCCAGCCAGGAGATCGTCTCCCAGGCGTCCTCGCCACGGGACGACCACAGGTAGAGCCCGGCCTCCGAGTGCGACACGGTGAACCCGGCCGCCTCCAGCGCGGGCTTGAGGATCTCCCGCCGGGCCAGGTACCGGGACCGCTGCTCGGCCACGTGCGCGTCGTCCTCCAGGGCGGCGCGCATGGCTTCCTGCACGGGCCGCGGCACGATCATGCCGGCGTGCTTGCGCAGTTCCAGCAGGCCCGCGATCAGCTCCGGGTCGCCGGTGATGAACCCGGCCCGGTAGCCCGCGAGCGACGACGACTTCGACAGCGAGTGCACGGCGAGCACGCCGTCGAACGAGTCCACGACGGACGGGTGCAGCACCGACACCGGCGAGGAGTCCCACGGCAGCGCCAGGTAGCACTCGTCCGACGCCACGACCGCGCCGACCGCGCGGGCGGCGGCGACCGCGTCGCGCAGCTGCTCGGCCGACAGCACGCGCCCGGTCGGGTTCGACGGCGAGTTGAGCCACACCAGCTTCGTGCCGGCGGGCGGCAGTTCGCCGTCGGCCAGGCGGACGACCTCGGCCCCCGCCATCAGCGCGCCCACCTCGTAGGTGGGGTACGCGACGGCGGGCACGGCCACGACGTCACCCGGTCCGACGCCGAGCAGGGTGGGCAGCCACGCCACGAGCTCCTTGGAGCCGATCGTGGGCAGCACCGCCGCTTCCCCGACCCCGACGATCCCGTACCGGCGCTCCACCGCGGCGACGAAGGCCGCGCGCAGCTCAGGAGTGCCGTGGGTGGTCGGGTAGCCGGGAACGTCGGCGACCGACGACAGCGCGGACTGGATCACCGCGGGAACCGGGTCGACAGGGGTGCCGACCGACAGGTCGACCACGCCGCCGGGGTGCTTGCGCGCCTTGGCGGCGTGGCCTGCCAGCTGGTCCCACGGGAAGTCCGGCAGCGCCGGGCCCCTGCGTGAAATGATCAATGCCCCTCAGCCTGCGGTGCGAGCGCCTTCACGAACTCCGGGTCGGCGCTGACCTTGCCGACCTTCGACGCGCCACCGGGCGAGCCGAGTTCGTTGAAGAAGTCGACGTTCGCCTTGGTGTAGTCCTTCCACTCGTCGGGGACGTCGTCCTCGTAGTAGATGGCTTCCACCGGGCACACGGGTTCGCACGCGCCACAGTCCACACACTCGTCGGGGTGGATGTAGAGCATCCGGTCGCCTTCGTAGATGCAGTCGACGGGGCACTCTTCGATGCACGCCTTGTCGAGCAGATCCACGCACGGCTGGGCGATCACATAAGTCACTGCGCTCTCCAACTTCATCGGTCACACCGCGCAAGCCGGAGAGTACGCGGCACGTTCGAGTATCACCCGGTCAGGCTTGCCTTAGCTGCACGGTGTGCCACGTCACAACCCCTGCCCGGAAAATCTCTTCCCAACCTAGTCAGGATGGACGCGTGCACACCGTGGATCACCTGGAATCACTCTGCGCGCGAGCATGGCCCGCCCTGGCAGAAGTTCCGCTTGGAGACTGGTTGATGCGTGCCGCCGCGGGCTTCACCGGCCGCGCCAACAGCACGCTGACCTGCGGCGATCCCGGCATGCCAGTGCCGGACGCGTTGAGGGCCGCTCAAGCGTTCGCCCGCGAGCACGGCATCAAACCCACGGCGCATGTGGTCAACGGCTCACCGCCGGAGGCCGCGATCGAAGCCGCGGGCTGGCGCGTCGATCTGGATCATCCGGGCGGCGCCGAGTCACTGGTGATGACCGGCCCGCTGGAGAAGTTCGCGGAAGGCGAAGCCGAGAGTCGTGATCTTCCCGGATGGTGGGAACTGACGGCCGGATCCGAGGTGTCCGCCGCACAGCGGCACGTGCTCGGCAGCGGGAGCGGCGTCTGCTTCGCGAGCATCACCGACGGCGGCACCGTGATCGCGGCCGTGCGCGGCGCCGTGGTCGAGGACGTGCTGCACGTCGCCCGGCTGGCCGTGCGGCCGTCACATCACCGTCAGGGCCTCGCGAGGCGGCTCATGGGCGAACTCGCGGGCTGGGGCCTGGCGCAGGGCGCCACGACGTGCGCGCTGCAGGTGGCCGAGCACAACGAACCGGCGATCAGGCTGTACGAGGACCTCGGCTGCACCGAGCACCACCGCTACCGCTACTGGATCCCGGCGGGCTCGTAGAGGCCGGGCCGGTTCGCCGCGTTGCGCGCCATCACGGCACCCACGGCCACCGCGCCGGGGAACGCGCCGGCGGCGAGCATCAACAGCCCGCGCCAGTCCTGCAACAGCAACACGGGCGTGCTGCTGTTGGAGCCCGGCTCCAGGTAGCCGAACACCATCAGCGTGAAGAACCAGACCAGCAGCGGCAGCGCGGCGGTCAGCACCCGCTGGGACATCCCGGCCGCCCACGAGACCAGCAGGGGCGTCGTGACGCCGGCCACGAGGATCATGATCGGGAACGGCCAGTCGCCCAGGTCCGGCAGCAGCGTGCCGTCGAAGCGCAGGGGCAGGAACATCGTTTCGAGCACGGCGAGCACTGCTGCCTCGACGCACAGGAGCAGCAGGAAGACGACTCGCCAGCTACCTGTCACCCAGTCCTCCGAACAGATCCGCGGCCGCACCCTCCGGCGAGCCCTTGGCGAGCACGTAGTACTCGGCACCGACCAGCGGCTGCGCGATGTTGTTCGACAGCGCGTACCCGCCCTCCCACACACTGACCTGCGTCGAGTGTGCGCGCAACGCGCGGCGCTTGGCCGTCAGGTGCTCCGACACGTCGACAACCGTTGTGATCTCTTCATCCGGCGTCACCGGGAGCTCACCCGGCTCGGGCAGCCGGAACGCCTCGGGGACGTTCTCCAGAGCTTTTACTCCGGCGTTCGTAGCGTCGCGGGACGTCACCGCGTAGAAGACCCGCTCGACGTCGGAGACCTGGGCGCACGCGGCGACCGTGATCTCGTGCGCGCGGATGTGGTCCGGGTGGCCGTAACCACCGAACGCGTCGTAGCTCACGACGACCTGCGGCTTGACCTCGCGCAGGATCTCGACCAGCTGGGCGGTCTGGTCGTCGAGCGATCCCTGGACGAACGCGCGCGGCTTGGCGTTGGACGGCACGTCGACCATGCCGGAATCACGCCACCGGCCGATGCCGCCGAGGAACCTGTGGTCCGTCACACCGAGTGCGGCGCAGGCTGATCTCAGCTCACCCACCCGATATCCACCCAGCTGGTCGGCGGCGTCCGCGGCGAGGTTCGCCAGTGCGGGCGGGATGATCTCGCCCTCTTCGCCCAGCGTGCAGGTGACGACGGTGACGTGCGCGCCGGCCGAGGCGTAGCGCGCGATGGTGCCGCCGGTCCAGAGACTCTCGTCGTCCGGGTGGGCGTGCACGAAGAGCAACCGTGGTGGGGCAGTCAGCGTCACCGGAAAAGAGTAAGGCGGCCCTCCTCCCAAGGTTGATGAGGGGAGCTTTCATAAACCTGAGGTTTATGAAAGCTCCCCTCATCTCACGAGACCACGCTCCTAAACGACCGCGCGTTCCTCGGCGAAGTGGCACGCGGACAACGTTCCTTCCGGCCCACCACGCCTTTCCAGCTTCGGTTCCTCGGTGGCGCAGATGTCCTGCGCCTTCCAGCACCGCGTGCGGAACCGGCATCCGGACGGCGGGTTGACCGGCGAAGGCACGTCACCGGTCAGCACGATCCGCTGGCGCTTGCGCTCCGCCTTCGGGTCCGGCATCGGCACGGCCGACAACAACGCCTGCGTGTACGGGTGCATCGGCTTGCCGTAGATGGCCTCGCGCTCGCCGATCTCGATGATCTTGCCGAGGTACATGACCGCGACCCGGTCCGAGATGTGCCGCACCACCGAGAGGTCGTGCGCGACGAACAGGTACGCGAGCCCGAGCCGTTCCTGCAGTTCCTCCAACAGGTTCACGACACCGGCCTGCACCGAGACGTCCAAAGCGGACACCGGCTCGTCCAGCACCAGGAACCGCGGGTTCAGCGCCAGGGCGCGGGCGATGCCGATGCGCTGCCGCTGACCGCCGGAGAACTCGTGCGCGTAACGGCTGCGGTGCTCGGGGTTGAGGCCCACGAGCTCCATCAGCTCGTTGACCCGCCTTTGCACGCCGCCTTCGACACCGTGGATCACCAGGGGTTCCGCGATGATGTCGTTGACCTGCCACTTGGGGTTCAGCGACGCGTACGGGTCCTGGAAGACGATCTGGATGTCCTTGCGCAGCGGCCGCAACTGCTTGTTGCTCATGGACGTCAGCTCGCGACCCTCGAACTTCACCGAGCCCGAGGTCGGCTTGTGCAGCTGCAGGATCGCGCGCCCGGTGGTGGACTTGCCGCAGCCGGACTCGCCGACGAGGCCGAGCGTCTCACCGGCCTGCAGCGAGAACGACACCCCGGACACGGCCTGCACCGTGCCGGTGTTGCGCGGGATGATCCCCTTGCCCCGCACGGGGAACTCCTTGACGAGGTCGGTGACCTCCAGCAGTGGCGCGGTCACTTCGCCTCCTCGTCTTTCAGGTCGGTGATCAAAGACCCGTGCACGGCGGTCACTTCGAGCGACTCGTCGGGGTTGGCCGCGGCGAACGCGGCCGGGTTCTCCACCGTGCCGATCTCGTCGTGCAGGAACAGCCTCTGCGGCGTCTCGATCGTCGCCAGGTGCTCCCAGCGGTGGCACCGCGTCGTGTGGTTCGCGGCGCCGGCCTCCTCCAGCAGCGGTTCCCACTCGTGGCACACGTCGGCGACGAGCGGGCAGCGCGGCGAGAACGAGCAGCCGCTCGGCAGGTTCACCAGGGAAGGCGGCGCGCCCTTGATCGGGGTGAGCCGCTTGCCCAGGGTGGCCGGGTTCGGCACCGATCCCAGAAGTCCCACCGTGTAGGGCATCCGCGGCCGTTCGAAGACGTCGTCGACCGGGCCGGACTCGACCACGGTGCCGCCGTACATCACCTGCACGCGGTTGACCATGCCCGCGACCACGCCGAGGTCGTGCGTGATCATCACGATCGCCGCGTCGGTCTCGGCCTGCAGGCGGAGCATGGTGTCGAGGATCTGCGCCTGCACCGTCACGTCGAGCGCGGTGGTCGGCTCGTCGGCGATGATCACGCTGGGGTCGTTGATGATCGCCATCGCGATGACCACGCGCTGCCGCATGCCGCCGGAGAACTCGTGCGGGTACTGCGCCGCGCGCTTGTCCGGCTGCGGGATGCCGACCAGTTCCAGCGCCTCCACCGCCTTGGCCCACGCCGCCTTCTTGGAGACGTCGTGGTGCGCGCGGTAGGTCTCGGCGAGCTGCCACCCCACGGTGTAGACGGGGTTCAGCGACGTCATCGGGTCCTGGAAGATCATCGAGATGTGCTTGCTGCGGAACGGTTGCATCTGCTTGTAGGTGCGACCGTTCAGCTCCTCACCGCGGTAGCGGATCGAGCCTTCGATGATCGCGTTCTTGGGCAGCAGACCCATGATCGCCATGGAGGACACCGACTTGCCGGAGCCCGACTCGCCGACGATGCCCAGCACGTCGCCGGGGTTGAGGTCGAACGAGACGTTGCGCACGGCGCGGACGTCGCCGTCGTCGGTCGGGAAGGTGACCGACAGGTCCTTGACCGAGAGCAGCGGCGCGGTGGTGCCGGAGGGCAGGAAGTCCTCCGTCAGTTCGGAAACACTCATCAGGCACGCACCTTCGTCTGCCTCGGGTCGAACGCGTCGCGCAGGCCGTCACCGATGAAGTTGACGGCCAGGGAGAGCGACACGAGCACGATGAACGGGCCCCAGAACAGCCACGGCCGGTTCATGAACTGCCCGTAGTTCTCGAGCACGATCACGCCGAGCGACGTGTCCGGGGGCTGGACGCCCAGTCCCAGGAACGACAGCGCGGCCTCGGTCAGCACCGCGGCGGCGATCGCCAGCGTGGCGTTCACCGTGATGCTGCCGATCATGTTCGGCACGAGGTGCTTGAAGATGATGCGCGGCGTCGAGGCGCCACACGCCCGCGCCGCCTCGATGAACTCGCGCTGTGCCAGCGAAAGCGTCTCACCGCGGGTGATGCGGGCGATCGACATCCACGCGAACGCGGCGAGCACCAGCGCGACGACGTACCAGCTGCCGGAGAAGCCCTTGACGACGATCGCGGCGACCGCGATCTGCGGGATGATCAGCAGCAGGTCGACCAGGCGCATCAGCACCGTGTCGATGAAGCCGCGCAGATATCCCGCCAGGGCACCGAAGGTCACGCCGATCGCGGTCGCCAGCGCGGCCACGATCAACGCGATCTGCAGCGAGTAGGCCGTGCCGCGCATGAGCAGCGCGAGCATGTCCTTGCCGACCTGGGTGGTGCCGAGCGGGTGGGTGCCGCTCATCGGCTGGTAGGACTTGCTGGTCACGTCCTCGTAGTCGAACGTCCAGATGAACGGGCCGACGAACGCGAACAGCACGAGGAAGACGAAGACGCCGAGGCTCACCATCGCGAGCCGGTGGCGCAGGAAGCGCCGCAGGACGAGCTGGCCCTGCGTGCGGGTCTTGGTGGCGTCGAACTCGTGGGAACCGGACTCGGGAGCGCTGTTCACCACGCCGCCCTCGGACGCCAAGTTGATGTTAGCCAAGGCGAATCCTAGGGTCGAGGATGCCGTACACGACGTCGGCGATCAGGTTGAACAGCACGATCAGGGTCGCCGTGACGGCGAGCCAGCCCATCAGCATCGGCGGGTCGAACTGCCGCACGGAGTTGACCAGCAGCGTGCCCATGCCGGCCCAGCCGAACACGGTCTCGGTGATGATCGCGCCGGACAGCACGGCACCGAAGTTCAGCGAGAACAGCGTGGACACCGGGATGAGCGCGTTGCGGAACGCGTGCTTGAAGATCACGCGGCTCTGCGAGATGCCCTTCGCCCGCGCGGTGCGCACGAAGTCCGAGTGCAGGATCTCCAGCATGGAGGCGCGTTCGAACCGGCTGTAGGCGGCGAAGCTGATCAGCATCAGCGCGACCGTCGGCAGCAGGAACGTGCCGGTGTACTTGAAGATCACTTCACCGAAGCTGCCGCTGAAGCCTCCCGGCCGGGGGCCCGCGGTGGTGAGCCAGCGGTCCAGCCCCATCGACTCCAGGACGTTGTTGAACTGGATGCCGTAGTTCTTCACGATGACCGCGACGCAGAAGATCGGCATCGAGAACATGAGGAACGCGGTGCTGGTGGCCAGGTAGTCGAAGATCGAGTACTGGCGCACGGCGGCGAGCACGCCGACCGAGACACCCAGTGTGAGGGCCAGGAGCTCGGCGCCGATGACGAGGCGTCCGGTGGTCCACAGCGCGTCGGTGACAGCCGGGAAGACGGCGGTCTTGGCCTGACCGAGGGCGATGCTCTGGCCCCAGTCACCGGACAGGAAGTCGGCGAGCCAGTTCCAGTAGCGGACGAAGACCGGCTTGTCCAGACCGAGGGCGACCTCGGCGGCCTTGAGGTCGGCTTCGGTGACGCCGGGCCGGAATCGCATTTCCGCGAGGGGGTTTCCGGCGGTGGCGACGAGGACGTAACAGGCGAAGCTGCCGATCAGCAGGATGGGTATGGAGATCAGCAGCCGTCGGATGATGTAGCGGATCACGGCGGGCTCCTAGGGGGCAACCCGGCTCGGGCGGGGCCGGACTCGTGGTCCGGCCCCGCCCGGTCAGGCGTTGCGCACTTCAGCTAAGACGATTTACTTGGTCTGCCACTCGTTGGCGTTCCAAAGCGCGCCGTAGTAGCTCTGGAAGTACACGCGGTCGAGCCCCTTGAAGGCCCACATGTTCGGCATCTGGAAGAGCGGGAGCGATGCGTAGGCGTTCGAGATCTCCTCGTCGGCCTTCTGGAAGTACTTGAGCGAGTCCGCGATCGACGTCTGGGACACGGCCGACTTGAAGGCTTCGTCCGCAGCCGGGACGGTCAGGTTCTGCCAGTTCTGGCCGCCGCCCGTCTCGTAGATCGACTTCTTGTCGCTCTTGGTCGGGCCACCGGACCACGCGAACAGCGCGACGTCGTAGTCACCCTGGCTCACGCGCTCGTCGAGGAAGTTCGGGTCGGTGTCGTCCTTGATCTCGATACCGGCTTCCTTGCACTGGCCCTGGACCAGCTCGACGGTCTGCTTGCGCCGCGGGATGTCGGTGTGGCTGATCCGGAAGGAGGCACGCACGCCGTCCTTCGCGAACACGCCGTCGGCACCCTGCGTCCAGCCCGCGTCACTGAGGATCTTCTTCGCCGCGGCCGGGTCGCCCTTGGCCTTCTCGGCGTAGAGGTCCTTGTAGCCCTCGTCCTTCGGGAAGAAGATCAGGCTGCCGAGCGGCTTCGCGTCGGTCTGCACCTCGGAGATCAGCTTGTCGATGATGTCCTGGCGCTTGACGCACATGAAGAACGCCTTGCGGATCTCTTCCTTGGAGAGAACCGGGTTCTTCATCTGGATGTCGAAGTGCTCGAACGACAGGCCGGGGCCCGCGCCGAACGTGACGCCCTGGGCGCTGAGACCCTTCAGCTTCGTCGCGGCGTTCGCGTCGGGCTGGGCCATGGAGTTGACGGCGACCTCGCCGTTCTCCAGCGCCTGCGCCTGCGCGACGGGGTCCGGGACCGCCTTGAGGATGATCTTGGACGGGCCACCGGGCTTGCCGACCCACTTCGGGTTGCGCTCCAGCGTCACCGACTGGTTCGGCTCGAAGGCCGTCAGGACGTAGGGGCCCGCACCCGGCATGAGCGCCGCGGTGAAGCCGTTCCACTTCTCGTTCCAGAAGTCGGCTGCCTTCTGGATGTCAGCGGCCGCGCTGTCCTTGTTGAGCTTGGTGATGTCGGCGATGCCGGCGTTCTTCTCCAGGATGTGCGCGGGGAGAACGTCGTTGTTGAACAGGCCGATGTAGTCCGGGTACGGGTCGGCGAAGGTGCCGACGAACGTCTGGTCGTCCTTGCATTCACCGGTCATCAGGTCGTACCCGGTGCTGCCGGCCGGCTTGAAGTACTTGCTGCCGTCGGCCTTCTTGGACGAGTTGCTCTGCGTGAACCACGCCATGTAGAAGTCGTCGCAGTCCCAGGCTTCGCCGTCGGACCAGCTGACGCCCTTCTTCAGCTTCCACGTCACGACCTGCGGAGACTTCGAGGTGACCTCGACGCTCTCCATCACGTCCTTGTTGACGCTGTACTTGTTGTTGCCGTTCAGGATGTGCGCACCCGGCTGCGTGAGAACCAGCGCGAACGTGTTGTAGGACTGGTTGGCGTCCTCGGTCGCGTTGTTGTACGCGGTGAACGCCTTGTCCGTCGACACCACGACCTGGTCGCTCTGCTTGGTGTCCGGCGCGGTGTAGCCGTCGGCGGACTCGCCGCGTGCGACAGCCATCTCCGCGATGGTGGAGTCGCCACCGTTCGCGTCGGTGCCTCCACCGCCGCCACCACCACAGGCACCCAGCACGAGAGACGCGCTGGCGACCAGCGCGATCGCCGGAAGTGCTTTGGTTCTCCTCATCGACACGTGCCCTCCTAGCACTGGGCGGCCGTGACCTGGTCGGCCAGCACGCCCATAACCGTGATGTGCCATACGCGCCCCGAACCGGCACATCGTGGGCAGCACGGTAAGAACCCGTTGAGGCGGCGGTCACTACCTGGGAGGGGGATCGTGACCCAATGGAAACAGGTTGTAGCAGGCCGCAATGGCCCGATTACCGGGCGAAAGCGTTCGTTGACCGGGCACACGAAATTCTGTCAACGACGGCGGCCGAACGTAGCAACGCGAAAAAGAAGCGCGCAACCGGTTTTAGGCCCCTCGACTACTTGTCGAGACGCCGCCATTCGGGTGCTCCGCTGAGCACGCCCGCCAGGGGTGCCCCGGTGTCGACGCCCGAAACCGTGGGAAGGACACCAAGTAGGTCGACCACCTGGAACAACGGCACCGAAACGGCCTGGGCGGCGATCAACGGCTCGACCCTGGCGAGCACGTCGGACACCAGGACCTTGCCGTTCAACGCGGCCTCGACGTCGGCCTGGATCGCCGGGTCGCAGAAGCCGGCGGCGTTCTGCGGGCTGGGCGTCGCCCCGTCCGGAGCGTCCCCGGCACACCCGAACTCGCTCGCCAGCGCCGCCGCCGTGTCCCCCGCGTCGACCCGCGGCACGACGGCGATGTCGATGTCCTTCTGGGTGAGCTGCTTGCTGAAGAGGTCCTCGGCGGTCGGCGTGACGACCTCGGAGTCGATCCCGCGTTCCTTCAGCTGGACCTTGATCCGGTTCGCGATGCCGACGTACGGCTCGACCTTCTCCGGCGCGGCGATGCGGAGCTTGAGCGCCTTGCCCGCCTTCTGCCACTCGGTGCCGGCCTTCGAGTAGCCGGCCTCGGTCAGCAACCGCTCGCTCGCCGCCGCGTCGAGCGTGTTCCCGTTGATCGTCTTCACGAACCCGGCGCGACTGGGCGGCACCACGTACGAGTCGGCCCGGAACGAGGCACTGGGCCCGCTCTGCGTCCCGGACGCGATGAGCGCGTCGCGGTCGAGCGCGGCCACGATCGCCTTGCGCGTCTTGACGTCCGCGAGCCGTTCGCTGGCCGGCCGCAACAACACCTGCACGACCTCGTTGCGCGGCACGGGCTTCGTGGTGACCTTCTCGATCTCCTTGAGCAGGTTCACGTCCGCCGCGTCCGCACGCAGAAGCGCGGCCTGGTTGTCGCCTTTGGACAGTGACTCGGCCATCGCGCTGTGCGTCGCCCTGCGGATGACGACCCGGTCGAGCGTGGTCGGCACCTCCCAGTACCGATCGCTGCGCTCGAGCACGACCTCGCCGCGCGGCTCGTCGAGACTGCGCACCTGGAAAGGCCCCGCGGTGGCGGGAAAGCCGGTGGCGAGCACGTTCGACCACGTACCGGGCGCGTCCTTGAGCAGGTGCGCGGGCAACAGGTTCGAGAAGAGGCTCCGCCACCCGGGGAACGGCTTGCCGAAGGTGACCTCGACGACCTTGCCGCCCTCGCGAGCGCTGATGTTGTTGACAAGCCGGTAACCCGCCGGATCCACAACACCGGGTTCGGCCCGCATACGCTGCCAGAGGTAGTAGAAGTCCTCGGCGGCGATCGGAGCGCTGTCCGACCAGCTGGCGTCCTTGCGGATCGTGTAGGTGACGGTGAACGGTTCGGCCTTGGTGACCTTCGCGCTCACCATCAGGTTCCGGTCGAGCTGCGGCGCGCCGTCGTTGCCCGGCCTGAACGGGCTCGGCAGCAGCAGCGAACTCAACGCGGTCGTGATGGGACTCTGCGCGGCGAGGGCGTGCGGGTTGTAACCGCCGGCCACGTCGTCCACGCCGACCACGATCTCGGTGACCTTGGGCCCCGTGGTGGTGATGACGGGCGCCTCGGACTTCGGCACCAGGGGCGGAGGCGGCGCGTTCGTGCACGCCGCAGCTGTGCCGCACAGGACGGCAGCAGCAAGCACTCCCCCGAGTCGCCTCATGGTCCTCACATTGCCAGAAGGTTGGTGGTGGCGTTCGGGCAACCCAGGTTTTGTCACCCGCGCCACTTTGAGAGACGTGTGGTGGTTGTGGCGGGTTGCTCGTCCGGTGAGTAGTACGGCTCACCTGGTCGAGTGGTTCGGTGGGGTGGGGCAGGTTGGTGCTGGGGTGGGGCCGGGTTGGGCTGGGTGCCTGGGTTCGGCTGGGGTGTCTGGGCGGGTCGGCTTGCGTTGGCTGGTGGCGGTTCCAGCGGGCGGTCACCTGCCGTGCGAGAAGTCACCTTGCGGGAGTTGGCGGGTTGGCAGCGCGCGGGTCGGCTTGCGGGCGTTTGTCGCGTTCCAGCGGGGTGGTCGCCTGCCTTGCGGGCTGTCGCCTTGCGTCGGTGGGTGGGTTGGCACTGAGCGGGTCGGCTTGCGTTGGCCTGTCGCGTTCCAGCGGGGTGGTCACCTGCCATGCGAACGGTCGCCTTGGGAGGGTGGCTGGGCGGGCAGTACCGGGCCGGTGCCGGTCATCGCCGCTTCGCGACGATAGCGATTGGGGCTTGACCTTGAGCCTCTGGCGGGATGCTTAGACGGCCGGAATAGGGCCGGGCTGAAAAGCGCCCGGCCGTGCCCGTGAGGGGAGCATCCCGCCCACTCAAGGTCAAGCCCCAATCGCAGTGCGGTGGTCGCTTCATTACCGCTTGACCAGCAGGCCTAGGTTCACACGCCTCGGCTTCGCCATTGCCGCTGGCGACAGGTGGCTCGGCTCCGCCATTGCCCTTCGCGTACGGAGGGACGCCTCGGCTTCGCCATTGCCGTGGGTGGCAGGGTGGCTCGGCTCGCCGTTGCCCTGTGCGCTGGGCGGGACGCCTCGGCTCCGCCGTTGCGTTGGGTGGCAGGGTGGCTTGCCTTCGGCGTTGCCCTTGCTGCGCGGTTTGAGTCTCGCCGCGCCACGCCTGGGCCTCGCCTTCTGGCCGCTCCTGGTTCCGCGCCATTCCAATGTGACCGACCCTGGGCTCCTGCCGCTTCCGTCATCCGTGAGGCCCCCGATCTCGGCCTCGCCCGCCAGGCGCTCGCCTCGCCCCGCGCTGCCCGGCCCCGGTCACTCCTTCAGCGCACCCTGTCCCGTGCCACCGCCCAGCTCCCTTGAGACCCACTCCTCTGGCACGCCTCGCCCGGTGCCCCGGCGAGTTCCCTGAGATCACTCCTCCGGCATGCCCCGTCCCGTGCCCCGGCGAGCTCCCCTGAGACCGCTCCTTCGGCGCGCCTGTCGCGGGCCTCGGCGCGTTCCCCGCAGACGACGAAGGGCGGCCAGCCCATCGGCCCGGCCGCCCCTGTCAGGCGTTACGTCAGCGCTGGTACTAGCCGCGCTGCTTGAGGCGCGAGCGCTCGCGGCCGCGCAGGTTCGCGTCCAGGGTCACCTTGCGGACGCGGATGACGTCCGGGGCCACCTCCACGCACTCGTCGGAGGCGCAGAACTCCAGCGCCTCCTCCAGCGAGAGCTTGCGGGGGCGGGCCAGGGTCTCCATCACGTCTGCCGTGGAGGAGCGCATGTTCGTGAGCTTCTTCTCGCGGGTGATGTTGACGTCGAGGTCCTCGGCGCGCGGGTTCTCGCCCACGACCATGCCCTCGTAGGCGTCGGCGCCCGGCTCCACGAAGAACGTGCCGCGGTCGGCCAGCTGGATCATCGCGTAGGCGGTGATGGAGCCGGTGCGGTCGGCGACCAGGGAGCCGTTGTGGCGGGTGCGGATCTCGCCCGCCCACGGGCCGTAGCCCTCGGACACGGCGTTGGCGATGCCGGTGCCGCGGGTCTCGGTGAGGAACTCCGTGCGGAAGCCGATGAGGCCTCGCGACGGGACCACGTAGTCGAGCTTGATGCGGCCGGTGCCGTGGCCCGACATGTTCTCCATGCGGCCCTTGCGGTTCGCCAGCAGCTGCGTGACGGCGCCGAGGTGCTCCTCGGGGCAGTCGACGGACAGGCGCTCGAACGGCTCGTGGACCTTGCCGTCGACGGTGTGCGTGACGACCTGGGGCTTGCCCACGGTCAGCTCGAAGCCCTCGCGGCGCATCTGCTCGACCAGGATGGCCAGCGCCAGCTCGCCGCGGCCCTGCACCTCCCAGGTGTCCGGGCGCTCGGTCGGGAGCACCTTCACGGACACGTTGCCGACGAGTTCGGCGTCGAGACGCGCCTTGAGCACGCGGGCGGTGAGCTTGGTGCCGCCGTTGCGACCCGCCAGGGGCGAGGTGTTCACACCGACGGTCATCGAGATGGCCGGCTGGTCGACCGTGATCCGGGGCAGCGCCTCGGGGTTGTCGGCGTCGGCCAGCGTGTCGCCGATGGTGATGTCGGAGATGCCGGCGATGGCGACCAGGTCACCCGCACGGGCGAACTCGGCCGGGACGCGGTCCAGCGCCTCGGCGATGAGGAGCTCGGTGATGCGAACCTTGACCGGCTCGCCGTCCTCACGGCACCAGGCGACGGTCTCGCCCTTGCGCAGCGTGCCCCGGTGGATGCGGCACAGCGCGATGCGGCCGAGGAACGTCGAGGCGTCGAGGTTCGTGACGAGCGCCTGCAGCGGGCCGTCGACGTCGACGTGAGGAGCGGGGATGTGGTCGAGCAGCACCTGGAACAGGACGTCCAGGTTCTCCTCGTCCGGCTGGCCGCCGTCCTCGGGCTGGTTCAGCGACGCGCGACCGGCGCGGGCCGAGGCGAAGACGACCGGCAGGTCCAGCACGGACTCGTCGGCGCCCACCTCGGTCGCGAGGTCGAGCAGCAGGTCGTGGGCTTCCTCGACGACCTCGGAGATCCGGGCGTCGGGGCGGTCGACCTTGTTGACCAGCAGGATCACCGGCAGGCCGGCCGCGAGCGTCTTGCGCAGGACGAAGCGCGTCTGGGGCAGCGGGCCCTCGGACGCGTCGACCAGCAGGACGACACCGTCGACCATCGACAGCGCACGCTCGACCTCGCCGCCGAAGTCGGCGTGGCCGGGGGTGTCGACCACGTTGATGATCACGTCGCCGTCCGGCGTGTGCCTGCGCACAGCCGTGTTCTTGGCGAGGATCGTGATGCCCTTCTCCCGCTCGAGCTCGCCCGAGTCCATGACCCGGTCGACGAGCTCGGCACGCGCGGAGAAGGCGCCGGACTGGCGCAACATTGCATCGACCAAGGTGGTCTTACCGTGGTCGACGTGCGCGACGATCGCGACATTTCGCAGGTCAGTTCGCGTCTGAAGGACAGACGCGGTGGCCGTGGGCACGCAGAACTCCTATGAGCTTCGAAGGCGTTGGAGGGGCTCGCGCCGGACACTTCGATGCGCAGGGCCGTTGCTGATACTACCGGCTGCGTCGCCATTACCACACAAGAGTGCCAGTGAAGTGAGCCTCACCTACTCTAGCGATACGTGTCGGAGTGGAGTTCAACCAGTGGGCAAAAAGCTCAAGAAGAAGTGTTGTCGGTCGAAGCCCCAGTGCAAGCGCTGCCCGGTCCCGTTCCTGCTCAAGGAACGTGACAAGGCCAGGAAGAAGGCCGCGAAGAAGGCCGAGAAGGCAGCCAAGAAGGCCCTGAAGAAGGCCGCTTGAGACCACCCGAGGTCCATGGGTACGTCGAGGCGGCCCTAGGCCTCCTCCAGCGTCACTCGATCGAGAGCGCGGGGGCCGACTGGCCCGCATTACGTGCCGAAGCTCACCTCGCGACTGCTGACGCGAACACCCCAGAGGACACCTACGACGCGATCCGTGACGTGATCGCCACTCTTGGCAACCCGCACACCCACCTCGTCACGGCGCAGCGAGCAGCCTCTGCGCCGCCTCCCACCGTTCCAACCGGTCGGTTGCTTCGACCAACCGGTCGGTTGCTCGAAGCAACCGGATGGTTGGTTCTGCCGGAGACCGACACGCGCAACGGCAGGGCGTACGTCACCGCCGGTCTGAAGATGCTGCGCGGGCTCATCGCGGGCCGACCGACCGGTTGGGTGGTCGATCTGCGTGGCAACCAGGGCGGTGACATGCACCCGATGCTGACGGTGGTGGCCTCGCTGCTCGGCGAGGGCGAGAAGGGCCGGTTCATCAGCCCGCACGGCGAGACGAGCTGGGGCATCAGGCGCGGCCACGTCTACAACGGCGGGACGACCGCGTTCCGGTGGCACCGGGTCCCAGGCGCGCGGAACCAGCCGGTGGCGGTGCTCGTCGACGGTGGCACGGCGAGCTCGGGAGAGGCCGTGCTGATCTCGTTCCTGGGCGCGGAGGACACCAGGACCTTCGGCGCACCGACAGCCGGCTACGCGACGGCGAACGAGGTGTTCAGGCTGCCCGACGGCGCGCGGCTCGCCATCACGACCGCGCTCATGGCGGACCGCACCGGAAGGACGTACGGCAACGCCCCGATCGCCCCGCACACGCTCGTCGACACAGAGGACGCGCTGAGCGCGGCGATCGAGTGGCTGGCCGGACGAGCCTAGCTCTGCAGCACGGCCTCGTTCAGCTTCAGGAGCTCGGGCGCCGTTCGCGTCGCCTCGAACTCGCAGATCTCGTACTTCACCAGTTTCTGCTCGGCCCACGGGTCCGTGGCGAGCAGCGCTTCGAGCTTGCCCCGGGGCATGGGCCGCGTGATGATCACGCCGCCCGTCCTCGGCACCTGACGCCCCGAGGCGAGGAAGAGACCTCGCTCGTACTGCTTCTCGACCCAGGCTCGATGGTCGGGGAGGGCGTAGTCGATCTGTTCCAGTGGCGCGGCGTACTTCAGCAGCACGATGAACATGCGTTGACGGTAGACCTATACTCACCATCGTGCGCACGATGAACGCCTTCTGGCGGGCCGCTTTCAGGCGGCCGGAGTAGCTGTGCGCAGAGTTCACCACTGACGCCACACGAGCCGCCCGCGACGGGCGGCTTTTTCGTGCGTGTCGTCCGGGCGGTCCTTCACGAGAGGACCAACATCATGATCCGGCTTTCGGCCATCACGCCCTCCGGCCAGGTGCACCTGGGCAACTACCTCGGCGCGCTGCGCACGTGGGCCCGGGAGGGCACCGACGAGGACGTCTACTTCATCAGCGACCTGCACGCGATGACGTCGTCGCACAACCCGCAACGGCTGCGATCCATGACGCGGGAGCAGCTCGCGGTGCTCATCGCGTCCGGCATCGCCCCGGCGAGCGTGTGCGTCCAGAGCGATCTGATCCGCGAGCTGGGGGCGTTGAACTGGGTGCTGGAGTGCACCTGCACGTACGGCGAGGCCGCGCGGATGATCCAGTTCAAGGAGAAGTCGCTCGGCCGCGAGTCGGTGCGGCTGAGCCTGCTCACCTATCCGGTGCTGATGGCCGCGGACATCCTGCTGCAGGGCACCGCGGAGGTGCCGGTCGGCGAGGACCAGCTCCAGCACGTCGAACTGGCACGGGCACTCGCCCGGCGGTTCAACCACGCCTACGGCGACGCGTTCATCGTGCCGACGGCGGTGGTGCCGAAGGTGGGGGCGCGCATCAAGGACCTCGCGGACCCGGCCCGCAAGATGGACAAGTCGGCGCAGAACTCGGCGGGGGTCGTCTTCGTGCTCGACGACCCGGACCTCGTGCGGCGCAAGGTGCGCAGGGCCGTCTCGTCCACCGAGGGCATCGCGAACCTGACCGAGATCCTCGCCTCCTGCACCGGCAAGGAGCCCGAGGACTACACGAGCAGGTTCTCCGACCTCAAGAACGTCGTGGCCGAAGCGGTGATCGAGGAACTCCGTCCCGTGCGCGACCGCACGCTGGAGCTCCTCGCCGACCCCGCCGAGCTGGACCGGATCAGGGCAGCCGGCGCGGAGCGGTCCCGTGAGCGCGCCCAGCACCGGCTGAACGCGGCCCTGCGCCTGTCCGGGCTCAGTTGAGGAGCTGCTGAAGGGCGGGCACCAGCACGCGATCGGCGGGCAGCCAGTCCAGGCCGGGCAGCTCGCCGGCGGTGAGCCACCGGACGGCGTTGTGCTCCAACGCTTCCGGTTCACCGCCGGCGAGCTCCGCGGCGAAGATCCGCAGCACCAGGTCCTTCTTCAACGGCACGTCCGGACCGACCTGCTCGCCGACGACAACGGGAACACCCAGCTCTTCCACGCACTCGCGCACCAGCGCGTCCGCGGGCTTCTCGCCGGGCTCGACCCGTCCGCCGGGCAGTTCCCACTGCCCCGCATGGCTTTCCGGGTAGGAACGCTGCTGCGCCAGCAACCGTCCATCCCGGACGATCGCCGCGCCCACCACGACCCTGGCCGCCCGCAGCTCCTCGCACCGCCGGGCGAGCAACGCCGAGCGCTTCTCCAGCACCCGCAACGCCATCCCGCGCCCGACCGCCACGTCCGCGAACCGCCCGACGACGCCGCGCACCGAGGTCCACGCGACCCGGTCGACCACCATCGTCCCGGCGCCGGTCGCCACGAGGTCCGTGTGCAGCTCCAGGAAGCCGCCGGCCGCGGACACGCCGGACAGGTCAGCCCGCGTGACCGTCAACCGCACGCCGAACGGCCCGGTGAGCACGTCTCCCAGGCACAGCAACGGCCCTGGGGCCCGCACTCCGAACCCCGTGATCAGCGAGGTGTCCAGCAGGGCACCGGCGGCAACGGGAACAGGCGCGTCGACCAGCGCCGACGCTCGCAACTCTGGCACCAGAGCTTGCTACCAGGACGGCCAGCGGATCTCCAAACGCGCACCACCGGCAGGTGACTCCGCGGCACGGACCGTTCCACCCCGCCGTTGCACGAGGTGCGACACCAGGGCCAGCCCGAGACCGAACCCGCCCGACCGGCGACCGCGGTCCTCCTCCACCCGGTAGAACCGGTCGAACACCTTTGCCCGGTGCTCGGCGGGGATGCCGTGCCCGTCGTCGTCCACGAGCAACCGCACGTCCCGGCCGACCGGCACCAGCGTGAGCGTGATCGTCGAGTACGCGTACCGGGCGGCGTTGCGCAGCAGGTTGTCCAGCACCAGCTCGACCTCGGAACGCGTGGCCGACACCAGGCACGCCGACGGCGGCGCGGTCAGCCGCACCAGCAGCTCCGTGTCCAGCCGGGAGATCGCCGCCTCGGCCTCCAGCACCAGGTCCACGGCCTCGGCACGCGGCGGCGCCGCCGTGTCCGCGCGGGCCAGGATCAGCAACGACTCCACCAGCGCGCTGAGCCGGATCGACTCCTCGACCACCGACTCCAGCACCTCGATGGAGAAGTCGGGATCCGGGTGCGCCACCGCGACCTCGGCCTGCGCCCGCACGGACGCGACCGGTGACCTCAGCTCGTGCGCCGCGTCCCCGGTGAACCGCCGCAACCGGTCCGAGGCCTCGTCGCGCCGGGCCAGCAACGCGTTCAGCGCCTCGGCCAGCGCCTGCAGTTCGTCGCGCGACGGCGGCACCGGCAGCCGTTCGCCGTGCGGCAGCTCCCCCGCCGCGACCCGCATCCGTTCGACCGGCCGCAACGACGAGCGCACCGACAGCCAGGTCGCGATCCCCACCAGCCCGGCCACCAGCACCGCCGCGACGGCCAGCCAGCGCGAGCCGAGCGTGTTGGCCTTGCCGTACCCGAGCAACGTGCTCGCGTAGACCTCCAGCCGGGGTGTCCCGTCCCCGGAGAACACCACCTGCCCCCGGAACCGGAGCGCGGACTCCCCCTCCAGCCGCAGCACGGGTTCCCCGGACCGCAGGGCCCGGATGTCCTGCGTGGTCAACGGGAGCGGCGGCTTGCCGTCCACCGGCACGCCGGCCACGTCGAGCACTCGAGGCGGCGACTTCTCCAGCGCCTGGTCGACCGCCGTGATCTGGATCAGTCCGATCAACGCGGGCGCCAGACCCGTGAACGCGAGCAGGCACAGCAACGCGACCCCGGTGGCCACGACGGTGATGCGGAAGCGCAGCGTGCGCCGCAACCACCAGCCAGGACTCACTTGTTCCCCAGCGCGTTGTCCAGGTCAGGAGTGGACGCGATGTACCCGTGCCCGCGAATGGTCCGCACGACCTCACCGGCTCCCACGGCTTCCAGCTTGCGCCGGAGATAACCGACGTAGACCTCGACGGCGTTCCTGGTCGCGGCCTGCTCGTCTCCCCAGACGGTCCGCAGCAGTTCGTCCTTGGTGACCACGGACCCCGCCCGCGACGCCAGCACGTCGAGCACCGCGTACTCGCGCGGCGACAGCGACACGTCCTGCCCGCCCCAGCTGACCTCCCGCAGTCCGCGGTCGATCACCAGGTGCCCCAGCGTCAGCCTCCGGCGCGCCCCGCCACCCCGCCGCAGCAACGCCCTGACCTGGGCCACCAGCACGACGAAGCTGAACGGCTTGACGAGGTACCCGTCGGCGCCGAGGTCCAGCCCGTCCGCCTGGTCGACCTCCCCGTCCTTGGCGGACACCATCAGCACCGGCGTGCGCACGCCGTCGGCGCGCATCCGTTGCAGCACGCGGTAGCCCGACAACCCGGGCAGCATGATGTCGAGCAGCACCACGTCGAAGGCCCCGGTCAACGCGACCCGCAACGCCGTGGGCCCGTCGGAGGCCGTGACGACCTCCATGCCCTCGGCCGAAAGGCCACGCTCCAACGCCCGGCGCACGCCGACTTCGTCGTCCACGACCAGCACTCGAGGCTTCACGGGTCACAGCATGCCGCGCGCGGCTCTCAGCTGCCCGCAAGATCTCAGCCGACTCTCAGAAAGCACCTCGACACAAGCACAAAACCGCAGGTGGGAGTAGTCTCAGCACCATCTCAGCAACCCACCACCAAGCTATGGGTACAAGCCCTTGGAGGAGGGGACCACTGATGAACAAGCGAAAGGTGACCCTGGCCGCTGCGGCGGCCGGTGTGATCACCGGTGTGGCAGGGCTCAGCCTTGCCGCCATGCCAGCGGGTGCGGGCCAGCCACCGTCACTCCCGGACGTGTCCGCGGAGTCACTCGTCGAACAGGTGCTGACGAGCAAGCCGGGTGCGTTCGGCGGAACGGTGGAGGTCGACAACAAGCTCGGCCTGCCGTCGCTCGCCGAGATCCCGCAGCTCGCCGACGGCAAGCACAGCGCGCGGATCTGGACGGACGGCAACGGCAAGTTCCGCGCCGCCCTGCCGAACGGCCAGTCCGAGCAGACCATCGTGAACGACGGCAAGACCACGTGGTCTTGGAACTCCGCCGACAACGAGGTCACCAAGGCCGAGCACAAGGCGGACCAGCCGAAGCCGGACGAGGACAAGTCCAAGGCGATCGACCCGGCCACCGCGGCCAAGGAGGTCGTCGGACTGACCAAGGAGTTCAGCGACATCACCGTCGACGGCACCGCGCGAGTCGCGAACCGTGCCGCCTACGAGCTCGTGCTGACCCCCAAGGCCAGCGAGAAGACCCTGATCCGCGAGGTGCGGATCGCGGTCGACGCCGAGCTGAAGATGCCGTTGCGCGTCGCCGTTCTGACCAACGGCGCGAGCGAGCCCGCGGGCACGGTCGGCTTCCGCGAGATCAACGTCGGCGCGCAGGACCCGAAGCTCTTCGAGTTCACGCCGCCGGCCCAGGCCAAGGTCACCACGCCGGAGGCCAAGGAGCAGAAGGGCCGCGACCGCGACCACGAGCTCGGCCTGGAGCAGGCGTTGCAGGGCAAGGACCCGCAGATCTTCGGCACGGGCTGGGACACGGTCGTCGGCGCACGCATTCCGGCCGAGGCCATGACCCAGGTTCCCGCCGAGGCTCAGGGCCTGGTCGACAAGTTCACCAAGAAGGTCAGCGGTGCCTGGGGTAGCGGTCAGGTCTTCACCACGAAGGTCGCCACGATCCTGATCACCGACGACGGCCGTGTGGCCGCGGGTGCCGTGCCCGAGCAGGTCCTGTTCGACACGATCGGACAGCTGAAGTGACCACCTCGACCAGCGCGCCGGTGACAGCGCCCAGCAAGACCGCTGTCGCCGCGCGGACCAAGGGGCTGCGCAAGGAGTACGGGAGCACGGTCGCCGTGGACCGCGTCGACCTCGAGCTGCCGGAAGGTGCCGTGCTCGGCATGCTCGGGCCCAACGGGTCCGGCAAGACGACCACGATCCGGATGCTGCTCGGGTTGGTCCGCCCCACGCAGGGGGAGATCGAACTGCTCGGAAGGCCGCTGCCAGAGGGAGCCGAGCAGGCGCTGCCGCACGTGGGCGCGCTGGTCGAGGGTCCGGGGTTCCACCCGTTCCTCAGTGGACGGGAGAACCTCGTCAGGTGTGCCGCGTTCGAGCCTCTGCTGCCTCGCAAGGAGATCAAGCAGGCCGTTGAGGACGCCATCGAACGCGTCGGGCTCGCCCAGGCGGCCCACCGCAGGTACCGGGGGTACTCGCTCGGCATGAAGCAACGTCTCGGCCTGGCCGCGGCGTTGCTCGTGCCGCGCAAGCTCGTCGTCCTCGACGAGCCGACCAACGGCCTCGACCCGGCCGGCACGCGGGAGATCCGCAAGATCATCGCGGATCTGCACGAGGCCGGCAGCACCGTCCTCGTCTCCAGCCACCTGCTGAGCGAGGTCGAGGCCACCTGCACGCACGTCGCGGTGCTGCACCGCGGCACCGTGGTGGCGCAGGGAGAGCTGACCGAACTGCTGCAGGCGGGCGGCTCGGCGCTCCAGGTGATCACCCCGGACGTCGAGAAGGCGCTGAGCGCCCTGCGGCAGGCCAAGATCTCCGCGCGTCCGCTGGGTGAGGGCCTCCGGGTCGAGCTCGCCGGGACGAGCGCGCCGCAGGTCATCGAGACGCTCGTCCAGGGCGGCGCCCGCGTCTTCGAGGCGACGCGCTGGAAGACCGGTCTGGAGGAGCTGTTCGCACGGCTCACCGAGGCCGAGGAGGCCGAGCGCGGAATGTCCGCTGTGGACACTCTGGACGGGGGACGCCGATGATCACGCGCCAGTTCGGCTCCGAGGTGCGCTGGATGCTGCGCAGGCCGCGGACCCTCATCGGGTTGTTCGGCCTGGTCCTCGTCCCGATCCTCATCAGCTTCGGCATCTGGACCGCGAGCGACGAGGGTGAGGGTGGCGGCGGGCCTCCGGGCCTCGGCGCGATCCTGCAGGGCAACGGCATGGTCGTGCCGATCTTCACGTTGTTCCTGTCGCTCAACCTGTTGCTGCCGCTGGTCGCGTCCATCTGGGCGGCGGACGGGCTCGCGGGCGAGGCCCAGCACGGCACGTTGCGCGGCCTGCTGGTCGCACCGGTGTCACGCGTGCGGCTGCTGTTCGTGAAGCTCTTCGGCCTCACCGCGATGTCGCTGTTCGCCGTCACGCTGATGGCCGTTGTCGGCATCATCGCGGGCACGGCGTTCCTCGGCACCGACGGCATGATGACGCTGTCCGGCACCACGCTCTCGACCGCCGAGGGCATGCTGCGCATCGGTTTGTTCATCCTGCTGGTGACGTTCCAGATGGTGGCGATCGGCGCGGTCGCCCTCGCCGTCTCGTCCACCACCGAGCACCCGCTCGTGGTGCAGGCGGCGACGATGACGACGATCATCGTGTTCCAGGTGCTGGGGCAGTTCTCGTCGCTGGACTGGCTGCACCCGTTCCTGATCACGACGGGCTTCCCCGGGCTGATCGACGTGATGCGCGATCCGATCCCGCTCGGGCAGATCGGCGACAGCACGCTGCTCGCCGGCTGCTACCTGCTGATCGGCACGGGCCTCGCGGCCATCCGCCTGGTCACGAAGGACAGCTAATTAGTGGTGTGGCTCGGAAGGTTGCCGGGGAATTCGCGGTCAGACGGGTGCATCGTGGTGCCGCGAGGCGCCCTGCTGAGCGTGGATCACCTCGCCAACGTTCCGAGTCGCACCACTAGCGAAACCCGCCCTCGCTGTTGATCACCTGACCGGTGATCCACTCGGCGTCGTCGGTGCAGAGCCAGGAGATCAGCCGGGCGGCGTCGTCCGGCTGACCCCAGCGGCCGAGTGGCATGCGTTCGCGCACCCACTCCTTCGTCTCCTCGCCGGCGTAGCCGGTGTCGGTCGGGCCGGGGTTCACCGCGTTGACGGTGATCCCCTGCCTGATCAGCTGGTGCGACAGCGTCGACATGACTCCCACCAGCGCGCCCTTCGAGGCCGCGTAGGCGATCTCACCCGGCATCGGCCCGAGGTTCTGCCCGGACGTCATGAACACGACACGTCCGCCCGGTGCCCCGTCGTGCTGCCGGGCAAACGCTTGCGCCAACAGGATCGACGACCGCGTGTTCACCGCGTAGTGCGCGTCGATCTTCTCCGCGTCCAGTTCGCCCAGCGCACCGTCGGGCCCGCTGCTCGCGTGGTTGCACACCAGCACGTCGACGCGCCCGTAAGCCTCGACCGCGGCCGCCATCAGCTGGTCGGGCGCATCGGGCAGAGCGAGATCGGCACCGAGGTGCTCGACGCGACCGCCGATGCCCGCGATCACGTCCTCGATCGAGTCCGCGCCCCACGGTTGCTCGGCGTCATGTGCGACGTGGTGCTGCACGAACAGATCCGCGCCCAGCCCGGCCAGCCGCTGCGCGATCGCGTAACCGATTCCCTGCCGCCTGCTCACACCGGTGACCAGTGCGACGCGCCCCTCGAGAAGTCCCATAGGACTCAATGACTACCCGACGCGGGCGACGCCGTCCAAGTCAATTGCGAGCCGCACGCGGTCTCCCACGGACACCGGCCCCACGGCCTCGTACTCCTCGCCACCGATCTCCACGAGCAGCCGCACGTGATCGCGCCGATGGACCCGCTCCACCACGGTGCCCTCGATCAGCCCGTCGGAGTCGACCCGCAGCGCCGTGGCCCGCAACCCGACCCGCTCGACGTCCAGCCCCACGAACGAGCCGGGCACGAACTTGTTGCAGCCCAGGAACTTCGCGGTCTCCACGTCGACCGGCGAGGACCACACCTCGGCCGGCGGACCGACCTGCACGATCCGGCCGCGCGACATGATCGCCACCCGGTCGGCCAGCGTGAAGGCCTCGTCGTGGTCGTGCGTCACGACGAGAGCCGTCGTCGCGGCCTCCCGCAGCAGCCGCGCCAGGTCGACCGCGAGCTGTTCGCGCAACGCCCTGTCCAGCGCCGACAACGGCTCGTCCAGCAGCAACAACCGCGGTGACGGCGCCAACGCCCGCGCGAGCGCCACCCGTTGCTGCTCGCCGCCGGACAGCTGCGTCACCCGGCGATCGGCATAGCCCTCGAGCCCGACCAGTTCCAGCAGCGACAGCACGCGCTTGTTTCGCGCCTCGCGCTCGACCTTCTTCATCCGCAGGCCGAACGCCACGTTCCCGGCGACCGTCCGGTGCGGGAACAGCTGCCCGTCCTGGAAGACCAGCCCGAACTCGCGCCGGTGCACCGGGACGCCGGCCAGATCGGTCGTGTCCCAGCGGACAGACCCCGACGTGGGCTTCTCCAGCCCGGCCACCGTGCGCAGCAACGTCGACTTGCCGCACCCCGACGGTCCGAGCAGCGCCACGACCTCGCCGTCCGCCACCGAAAGCGACACGTCCGACACCGCGGCCGTCCGTCCATACCGGACGGTGATCGAGTCCAGTTCCAGCGCCATCAGAACTCCCCGCTGCTCGGCACGCGCAACCGCTCGATCAGCAGCACGCACCCGACCGTCACGACCATCAGCAGCGCGCAAGCCGCGTAGGCCATCTGGCTGTTCAACTCTCCCGGCCGCGACATCAGCCGCGCGATCACCACCGGCAACGTCGGCGAGTCCGGCCGGGCCAGGAAGCTCGTGGCCCCGAACTCCCCCAGCGCGACGACGAACCCGAACCCGGCCGCCGCCACCAGGGACCGCCCGACCAGCGGCAGGTCCACCTCGCGCCACACCCGGACCGGCGAGGCGCCCAGCGTCGCCGCCGCCTGCCGCAGCCGTTCGTCGACGGCCCTCAGCACCGGCAGCACCATCCGCACGATCAACGGCGTCACCACCAGCGCCTGCGCCAGCGGCACCAGCAGCGGCGAGGTCCGGAAGTCACCCGGCAGGGCGTCCATCGTGATCAGGTACCCGAAGCCGACCGTCACCGCGGACACGCCGAGCGGCAGCATCAGCGCGGTGTCCAGCACCTCGGCGAAGCGGGCCCCCGACCGCCGCAACCCGACCAGCACGACGGCCGAGAACACCCCGACCACCAGCGCCACCAGGGTCGCGTCGAAGGCCGTGCGCAGCGAGTTCACCGCGGCGTCGATGCCGGTGACCGCCAACGTGCCGCGGTCTCCGCGCGTGTTCAGCGCCACGTACCCGGCGAAGCTCCAGCCGTCCCTTGTGGACAGTGAGCGCGTCACCAGCCCGACGACCGGTGTCAGCAACGCCACCACGACGGCGAACGCGGCGAGCACCACGTACCACTCTCCGCCGGACGGCCGTCGGGCCAGCTCTTCCCTGTCCCGCAACGCCAGCGCGGTCTCCCGCCGGCGCCGGGCCAGCGCGCCCAGCACCAGCACCGCCAGCACGGCGGCGAACTGCAGCAACGACAACGCCGCCGCCCCGGACAGGTCGAACAGCTCGACCGTGCGCAGGTAGATCTCGGTCTCGAGCGTCCGGTACCGCGACCCGCCCAGCACCAGCACGACACCGAAACTGGTGGCGCAGAACAGGAACACGACCGCCGCGGCCGACCCGATCGCCGGCGCCAGCGCGGGCAGCACCACCGACAGGAACGCCCGCGGCCGCGAAGCACCCAGAGCCCGGGCCGCGTCCTCGGCACGTCGATCCGTGTGCGCCCACAGCCCGCCGACGGTCCGCGCGACCACGGCGACGTTGAAGAACGCGTTCGCCAGCACGATCGGCAGCACCCCGCCGTCGGGCCAGAACGTCCGGAAGGCCAGGCCCACCACGACGGTCGGCAGCACGAACGGCACCATCACGGCGGCCCTGATCAGCCCGAGGCCGCGAATCCGGCACCGCGCCAGCACGAACGCCAGCGGCATCCCGGCGAGGACCGCCACGACCGTCGACGCCAGCGCCTGCCCCAGCGTGAAGCCGACCAGTTCCCAGGTGTCGCTGTCGGCGAGCGCCGGCAGCACACCACCTTCGCGCAGCCCGAGCGAGACGATCGCCAGCACGGGCCAGGCGAAGAAGAGGGCGAGGAAGGCGAGCGGCAGCAGTGCCGCCGCCGACCAGCCCGTGCGGGAACTCAGCCCTGCACGAGCTTGCGCCACTGCTCGACCCACGCTTCGCGGTTGTCCTTCACCTTGTCCGCGGGCAGGGCCTGCGGGTTCGGCGGCAACGGCGCGTCCTTGGCCCACGACTCGGGCAGCGCGACACCCTCACGCGACGGGTAGACGTACATCTGCTCGGCCACCTGGGCCTGGAACTTCTCGCCCAGCAGGAAGTCGAGGACCTTCTTCGCGTCCTCGGGGTTCTTGGCACCGGACAGCACGCCCGCGTACTCGACCTGGCGGTAGCAGGTGTCCAGCACCGCCTTGGTCTTGCCGCCCTCGGCCGACGGCGACGACGCGTAGGACACGACGATCGGCCGGTCGCCCTTGGTGGCGGAGAACTCCTGGTTGTAGGCCTCTTCCCAGCCGCTCACGACCTTGACGCCGTTGGCCCTGAGCTTGGTCCAGTACTCCTGCCAGCCGTTCTCGCCGTACTCGGCGATCGTGCCGAGCAGGAACGCGAGACCGGGCGAGGACGTGGCCGGGTTCTCGACGACCAGCTTGTCCTTGAACTTCGGGTCGATCAGGTCGTCGTACGACTTGGGCTCGACGCCGCCGAGCTTGGCCGGGTCGATGTTCAGGCACACGTCACCGACGTCGACGGCCTGCAGGCGGTTCGAGTCGTCGGCCTTGTAGCGCTGGGCACCCTTCGAGGCCTCCGGCGAGGCGTACTCGGCGAACACGCCTTCCGAGAGCGCCCGCGAGGCGAACGTCGAGTCGACGCCGAAGGCGACGTCGCCGATCGGGTTGGCCTTGGTGAGCACCAGCTTGTTCGTCAGTTCGCCCGCGTCACCGCTCGCGACCTGCTTCACGGTGATGCCCGAGGACTTCTGGAACTCCTCCAGCACCTCCGGCTTCACCGCGAACGAGTCGTGGGTCACCAGCGTGACCTCGTGCGACTGCGGCACGGTCGACGTGCCGGCCGAACAACCGGTCAGCGCCAGAGCAGCGAAAACAGCACAAATCCTTCTCACAGCGATCTCTCCCTACGCCGGTATGACCCGGATCAGGTGGACGGTCGAGGGCTTGCGAGCCCTCCTCTCAGCCCGGCGCTTCACCGGACTCCCGTGGTAAACGCGCAGCCTACGTGACGTGGTGGGACGATCAGGACATGGCCGAGCTGTTGAGCGACGATCAGTTGGACCACATCCTGCCCAAGCTGCCCGCCTGGTGCCCCCAGGACGCGGCGCTGGTCCGGACCGTGGAGCTGCCGAGCTTCTCCCACGCGATCATGGTCGTGAACCGGATCGCGGAGATCGCGGAGAACGACAACCACCACCCGGACATCGACATCCGGTACAAGACACTGACATTTCGCCTGAGCACGCACTACAAGGGAGGAATCACCGCGCTCGACGTGTCCCTCGCCGAGGAGATCGACGGGGTCCTGGACGCGATGAGCTGATTCGGTCAAGACATGCGCTGCTCACGGACCTGCTGGACCGCCGGGCGCGGCTCGTTGCCCTGACGCCTGGCTTCCAGCCCGATCGCGACCAGCGTGAGCATGCCCGCGGCCGGATAGCCCCAGCCGAGCAGCACGAAGTACCAGGGCCGCGGGAAGTCCCAGATGTTCGGCTGGGCGAGCAGCAGGAAAGAGATCAGGTAGCCGCCGGTCAGCAGGACCCACAGGCCGGCGGTGATCTTGCAGAGCAGGTGACCGCCCTCGTAGATCAACCACAGGAGGGCGGGCACCATCCACACCCAGTGGTGGCTCCACGAGATCGGCGAGACCAGCAGGCCGAGCATCTGGACGCTGACGATCAACGCCAGCGCGTCCTTGGTCCTGCTGACCGCGAACCACGTGAGCGCGGCCACGACGAGCACGGCGACGATGTAGATCGGCCCCGTCTTGACGTCGTAACCGACCGTGCGGCTCAGCGCACCGCGCAGTGACTGGTTGATCGCGCTGCCCACGGGCCCGACGCGACTCGCGTCACCGAGCAGCTGGAACCAGAACTTGTCCGACTGGGACGGTGAGATGGCCCAGCCGATGCCGTACACCGCGACAAAAGCGACGAACGACCACACAGCGGCCATCCACCGCCGCTGGATCAGGAAGTACAGCCCCGAAATCGCGGGCGTGAGCTTGATGCCGGCGGCGAAACCCACACCGGCACCTCCGACCCAGTTGCGCGCGCTGGCAAGCGTGCCGATCAGGATCGCGACCAGCACCAGGTTGATCTGGCCGTAGTTGAGCGTGGTGCGGACCGGCTCGATCCACAGCGTCAGCGCGGTCCACATCATGGCGCGGCGCGGGTCCTGCAGCTTCAGCAGTTTCAGGCTGGTGCGCACGATGAAGTACAGGCAGCCCAGGCAGATCAGCTGCCAGATCCAGCGTGACGCCTCCCACGGCACCCAGCTCATCGGCGTGAAGATCGCGGCCGCGAACGGCGGGTAGGTGAACGGGAGCGGGAACACGTCCGCGTACTGGTCGAGCCGCCACTCGTAGAGGTCGCCGGAGAACAGGTGCGGCGATCCGTTGCGGTACACCAGCAGGTCGATCATGGTCATCTTCGCCTGGAAGGCGACCATGAACATGTGCCCGGCGACCGACAACGCGAGCAGCCACGGTGCTACGGAGAGCACACGCGCTTCCACAGCACGGAGTTTCACCCCGAAAACGTTACCCGAGGCAACGAAACGGGGTACCCCGGCGTCATTAGGACGGGAGAGATCGCAAGAGGGAGTTTTTCTGATCATGTCTGTTGATCTTGTAGTTGCCGCTGTCGCCGCTCTGGCCATGCTGGGGGTCGCGTTCGGAGTGTTCGCCGCTGCCGCACGCGCCAAGAACAACGTGTAAAGCCGTTGTGAGACATGAAGAAGGGGCAACCTCCCATGTGGAGGTTGCCCCTTCTTCGTTACCGTCTCCGAGGGGGAGGAACGGTGTCTTGGTACGGCGATTAGAAGTAGTGCGCCCGGCCACCGATCGGCTTGCCGACCGCGCCCAACACGGCGAGAATCGCGCCGATCACCAGCAACACCACGCCAAGCGTCGTCAGGATGCTGATGCCAGCAAGCCAGCCGACGACGAGCAGGATCAGTCCGAGGACGATCATGACACCTCCAGGTGGGGAATCCTGTTCTAGGGCTACCCCACCGAGGTCGGTACAAACCTCGCTTCATACATTCGTCACCGATGCAACCAGCTCGCTCATCACGGCGGCCCGCGAGTCCTTCATCTCCTCGAAGATGTCCACCGCCTCGAGCGCGGGGCTCCGCCACAGCTCCGGTACGGCGCGATGGTCTCACTGCGCGGTCAGCTGGCGTTCGGCCACACCACACTCCCGATAGAGGATGGCCGCCTGCGTCTCCGCCTCCCCTGCACCGTCCACGTCTCCCGCAGCGCGTCGCACGGCGGCCAGCACCTCGAGCGACCGTGCTTCGTAGAAGCGCTGGTGGTAGCGACGACACGTGGCGACGGCGTCTTCCGCGTGGCGCAACGCCTCCTCCGTCTCCCCCAGAGCGAGGTGCAGCAACGCGCGCTCCGCATGCTCGTCACCCAGGCACAACGCGATCGAGGCGCCGGAATCCGAGCGCATCTCGCCCAGGTGGTGCGCCGCCCGGTCGAGGTCGCCGAGGTTGCGGTAGGCCCGCGCGGCCACGTGATTGGCCTCGGCCACGTCCTGGGGAACGTCGGCCTGGGAGGCGGCTTCGAGCAGGATGCGCGCGGCGGCCAGCGCGTCGTCGTGGTCACCGCTGTGGTCGAACAGGTCGGCCATCATCTCCCAGGCATCCCACCGCTCCTCGAAGCTGGACCGCGCCCGCAGTCCTTCGAGCACGTCGAGCACGATGTCGAACGCCTCGTCCGCGAACCCGAGCAACAGCTTCGCCCTCGCCACGGCGATGATGCCGATCGTGAGCGGCTGGGGGTTCCCCAGTTCCGCCTGCAGCGCCTGCTGGGCCTCGTGGTTCTCGATCACTTCCGGTAAGCGGCCCAGCTCGGTCAGGACACCGGCCAGCGACGCGTGCACGTGCAACCTCACGACAGCCGAACCGGCGAGCTCCAGAGCCCTGCGCAACGCCTGCTCCGTGCCGGGGAGGTCGGGCCGCCGGAACAGCGCCGCAGCGATGTTGAGCAGGCCGACCGCCTGACCTTCCCGATCGCCCATCCGCTCGCGGATCGCCAGCGCCTGTTGCTGGTGGGGGAGTCCGTCGCCGCCGGTCCTGCCGGCCAGTCCGCCCAGGAGCGTGTGCGCGGTCGCCTGCGCCTTCAGACCGCCGGTCCGGATGCTCAGTTCGAGCGCCACGTCCGTGAGTTCCCGCGCCCGCTCGAGATTGCTCTGGTACATGTGGAAGATCGCGTGGGACAGGTTCGCGTCGGCGATCAGGTCGTCTTCGCCGGAGGCCTGGGCGGAACGATCCCGGATCTCGCACAGCGGCTGCCAGTTCGTCAGGTCGCTGAGCTCGTAGCAGTACGCGCTGAGCACGGCACCGATCTGGTGGGCGGGCCAGTGCTCGCCGCGGTCGGCCGCGAGCACCACCGTCGAGAACAGGTTCGGGTACTCGGCGGCCATCCACGCGAACGCCTCTTCGGACGTCTTCAGCACGACGTCGGGCAGCTGGGTCGTCGTGGTCCTGAGCGGGAAGCGGCGCTGGTCGGGGAACAGCAGCTCGCCCGCGTCGTCGGTCATGCGGCGGTAGAAGTCGTAGAGCCTTTCCAGGGCCTCGTCGACCTCTTCTCCCGCGCACCTCTCCCTGGCGTACACGCGCAGCAGGTCGTGCAGGCCGAAGCGGTCGCCCCGGCGTTCCACGAGGTGGACGGAGACGAGCTGGTCCAGGTGACGTCCCGCGTCCGGCAGGCCGGAGATCGCGGCCGCGTCGTGCGCGGTGAAGTCGGCACCGGGCAGCACTCCGAGCCGGCGCAGCACCAGCCGCACGTCCTCCGGCAGCGCGGCGTAGCTCTGGTCGAACACCACGCCGACCGCGGCCGCCGGATCACCGGGCACCTCCAGCTCGCCCAGCCGGTCCTCGCCGAGCCGGGCGACCTTGCCCGCGATGCTCATGTCGTCCTGGGCGCGCAGGTCGGCGGCCGCGATGCGCAACGCCAGCGGCAACCCGCCGCACAACCGCACCAGAGCCGCCGCGGCCTCCTTCACCGCACGCACCCTCGCGGCGCCGAGCACACGTTCCAGCAGTCGCATGCCGCCCTCGTCGGTGAGCGTCGGCAGCCGCACGAGATCAGCGTCGTTGAGCGCCAGCCCGCGCAGGTCACCCCGGCTCGTGACGACGGTGAGCGCCCCGGCCGACGCGGGCAGCAAGGGCCGCACCTGCTCGGCGCTGGCCGCGTTGTCCAGCAGCAGCAACAACTTCCGGTCCGCGACGAGCGACCGGTACAACGCCACCTGCTCGTCCAGGCTGCCAGAGGCGTTCTCGGCGCCCAGCCCCTTCAGCACGAGCATCAACGCTTCCTGCGGCGTCATCGCGCGCACCTCGTCCTGCCCGCGCAGGTTGACGAAGATCTGCCCGTCCTCGAACCGCCCGGCGACCCGGTGCGCCCAGTGCACCGCGAGCGAAGTCTTGCCGACCCCGCCCGTACCGGAGATGACGATGACGCGCGCATCGCTCGCGGCCAGCCGTTCGACGTCCTTCTCCCGCCCGGCGAAGGTGGCGAGGTCCGGCGGCAGCTGCCGGGGCGTGACCCGCTTCTCCTGCGGCGCCACCTCACCGCGCAGGATCTGGTCGTGCAGCGCGCTCAGCTCCGGCGCCGGATCGATCCCCAGCTCGTCCGCGAGCATCTCGCTGACCTGGCGATAGGCCGCCAGCGCCCCAGCCTGCCGCCCTGAGCGGTACAACGCGAGCATGAGCTGGTGCCAGAACCGGTCGCGCAACGGGTGCGTCCGCGTGAGCTCCTGCAACTCCGGCACGAGCTCCACCGACCGCCCGTCCGCGAGATCGGCCTCGATCCGCTTCTCGACCGCCGCGAGGCGCTCTTCCTCGATCAGCGGCACCTCGTCGCGGTGCAACGACTCCGAAGCCACGTTCGCCAGCACCGGCCCCCGCCACAGCCCCAGCGCCCCAGCGAACTCCCCCAGCTCGATCAGCGAGCGGAACCTGTTGAGGTCGAGCTGCTCCGGCTCGATCTCGGCCAGGTACCCACCGCGCTCGTGCCGCACGCAGTTGGCCTCACCCAGTGCCTGACGCAGCCGCATCACCACGGTCTGCAGCGTCTTGTGCGCGCGGTCGAGGTCGGGCGGCGCGCCCTCCCAGACCCGTTCGACCAGCTCGTCCACCGAGACGAAGCGGTTGGCGCGCAACAACAGCGTGGCCAGCAGGACCCGGCCGCGACCCGCCGGGACAGCCACGGGTTCCCCGTCGAGCAGTACCTCGAGGGGCCCCAGAACCCGGTACTCAACTCTCACACGGTGAGAGTCTAGGTGCGCGGACTGGAACGCGCGGCGTCGCGCGAGGTCTGGATGCAGGTCGTCATCCGCTGGTGGGCGAGCGTCTCATCGCGATCATCACGTCGATGCGTCACGGCAGGTGCCGAACCACCAGAGGTCCGGCACCTGCGACGATCAGACGTTGAAGCGGAACTCCACCACGTCGCCGTCGTTCATGACGTAGTCCTTGCCCTCCATGCGGACCTTGCCCGCCGCCTTCGCGTCGGCCTTCGAGCCCGAGGCCACCAGGTCGTCGAACGACACGACCTCGGCCTTGATGAAGCCCTTCTCGAAGTCGGTGTGGATCACGCCGGCGGCCTGCGGGGCGGTGGCGCCCTGCGGGATCGTCCAGGCGCGCGCCTCCTTCGGGCCCGCCGTGAGGTAGGTCTGCAGGCCGAGGGTGTGGAAGCCGGCGCGGGCCAGCGAGTGCAGGCCGGGCTCGTGCTGGCCGATGGACTCGAGCAGCTCGCGGGCCGACTCCTCGTCGAGCTCGAGCAGCTCCGACTCGACCTTGGCGTCGAGGAACACGGCGTCGGCCGGGGCGACCATCTCGCGCAGTTCCTTCAAGCGGGCCTCGTCGGTCAGCACGCCCTCGTCGGCGTTGAAGACGTAGAGGAACGGCTTGGTGGTGAGCAGGGAGAGCTCACGCAGCAGTTCACCGTCCACTTCGGACTGCGCCGCGAACAGCGTGCGGCCCGCGTCGAGGATGTCCTTGGCCTTCTTCGCGTTCTCCAGGACGGCGCGGCGGTCCTTCTGCATCCGCGCCTCCTTCTCGATCCTCGGAATGGCCTTCTCGAGGGTCTGGAGGTCGGCGAGGATCAGCTCGGTGTTGATCGTCTCGATGTCGCTGGACGGGTCGACGCGGCCGTCGACGTGGACGACGTCCGGGTCGTCGAAGACGCGGATGACCTGGCAGATCGCGTTCGCTTCGCGGATGTTCGCGAGGAACTTGTTGCCGAGGCCTTCTCCCTCCGACGCGCCCTTGACGATGCCGGCGATGTCGACGAACGACACCACGGCGGGCACCTCGCGCTCGGAACCGAAGATCTCGGCGAGCTTGGAGAGACGCGCGTCCGGCAGCGGCACGACGCCCACGTTCGGCTCGATCGTCGCGAACGGGTAGTTCGCGGCGAGCACGTCGTTGCGCGTGAGCGCGTTGAACAGGGTGGACTTGCCAACGTTGGGCAGGCCGACGATACCGAGGGTCAAACTCACGGGGAGCGAGTCTACGGCAGGGGACGGTCGTGTCCGATTTCCGCGAGCCATTGCTCGTTCCCGCTGGCAGGATCGATGGCATGGTCATTGACGAAGAACACGCGTACCGGGTGTGCTCCGCACGTGACGCCCGCTTCGACGGGTGCTTCATCCACGCGGTCCGCACGACCGGCATCTACTGCCGGCCGTCGTGCCCCGCGGTGACCCCGAAGCGCCGCAACAGCCAGTTCTTCCTCACGGCCGCCGCGGCCCAGTCGGCAGGCTTCCGCGCCTGCCGCCGCTGCCTGCCCGACGCCGTGCCCGGCTCCCCCGAGTGGAACCTCCGCGCGGACCTGGCGGGCCGGGCGATGCGCCTGATCAGCGACGGCATCGTGGAACGCGACGGCGTGACGGGCCTGGCCTCCAAGCTCGGCTACTCGGAACGCCACCTCACCCGCGTGCTGACCGCCGAACTGGGCGCCGGTCCGCTGGCCCTGGCCCGCGCCCACCGCGCCCACGCCGCCCGGCTGCTGATCGAGACGACCGAACTGCCGTTCGCCGACATCGCGTTCGCCGCGGGCTTCGCGTCGGTGCGCCAGTTCAACGACACGATCCGCATGGTGTTCGCCTCGACCCCGTCCGACATGCGAGGCCGCGGCAAGGCCCCCGTCGGCACTCCAGGCCGCATCGTCCTGCGCCTGCCGTACCGGGCGCCGTTCGACGCCACGGGTCTGCTCGCCCACTTCCGGGCGCACGCGCTGCCCGGCGTCGAGGAGGTGACGGCCGACTCCTACGCCCGGACGCTGGCGCTCCCGCACGGCGAGGCGACGGTCCGCCTGACGTTCCCGGCCGACCACGTCCTGTGCTCTCTGCGCCTCGCCGACGTGCGGGACCTGGGCGCGGCCGTCTCCCGCGTCCGCCGCCTCCTGGACCTCGACGCCGACCCGATGGCCGTCGACGAGTTCCTGGGCGCCGACCCGATCATCGGTCCCCTGGTCCGCGAGGTGCCCGGCATCCGCGTGGCGGGCAGCGTCGACGGCGCCGAGACGCTGCTGCGGCTGGTGGCCCCGTTCACCGGCGTCCCGCTGCAGATCCCGGACGGCAACCTGACCCACCTCTACGCGGCCGGGGACCACCCCGTCACCGAGGCGCTGGCGAGCGGCAGACTCGTCGTGGACGTGGGCCGCTCGATCGAGGACCTGACCGAAGAACTGACCCCCTTGGCCGGCGCAGCGGTGGCCGACGAGGTGGCCATGCGAGTGCTGGGCGCACCGGACGTACTGGTGCTCCCCCGAGCCTCACGACACCTGGCTTCCCACGGCCCCGACTGGCGGCCGTGGCGCTCCTACGCCGGAGCACACCTGACGAGGAAGGCAGCAACATCATGACCGTCGCGCACACGTCCACTGTGGACACCCCGGCGGGGCCGTTCACCGCGATCGTCGCGCCGGACGGAGCAGTGCTCGCCAGTGGCTGGACCGCCGACCTGGCCCTGCTGACGCCCCAGATCCACGCCACCCTGATGCCGTCCGAGATCACCCCGCGCCCGGACCTGGGCGACGTCACCAAGGCGACCATCGCCTACCACGAGGGCGACCTGACGGCGATCGACACGATCGAGGTCCGCCAGAAGTCGGGCCCGTTCCTCCAGCACGCCTGGGACGTCCTGCGCATGGTCAAGGCAGGCGAACCGGTCACCTACTCCGAGTACGCCGAACTCTCCGGCCGCCCGGCCGCGATCAGGGCAGCGGCCTCGGCCTGCGCCCGCAACTCGGTGGCCCTCTTCGTCCCCTGCCACCGCGTGATCCGGATCGGCGGCAACCTGGGCGGCTTCCGCTGGGGCCTCGACGTCAAGCGCTGGCTCCTGGCCCACGAGAACTAACCGACGAGATCGATCTCCGGCACGGCCGCCGCGGACACCAGCTCGGTCCCGCACCTGGGACACGAACTGGCCACCGGAGCCGCGCCGGACTCCAGGTACCCCTCGATGCCAAGCCACTCGCCAACCCCGTCGTCACGGCAGGTGTGGCACCCGACGCGGTAGTTGAGCCGCACCCACGGCACAGCGGTCAGCTCCGAAGCCCGGACCTCAGGCTCCGTCGGATCGCTGAACGGCGCCCACCACGACGTGATCCGGCACCGCAAACTCCGCTCGGCACCGTGCTCGGCGGCATCGAACGCGCTGACGCGCACCGGAGCCGGATGCTCGTTGCCGGTGCACAGCCCGTACGGCATGCCGTGCTGCAACTGCACAACGCGCCCGACCCGCAGGCAGACAAGGCAGTCGTGCACGAAGTCGAGCCGGTTGGACCACACGAAGTGGGCAGCCGGGGTGACGGTGACACGGGCGGTGACTTCCACGTGGGACAGCACGAGCCGAGGTTAGAGCTGCCAGCCGACCTCGTCCACACAGGACAGCGCGCCAACAGGGCAACGGCGAAGCCGAGCCACCCTGCCGCCCACCCTGCCGCTCAACGCAATGGCGAAGCCGAGGCGTGTGAACCTAGGCCTGCTGGTCAAGCGGTAATGAAGCGACCACCGCACTGCGATTGGGGCTTGACCTTGAGTGGGCGGGATGCTCCCCTCATGGGCACGGCCGGGCGCTTTTCAGCCCGGCCCTTTTCCGGCCGTTGAAGCATCCCGCCAGAGGCTCAAGGTCAAGCCCCAATCGCTATCGTCGCGAAGCGGCGATGACCGGCACCGGCCCGGTCCTGCCCGCCCGGCTCCCCTCGCAAGGCGACCGTTCGCACGGCAGGTGACCACCCCGCTGGGACGTGACAGGCCAACGCAAGCCGGCCCGCGCAGTGCCAACCCGCTAACTCTCGCAAGGCGACAGCCCGCACGGCAGGCGACCACCCCGCTGGAACGCGACAAACGCCCGCAAACCGACCCGCGCGTCGCCAACCCGCCCAGCGCCAGCCGCCCGGCACCCGTCACCCCAGCGACATCTCCAACGTCGACCCCGTCCGAGCCTTCCGCACCCTCAACCGAGTGGGAATCCGCTGCCGCAACTCCTCGACATGCGACACCAACCCCACCACCCGTCCCCCAGCCCGCAACTCGTCCAACGTGTTCATGACGATGTCCAGCGTGTCCGAGTCCAACGTCCCGAACCCCTCGTCGACGAACAGGGTGTCCAGCAACGCCCCACCGGTCTCGTTGGCCACCACATCGGCCAGCCCCAGCGCGAGCGACAGCGAAGCGAGGAACGACTCCCCGCCGGACAACGTCTTGGCCGGCCGGGCCCGCCCCGAGTAGTCGTCCAGCACGTCGAGGTTCAGCCCGCCGCGGGTCCCGCGAGCCCCGGCCGAGTCGGAGTGCACGAAGCTGTACCGCCCCTGGCTCATCCGGTGCAGCCGGGCGGAGGCGGCCACCGCGACCTCTTCCAGCCGCGCGGCCAGCACGTAGGACCGCAGGGTCATCTTCTTGGAGTTCTGCCCTCGCCCGTTGATCACGTCGGTCAGCGCGTCCAGCTCGGCGTAGGTGGCCTCCAGCGGCTCCAGCGACTTCCACTCGGCACGCAGCCGCGCGGCCAGCTCGCCGACCCGGTCCAGCGCCGCCTGGGCACGTGCCAGGCCGGTGGCGGCGGAGGACGCCGCGGCACGGGCGGAGGACGCCGCCGCCGTCACCTCGCCCAGGTCCACCTCGGAGTCCGGGTCGACCCCGGCCAGCTCCTCCAGCGTCGCCAGCGCGGAGGCCCGGGCCCGTTCCCAGGTCGCGATGCGTTCGTCCAGGGCCTGCAACTTGACTGCGGGACGTGCCGCGGCCAGCGCGGAGTCGACGTCGGCGAAGCCGGCCTCGGCGGCGAGCGCCGCGACCTGGGCCTGCTGTTCCTCGACCCGGGCTCGTGCTGCATCGCGGGCGGAACGGCGGTCGGCCAGCTCCACCAACGCTTTCGCCAGCCTCAGCAGGTGGTCGCGGCGGGTCAGGACGTCCTCGTGCTCGCCGCGGGCCTTGTCCAGCCGGGCACCGCGCTCCTCCACGACCCCGACCAGCGACGCGTGCTCGGTGCGCAGGCCCACCAGGTCCTGCTCCACCTGGGCCTTCTCCGCGCCCAGCTCCCGGGTCTTGGCCTCCAGGCCGACGAACTCGGTCTGCCGTTGCGAACGGGTGCGGGCCAGTTCCAGCGCGGTGCGGTACTCGGCGATGGCGGCGGCGGGTTCGTCCGAGCCCAGGGCTTCCCAGCAGGCCTGGATGCGCAGTTCGGCGGCGTGGGCGGCGCGCTCGGCCTCGTTGCGGCGGTTCAGGGCGACCTGTTCCTCCTGGGCCGCGTCTTCCTCGGCGGTCGCGTCGACGCCGCCGAGCATGGGCTGGGCGGGGGCCGGGTGCGAGGGCGAACCGCAGACGGCACAGGGCTTGCCGCGCTTCAGGGCGGCCGCCAGTTCGATCGCCATGTTCTCCAGGCGCTGCTGGCGGACCTGCTGGAGGACGTCCTTCGTCTTCTGGTGGACGTCGATGGCCTCGTGCAGCGCCTTCTTGCTGCGCTCCAACGCTTCCACAGCGTCCGGCAACGCCAGGGCGGCATCGGCGCGGGTCTTCAGCGACTCCAGGCGCGCCGAGGCTTCGGCGGCCGCGTCCAGCTGGAGGCGGCACTGGGCCACGCGTTCCGGCAGCACCTCCAGTTCGGCGTTCAACGCCAGCAGGCGGCGTTCCACCTGGTGCGAGGAGTTCTTCAGCACCGACAGCCGGCGCACGTCGGCCTGCTGGCGCTCGGCCTCGGCGGCCAGCTCGCCCAGGCCGCCCGCCTCCTCGCGGTAGCGCTCGGCGTCCTCCCGCAGCGAAGACCCCGTGTAACCCAAGCGCTCCAACGACTCCAGCGCGCGAGCCTCGTCGCGGACGGCGAACTCGAAGGACTGCTGGAGCTTCGCGATCTCACCGAACGCCGGCACGACCGGGCTCGCACGGCGGGCTGCGTCGCGTTCGGCGAACCACGACGCCGAGTCGGCGGCCTCCACGCGGGCCAGCAACTCGCGGGCCTCGCGCACGCGGCGGATCTGCTCGGCCTGCACGCGGGCCTGGGCCAGCATCGCGTCCGCGCCGTCGGCCAGGCCCGCCGTCTCCTCCGACAGCGCACCGGCCGCGGCCACGGCGGCGGAAAGGCGCTCCAGCACGGATTCCAGCCAGCCAGGCTCGCTGGACGGCTCGCCACCGGCGGCTTCCGCCACGCGGTGCATGAGCTCGTTCGCACCCTTGCGGCGCTCCTCCAGCACCCGGCCCGCGACGACGCGCCGGTCGCGGAACCACTTCTCCACGTCGAGGAACCGCTCGGTGCCGAAGAGCTTCTCCAGCAACACCTCGCGTTCGGCCGTGTCCGAGCGCAGGAACTTCGCGAACTCGCCCTGCGGCAGCAGCACGACCTGGAAGAACTGCTCGTACGACATGCCCAGCATGTCCTCGACCGCGCGCGCCACGTCGTCGATGCGGGTGATGCCCTCGCCGTCCCAGCCCTCGAGCCAGGTCAGCGTGCACTTCGCGGGTTGCGTGGTGAAACCGCCACCGCGCTTCTTGGGGCGGTCGAACTCCGGCGAGCGCACGATCCGGAAGCGCCGCGACTGCACCGTGAGCTCCAGCGACACCTCCGTCGGCACCTCGGGATCGGCGTACTCGCACCGCAGCTTCTTCACATCGCCGCGCGCACCCGGCACACGCCCGAACAACGCGAACGCCACCGCGTCGAGCAACGTCGTCTTGCCCGCGCCCGTGTCGCCGTGCAGCAGGAACAGCCCGTCCGCGCCCAGCTCGTCGAAGTCGACGGCCTCGGGCTTCGGGTAGGGCCCGAACGCCGTCAGTTCCAGGCGGTGCAGTCTCATTGCTCCTGCTCCCTCGCCACCGACGCGAACGCCTCGCGCAGCAACGCCTTCTCCGCTTCGGAAGGCTCGGAGCCGCGGGCGTCCGACACGAAGCAGCACGCCACTTCCTCGTCGGAACGGCCGCGCACCCGGTCCGCGTAGGTCATGTCGTGCTGCAGGCCCTTTTCGGGCCGCCACTCCACGTGCACCGCGTGCTCGAACCGCTTCTGCAACTGCCGCAACGCGTCCATCGGCCGCACGTGGTCCGTCAGCACGACCGACAGGAAGTGGTCCTCCAGCGGCGTGTGCGCCGGGTCCTCCAGCACCTCGGCCAGCGTCCCGCTCACCACGGCCAGCTGCCGCGGCACCGGCAGGTCACGCCGCTCCACCCCGACCAGCCCGCCCTCGTCCAGCTCGACCAGCCACACCGACTTGCGGTGCCGCGCCTCGGAGAACGAGTACGCCAGCGGACTTCCCGAGTACCGCAGGTTCTCCGCCAGGGTCTGCGGCCCGTGCAGATGCCCGAGGGCCACGTAGTCGACGCCCGCGAACACCTGCATCGACACGTCCTGAACGCCGCCCACGGCGATGGTGCGCTCGGACTCCGACGGTGCCCCGCCCGTCACGAAGGCGTGCGCCAGCACCACGGAACGCGAGTCCCTCGATGCCAGGTCGGCGCGAATGCGCCGCATCGCCTCGCCGAGCACGGGCGCGTGCCCCTTCTCCGGCACCCCGAGCACGTGCCGCGCGGGCTCCGGCTCCAGGAACGGGATGCCGTACACGGCGACCGGCCCGTGCCGGTCCTCCAGCTCGACGGGCTTGTCCAGCAACGAGATCTGCGTGCGCAGGTACAGCCCGCCCGCCGCCGCGAACTCCCCGAACACCCCGATCCGCGCCGCCGAGTCGTGGTTGCCGGGCGTGATCACGATCTTCGCCCCGGCCGCGCGGATCCTCATCAGCACCCGCGCGCACAACGCCACCGCGTCGGCGGACGGCACGGCGCGGTCGTACAGGTCGCCCGAGATGACCACGACGTCGACCTTCTCGGAAGACACCAGGTCAGCGAGGCCGCCCAGCACCGACTCCTGCTCCACGAGCAGGTCGCGGCCGTGGAAGGTGCGCCCCACGTGCCAGTCGGAGGTGTGCAGGATCCGCATGGCCCCAACCGTAGAGACGGGGTCCGACAAATCTCCGGGAGGGTTCCCGGCGTGTCACCCGATCGAGTTCAACATCTCTGGGGGAGCATCATCGGTGCCGTGACCGCAGTGATCATCACCGCCTCTCTCGTCCTGGCGCTCGTGTGCGCCGGGGCGCTGGTGTTCGTCTACCGGCTCTACCAGGACAGCGTCCGGCGCACCGACGAAGCGCTCCAGGCCATCGGCTCGGAACGCGCGCGCTACGACGCCCAGCAGCAAGCCCTGCAACGCTATGAAGTGGCGTTCTCCAGCGTCAGCGGACGCGGTGAACTCGGCGAAAAGGTGCTCGTCGAAACAGCGCGCGCGCTCGGCCTGAGGGAAAACCTCCACTACACGCTCCAGACGGACGTGGCAGGCGGTGGCGCGGTCCGGCCCGACATGGTGCTGAACGTCGGCGGCGGCCGCGCGGTCCCGGTCGACTCGAAGATGTCCATGGCCACCTGGGCCGAGGCCGTCGAGACGGACGATCCGCAGGAACGCCAGGACGCGCTGCGGGTGCACGTCCGCAACATCCGCTCCCGCGCCGCCGAACTGGCCGGCAAGGGCTACCAGCGCTGGGCCGACGCCATCTACGGCACGATCATGTTCGTCCCCAACGACGGCGCGGTCGTCGCGGCGCTGGACACCGATCCCGAACTGCTGCGCTGGCTGCTCGACCGCCGCGTCTTCCTGTGCGGCCCGACCGGGTTCGCCGTGATCGCGTCGAGCGCGATGTTCGCGGTCACGGAACGCGCGCTGGCCGACGACGTCGAGCAGGTCAGGCTGCAGGCCGGCCGCGCGAACAGGGCCGCCGACACCGCCATCGAGGCCGTCAACCTCTCCACGACCCACCTGCAGCGCTTCCTGAGCGCCAGGCGCAGGGAACTCGACGCCCTGGAGGGCTTCCGGGCGAGTGTGGAGCCGCTGACGGACGCCTCCGCCACCCCTACGCCCCTACCACTCGTCCGAAGGGCGGACGAACAGTCCGCTTAAAACGCACGCAGTGTGCCCGCAGGTTGCTTCTGGGTGAGAAAGCAGCGGACTGACGAACACCGAATGGCCGAACGGCTACCGTGTGCGTCGTGAGTGAGTTGCGCGAGCGTTCAGCAGCTTTCGATGACGACGACGCCGACGAATACGACGTGGTTCCGTGGAACTACCGGGCCATCTTCGGGGAGTTCAAGGGCATCCCGTGGTGGGCGGCGATTCTCGCTGCCCTGATCCCGGCGTTCATCGGCGCGTTCATCGACATCAACTCCAGCAAGACCGTCGGCTGGACGTTCTACGTCGTGTTCTTCGTCGGTGCGCTGGCCGCGATCCTGCTCGTGCAGCGCCGCAGCCTGTTCGGGCCGATGGTGCAGCCGCCGTTGATCCTCGCCGCCACGGTGCCCACGCTCGTGCTGCTCACCGGCGAGACGAACAAGGGCGGCCTGTCCGCCATGGCGCTGGGCCTGGGCAAGCCGCTGATCGACAGCTTCCCGGTCATGGCGCTCACCACCGCCGTCACCGTCGGCCTGGGCATCCTGCGGATCGTGCTGCAGAAGAACCCGAACCGGCCGACCAAGGACGAGGTCCGCGAGGCCAAGGCGGAGCTCAAGGAGCGCTCCAAGCCCGTCCGCAGGCCCCGCGAGGAGCCCGAGGAGGACGAGCGCCCGCGCCGTCCCCGCCCGGAACGCGCCGAGGGTGCCCCGGCCCGCCGCCCGCGTCCCGAGGGCGCCCCGGCCCGCCGTCCACGCCCGGAAGGTGCCCGCGCCGAACGTCCCGCGGGCCAGCGCAAGCCCCGCCCGCGCGACGACCGCTAGACCGTTGTTCGCGATCGCCCCTTAGAACGTCGTACAACGGATCACGGACAACAACCCCCTGACCAGCACGCACTCTGCCAGCATGAGTTCGATGCCTAGGGGAGAACGTCCACTGGACGAGGGCGACAGCCCGCTGCTGCGGTTCGCCGCGGACTTGCGGCGGCTGCGCACCGACGCGGGGAAACCGAGCTACCGGGAACTGTCCCGGCGCGCGCACTTCTCGGCGAGCACGCTGTCGGACGCGGCGGGCGGCCGGAAGCTGCCGGGACTCGACGCCACGCTCGCGTACGTCCGCGCGTGCCACGGCGACGAGGCCGCGTGGGAACGGCGGTGGCACGACCTCGCCGTCACGATGGCGCAGAGCAGGGTCAGCGACGGGCCTTCGCCGTACGTCGGCCTCAACCCGTTCACGGCCCTGGACGCCGACCGCTTCTTCGGCCGTGAGGCGCTCACGCACACGTTGCTCGACAGGCTCCAGCGGCAGCCGTTCCTCGCGGTGTTCGGTGCTTCCGGCGAGGGCAAGTCGTCGCTGCTCAAGGCGGGCATCGCGGCGAAGTTCCCGCACGCGGTGGTGTGCACGCCCGGCGCCGACCCGGACGCGGCCCTCGCCGACGCTCTCGCGCAGGCTCCGGACCTGCTCGTCGTCGACCAGTTCGAGGAGCTCTTCACGCTCTGCGAGGACGAGGTGCAGCGGACGGCGTTCCTCGACGGGCTGCTGGCCGCCGACTGCCGGCGGGTCATCGCCGTGCGGTCCGACTTCTACCCGCAGTGCGCTCAGTACCCGAAGCTCGCGGAAGCGCTCACGGACGCACAGGTGCTCCTCGGCACGATGACGCCGGACGAGCTGCGCCGCGCGATCACCCAGCCGGCCGCGTCTGTCGGCTGCACGGTCGAAACAGCCCTGTTGACCACTCTCGTGGCCGAGGCGGCGGGTCGCAGCGGCGTGCTTCCGCTCGTGTCGCACGCGCTGCTCGAAACGTGGCACCGCAGGCGGGGCAACACCCTCACGCTCAGCGGCTACCAGGCCGCGGGAGGCATCCAGGGCGCGCTCGCGCAGAGCGCCGAGGCCGCGTTCGCCACGCTGGACGACGAGCAGCAGCGCCTCGCCAAGCACCTCCTGCTCCGCCTCAGCGCCGACGGGACGAGACGGCTCGTCCCGCGTCAGGACGTCGTCGGCGAGGAGGTGCTGGACGTCCTCGCCGACACCCGGCTGATCACCGTCGACGAGCACACCGTCGCGGTCACCCACGAGGCGCTCTTCCAGGCCTGGCCTCGGCTGCGGGCGTGGCTGGACGAGGACCGCGAGGGCCTCCGCACGCACCGCAGGCTCACCGACGCCGCCCGCACGTGGCAGGAGCTGGGCCGCGACGCGGGTTCGCTCTACCGCGCCACCAGGCTCGCGGAGACCACCGAGTGGCTCGCCCGCACCCGGCCGGAGCTGACCGGCACCGAACGCGAGTTCATCGGCGCCTCCAGGACCCTCGAACGCCGCCGCTCCCGCCGCCTGCGCTGGGTCGCGGCGGGGCTGTCCGCCCTGCTGCTGGCCACCTCGGCGACCGCGGTCGTCGCCGTGCAGCAACGCCGCGAGGTCGACCGCCTCGAACTCGTGCGCAGGTCGCAGGAGCTAGCCGAGACGTCCGAGGCTCTCGCGGGAAGCGACCCCGAGCGTGCGGCGCGGACGGCTCTCGAGGCTTACCGGACGTACCCGACGGTCGAGGCGCGCGGACGGGTGCTCAGCGCGGCAGCCGGGGAGTCCCGCGGCCGGGAGATCAGCCTGGACGCCGCCGGCATGAGCCAGGCGCTGCCGCACAACGGCGCGTGGAGCATGGCGTTGGCCAACGGCGTCATCGCCCTGATGGGGTCCAACAACCTCGACGTGTACGACGCCGCGACCCTGAAGCACGTCAGGTCGGTGCCGGTGGTGGACGAGTCCCGCTACGTCTTCGGCTGGTCCATGTCCGACGACGGCAGGGTGGCCGTGTCCGACAACCAGGGGACGATCACCGTGCGGGCCTCTTTCGACGCCGAACCCGTGCGACTGGAAAGGCAGGGACCGGCCGTCGGCGTCCACTTCACCGAAGACGACCGCACGCTGCTGGTCGGTGGCGACTACTTCGACCTCACCACCCGCCGGCTCCGCGACCACCTCCCCGTCGGGCAGATCAGCGGCCCGTTCAGCATCGAGGACGAGAGGATCCTCGCCCTCGCCACCGGCAACTCGGTCGCGACGTGGGACCTCGTCACGCGGCACCGGACCGGCGGGTTCTCGCTCGGCTCCGGCACGATCCACCGGCTCTCCCTGCTGTCCGGCGGCAAGCACGCGGCGGTCGCCAACGACGAAGGCCTCGTCCAGGTGCGGGACACGACGACCGGTGCGATCGTCACGGCGTTTCCCACGCGCACCGCAGCGGTCACAGCGCTCACCACGAGCCCCGACGAGTCCGTCCTCGTCACGGGCGGCCCGGACGGCAGGGTCCACCTGTGGGACCTGGCTCGCGGCACCGAGCTCGCCACGCTCGCCGTCGGCGCGCCGGTGCGCAGCGTGACGTTCGCCCCGGACGGTTCGCTCGCCGTGCTCACCGACGCCTCGCTCCGGTTCTGGCCTGCCGCGACCATGCCCGAGCCGTCCGGGAAGTCGGTGCGCGGGCTGGCGGTCGACGCCGACGGTTCCGTGCTCACCATCGACGACGCGGGCGTGATCGAACGTCGCGACAGCACGCTGCGCACCGTGCGCCGGGTGGAGACCGGTGCCGCCCAGAACTGGATGTGCCGCTTCAGCCCGGACCGCACGCTCGTCGCGACGAGCTCACCTCTCGCGGTGCACGAGGTGGCGACGGGCGAACCGGTCGCGAACCTCGCCACGCTCGGCTTCGCGAGCGATGCGCGCCAGCCGGTTGCAGTGGAGTTCAGCGGCACCTCGGTGCTCACCGTCGGCGGCGAGGTGCCCGACGGCGTGTGGCCCGTCGCGGACGGCGCGTGGCCGATGCTCATCGGCGGGCTGCCGTGGGGCTCCCGCACCTCGGCCGTCTTCGGCAGGTCCGACCAGGAGATCGTGATCGGCCGCGAGGACGGTGGCGTCAGCGTGCGCGACACCAGGACGTGGGACGAGAAGGCGCTGCGGAGCACTCATCAGCGGCCCGTGCGCGCATTGGCGGTCTCGAAGGACCGCAGGACGCTCGCGACGGGAGACGACAGCGGCCTGATCGTGTTGTGGGACATCACGACGCGGCGCCAGATCGGCGAGCTGCGCGGTCACACGCAGGCGGTGACGACGCTGGAGTTCAGCCCCGACTCGTCCCGGCTCGCCAGCGGTGGCCGGGACCGGGACGTCGTCGTGTGGGACGTGGGCGCGCGCTCACCGTGGGCGACGCTGCGCGGTCACAGCCAGCCGGTCACGCACCTGGCGTGGCGGCCGGACGGCACCGCGCTGGTGTCCGCCGGCACCGACCGGGTGGCCGTGTGGGGCCTGGCCGTGGACCAGGCCCTCGACTCGATCGCTTAGCGGACCAGGTCCTTGCGGAGCTCACGCGGCAGCGAGAACGTGATGCGCTCGTTCGCCGTGGTGATCTCCTCGACCTCGCCGTAGCCGTGGGACTCGAGGAACTTCAGCAGCTCCATCACCAGCAGGTCCGGCACCGACGCGCCCGACGTGACGCCGACGGTCTCGACGCCCTCGAGCCACGCCAGGTCGACCTCCTTGGCGTAGTCGATCAGGTAGGAGGCCTTGGCGCCGTGCTGCAGCGCGACCTCGACCAGCCGGACCGAGTTGGAGGAGTTCTTCGAGCCCACGACGAGCACCAGGTCGCACGACGGCGCCATCGTCTTCACCGCGGTCTGGCGGTTCGAGGTGGCGTAGCAGATGTCGTCGGACGGCGGGTCCTGCAGATCCGGGAAGCGGTCCTTGAGCTGGCGGACGCGCACCATGGTCTCGTCGACCGAGAGCGTCGTCTGCGACAGCCAGATCACCTTGGACGGGTCGCGCACCTCGACGGTCGCGGCGTCCTCGGCGGTGTCGACGAGCTGGACGTGGTCCGGCGCCTCACCGGCGGTGCCCTCGACCTCCTCGTGGCCCTCGTGGCCGATCAGGAGGATGTCGTAGTCCTCCTTGGCGAACCGCACCGCTTCTTTGTGGACCTTCGTCACGAGCGGGCAGGTGGCGTCGATCGTGCGCAACGAGCGCTGCTCGGCCTCCGCGTGCACGGCGGGCGACACGCCGTGTGCTGAGAACACCACGAGTGCGCCCTCAGGAACCTCGTCCGTCTCGTTGACGAAGATGGCACCGCGGTCGGACAGCGTCTCCACGACGTACTTGTTGTGGACGATCTCCTTGCGCACGTAGACGGGAGCGCCGTACTTCTCTAGGGCGAGCTCGACCGTCTCGACGGCACGATCAACGCCCGCGCAGTAACCACGCGGCTTCGCCAACAGGACTCGCTTGGGCATGACCCCAGGGTACCCAGGCCCGGTCCTAGGCATTTCAGACGCGGTTGCGGCAGGCTAGTACGCATGAAGTCACTGCCACTGGGTGTCCGCATCGCCGCTGGGCTAGCGGTGACCGCCCTCGAACAGGCCCGCAAGCTGCCCCAGCAGCTCGCCGGACTCCCGTTGACGGTGGTCAGCGAGGCGATGCAGCTGTCCATGCGCGTGCAGCAGCATGTGACCGAACTCGCCATCAAGGGCGACGACGTCCTCTCCGGACTGCGTCCGGTGGAAGAGGAACCGGAGTGGGCGACCTTCGACGAGGAGGAGACGCCCGTCACGACTTCTCAGGAAACTCCCGCGGACGACCCGTGGGAGGAGGAAGTGCGCGCGATCGCCGAGGTGCCGGAGTTCCTGCCGACCTACGACGAGCTGTCGATCGCCCAGCTGCGCGCCCGCCTGCGCAACCTCGGCGCCGAGCAGCTCGAGGAGTTGCTGCGCTACGAGAAGGCGCACGAGTCGCGGCCTGAGTTCGTGGGGATGCTCAATCGCAGGATCGCGACGGTGAAAACGCAGTCGTGAGCGAAGGAAAATCCACGCCGGAGAACCCGTGGCCGGTGCGGACGGTCGCCCGCAAGCTGCTCGACTGGATCAACCGGCTCGGCGAGGTGTGGGTCGAGGGTCAGGTCACGCAGCTCAACGCGCGCAGTTCCACCGCGTTCCTGACGTTGCGCGACCCGAGCGTCGACATGTCCATGTCGATCACCTGCAACGCCTCGATGATCCGCGAGTTGCAGCTCACCGAGGGCAGCAGGGTCATCGCGCACGGGAAGATCAGCTTCTACCCGAACCGCGGCACGCTCAGCCTCAGGGCGGACGACATCCGCGCCGTCGGCATCGGCGAGTTGCTGGCGCGCATGGAACGGCTGCGCAAGCTGCTGCACGCGGAGGGCCTGTTCGACCCGCGCCGCAAGCGCCGTCCCCCGTTCCTGCCGAACAAGATCGGCCTCATCACGGGCCGGGCGTCGGCGGCGGAGCGCGACGTGCTCACGAACGCGCGGAACCGTTGGCCCGGCGCGCACTTCCGCGTCGTCAACGTCGCCGTGCAGGGCCCGACCGCCGTGACCCAGGTGATGACCGCACTGTCCACTTTGGAACGCGACCCCGAGTGCGATGTGATCATCATCGCCCGCGGCGGCGGCAGCGTGGAGGACCTGCTGCCGTTCTCCGACGAGGCCCTGTGCCGCGCGGTCTCCTCGTGCCGCACGCCGGTCATGTCGGCGATCGGCCACGAACCGGACACCCCGCTGCTCGACCACGTCGCTGACGTGCGTTGTTCGACGCCGACCGACGCTGGCAAACGGGTGGTTCCCGATGTCGCTGAAGAGAGTGAACGGGTCCGGCAGATGCGCGACCGGGGCCGCCGCGCGCTGCACGGCTGGGTCGACCGGGAACGAAAACTGCTCGACTCACTGCGTTCGCGACCAGTACTTTCGGACCCTTACGGCCCGCTGGAGCGCCGTTCCGAGGAAGTGAAGCGTTTTCGCGACCAAGGTCGCCGAGCCGTCACGCAACGGCTCGATCGGGAGGACGTCCACCTCTCGGGGACGAAAGCGCGCTTGACGACCCTCGGACCAGCCGCCACGCTGGCCCGCGGCTATGCCGTTGTGCAAATCGTCACACCTGACGGGCCCGACGGCGTGTTGCGTTCTGTCTCGGATGCGCCGAGCGGAACACAGCTGCGGGTACGCGTCGTTGACGGAGCAGTGCGGGCCGCGGTCAGCGGTCCGGAAACCGACCGGGAAGGGGGAGGTACCGATGATGCGTGATGCCGTGTTCCTGCCCCTCACCATGGAGGCGGCCGGTTCCTGCGGCTCAGGCCTGCGCACGAAGGCGGAGGCGGCGAACCGCGCCGCCGCGGACTGCTGGACGGCCATGGTGGGCGACTGCGACACCACGGGCCGCCGCACGCTGATCCTGACGTTGCACGACCTGAGCGAGGCCACCGCCGGCACCGTGCAGTACCGGCGAGTCGCGGAGGCCGAGGCGCTCATCGACGAGGCGGTGCGAGAGGGTGACGGCGAGGAGTTCGCGGAGGCCCTGGTCGGCTACGACCTGGCCGTCGCGACCGTGCTGAGCCGTCTGAGGAGCCAATCCGCGTGAGTTCGGAAACCACCCAGAACGACACTTCACTGGGTTACGAAGCCGCCCGCGACGAACTGGTCGACGTGGTCCGCAAGCTGGAGGCCGGCGGCCTGTCGCTGGAGGACTCACTGGCGCTGTGGGAACGCGGTGAGGCACTCGCCAAGACGTGTGAGCAGCATCTCGCCGGTGCGCGCGAGCGAATCGATGCAGCTCTCGCTGTGGTCGAGGAGGACGTTTCCGACGCGTGATCCCGTGCAAGGATTCAGCTGCCGATCACAAAATCCGGCACGCTGAGTAGTCGCATGGAGGCGCGCAATGGTGAACACCCCCGCGGAACGACGTCGCGAAGCCCCCGACCGGAACCTGGCATTGGAGCTCGTGCGCGTCACCGAGGCAGCGGCGATGGCCGCGGGCCGGTGGGTGGGACGCGGCGACAAGAACGGCGGTGACGGCGCGGCCGTCGACGCGATGCGCAAGCTCATCCACACCGTCTCGATGAGGGGCGTCGTGGTGATCGGCGAGGGCGAGAAGGACGAGGCGCCCATGCTGTTCAACGGTGAGGAAGTGGGCAACGGCGAGGGCCCCGACTGCGACGTCGCGGTCGACCCGATCGACGGCACCACGCTGATGGCCAAGGGCATGCCGAACGCGCTGGCCGTGCTGGCGGTGGCCGAGCGCGGGGCGATGTTCGACCCGTCCGCCGTGTTCTACATGGAGAAGCTCGCCGTCGGCCCGGAGGCGGCCGACGTCATCGACATCACCGCGCCGCTCGCGGAGAACATCCGCCGCGTCGCGAAGGCCAAGCACAGCGACGTGTCCGACGTGAACGTCTGCATCCTCGACCGGCCCCGGCACGAGAAGATCGTGCACGAGGTCCGTCAGGCCGGTGCCCGCATCCACTTCATCTCCGACGGCGACGTGGCCGGTGCGATCGCCGCCGCGCGCCCCACGTCGGGCGTGGACATGCTCGTCGGCATCGGCGGCACTCCCGAGGGCATCATCGCCGCGGCGGCCCTCAAGTGCGTCGGTGGCGCCATCCAGGGCCGGTTGTGGCCGAAGGACGACGAGGAGCGCGAGAAGGCGATCGGCGCGGGCCACGACCTGTCCCGCGTGCTCACCACGAACGACCTCGTGAGTGGCGACAACGTCTTCTTCTGCGCCACGGGCGTGACCGACGGCGACCTGCTGCGCGGCGTGCACTACCGCGCGGGCGGCTGCACCACGCAGTCGATCGTCATGCGCTCCAAGTCCGGCACCGTGCGCATGATCGACGGCTTCCACAGCCTGCACAAGCTGCGCGAATACGCCTCGGTGGACTTCGACCGGCTGGAGGACGCGCAGCAGCCGCTGCCGTAGTCGCTGTGAATCTGTGAACCGTCAACGGACAGTCACCCTCCGAGTGACCCTAGTGACGGAGTCACTTTCGTCCTTAGTTTCCGACCTGACCCCGGCAACCCTGCGCCGGGTTCAGGAAAGGAACTCAACGATGAGGGCACGTTCGTTGTTCTCCGCAGTCGTCGTGGCCGCGGGCGCTCTGCTCGCCTCGGTCACCGCGGCCACCGCGGCTCCGGCTCCCACCGCTGACGGCGAGGTCTCGCCGATGATCGTCGGCGGCACCAACGCCACGCAGGTCTACTCCTGGATGGTCTCCCTGCAGAGCACCTCCGGCAGCCACTTCTGCGGCGGCACGCTGATCAAGGCCAACTGGGTCGTGACGGCGAAGCACTGCGTCCAGGGCTCCTCCGCGGCCTCGATCCGCACCCGGATCGGCACGACCAACCGCACCAGCGGCGGCACCACCACCGGCGCGTCCCGGATCATCAACCACCCGTCCGCCGACCTGGCGCTGGTGCAGCTCAACACCTCGGTCAGCCAGGCCCCGGCGGCCGTGTCGGCCACCTCCGGCCCGGTCGGCACCGCCACCCGCATCATCGGCTGGGGCCAGACCTGCCCGACCCGCGGTTGCGGCTCCGCTCCGATCACCCTGCAGGAGCTCAACACCTCGATCGTGACGGACAGCCGTTGTGCCGGCATCAGCGCCGCTTCGGAGATCTGCACCAACAACACCGGTGGCAACAAGGGCGCCTGCTACGGCGACTCGGGTGGCCCGCAGGTGAAGTCCGTGAACGGCCGCTGGGAGCTCATCGGCGCGACCAGCCGCTCCGGTGGCGGCGCGACCTGCGCGACCGCTCCGTCGATCTACGTGGACGTCCCGTACTACCGCTCGTGGATCAGCCAGTACGCCGGCACCGTGTGAACTGACCCGGTAGATCGGTAAACGCATTCCGAAGGTCCGTCTCCCAACCGTTACGGGAGGCGGACCTTCGCGTTGCAACCTGGGCACACCTCCCGCCGTCTACTTCGGCAAGGGATGGAACAACCAGGGGGTACGCGATGCGGATGCTGCTCGTGGCGGTCGCGTTGGTGTCGGTGGCGGGATGCGCGCAGGGGGCCGTGAGGGCCGAGACTCCCGCAGCACCACCGCATTCGTCGTCTTCTTCGGCGTCTGCGGCGCCTTCTTCCGAGGCACCGCCTTCCACGCCCTCGTCGACGCCCGCCCCGCCGCCGCCCCCGCCGCCTCCCGTGGTGAAGCCGACGCCGTGCACCATCAGCGACGGCGCGTGCATCAAGCTCTCCACGAACCAGACGTGGATCGTCCGGGGCGACAAGATCGTCTACGGCCCGACGCCGATCACCCACGGCCGCAGGGGCTTCGAGACGCCGCTCGGCAACTTCCCGGTGCTGCGCAAGGTGAAGGACGACTGGAGCCGGCCGTACAACGCGGCGATGCCGTGGTCGACGTACTTCACCGAGAGCGGCATCGCGTTCCACGAGGGTTCGCTGACCGTGCCGTCGCACGGCTGCATCCACCTGGACCCGCCGTCGGCGAAGTACTACTTCAACAACCTCTCGATCGGCGACACCGTCCAGGTGGTCTCATGATCATCGGCCATGAGAGCGCCGGGCCGTCACGGCCCTGTTCCTGCTCAGCTTCGCGGTGCCCGCACAGGCTTCCGCCTGCACCGTCCACAACGGAGCCTGCGTCCAGAAGCACACGAACCAGGCGTGGGCAACTTCCGGTGCTGCGCAAGGTGAAGAACGACTGGAGCGTCCCTACAACGGCCCGATGCCCAACGCCGTCTACTTCACCGCCGACGGCGTCGCGTTCCACCAGGGCGACCTGAACTCCCAGTCGCACGGCTGCGTGCGCCTGACCTGGGCCGACTCCGAGGTCTTCTACGACAACCTGTTCCCCGGCGAGCGCGTCCAGGTACTTCCATAAGGTGATGATTGAAGTCACCTCGTAGTGGTTACTCCACCACAGAGGGGTGATGCGAGATGCGAGTTCTGATCGCGACGGTGCTCCTGATCCTCGGCTTCGCTGTTCCCGCACAGGCTCAGGCGGGATGCACCGTCCACAACGGAGCGTGCCTGGAAAAGCATTCGAACAAGGCCTGGCTGGTCTTCAACGGCAAAACGAGCTACGGGCCGGTGACCGTCAGCCACGGCAAGCCGGGGTACGAGACCCCGGTGGGCACGTTCTCGGTGCTGCGCAAGGTGAAGAACGACTGGAGCGTCCCCTACAACGGCCCGATGCCGAACGCGGTGTACTTCACCACCTCCGGTATCGCGTTCCACCAGGGTGACACTGCCGTCCAGTCCCACGGATGCATCCGGATGTCCATGGATGCATCGCTCGTGTTCTACGACAACCTGATGATCGGCGAGCAGGTGCAGGTTCTGCCGTAACTCGCCCGCTGGAAGGCCTGACCGGCTCCCGGTCGGGCCTTCTAGCAGGCTTCGCGCTTCTTCGCGAAGTCGTCCGCGGTGAGGTACTCGCCGTCGTAGCCGACCTTGCCGTCCTTCAGCCCGTCGAGCGTGAACTCCACGACGGGCGTGCGCCCGTCGGCCTGTCGCACCGAGAGCCGCAGCGGCGCGTCACCGTTCGGCCGCTGCCAGGCGACTTTCTCTTCGGCACCGGCGGGTTTCTGACCGACGGTGAGCTCGCGGACCTCAGCGGGCTGGGCGAACCCGATCCGCCAGATCTCCTTCTCGCCCGCCTGCACCCACATGTCCGTGACGCGCGACCCACCGCAGGCCGTGTCGACGAACTGCGGCAGCCCGGTCGGCGTGAGCTTCGCGGCCCAGGTCTGCGTCGGGGAGCAGCCCCCGAGCACGGTGACCGCGGCGAGCACCGCGACCGTCTTCCACCGGGTCATTCCGCTCTCCTCAACCGATAGCCGCCCACCAGCACCCATCATCGCGTCCCATCACCGAGACGCGAGCGGCGAGACCGTTCGGCAACCACCCCGTGAGCCGTTCGAGTTCCTTGCCGACCACGACCAGGGCCGTTCCGGGGTCGGCGGACAGGTCGTCCAGCAGGACGGGCACTTCCAGCGCGCTGAAGTCCACATCGGACACGGGCCGCCCGGCGGGTTCGTCGTTCGCCCGCACGATCCGCCACCCCTCGTGCCCCTCCCACTCGACCTCGGCCGCGTTCAGCGTCGCCACGAACTCCTCCAGCCGCACGTGCGGCGCCACGAGCGCGATCGTGCCACCGAACCGCCCGGCCAGCGCGCTCAGCCGCAACGGGTGCTCCAGGCGCACGGGCTCGGCGTTCTTCCGCGCGTACGGCGCCCCGAGCCGCCGCGCGACCCGTTCGACCGTCGCGTGCACCCCGTCCTCCAGCGCCGCGACGACGAGTTCGACGTCCCGCGACCGGTTGAGCGCCTCCGGCAACGCGAGCTGCGCGACGGCGAACCCCGGCAGCACCGCGACGTCGGGGCTCAGCAGGTCCGGCACCGTCAGCTCGACCAGCACGTCGGAACCCCAGCCCGACGTGTCGACCGAGGCGTTGACCCGCCGCTCGACGAGATCGGACAGCGGCTGCCAGTACACCGCGCGCGGCTGACGCGTGACGGGCCCGGCCCACCACGGCAGGCCCGGCACCATGTCGGCCCAGTAAACGTGAATCACGAGGTCCCCCGGGGTTGCGTCGGTGCGCGTCCCCCTGACACGCGCAACCCAGTACGTCTAGATGCCCATGTTAACGACGGGTACCGACGTCCTGCTGTCGTCTCGCTGACGCGCGAGCAGCCTCTCGACCGTCGCCTCGATGGCGTCGACCCTCTTCAGCGCGGTCTCGTGGTCCGCCCCGTCGTCCTCCCTTGCCAGCGTGTAGATCACCCCTCCGGCGCTGGCCACGTGATCGGGTACCCACACGATGCCGCGCTCCTCCAGCAACGCGGCCACTCCGTCGTCGGTGAGCTGGTTGTTGGCCGGCCCCACGACCAGCCGGACGTCGAGCCGCGCCACCGTCTCCGGGCTCAGCACCCCGCCCACCGCGGCCGGCACGAGCACGTCGGCCTTGATCTCGTACGCCTCGTCCGGGTGCACCCAGCCGAACTCGTCCGTCCGCCTGCTCTCGTCCACGTCGGACACCGTGATGTCGGCGCCTTCGAGGCCCCTCGCGATCAGCTCCCCCACCGACCCGAACCCGCTGATCACGACCTTCCGGCCGGTGAGGTCCGGCGTGCCGAAGGTGTGGCGCGCGGCCGCCCTCAACGCCGCCAGCACGCCGCGCGCCGTGGGGCCGCTCGACGACCCCGTGCCGCCGTGCTCCTCTGGCAGGCAGTAGGCGTGCGGCGTGAGTTCCCTGAGCACCAGCATGTCGGCCGGTCCCGTCCCTACGTCCGGCCCGGCGCGGTAGGCCCCGCCGAACTCGTTGATCAGGTCTGCGTGGTCGAGCAGCACCGCGCGCCTGCGTTCCGGCGTGAGTTCGCGGTCGACCACGATCACGCTCTTGGCTCCCCCGTGCGGAATCCCGGCCGCCTCGCACTTCAGCGTCATCGCCTTGGACAACCGCAGCACGTCCGTGATGGCGTCGTTGACGTGCGCGTACGCCTTCATCCGGCACCCGCCGACCGCCGGCCCCGCCTCGGCCGAGTGCAGGGCGACCATGGTGGTCATCCCCGACCGCCTCCCGGTGCGGACGACGAGTCGTTCGTGCTCCCACATGTGCGTTCCTCCCGAACTTAGGTCAACTATCAACCTCGAAGTTAGGGTGAACAGCAGCGGATGAGGTGTTCGGCCGAACGTTGTTCGGCAGATCGGCATGGGGAGCGCGATGGATGAACTTGATTCGGCGATCGTGCGCGAACTGCAGCGCGATGCCCGGCAGTCGAACCGAGACATCGCCCGCAAGGTCGGCGTCGCGCCGTCGACGTGCCTGGAGCGCACCCGTCTGCTGCGCGAGCGGGGCGTGATCCGCGGCTACCACGCGGACATCGCGCCGTCCGCGCTGAACCGGGGTGTGCAGGCGCTGGTGTCGGTGCAGGTCCGTCCGCTGAGCCGCACCGTGATCGACGCCTTCAAGGCGTTCGCCGCGGGCCTTCCCGAGGTGACGGCGGTGTTCGTGATGGCGGGCAGCGACGATTTCGTGATCCACGTGAGCGCCCAGGACAACGACCGCCTGCACGCGTTCCTGGTCGACAGGCTGAGTCAGCGCAAGGAGATCGTCGGCTTCCGCACGTCGATCATCTTCCAGCACCTGGCGAAGCACGACCCGGCGCCGCTGCCGAGGGCCTGACAGACCCCCGGCGCGCGCGTCAGCTGCCGTCGCTCGAATGCCCCGGGAACAGGTGCGCCGAGGGGTTGAGGGCCACCGCGATGTTGTTGACCGCGGTCGCCGCCTCGCCGAACCCGGTCGCGATGAGCTTGACCTTGCCGGGGTAGTGCGCGACGTCGCCCGCCGCGTAGATCCTGTCGATCTTGGTCTTCATCGTGGAGTCGACGAGCACCGCGCGGTGGTCGAGCTCGAGCCCCCACGACTCGATCGGCCCGAGGTCCGCGGTGAACCCGAGGGCCGCCACGACCGTCTGCGCGGGCAACGTCCGCGCGTCGCCGCCCTTGACCTTGACGTCCACTTCGGACAGTGGCTCGCCGCGCAACGCCAGCACCTCGGCGTCGGTGATGATCTCCACGCCGAGTTCCCGCACCTGCCGCACGGTGGCGGCGTGCGCGCGGAAGTTGGCCCTGCGGTGCACGATCTTGACGCTCGCGGCGATCGGGTGCAGCGCCAGCGCCCAGTCGAACGCCGAGTCGCCACCGCCCACGATCACCACGTGCTGCCCGGCGTGCTCGGCCAGCACCGGCACGAAGTGGACCATGCCGCGCCCCAGCCGGCCGTCACCGGCGGGCAGCGGACGCGGGTTGAACTCGCCCATCCCCGCCGTGATCAGCACGGCCCTGGTGGTGATGGAGGAACCGTCCGCGAGCCCGACCCGCAGACCGTCCTCAATGGACTCACAGGTGCGTGCCTGCCGGCCGAGCAGGTACGTCGGCTTGAACTGCGCGGCCTGCTCCACCAGCCCGTTGACGAGGTCGCGTCCCCGCACGGCGGGGAACCCTGCCACGTCGAAAATCATCTTCTCCGGATACATCGCCGTGACCTGGCCACCCGGTTCTGGCAGAGCGTCGACCACTGCGACGTTCATTTCCCGGAAGCCTGCGTAGTAAGCGGCGAACAACCCCGTGGGACCAGCTCCCACGATGAGGAGGTCGACGTCACGCTCCATGAGTGGTGCCCTTCTGCCAGTGGTGGGTGGCAGTGCTGTGATCGACGATAGAGACTCGGAGGTATGTCTGAACAGGAGTACCGCGTCGAGCACGACACGATGGGTGAGGTCCGCGTGCCGATCGACGCATTGTGGCGCGCCCAAACACAACGCGCGGTCGAGAACTTCCCGATTTCCGGTCGAGGCCTGGAACGCGCCCAGATCAGAGCACTGGGCCTGCTCAAGGCAGCGGCGGCCAGGGTCAACGCCCAGCTCGGCGTTCTCGACGCCGACGTGGCCTCCGCCATCGCCGCGGCAGCCGACGAGGTCGCCGCCGGCCAGTGGGACGCCCACTTCCCGGTCGACGTCTTCCAGACGGGTTCCGGCACGTCCTCGAACATGAACGCCAACGAGGTCATCGCCACCCTCGCCACCCGCGCACTGGGCCGCGACGTGCACCCGAACGACCACGTCAACGCCTCGCAGTCGTCCAACGACACGTTCCCGACAACCCTGCGCGTGGCCGCCACCGAGGCCGTCGTGACCGACGTGATCCCGTCGCTCGAACACCTCCTGGGCGTCCTGGAGTCACGCGCTCTCGAATGGGCCGACCTGGTCAAGTCCGGCCGCACGCACCTCATGGACGCCGTCCCGATCACCCTGGGCCAGGAAGCAGGCGCCTGGGCGGCCCAGGTCCGCTACTCCGTGGAGCGCCTGCGCTCCTCCATCCCGCGCCTGGCGGAACTGCCGATCGGCGGCACCGCGGTGGGCAGCGGCCTGAACGCTCCCGAGGGCTTCGGCGCGGCCGTGGCGGCAGAACTGGCCAAGGCCACCGACCTGCCGCTGGCAGAAGCCCGCGACCACTTCGAGGCCCAGGCCACCCAGGACGGCGTCGTGGAGATCTCCGGCCAGCTCCGCGCGTCGGCCGTGGCACTGTTCAAGATCGCCAACGACCTCCGCTGGCTGGGCTCGGGCCCCCGCACCGGCCTCGGCGAACTGGCACTGCCCGACCTCCAGCCGGGCAGCTCGATCATGCCGGGCAAGGTCAACCCGGTGATCTCCGAAGCCACGATGATGGTCGTCGCGCAGGTCATCGGCAACGACGCCACCGTCGCGTTCGCCGGCTCGCAGGGCAACTTCCAGCTCAACGTGATGCTGCCGGTCATCGCCCGCAACGTCCTGGAGTCGTCCCGCCTGCTCGCCGCCGTGGCAAGGCTCCTGGCGGACAAGGTCCTGGCGGGCACCGAACCGCAGGTGGCGCAGATGAGCGAGTACGCCGAGTCGTCCCCGTCCATCGTCACGCCGCTCAACCGCTACATCGGCTACGAGGAGGCGGCGTCGATCGCCAAGCAGTCGTTGAAGGAGCGCAAGACCATCCGCGAGGTGGTGCTGGAGCGCGGGCACGTGCCGGGCAAGCTCACCGAGGAACAGCTGGACGCCGCGCTGGACGTGCTGCACATGGCCCGCGGCGGCCGCTGAACACCTGATTCCGGTCGCCGGGCCTATCCCTCGGCGACCGGAGCAGCCTCTTCCTCGGCCAGGAACGGGTACCGAAGGCTGCTGATCTCCAGGACCTCGGCGTCGGTCCACTCACCGCGCTCGTTGACGCCGGGCCCGTCCGGGTCGAGCAGGTCGGTCGCCCAGGCCAGCGGGATCACGACCAGATGGCCCTGCTCCAGGTAGCGAAGCGCGTCCTGTCCCAGGGCTGTTCACCACCGGCCATCGCGGCCCGGACCTCGTCCGCCGACTCGTGGAACCCGATCTCCCTCGCCACCACGCCACCGTGACGGAGCTGGTAGGGCGTCACCTGGAACTCGTCTGGCACACAACGGAAGTCATGCGGCAGACGCTAGGAGACGGTCGCGGTTCGTGCACATGAGATCTTGGTGAAATGCAGGTTCGACCGTGTGGACGATCCTTCGCCCTACGGCCGATGCCTGTCCCGCGTCGACGTCCTTCGAACGTCGGGCCCGATCGCAGTGACCTGCGCCGCGGGTTCCGACGAGCTGGACATCCGCGGAGGTGCTCATCAGCTCGCGCTACTCGCTGAGAACGTGCAGCGGTTCGCGGATGATGCAGATGACGGGGACGCCATGAGTCATCTGCACATCGACCACTTCCCCGGCCATGACTACTTGGACGAGTCTTCGGAGCCGTTGGTCATCGCGTTCACCCGCTGAGGCGCCAGGTCAGGAGTACATCGCGAGCCAGATGGCGATGTAGTGGCAGAGCGCCGCCACCACGGTCGCGGCGTGGAAGAACTCGTGATACCCGAACACCTGAGGCCAGGGATTGGGCCACCGGGTCGCGTAGAACACCGCGCCCACCGTGTAGAGCACCCCACCCACCAGCAGCAGCACCAGGGCCGCGACCCCGGCGTGGTGCAGCAGCTCGGGCAGCACGAAGATCGCGACCCAGCCGAGTGCGATGTAGATGGGCACCCCGAGCCACCGCGGCGCGTGCGGCCAGGCCAGCTTCAGGGTCACGCCCAGCAGAGCGCCGATCCAGACGACCCAGAGCACGGTGCTCCCGGTGCCCGGATCCATGGCCAGCAGTGCGAACGGCGTGTAGGTACCCGCGATGAACACGAAGATCATCGAATGGTCCAGCCGCTTCATCCACGTGCGCACGCGGTCGGACGTCCACGTCACGCGGTGGTAGAGCGCCGAGACGCCGAAGAGACCCAGGACCGTGAGGCCGTAGACGGAGGTCGCCAGGGCGGCGCGTGCGGACACCGTGGACGCCGCGAGAGCGATCAGCGTCGCACCTGTCGCCACTGAGGCGATGAACGACCAGAGGTGCAGCCATCCACGCAGGCGCGGCCGCAGTCCGGGCTGGGAAGGAACGGGCGCAGTGGTCACAGGAACCCAGGTTACGCGACCGTAGGTTTCCGACCAGTACTCAGTGATGAACCTTGCACGGCGTACGCTGTTCGGACGTGGCACTCCGCACCCGTGTGAAAGACGTCGCTATCCACCTCTACGAGTGGATTCTCCGCCGCGAGCTGAGCACGACGCCACAGGCGCCCAAGCACGTCGGCGTGGTCCTCGACGGCAACCGCAGGTGGGCCAGGGAAGCCGGCTTCACCGATGTCGCGCACGGCCACAGGGCCGGCGCGCGCAAGATCCTCGAGCTGCTCGACTGGTGCGGTGACGCCGACGTCGAGGTCGTCACCCTCTGGATGCTGAGCACCGACAACCTCAACCGCGACAACGACGAGCTCGCGCCGTTGCTCGACATCATCGCGGACATCACCGACGAACTGGCCGGGGACGGCAAGCCGTGGCGCGTCCGGCACGTCGGCGCCATCGACATGCTGCCCAAGGAGCACGCCGAGCGCCTCACGAACGCCGCGGCGCGCACCAAGAACCGCACGGGCATCCAGGTCAACGTCGCCGTCGCGTACGGCGGGCGGCAGGAGATCGCGGACGCGGTCCGGAAGCTCCTGCAGGCACACGCCGAGCGCGGTGGCACCATCGAGGAGCTCGCCGAGGTGCTCGACGTCGACCACATCGCGGAGCACCTCTACACGTCCGGGCAGCCCGACCCCGACCTCATCATCCGCACGTCCGGTGAGCAGCGGCTCTCCGGCTTCATGCTCTGGCAGTCGGCGCACTCGGAGTTCTGGTTCTGCGAGGCCTACTGGCCCGGTTTCCGGCGCACCGACTTCCTGCGGGCCATGCGCGAGTACGCCAAGCGCCACCGCCGTTACGGCAGCTGACGAAACGCCGAAGGGGCGCTCACCGCGAGGTGAGCGCCCCTTCGAACCGAGAACGTCAGCCCTCGACGTTGACGTCGTCGCCGTCCACGACGCCGCCCGCGGCACAGGTGTCGGTGATCATCGGGGAGTTGATCGGCACCGCAGCGCCCAGGACGCCGACGTTGTTGTTGCAGGCGCCGACAACGGCGTTCACGTTGTTGCCGTTCAGCACGCTCAGGACCGAGCCGTTGGTCTGGTGGAAGCTGTCAGGTGCCGCGGACGCCATCCCGGTGGCGCCGAACATCATGAGGCCAGCCGCAGCGACCGTGGCGACACACGCCTTCTTCAGCATTTCTTCTCCTTGTGAACAGGTGCTTCTACCAGAAAGAGTCCAGGGACGCCCTGAAATGACGTCCCTGGACAATGAATCAACTGCGAGCGAAATCAGCCGTCGACGTTGACGTCGTCGCCGTCCACGATGCCGCCGGCAGCGCAGGTCTCGGTGATCATCGGGGAGTTGATCGGCACCGCAGCACCCAGCACACCCACGTTGTTGTTGCAGACGCCGACAACGGCGTTCACGTTGTTGCCGTTCAGCACGCTCAGGAGCGAGCCGTTGGTCTGGTGGAAGCCGTGGTAGTGGTGGTGGTGGTCGTCGTCCCCTCCCGCCATGGCTGCCGGGGCGAACGCGAGCGACAGAGCGGCAGCGGCGGCGACCACTGCGAAAGTCCTCTTCACGTCATTCTCCTTCATGTCGGGTCATCCCCGTCATTTCCGGAGTCTTCGGGGATCTCCGGAGCGGTGGGGTCTCCAAGCGGAACGCTATCCCGGCGAATGTCAATCGGCCGCTCGGTTGACCCCATTGTGTGACGCCAAGATCAACGGCATTCCCCGATCAGGTGGTCGTCGTTTCACAATTCGGTCGCGAGTAAGCCGCTGTGGTAGACGCCTTAAGCTCTCCGACTCATGGACGCCAACGAGCTGGTGCGCGGATACCTGGTGCTGGGGCTGCGGCTCGGGCGCCTCGTCTCCGGGTTCGTCGACTCGTTCACCGGCGACCCGGCGTTGAGCCGCGCCGTCGACAACGAGCCGCGCCTGCACCCGAGGGCACTGGGCGGCCACGCACGGCTGCTGCGCGCGGAGATACCCGGCAGCGACCTGACCGAGCAGCGCAAACAGTTCCTCGACGCGCACCTGCGAGCGTTGGAGTGCACGGCTCGCAAGCTCGACGGCGAGCGCATCTCGTTCGTCGACGAGGTCGAGCAGTACTTCCAGGTGCGCATCCGCCCCGGCGACGAGGACGCGTACGCGCAGGCCCACCGCAAGCTCGACGTGGCGCTCGCCGGGCCGGGTTCGCTCGCCGACCGCCTCACGGCCTTCCGCGCGGCCGACGAGGTGCCCGCACGCAGGCTCCAGGGCGCTGTACAGGCCCTGTCGAGCGCGCTGAGGGACCGGGTGCGCCAGAAGTACGCGCTGCCCGAGCAGGAGATCGTGGAGTACCGGATCGTCACGAACAAGCCGTGGAGCGGCTTCAACTACTACCTCGGCGCCTACCGCAGCAGGGTCGCGATCAACGCCGACCTGGGCCACCGGATGGCGAACCTGCCGCACCTGGTCGCGCACGAGTCCTACCCCGGCCACCACACCGAGCACTGCCGCAAGGAGTCGGGCCTGGTCGCCAAGCGCGGCCACGCCGAGCAGTCGATCTTCCTGATCAACACGCCGCAGTGCCTGATGGCCGAGGGCATGGCCGACCTCGGCCTGCACGCCGCGGTCGGACCGGGCTGGGGCTTGTGGACGGAGCAGATCTTCCGCGACCTGGGGTTGCGAATGGACGGCGAACTGTCCGAAGAGGTGGAGTCCGCGGCATCGGGCCTGCTCACGGTGCGGCAGGACGCCGCCCTGCTGCTACACGATCGTGGCGCGGATGAGGATGACGTAGTTGCGCTTCTGCGCAGGTGGCTGCTTGTCCCCGAGCGTCGTGCACGGCAGATGGTCCGCTTTCTGGCCGATCCGTTGTGGCGCGCGTACACCACGACATACGTCGAAGGAGTGCGCCTCGTGCGGGCCTGGCTCGACGTCCGGGCGCCCGGCGAATCGCTCGACGCCCGCTATCTGAGACTTCTCGACGAGCCCCTCGTGCCGAAATCACTCGAATCCCAGGTCAGGGACGGCTTGTCGTGGCTGGCGCGCAACACGCACGAAAACAGCATGTGACCAGCGAAAACACGTCAGCGGTCACGTTTCGGGATGTTTTCGGGCAGATGACAAGTCGGGATTCACCTGTGTGGCTTCGTGCAGATGGGGCACTCCCGCAGGTAACTTCGAAAGCGGCGGGACGCGACCACTGCGGACCGCGCAGGGAGGCTCTGATCGTGGCAGACGACGTCGCGAGGGGGCCGGCACCCGGCCCTCGTGGTCGACCTGCCTGACGCCACACCGGCGGAAGGCAAGACGACCGATCAGGGTGGTGCCTGGCCCAGCGAGGAGCGGACGCGGGTGCCGCGTTCGTGAGGGAGTTGCCGTGAACGCACGACGTCCCGCGAGCCGTTCCTCAGGCTCAACGCGCAGTTCTTCCTCCCGGCGCAAGTCCGCCGCCCCAGCCATCACGACATATGTGCTGGACACGTCGGTACTGCTGTCCGATCCTCTCGCCGCCACCCGGTTCGCGGAGCACGAGGTCGTGCTCCCGCTCGTGGTGATCAGCGAGCTGGAGGGCAAGCGCCACCACCCTGAACTGGGCTGGTTCGCGAGGGAAGCCCTGCGACTGCTCGACGACCTGCGCTTGCGGCATGGTCGCCTCGATTCGCCGATCCCCATCGGGGATCTGGGAGGCACCTTGCACGTCGAGCTCAACCACTCCGACCCGGAGGTGTTGCCATCAGGTTTCCGAACGGACTCCAACGACGCCCGAATCCTCGCCTGCTCCCTCAACCTCGCTGCTGAGGGACGCAACGTCACCCTGGTGACGAAGGACATGCCCCTGCGGGTCAAGGCCGGATCGGTCGGCCTGCAGGCGGAGGAGTACCGGGCACACGACGTCACCCTGTCAGGCTGGACGGGAATGTCCGATCTGGACGTTCCCCAGTCCCTGGTGGACAACCTGTTCAAGGACAACGTCGTCGACCCCACCCAGTACGAGGACGTGGAGCACATCGCGGAGCTGCCCTGCCACACCGGAATCCGGTTGCTGGCGGGCACCTCGAGCGCTCTGGGCCGGGTGACCGCGGACAAGCAGATCAAGCTGGTGCGCGGAGATCGGGAGGCGTTCGGACTGCACGGGAGGTCCGCCGAACAGCGGATCGCCCTGGACCTGTTGCTGGACTCGGAGGTCGGCATCGTCTCGCTGGGCGGACGTGCCGGCACCGGAAAATCGGCACTGGCGCTGTGCGCCGGTCTCGAAGCGGTGATGGAACGCAGGCAGCACCGCAAGGTCGTGGTGTTCCGGCCGCTGTACGCGGTCGGTGGCCAGGAGCTCGGCTACCTGCCCGGTAGCGAGAACGAGAAGATGGGGCCGTGGGCGCAGGCGGTGTTCGACACCCTCGGCGCGCTGGTGAGCCAGGCGGTCGTGGAAGAGGTGATGGACAGGGGCATGCTCGAGGTCCTGCCCCTCACCCACATCCGCGGACGCTCGCTGCACGACTCCTTCGTGATCGTGGACGAGGCGCAGTCGTTGGAGCGCAACGTGTTGCTGACCGTGCTGTCGCGACTGGGCAGCAACTCGCGGGTGGTGCTGACGCACGACGTGGCGCAGCGCGACAACCTGCGGGTCGGCCGGCACGACGGCGTGGCGGCGGTGATCGAGAAGCTGAAGGGCCACCCGCTCTTCGCCCACGTCACCCTGACGCGCTCGGAGCGTTCGCCGATCGCGGCTCTCGTCACCGAGATGCTGGAGGACTACGCCTCGTAGTGCCGTGAACGAGCACCGGCCCCGCGCAACTCTCGTTGCGCGGGGCCGGTTTCGTTCGGCACAGGCTTCAGTCCAGGGCTCGTTTCATGAAGCCGCGCAGGCCGAGCCCGCCGAAGCCCGCGATCGCGACGACGAGCACGACCAGCACGACCGGCAGCGGCATGTGCGGAACGCCGGGCACGAGCTCCGCGCGCATGCCCTCGCTCACGTACGTCAGCGGGTTGAGCGCGCAGACCACCTTGAACCACAGCAGGTCGTTGCTCAGCGACCGCCACGGGAACTGCGCGGACCCCGTGAACAGCAACGGCGTCAGGATCACCGCGAACATCACGTTGACCCGGCGCGCGGGCACCGACGTGCCGATGACCATGCCGACGCTGCCGCCGGCGAGGCATCCGAGGACGATCACCAGCAGGGCGCCCGGGATTCCCGACCAGTCCCACGACACGTCGAGCATCAAGAACCCGACGGGCACCATCAGCACGGCCGCGAAGAACCCGCGGATCGCGCCGAACACGATCTTCTCCACCGCGACGAGCGGGATGGAGATCGGCGCGAGCAGCCGGTCCTCGATCTCGCGGGTCCAGGAGAAGTCGAGCACCAGCGGCAGCGTCGTGTTCTGCAACGCGCCCAGGAACCCGTTCATCGCGATGATGCCGGGTAACAACACCTGGGCGAAGTCGTCCTGCACGTACCCGATGTCCCCCAGCACCTTCGCGAAGATGAAAAGGATGAAGAACGGCTGGATGACCACCTGCGCGATGAAGCTCGGCAGTTCGCGGCCCGTGACGAAGACGTCGCGCCACAGGATCGCCCGGAACGTCCTGAGTTGGCTCACCGGAGCTCCCTGCCGGTCAAGTGGATGAAGACGTCTTCCAGGCTGGGCTTGCCGATCGCCACATCGCTGACCGTGACGTCGAGGTCCCGCAGGACGTTCAGCACCGCGGGCAGCGTGATCGCGGTGTCGGAGTCGGTGTAGACGCGGAACACGTCGTTCAGGTCCTCCACCCGCTGCACACCATCCACTTCGGACAGCGCCTTGGTGATCTTGGCGGCCTCATGGCCGTTCGGGCTCACCGTGACGCTGACCGTGTTGCTGCCGGGCAGGCTCTTCGTGAGCTCGTCCGGCGCGTCCAGCGTGAGCAGCTTGCCGTGGTCGACGATGCCGACGCGGTCGCACAGCTTGGTGGCCTCGTCCATGTCGTGCGTGGTGAGGACGACCGTGACGCCGTCCGCGTGCAGTGCGGCGACGCGCTCGTGGACGAAGAGCCTGGCCTGCGGGTCGAGGCCGGTGCTCGGTTCGTCGAGGAACAGCACCTTCGGCCGGTGCATCAGCGCGCGGGCGATCATCAGCCGTTGCGCCTGACCGCCGGACAACGTGTCCACGAGCGCGTTCTGGTGGTCCTTGAGGCCCATCCGCTCGATGATGTCGTCGGCGAGCTTCTGCCGTTCCTTCGGTCCGATGCCGTGATAAGCCGCGTGGAACAACAGGTTCTGCCGCGCGTTGAGCGACCGGTCGAGGTTGTTGCGCTGCGGCACGACCGCGAGCAACTGCCGCGCGCGCTTGGAGTCGGCCACCACGTCGACGCCCTCCACGAGCGCCTGCCCCGAGGTGGGGCGGACGCGCGTGGTGAGGACGCCGACCGTGGTCGTCTTGCCCGCGCCGTTGGGCCCGAGCAGTCCGAAGACCTCACCCCGGCGGACGTCGAAACTCAATCCGTCCACCGCGGGCTTTTGTCCCGCTTTATAGACTTTGCGGAGATCTCTTAACGAGACCGCTTCGTCCACTTGGTCACCATCCCCCTGGCAACGGCCTTCCTTCCGCGAATCCGGCGGCGGACTGGATGCCGAGCACAGCCTTGTCGTGGAATTCCTCCAGCGAGTTCGCACCGGCATACGTGCAGGCCGAGCGAACGCCGGACGTTATCGCATCGAGCAGGTCCTCCACGCTCGGGCGCACCGGGTCCAACCTCATCTTCGAAGTCGAGATGCCCTCTTCGAACAGCCCCTTCTTGGCCCGGTCGAACGCGTTGTCACTGCGCGTCCGCGCCGTCACGGCACGCTTCGACGCCATTCCGAAGGATTCTTTGTAGAGGTTCCCGCGTTCGTCCCGCTGCAGGTCCCCGGGCGACTCGTACGTCCCCGCGAACCAACTGCCGACCATCACGCTGCTGGCCCCGGCGGCCAACGCGAGCGCCACGTCCCGCGGATGCCGCACGCCGCCATCGGCCCACACGTGCTTGCCGAGCTTCCGCGCCTCCGCGGCACACTCCGCGACGGCGCTGAACTGCGGCCGCCCCACCCCGGTCATCATTCGCGTGGTGCACATGGCGCCGGGCCCGACACCGACCTTGATGATGTCCGCGCCGGCCTCGACCAGATCCCGGACACCCTGCGCGGTGACGACGTTGCCCGCCGCGACCGGCACGCTCGGGTTCGCTTCCTTCACGGCCCGCAGCGCCGCGATCATCTTCTCCTGGTGCCCGTGCGCGGTGTCCACGACCAGCACGTCCACCCCGGCCTTGATCAACGCCTCGGCCTTGGCCCGCACGTCCCCGTTGACCCCGACCGCAGCCGCGACCCGCAACTTGCCGTCGTCGTCGGTGGCGGGCTTGTAGACCTCTGCCCTGAGCGCGGTCAGCTCCGTCAGGACGCCCCTGAGCCGCATCGACTCGTCCACACCCAACGCGATCTTGTGCGCGCTGTGGTGAAGCTCGTCGAACACGTCCTGGGGCCGCGAGTCGAGCGACAGCTTCAGCACGTCGGTGTTCATCACGTCGCCAAGCCGCGCGAACCGGTCGACCCCGGTGAGCGCCGCCTCGTCGACAACGCCAAGAGGCCGCCCACCGTCGTCCACGACGACAACGGCACCATGCGCCCGCTTGTGCAACAGGTTCCACGCGTCCGCCACCGCATCGCCCGTGGTGAGCGTCAACGGGGTGTCCCAGACGGGATGCCGCTCCTTGACCCACGCGATGATCTCCGCGACGGCCTCGGTGGGCACGTCCTGCGGGATGACGACGAGCCCGCCACGCCGCGCGATGGTCTCCGCCATCCGCCGCCCGGCCACGGCCGTCATGTTGGCGACGACGATGGGGATCGTGGCCCCGGTGCCGTCCGAAGTGGAGAGGTCGACGCCGAACCGCGACTCCACGGCGCTTCGGCCGGGGACGAGGAACACGTCGTCGTAGGTCAGGTCGTAAGAGGGTCGATGCCCTTCGATGAACCGCACGTGCTTCCACGATACCCGCAGCGTCTCACCAGGGCATGCGGCTCGGCTCCCAGACGTAGCCGGTGGTCGTGGTCACCACCACGAACCCGAGGCGTTCCAAGATCGGCCTGCTGTCCTCCGACGCGTCGACCTGCAGGTACTTCACACCTCGTTCGAGCGCGACGCGCGCACGGTGTGCCACGAGCGCGCGGTAGATGCCCTTGCCGCGCCACGCGGCGAGCGTGCCGCCGCCCCAGAGCCCGCCGAACTCCGTGCCCGGCACGATCTCCAGCCGCGCCGACGACACGACCTGACCGTCGGCCTCAGCGACCACGACGACCGTGTTCGGGTCGGCCTGCTTCTCCAGCAGGTAGCCGACGAGCCAGCTGCTGTCCCTGCCGAACACCTCGGTGGCCGTGACGGCGAGCCGATGCAGGTCGGCCTCCTCCTTGGTCTCGCGCAGGACGATCCCGGCGTCGAGCTGGACCGGCCCCGCCATCTCCTCGGCGAGCCCGACGAGCACGGTCTCGCGGCCCTCGGAGACGAACCCGGCCGCCTCCAGCCGTTCCGGCAGGTCAGCGGGCCTGTCGTGGCCCCAGGTCTTCCACTCGACGGCCTGCCCGCGCGCGGCGAAGAAGTCGCGCTGGCGTGCGATCACCGCGTCCAGCTCGGCACCGTCGAGACGGAGGTCGGGCGGGCCTGCAACAAAGCCGCGGCGGTGTCCCCAGGCGACGCGGAACACCTCCGAGTCCTGGACCGCGTCGGGATACGCCTCCCACTCGGCGGAGCGGGCCTGGGTGTCGAATGCGCTGAGCAGCGCGGAAGCGTCGGTCACCGGCTTGACGCTATTGCCGGGCGTGGACGGCCGCACCCGATTTTCGAACCAGAACCGCCCGAGCGCGAGCACGCTGACCGGCCATTTCTCGGTGAGCACGCGGTGCAGGACGGGGTGCTCGGAGCCGGTGATGCGTGGTAGCCGCTCACCTGGTTTCCCGACGAACGTCACCGCGGCGCCGTAGACCTCTGGCCAGGGTTCGACCACGTTGAGCAGCAGGCCCTCGGCCGTCGCTCCGCTCCAGTGGCCCGCCTCGAGCTCGTTCCCCTCGTCGAAGTCGACGACGACTCAGACCTCGAACAGGACCGTTCGTCTGGTGTCGAGGCTGATCGGCAGGACGACGGGAATCGTCGTGCCGAAGTCCTGCACGGCGAGGATCCGTCCGTCGTACCAGCGAGGGTCAGCTCTCGGGATTCGGTTGTGCGGTGGGCAGGAGTGCCCTCACCTCCTCGATCGTGGTCGCTTCCGACGGGTCCTTGTCCGGGCGGTAGCGGACGACGCGGGCGAACCGCAGCGCCACGCCGCCGGGGTAGCGCGGCGAGACCTGCACGCCGTCCAGTTCGATCTCGATCACCAGTTCCGGGCGGACCATGACGACCCAGTCGTTCTGCTCGGTGGCGATGTCCTGCAGGGCCTTCGTCTGCCACTTCAGCAGCTCGTCGGTGAGGCCCTTGAAGGTCTTGCCGACCATCACCGGTGGGCCGCCGTCCGGGTCGCGGGCGCCCAGGTGCAGGTTCGAGAGCCAGCCGCGGCGGCGGCCGCTGCCCCACTCGACGCCGAGCACGACCAGGTCGAGCGTGTGCACCGGTTTCACCTTCTGCCAGGCGCTGCCTCGGCGGCCTGCCGCGTAGGGCGAGGCCAGCGACTTCACCATCACGCCCTCGTGGCCCGCGGCGAGCGCCGCCGTGACGACGTCCGCCGCTTCCTCCGGCGACGGGTCCAGCACGCCCGGGATGACGTGCTCGCCCGCCACCTGCCGCAGGGCGGCCAGGCGGTCGCGCAACGGCTCGTCGAGCAGGTCCTTGCCGTCGAGGTGCAGGCAGTCGAAGAAGTACGGGTGCAGCAGCAGCTCACGTTCGTCCTGCGCGCCGAACCTGCTCATCGTCTCCTGGAACGGGCGGGGTCTCCCCTCGTCGGTCAGCGCCAGCGTCTCGCCGTCGAGCACCACCGAGGTGCACGGCAGGCCGCGCACGAGCTCGACGAGCTCCGGCACCGTCTTGGTGATCTCGCGCAACGTGCGCGTGTAGACGTGGACCTCGTCGCCCGAGCGGTGCACCTGGATGCGCGCACCGTCGAGCTTGTGCTCCACCACGCAGCTGCCGAGCTCGGCCAGGGCCTCGTCCAGCGACTCCGCCGGCGAGGCCAGCATGGGCCGCAGGGGGCGCCCGACCTCCAGCCGGAACGCCTCCAGCACGGGTGCGCCGCCGTCCAGCGCGGCCACCGCGGTCTCCGGTAACCGGCCGGACAGCATGAACGCTCGCCGCACCGTCTCGCCCGGCACGTCGGCGGCCGAGGCGATCGCGTCCAGCATCACGCCCTCCAGCGCGCCCTGGCGGAGCTCGCCGGTGAGCAACCGGCGTAAGAAGTCCTGCTCCGCCTCGGTCGACCGCGCGAACAGCGCCGTCAGCAGGTCGACCCGGCGCTGCGCCGAGCCCTTGCCGGACGTCGCGGCCACTTCGGCGAGCGCGGCGTCGACCTCGGCGATCGTCAGTTCGGCGCGGGCGGCGGGCGGCACGGACAGGTCGACGACCGTCCGCCAGCCCGCGCCGATGCGACCCTGCCGCGGCGTGCCTATGAGGAACGACACCACCGCGACCACCACGTCCGCCGTCGCCGCGCGCAGCAACGCGGACAACGCCTTGACCTTGGCCAGGCGTGACCGCGTCGCCGCCACCGCGGCTGACGTGTCGACCACTTCGGAGAGGAGCACGGTTCAATGGTGCACCCGAGCACTGACAATTTCTGGAGGCTCGGGCTAGGCTGACCGGGCCAACCGTTCTACCTGGGGGTTTACCGCACCATGCGTGTTTTCATCGCTGCCGCCCTGCTCTTCGCGGCCGTCGCCGTCACGTCCTTCGCCGGTCCTGGCACCGGCGATCGCGAACACATCCTCGGCGCTGACGCCGGCGCCATGCGGGAGCACATCCTCTAGTGGTGTGGCCCGGAACGTTGCCGGGGAATTCGCGGTCAGACGGGTGCATCGCGGTGCCGCCCCCACGTCCTCATACTGGATGTACGGGGGCGTGGGGGCGGTGCCGCGATGCACCCTGCTGAGCGTGAATTCGCTCGCCAACGGGCCGGGTCACGCCACTAGGCCACGGCCACGTCGGCGATCTCCCTGACCGCTTCACGCAGGCGGTCAGGGGTCAGCGACGCGTAGCCGAGCACCAAGCCGGGCCACATGGGCGTGCGCGTGTACTGCGCCAACGCCCAGACGTGCACGCCACGCTCCGCAAGCCTGTTCTTCAACGCGAGGTCGTCCGTCCCGTCAGGCATCCGCAGGACGACGTGCAACCCGGCCGCGACGCCGATGGGCTGCCATGCGGGCAGATGCTCCGCAACGGCCTCCAGCAGCGCGTCCCGCCTCTTCCGGTAGAGCGCGCGCGTACGGCGCAGATGCCGGTCATAGCCACCCGTCCGCAACAGATGCGCGAACGCGGCCTGCGGGATCGTGCCGGTGCCCATGTCGTTGTACTGCTTGCGTTGCACGATGCCTTCACGCAGACGTTCCGGCACCACAAGCCATCCGAGGCGCAGCGCGGGCGCCAGCACCTTGCTCGTCGTGCCCTGGTACACCACATGGTCGGGTGCGAGCGCCTGCAACGCGCCGAGCGCCGGCCGGTCGTAGCGGTGCTCGGCGTCGTAGTCGTCCTCGATGATCAACGCGTCCCGCTCGCGCGCCCACTCGACGAGCGCTCGCCGCCGTTCCGGGTGCAGGACCATGCCGAGCGGGAACTGGTGTGCTGCCGTGACCAGCACCGCCTTGCAGTCCGTTTTGGACAGGAGATCGACCCGGATTCCCTTGTCGTCCACCGGAACCGCCACGGTTTCGAGGCCGTGCGAGCGCAGCATGTTCTCTCCGCCGAGGTGGCTGGGCTCCTCGATCGCGATGCTGCCGTTCACGATCCGCGCGGTGAGCTGCAACCCGTCCGCCGCGCCGTTGGTGATCACCGCGTCCTTGGCGACCACCGCCCGGACGCGGGCCAGGTAGTCGACGATCTCCTTGCGCAGCCCCAGGAAACCGGCCGGATCGGGGTAGGCGAGGTCGTCGTCGGGGAGCTCGGCGAGAGCCGAGCGATGAGCCGCCACCCACTCGGCGCGGGGGAACGCGCCCAGCGCGGGCAGGCCGGGCCGCAGGTTGTACCGCCACCGCTGCGGTGGCGCGGGCACGCCGCACGCACCGGCCGGCCCGAGGCTCGCGACCGTCGTGCCCGAGCCGCGCCGCGTCGTGAGGTACCCCTCCGCGACGAGTTGCGTGTACGCCGACGTCACCGTGCCGCGCGCCACCCCCAGCTGCGCGGCCAGGTCGCGGCTCGACGGCAGCCGCGTGCCGGGCGGGAGCCGCCCGTCCCGGATTCCCCGGCGCAGTTCGGCCTCCACCCCGCGCCGCCGCTGGTGCCCCGGCAACAGCAGCTCGCGAAAAGTGGTCCAGTTCGTGGTCATTGAAGTGGAGCTTAAACCTGGACCAGTTCAGCGCAAGGCTCTGAGGCATGAAACTCGGGGTGGCCGCGGGAGCGACAGCGGCAATGATCGTCGGCGCGTCGGTGCCGATCACGGGCATGTTGGACGGCTATCCGGTCCTGACCGGCCAGGCCATGCGCTACGCCCTCGGCGCGGCGGTGTTGCTGCTGGTGGCGCGCCGTTTGCCCATGCCTTCGCGGCGTGACATCCCGCCGTTGCTCGGGGTGGTCGTCACGGGCATGCTCGGCTTCAACGCCGTGCTCATCGCCGCCCAGCAGTACGCGGAACCGGGCTTCGTCGCCGCCGTCATGGGCGGCTCACCCATCGCGCTGGCGTTGCTCTCGCGCCAACGAACCGCATCGGCCGTGGTCGGCGCCGTGGTGGTGGCGGCAGGCATCGTGCTGTTGTCCGGCGGCGGCTCGTGGCACGGTCCTGGCCTTGTGCTGGCGTTGATCACGATGGTCGGCGAGGTCTGCTTCACCTTGTTCGCCGTGGGAGTGGTACGGCGCCTGGGCGTGCTCGGCGTGGCGACCTGGACATGCATCTTCGCGACGGTGATCGGCGCTGTGCTCGGCACGTTCTTCGGCGGCTGGCAGATGCCGAACGCCCAGCAGGGCTTCTCGCTCGTGCTGCTGGCCGTGGTGGTGACCGCGCTGGCCTTCGGGCTCTGGTACTTCGCCGTGAACCGCCTTGGCTCCGACCGCGCGGGCGTGCTCATCGGCCTGATGCCGGTGTCCGGCCTGGCGACCTCCGTGCTGCTGGGCGCGCAGGAACTCACTCTCGTGTCCGTCGCCGGCGTCACCACGGTCGCACTCGGGTGCGTCATCGGGCTCCGGAGAGGAACACACGAACCAGAGGGGACGCACCACACACACGACTCGGGCCGGGTACCCCCAAAATCAACAATAGCGAAGGGGTCTGACACTCCTGCGGAAGTTGTTGCGCCGTAAAGGTGTCAGGAGTTGTCGACCACGACTGCCATTTGCCGGAGGATGGCCCACGAATCGCCGGGCTCGGCACACACCCGGTCGAAGATCTCCCGCTGCTCCGCCGTGAACCGTCCGCGCTCCAGCAGCGCAACGGCGAGGCTGTGCACGTCGATGTCCGCAGAGGCGCCCTTCGAGTACCAGAACCACACGGCGTGAAGCGCGGCCTCGCGCGGTGCGCCGTACCAGTGCGAAAGCTTGTTCGGGTTGGGTGCGGAAGGGTGCGGCACCCGGTGGCCCAGGCGCTTGGCATGCCGCCGGAGAACGCCGTAGGCGCGAAGGTCGGCCTGCCAAGCGGCGTGACTCGCGGTCAGCAGTTCCACCGCCCCTGGCAGCAAGGCCGGGTCGCGGATGAAGTCGCCGGCCACGGTCTGGAGAAAGCTGAACGACGCGTTGAAACCAAGCGGCCGGTAGCGCCACAGGCACAGGCGCAGGGCGCTGCCGCTGGCCCAGCGGCAGCGAGGTGTCGAGGGCTTTCCTCCTGTCACTGGAAAAACTCACGAACTGACCTTTGCGAGCCACGAAGCAGCCTCATCGGCGGGCAGCACGCGCGCAACGTCGACGAGAGGCGTCATCATCGGGTAGACGCGACCCGCGTTCCACGACCGCAGGTAGGGCGGCGGGTCCAGCACGACGACCCGGCGGCCCTCGAACAACGGGATGCCGGACGGGCGGCCCTCGTTCCAGATCGTGTCGCCGAACCCGTCGGAAAGCTGGAACTGGCCCCGAATTCCGCCCTCAGGCTCGAGGTCCGGACCCACCGACGCCGCCTCCACCCATGACTGCAACGGCGGTTCGCCAGGCACGTGCGCGGGGATCAGCCGGTAGGCGAGCAGCGTGTGGAGCTGGAAGTTGTCGCCGATTCCGCCGATCGTCACCTCGAAACCGGTGCCACTGGGGCGATGCAGCACCAGCAGCGGTTCGAGGTCCACCACCATCAACAGGCCGTACAACCACGATTCGGCAGGCACGGCGGCCAGAAGGCGCTCGCGGTGCGGCAGGCCGGCGCGGATGTCCTCGTCCTGCATGGGCAGCAGGAGCGCACGTTCCCATGCCTCGCCATCGCCGCGTTCGAAGGCTTCCGCCACGCGCAGGACCAACGGCTCCAACGCGTCGCACGTGCCGATGTAGAACAGGAGGTTGCCGAGCAGCTCGTTGACCTGGACGTCCGGCGATGAAGAAAGGACCAGGGCCGCCGCCGACATCTCGTCGGGCGAACGGCCCTGGGCCTCGTTGATGAACGTTTCGAACGCGCCCGGCTCGTCCCGGACGACCGCTGCCGCGACCGACGTCAGATCCACGCGCAGGACACTAGGCCAGATCTGGTCCCTGTGAGCGGAGATCGTCGACCTTCGACATGGCATCGCGCAGCTCGCCGAGCCACGAGTCCGCGTGCTCGCCTACCAGGCGCACGGCCCATGCCAACGCGTCTGCGCGTGAGCGGGCCACGCCGGCGGCGACGAGCGTGTCGAGCACCTGGCGTTCTGGCTGACGCAGGCGCGTCATGACCGGCACGGCCAGGTGCGTGAACAGTTCGCGCGTGCTGCCCAGAGAAGCGCCCCAGGCGACCTTGCGGCCGTAGCGGTGCTCGGCCTGGCGGGCGATCTCGATGCGTTCGTCGCGCGTCTCCTCGCGCCAGCGCGAGATGCGGCCCGACTCGGCCGCGGCGCGGGAAGCCTCGTCGAACTCGCCCTCCAGCGGCGCGAGCGTGCCGACGACCGTGATCTCCTCGCGGTCGACGATCACCTCCGCGGCGCCGGTGAACCAGCCGTCCGGGAGCCTGCCCGCGAACCACGCCGCCGCGTCGTCGGCCGGGGGCAGGTCAGCCTGCTGCCACCCGCCTCTTCCTCGCCATCCACGTCCCATTACAACCGCCTCTGATTACATGATTACGTTGTAACCGACGTTACGCCTGCAATCAGTCAGCGGGTGTTCGCCGTCAGCGAAGTGACCAGGGCTTCTTCCGACACGACGGGCCGGTCGCACACGTAGCCGTGGCACACGTAGGCCGCAGGACCTTCATCGACCAGCGGGCGGTCTTCGAGCAACGGCACGGACCCCGGCTCTCCGGCCACGACGACGCCGCCTCCGGGCACATGGGCTACGGCCGCTGCCCACAGCGACGCACGGCGCGAGTCGTCGGCACCCACCACCGCCACCTGCAACGGGCCCGCGACCAGCGCCTCGGCGGCGGTGAGCCAGTGACCGGCGAACCGCGGCGCCCGCGCGGCCAGCAGACCGGCCCGCGTCACCGCCTCCGAAGCGGCGGTGAAGTAGCGCGAGGAACGATCGGCGCCGGACAGCAGGGAGGCCGTCAGCAAGGCCGAGGCCAGCGAGGACGCGCCGGAGGGCGACGCGTTGTCGGTCGAGTCCGCAGGACGCCTGACCAACGTCTCGGCATCGTCGGCGGTGTCGTAGTAGGCGCCGGGAGAGTCCGGCACGGCGAACCGCGCGAGGGCGGTGTCCAGCAGGCCGCACGCGACGTCGAGCCACCGGATCGAGCCGGTGACCTGGTGCAACGCCAGCAGGCCGTCGGCGAGGCAGCCGTAGTCCTCCAGCACGCCGAACGACGGTCCGGCGACGCCGTCGCGCGAGGTCCGCAGCAGCCTGCCCTCGACCAGGTGCACCGAGGCCAGCAGCGACGCCGCCTCCGAGGCCGCCGTGATCCACGACGGCTCGCCGAAGAACGCGCCCGCCTCGGCCAGCGCGGCGATCGCCATGCCGTTCCAGGAGGCGATCACCTTGTCGTCACGGCCGGGCTGCGGCCGCAGAGCGCGCTGGGCCAGCAGCGCGGCTCGCACCTCCTCCCCCGGCTCCGACACGAACCGCAACGTGGACTTGCCGTCCTCGAAGTTCGGCTCGGCGGTCACGCCGAAGGCAGCGGCCGCCGAACCGAGCTCCTCGAACGACCACACGTAGGTCAGGCCCTCGACGCCCTCGGTGTCCGCGTCCAGCGAGGCGGCGAAACCACCTTCGGCCGTCCGAAGGTCCCGCAGCAGGAACGCGGCCGTGTCCCTGGCGACCCGCTCATAGCGCCCGGAACCCGTCACCCGAGTCAGGTGCGTGTAGAAGCGGAGCAGCAAAGCGTTGTCGTACAACATCTTCTCGAAGTGCGGCACCACCCACGAGGCGTCGACGCTGTAGCGCGCGAACCCGCCACCGAGCTGGTCGTAGAGCCCGCCGTTGGCCATCGCGTCGGCCGTCGCGGTCGCCATCGACACGGCCTCGACCGACCCGGTGCGTTCGTGGTGGCGCACCAGGAACTCCAGCACCATCGACGGCGGGAACTTCGGCGCGCCGCCGAACCCGCCGTTGCGCCGGTCGAACTCGCCGAGCAAGGACACCACCGCGCCCGCCAGCACGTCCGCGTCCACAGTGGACGGCGGCAACGGCGAGGCGTGGCGGGAGATCTCCTCCACCACGGCGGAAGCCGACTGCAGGATCTCGCCAGGCCGCGCGGCCCAGGTCGCCGACACGGCCTCGATGAGCTGCCGGAACGACGGCATGCCGGGACGGGGAGCCGGCGGGTAGTAGGTGCCGGCGTGGAACGGCCGCGCGTCCGGCGTGAGGAACACCGTCATCGGCCACCCGCCGTGGCCGGTCATGGCCTGCGTGACCTCCATGTACACGGCGTCGACGTCCGGTCGTTCCTCCCGATCCACCTTCACCGGCACGAAGTGCTCGTTCAGGAACTGAGCGACCTCGGCGTCCTCGAAAGACTCGTGCGCCATCACGTGGCACCAGTGGCAGGCCGCGTAGCCGACGGACAGCAGCACCGGCACGTTGCGCCGCCGCGCCTCCTCGAACGCCTCCTCGGACCAGGGCCACCAGTCGACCGGGTTGTCCGCGTGCTGCAGCAGGTAAGGGCTGGTCGCGTCCGCAAGCCGGTTAGTCATGCGAACCACACTAAATGAGCAGCGCAGAGGCCGAATCTCGATCAGACTCAGGCCCGTGTTGCTCACCATGACCACGACGCATCAGCCGGCGACCGATCTGGGCCACCTGCTGCACAAGCATCCCGACCGGGCTCAGTCCTTCACGACGAGCTCGGGCGTCGCGCACGTCTTCTACCCGAAGGCGACGAACGAGGAATGCACGGTCGCCCTCCTGCTGGAGGTCGACCCCATCGCGCTCGTCCGAGGTCCCGGCAGCACGCTCACCCAATACGTCAACGACAGGCCGTACGCGGCCGGGTCGTTGCTCACGGTCGCGCTCGGCAGCGTGTTCCGCACGGCCATGAACGGCCGCAGCGAGAGCTACCCCGAACTCGCCGCGACGCCGATCCCGCTGGTCATCCGCATTCCCGCGCTGCCGCACCGGCTCGCGGCGCGGCTGTTCACGCCACTCGGCTGGAGCGTCGAGACGACCGGGCACGGCGACTCGCGCTTCGGCGACGTGACGCTGACCGGCACCGTCAAGCTCAGCGACGCGCTGAAGCACCTCTACGTGCTGCTGCCCGTGCTCGACGGCGGCAAGCACTACTGGGTCGCGGCCGACGAGGTCGACAAGCTGCTCAAGGCCGGTGACGGCTGGCTGGCGGCGCACCCGGACAAGGAGCTGATCACCACCCGGTACCTGGCGCGCAAGCGACCGTTGATCACCTCGGCCCTGGAACGTCTCGCGGACGTCGACGAGGTCGAGCCGGAGGAGCTCGACAACGCGCTGGCCGAGCCGAAGATCTCCCTTGCCGCACAGCGCAAGGAGGCTGTGATCAAGGCGCTCAAGGAGGCCGGGGCCAAGCGCGTGCTCGACCTCGGTTGCGGTGGCGGGGCGCTGCTGCGCGCTCTCGTCAACGAGCCGGAGTTCACCGAGATCCACGGTGTCGACGTGTCCGCGAAGGCGTTGCACGAGGCCGCGCGCAAGCTGCACCTCGACCGCATGGGCGACCGTCAGCGCGAGCGGATCACGTTGCGGCAGTCGGCTTTGACGTACGCGGACCCCGAACTGGCCGGCTACGACGCGGCGGTGCTGATGGAGGTCGTCGAGCACGTCGACCCGTCGCGCCTGCCCGCGCTGGAGCACTCGGTCTTCACCGTGGCACGTCCGGCGACGGTGCTGGTGACGACGCCGAACGTCGAGTACAACGTGCTGTTCGAAACGTTGCCGGAAGGGCAGATGCGGCACTCCGACCACCGTTTCGAATGGACCCGCCAGGAGTTCCGGGAATGGGCGGACGGCGTCGCGGAACGCCGTGGCTACGCAGTGCGCTTCGTGCCGATCGGGCCGGAGGACGCCGAACGCGGCGCACCGACCCAGATGGCCGTTTTCAGCTCGGGAGACGTGAACTGATGGAACTGAAGATCCCCGACCTGTGTCTGGTGGTGCTCGTCGGCGCCTCCGGATCCGGCAAGTCCACGTTCGCGCGCAAGCACTTCCTGCCCACGCAGGTGTTGTCGAGCGACTACTTCCGCGGTCTCGTGGCCGACGACGAGAACGACCAGTCGGCGTCCGCGGCGGCGTTCGACGTGCTGCACCACGTGGCGTCCAAGCGGCTGGAGGCCGGACGTGTCACCGTGATCGACGCGACCAACGTGCAGCCGCAGGACCGCGCCCAGCTGGTCGCGGTCGCCAGGAAGGCGAACGTCCTGCCGGTCGCGATCGTGCTCGACACCCCTACCGAGGTGTGCCTCGCCCGCAACGCGCAGCGCCCCGACCGGGACTTCGGCGCGCACGTCGTGAAGCGGCACCGGGCGGCGTTGCGCCGTTCGCTGAAGTACCTCGGCAAGGAGGGGTTCAAGCGCGTCCACGTGCTGCGCTCCGAGTCCGATGTGGACAACTCGACGATCGTGTACGAGCGCCTGCTCAACGACCTCCGGCACGAGACCGGCCCGTTCGACGTGTTCGGTGACGTGCACGGCTGCCGCGCGGAGCTGGAGGAGCTGCTCACCGAACTCGGCTACACCCTCGTGCGTGACGACGAGGGCCGGGCGGTCGACGCGGTTCCGCCGGGCGAGCGCAAGGCCGTGTTCGTCGGCGACCTCGTGGACCGCGGGCCGGACACCCCCGGCGTCCTGCGTCTCGTGATGGGCATGGTCGCCAACGGGCACGCCCTCAGCGTGCGCGGAAACCACGAGGAGAAGCTCGTGCGGGCGATGCGCGGCCACAAGGTGACGGTCCGGCACGGGCTGGAGAAGTCGCTGGAGCAGCTCGCACACGAGTCCGAGGAGTTCCGCCTGGCCGCGACGAAGTTCTGCGACGGCCTGGTCGCGCACTACGTCCTGGACGGCGGGAACCTCGTCGTCGCGCACGCCGGACTGCCCGAGCGCTACCACGGCCGCGCGTCCGCGAAGGTCCGCAGCTTCGCCCTGTACGGCGACACGACGGGCGAGACCGACGCGTACGGACTGCCGGTGCGCCTGCCGTGGGCGAACGACTACCGCGGCTCGGCGATGGTGCTGTACGGGCACGTCCTGACGCCAGAGGCGGAGTGGATCAACAACACGATGTGCCTCGAAACGGGCGTGGTGTTCGGCGGCAAGCTGACCGCGTTGCGCTACCCGGAGAAGGAACTCGTCTCCGTCAAGGCACATCAGACCTGGTACGAGAACGACGCACCGTTCCCGCCGAAGGCCGTCGAACGCGCGCCGGACGTGCTGGCGCTTTCCGACGTCACCGGCCTGCGCCGGATCGACACGTCGCTGATCGGCGCCGTGACGATCCGCGCGGAGCAGTCCGCGAGCGCGCTGGAGGTCATGAGCCGGTTCGCGATCGACCCGCACGACCTGATGTACCTGCCGCCGACGATGGCACCTGTGGCGACCTCGCAGCGCGAGGACGTGCTGGAGCACCCGGAGGAGGCCTTCGCGGAGTACCGGTCCGCCCGCGTCGGGCAGGTGATCTGCGAGGAGAAGCACATGGGCTCCCGCGCCGTGTTGCTGGTGCGGAAGGTTGGCGGCGCGATCTACACGCGCACCGGCCGTGCGTTCTTCGACGGCGCGCTGGGCACCGAACTGCTCGACGGCGTGCGCGAGGCGGCCAAGCCGTTGTTCGACGAGTTCGCCACGGACTGGCTGCTCGTCGACGCCGAGCTGATGCCGTGGAACGCCAAGGCTTCCGGGCTGATCCGCGAGCAGTACGCGGCGGTCGGCGCCGCGGCGAACGGCGCGCTCCCGGTCGCGGTCGACGCACTGGCAGCGGCGGCGGCACGCGGTGTCGACGTCGCGGAACTGTTGGCGCGCACGACTCAGCGCGCCTCGAACGCCGCTGCCTACAGCGCGGCGTACGAGCGGTACTGCTGGCCCACCGACGGACTGGAGGGCGTGCGGATCGCGCCGTTCCAGCTGCTCGCGGCGGAGGGCCGGACGTTCCACGACCGTTCGCACCTGTGGCACCTGGAGACGCTGGGCAAGCTCGAAGGACCGCTGTTCCAGCGGACCCGGCACCTCGTGGTCGACGTGAACGACCCCGAGCAGGTGGCCGCCGGCGTGCAGTGGTGGGAGGAACTGACCGCGGCCGGCGGTGAGGGCATGGTCGTGAAGCCACTGGCGAACCTCGGCGGACGCGTGCAGCCGGGTGTGAAGGTGCGCGGGCGTGAGTACCTGCGGATCATCTACGGCCCGGACTACACCTCGCCCGAGAACCTCTCGCGGCTGCGCAAGCGTTCGCTCGGCCGCAAGCGCGGACTCGCCCTGCGCGAGTACGCCCTGGGCATCGAGGCCTTGGAACGCCTCGTGCGCGGCGAACCCCTGTGGCGGGTGCACGAGTGCGTCTTTGGCGTGCTCGCGCTGGAGTCGGAACCGGTGGACCCAAGACTGTGATCCTCGAAGCCGTGATCGGCTCGCACGCCTACGGGCTGGCGAGCGCGGAATCCGATGTGGACAGACGCGGGGTGTTCGTCGCGCCCACGGAAGCGTTCTGGCGCCTGGAGAAGCCCTCGACGAGCGTCGAGGGACCGGACCCGGAGCAGCTGAGCTGGGAGGTCGAGCACTTCTGCAAGCTGGGCCTCAAGTCGAACCCGACGGTGCTCGAAACGCTGGTGAGCCCGCTGGTGGAGATCAGCACGCCGATGGGAGAGGAGCTGCGGGACCTGCTGCCCGCGTTCCTCTCCCGGTACGCCGTGCGGGCCTTCACGCGCGCGACGGAGATGCAGCTGTCGCGCGCGGGCCGCAACCTCAAACCGAAGCAGCTCATGCACGTCGTACGGTTGCGGCTGGTGGGGCTGAACCTGCTGCGCACCGGCCGTTACGACATCACGGCGGACCGCTCGTTGCTGAAGATCCGCAACGGCGAGATGCCGTGGGACGACGCGGTCGCGTGGGCGCACAGGCTCGGCGACGAGATCGCTCGAGCAGAAGGCCCGTTGCCGGAGGACCCGGACCGGGCACGGGTCGAGGACTGGCTGGTGTCGGTGCGCAGGAGGATGTTGTGAGTTACGAGGTACCCGACCTGAGCGCCGTCGTCGCCGAGCAGTCGCACGACCTGCTGTTCGCGACCGTGTCCGGCGCACACCTGTACGGCTTCCCGTCGCGCGACTCGGACGTGGACCTGCGCGGCGTGCACGTGCTGCCGCTCGCCGAGATCCTCGGCCTGCGGCACGGCCCGGAGACCAAGGAACGGATGTGGGTGCGCGACGGCGTCGAGATCGACCTCGTCACGCACGACGTGCAGAAGTTCTGCCGGCTGCTGACCCGCCCGAACGGCTACGTGCTGGAGCAACTGCTCTCGCCGCTGGTCGTGCACACCACGGAGGCGCACCGCAAGCTGGCCGGCCTCGCCGCGGGGTGCCTGACCTCACGGCACGGGCACCACTACCGGGGGTTCGCCGCGACCCAGTGGCGGCTGTTCGAGAAGACCGCGGAGATCAAGCCGCTGCTCTACACGTTCCGCGCGCTGCTGACCGGCGTGCACCTGCTGCGCACCGGCGAGGTGAACGCGCACCTGCCGACGTTGCTGGAGAAGCTCGACGGCCCGGACTACCTGCCGGGACTCATCGAGGCCAAGATCCTCGGCGAGCACCGGGCGCTGGCCGGGGTGCCGGGCAGGCCCGCGCCCGAACGGCTGGAGGCGGACCTCGCGCACTGGCACGAGGAGCTGCGGCAGGCGCGGGAGACCAGCGACCTGCCGGTGGAGCCGCCGGCCTTCGAGGAGGTCCACGACTTCGTGGTGGAACTCAGGTCGCGCTAGTCCTTCTTCTTCGGCGCGGAAGGCTCGGCCGGGGTCTCCTTCGAGGCCTCGGCCGGCTCGTCGAACGATGCGGGCAAGCCCTTGATGTGCTTGTTCATCGACTTGACGAGGAAGAACACCGCGATGAAGAAGACGATCAGCAGGACGAGGCCGACCGGGGAGGACTTGCCGAAGTCCTCGCCCTGGCCGCCCTTGTCGTCGTCGTTCGTGTTCGACGGCTGCACGGCGACCAGCGCCACCGTGCTGCCGACGGAGAAGTCTGGGGAGAGCACCCCTAGACCTTAACTCCGGCGAACAGGTCGTTCTCCGGCAGCGTCGAGTCGACCAGCGAGCGGACGAGCTCGTACTCCTCGGTCGGCCAGATCTCGCGCTGCAGCTCCATCGGGATGCCGAACCAGCGGCTGGTCGGGTCGATCTGGGTGGCGTGGGCCTTCAGCGCCTCGTCGCGGACGTCGAAGTAGTCCGCGCACTCCACCTGGGTGGTCACGCGGTCCATCACGTCCGGCCGGTCGGTGCCCCAGTTCGCGAGCCACTCGGTGTACGGCGACTCCATGCCGCGGGCCTCCATCGCCTCGTGGAAGGCGAGTATCTTGGCGCGCGAGAAGCCGTGCCCGTAGTAGACCTTCAGCGTCTCCCACGCCTCGCCCAGTTCGGGCTGGTAGGCCGGGTCGGCGGCCGCGTCCAGGGCGGCCATCGAGATCTCGTGCGTGCGGATGTGGTCCGGGTGCGGGTAGCCGCCGTTCTCGTCGTAGGTCACCACGACGTGCGGGCGGAAGTCGCGGATGGCCTCCACCAGGGACGGCACCGACTCCTCCAGCGGCACGAGGGCGAAGCACCCCTCGGGCAGCGGCGGCAGCGGGTCGCCCTCGGGAAGGCCCGAGTCCTTGAAGCCCAGCCAGCGGTGCTGGATGCCGAGGATCTTGGCCGCGCGGGCCATCTCCTCCCGGCGAACCTCGATGATGTTCTCGAGCACGTCCGGCCGGTCCATCGCCGGGTTGAGGATGCTGCCCGCACCACCGTCGGTACAGGTCACGACCATCACGTCGTGCCCTTCGGCGATGTAGCGAGCCATCGAGGCCGCGCCCTTGCTCGACTCGTCGTCGGGATGTGCGTGCACTGCCATAAGGCGCAGCTTGTCGGCCATGACCCCCGTGGTCCTCCTGTGAGAATGGTCCTGCGACACTCATCAACTGAACGCCGGGCACCATTGTTCCCCAGAGGCCGAGGAGGGCGCGGACAAGTGGCACAACGCGCGCTCCCCGAGGGGCGCTACCGCAAGCAGAGCCGCGCACCGCTGGCCGCATGGGCACGATGGGCATTACTCGCCGTAGCCGTCGCGGTAGGTGCCGTCATCGCCTTCGTCGGTTACCGAAATCTCGGCACAAAGCCGATCGAGGCGAAGCAGACCGCGTTCATCCTCCTCGGCGACGACCAGGTGAAGGTCAGTTTCGAGGTTTCCCGAGATCAACCGGAACGTGCGGCTGTCTGCATCATTCGGGCCCGGTCCAAGGACGGGGACGAAGCAGGCAGACGCGAAGTTCTGGTGCCGCCGGGAAATGACGTCGTCGTAGAGACAACCGTTCTCCGCACTTCGAAGCCGCCGGTCACCGGCGAGGTGTTCGGGTGCTCCTACCAGGTTCCCGCCTACTTGTCCACGAGCTAGCGGCCAAGCGGGTGATCTGCGGTTTAAACGGCGAGATGGGGAACAAATCGCCGTCGCTGAACGTTGTCTACGTGTTACTATTGCAGCTCAAGCACGGCCCCGGCGCGGGCCGTGTTTTTCCGTTCCGGGCCCACGGCCCGGGAACTATCTGGGGCACACGCGTGCGCCGGAGCAAGACGAGGAGTTGGTGACCGTGAGCGACACCCAGGTGACCTGGCTGACCCAGGAGGCCTACGACCGGCTCAAGGCTGAGCTGGACGAACTCATCGCGTACCGCCCGGTCATGGCTGCCGAGATCAACGCCCGCCGCGAGGAGGGCGACCTCCGTGAGAACGGTGGCTACCACGCGGCTCGCGAGGAGCAGGGCAAGCAGGAGGCGCGCATCCGCCAGCTGCACGAGCTGCTCCAGGCCGCGAAGGTCGGCGAGGCTCCCACCACCAAGGGTGTCGCGGCGCCGGGCACAGTGCTCACGATCCGCTACGAGGGTGACGACGAGACGGAGACCTTCCTCCTCGCCACCCGCGAAGAGGGCGCGCACGGCGAGATGGAGGTCTACTCCCCGCTTTCGCCGCTCGGCAAGGCCCTGAACGGCGCCAAGGACGGGGAGACCGTGTCCTACGAGCTGCCGAACGGCAAGCAGCAGAAGGTCACGCTGATCTCGGCGGTTCCTTACCAGTCGTAGTCGCGCAAAAAACGTGCGAAAGGGCGGTCACTTCGGTGGCCGCCCTTTCACGCGTTCGAGCAAAGGCCGCACACGTGGAGGTACCGGCGTCGACAACGCGATGGAGGTCGACAGCCTCCGGACGTGCGGAACGTCGACGATGTGGTCGACCACGCGCTGCAGGTCCGCGTTCGACCGGGCGACCATTCGCACGAACAGGTCCCCTTGGCCCGTCGTCGCGTGCACCTCGCACACCTCGCTGATCGCGGCCAGCCCCTCGCACACCTCGGCCCGGCGCCCCTGCGCGATCTCCACCGTCGCGAACGCCGTCAGCCCGTAGCCCATCGCGCCGAGGTCGAGCGCCGGCGGGAACCCGGTGAGCACGCCCCGCTCGACCAGTCTGTCCAGCCGGGCCTGCACGGTTCCCCGCGCGACGCCCAGCCGGCGGGAGCATTCGAGGACGCCCAGCCGGGGTTCGTCCGTCAAGAGCAACAGCAGCTTCGCGTCGAGATCGTCCACGGGCTGGTCAGAGTGCTCACTCTGCTGATCTGAAGGCATGGATCACTATACAAATTGCCCTGTGAATTCGCAGACTGTTGCTCACGATGCTAGGTCGAATCATGCTGATGGGCATGACGCAGCAGCTTGACGACGTGAGCTACGACCAGCTCCGGCAGCTCGTGGGGTTGGTCGACTACGACGCGACCAAGGACCCCTTCCCTGTGCGCGCCATGGACGCTGTGGTGTTCGTCGCGGGCAACGCCACGCAGACCGCGTGGCTCTACCAGGTGGCGTTCGGCATGGAGCTCGTGGCCTACGCGGGCCCCGAGACCGGCCAGCGCACCCACAAGTCGTTCGTGCTGAAGTCGGGCTCGGCCCGCTTCGTGATCCACGGCGGCGTCACGCCCGGCTCCGAACTCCTGGACCACCACCGCCGCCACGGCGACGGCGTGATCGACCTGGCACTGGAGGTCGGTGACGTCGACCAGTGCATCAAGCACGCCCGCGAGCAGGGCGCCACCGTGCTGGAGGAGCCGCACGACGTCACCGACGAGCACGGCACCGTCCGTCTCGCCGCGATCGCGACGTACGGCGAGACCCGCCACACGCTCGTCGACCGCTCCAAGTACACCGGCCCCTACCTGCCCGGTTACGTGGCGCGCACGTCGTCCGTGAAGCGTCCGGAAGGCGCCCCGAAGCGCCTCTTCCAGGCCGTCGACCACTGCGTCGGCAACGTCGAGCTCGGCAAGATGGACTACTGGGTCGAGTGGTACAACCGCGTCATGGGCTTCGTGAACATGGCGGAGTTCATCGGCGACGACATCGCCACGGACTACTCCGCCCTGATGTCGAAGGTCGTCTCCAACGGCAACCACCGCGTCAAGTTCCCGCTGAACGAGCCGGCGATCGCGAAGAAGAAGTCGCAGATCGACGAGTACCTCGAGTTCTACGAGGGCGCGGGCGTCCAGCACATCGCGCTGGCCACCAACGACATCATCACCACCGTCACGGCCATGCGCGACGCGGGCGTCGAGTTCCTGGAGACGCCGGACTCGTACTACGACGACCCGGAGCTGCGCGCCCGCATCGGCGAGGTCCGCGTCCCCATCGAGACGCTGAAGGAGCACCGCATCCTCGTCGACCGCGACGAGGACGGCTACCTGCTGCAGATCTTCACGAAGCCGATCGGCGACCGCCCGACCGTCTTCTACGAACTGATCGAGCGCCACGGCTCCCTGGGCTTCGGCAAGGGCAATTTCAAGGCCCTTTTCGAGGCGATCGAGCGCGAACAGGAGCGACGCGGCAACCTCTAGTGGTGTGGCTCGGCACGTTGCCGGTGCATCCGCGGCCAGACGGGTGCACCGTGGTGCCGCCCCCACGTCTTCGTACTGGTTGTACGGGGGCGGGGGGCCGTGCCGCGAGGCGCCCTGCTGAGCGTGGATGCGCCGCCGACATGCCGAGTCACGCCACTGGTGGCGATCCCCCGGTAGGCTGCCTCACGGGGGACTCACATCGGGTGGAGGTGGCATGGCATTCGCGCGACGCGTGGCCGCGGTGATTCCGCTGGTCGGAGCCGTGACCACGGCTGCGGCACTGACCGGCGCGGCGTTCTTGACCGTGGCGCACGCGGGTTGTGACGAAGCCGGCCGCTTCGTCCGCACCGGCGAGACGATCCAGTTCGTCGGAGGCTGTGTGAACGGTGCCGACCTACCGGCGGCGCCGACAGCCGAGGCCGACAACGTGGACAGGTTCGGCTCGAAGAAGCCGTAGAAGAACGCACGCGGGGCCCTTTCGTACTCTCATGCAGTACGAAAGGGCCCCGCGTGCGTTTCAAGCTCAGCCGAGAGCTTCTAGCAGGTCGGCCACCAGGTCGTCACCGGACTCGATGCCCACCGACACCCGCACCAGATCCGCGGGCACCTCCAGCATCGACCCGGCCGTGGAGGCGTGCGTCATCTTCCCGGGGTGCTCGATCAGCGACTCGACGCCGCCCAGCGACTCGGCCAGCAGGAACAGCTTGGTCCGCGCGCAGACCTCCAGCGCCGCCTCCTCGCCACCCTCGACGATGAACGACACCATCCCGCCGAACCGGCTCATCTGCTTGGCCGCGACCACGTGCCCGGGGTGCGACTCCAGGCCGGGGTAGATGACCTTCTTCACGCGCGGGTGCCGGGTCAGCGCCTCGGCGACCAGTTCGGCGTTGTCGGAGTGCTTCTCCATGCGCAGCTGGAGGGTCTTGATGCCGCGCAACGTCAAGTAGGCGTCGAACGGCCCGGGAACCGCCCCGGCGCCGTTCTGCAGGAAGCCGAACGCCGCGTCCAGCTCCTCGTCGGAGGTGATCAGCGCGCCGCCCACGACGTCGGAGTGCCCGCCGATGTACTTGGTCGTCGAGTGCAGCACCACGTCCGCGCCCAGCTCCAGCGGAGTCTGCAGGGCGGGCGAGGCGAACGTGTTGTCCACCACGAGCTTGGCGCCGGCACCGTGCGCGACCGAGGCGATGGCCGCGATGTCGCCGATGTTCAGCAACGGGTTGGTGGGCGTCTCGATCCACACGAGCTTCGTCTCGGGACGGATGGCCGCGCGGATGGCGTCGACGTCGGAGACGGGGGCGGGCGAGTGGGTGACCCCCCACTGCGAGAAGACCTTGTCGATCAGGCGGAACGTGCCGCCGTAGGCGTCGTTCGGGATGACGACGTGGTCGCCGGGCTTGAGGAACGTGCGCAGCGCGGCGTCGGTCGCACCCATGCCGGAGGAGAACGCACGGCCGTAGCGGCCGCGTTCGAGCGACGCGAGGCACGTCTCCAGTGCACGGCGGGTGGGGTTGCCGGTGCGCGAGTACTCGAAGCCCTCCCGCAGGCCGCCCACGCCGTCCTGGGCGTACGTCGACGTGGCGTAGATGGGGACGTTCACCGCACCCGTGGTCGGGTCCGGGTCCTGACCGGCGTGGATCGCCCTGGTGGCGAAGCCGTATGGGGTGCTCATGTTCGAAGGGTACTCACCCATCTGGCCGCCGACCGCAAGAGTCCAGGCAGTGAAAACGGACCAGCCCCCGGCCGAGGTGGCCGGGGGCTGGTCGAGGTCGTGCACGCCCTTGGGCTTACCAGCCCTGCTGCTGACCGCCGTAACCCTGCTGCGGGGGCTGGCCGTAGCCACCCTGCTGCGGGGCCTGCTGCGGGTAACCGCCGGTGCCGGGCTGCTGCGGGTAGCCGCCGGTGCCGGGCTGCTGCGGATAACCGCCGCCGCCGTAGTTCGCGGTGTCCGGCCAGTTGATGACGACCGTGCCGCAGATCTTGTCGGAGTAGGTCTCCTTCTTCGGCTGGTTCCACAACGGCGCGAGGTAGTTGATCAGCGAGCCGATGCCGCAGAGCAGACCGAACGCGTTGTTCAGCAGAAGACGCAGGAAGGCCACGCCACCGCCGGGCGGCTGCTGCGTGTCCTCCTTGACGACCTTGATCTTCGCGACCTTCTTGCCGATCGACTGCCCGGTGGAACCGCCCTTGAGGACCGTGTTCCAGATGTAGAAGCCGAGCAGGCCGCCGTAGCCGACGAGGTAGGCGATCAGCAGGAAGAGGCCCGCGGAGGACGGGTCACCGCTGCTCGCGCCGATCGCGCTGAAGACACCGATGATGATGCCCGCCGCGACGCCGGGGATGCCGTAGTCGATCAGGCCCGCGACTGCCCGCGAGCCCCACTCGGCGTAGCCGGTGGGAGGCTGCGGAGCGCCGCCGTAGGCGGGCTGGCCGTAGCCGGCGGGCTGGCCGTACGCCTGCTGCTGCGGCTGACCGTACGGGTTCGACTGCGGAGCACCGTAAGGCTGCTGAGGCTGACCGTAGGCACCCGCGGCCGGCTGGCCGTACGGGTTGGACTGCGGAGCGCCGTAAGGCTGCTGAGGAGCACCGTAGGACTGCTGCTGCGGAGCGCCGTAGGCCGGCGGCTGGGCGGGGAACCCGCCGGAGCCGGGTCCCTGAGCCGGGAAGCCACCCGAGGAGGGCGGCACCTGACCGGGGCTGACGACCTGGGTGGCGTCCGCGTTCTGCTGCGGTGCGGCAGGAGCGTGCCCTGGCGAGACGACCTGCGTCGCGTCCGGGTTCGGGTTCGCCGCGGACGGCTGGCCACCCCCCGGGACGATCTGCGTTGCGTCCGCGTTGGGCTCCTGCGGCTGACCGCCGAACGGATTTCCTGGCGGCTGCGGAGCGTTCATCCGGTTTCCAACCCCCTTGGCTGGGCCGTGTACGAGTAAGACTGATGATGATCTGGGGCGTCACGCTATCGGACGCACCGGCTTCCACGCTCAGCGACCAGCCAAGAACCCCAGAATGTCCTGCCGAGTCACGACGCCGGCGGGCTTTCCGTCCTCCAGCACGAGGGCGGCGTCGGCGTTCGAGAGAGCGTTCATGGCGATGCCGACCGGCTCACCGGCGCCGAGCGTCGGCAGCGGCGGCGACATGTGCTTGTCCAAACGGTCGGACAGCTGGGCCTTTCCGGTGAACAACGCGTCGAGCAGGTCGCGCTCGTTGACCGCGCCGGCGACCTCGGCCGCCATGATGGGCGGTTCGGCGTTGACGACCGGCATCTGCGAGACACCGAACTCGCGCAGGATCGCGACGGCGTCACCCACGGTCTCGTTGGGGTGGGCGTGCACGAGGTCGGGCAGCATGCCGCCCTTGCGGCGCAGCACGTCGCCGACGGTCGCGCCGGTCGAGTCGGGCGGGAGGAAGCCGTAGGACGCCATCCAGCGGTCGTTGAAGACCTTGGACAGGTAGCCGCGGCCGCCGTCCGGGAGGATCACGACCACGACGGCGTCCTCGGGCAGGTCCCTCGCGATGCGCAGCGCGGCGGCGGCCGCCATGCCGCAGGAACCGCCGACGAGCAGGCCCTCCTCGCGGGCGAGGCGGCGGGTGATGTCGAACGAGTCCGCGTCCGAGACCTCGACGATCTGGTCGCAGATGGTCTTGTCGTAGGCCTCCGGCCAGAAGTCCTCGCCGACGCCCTCGACCAGGTACGGACGGCCGGTGCCGCCGGAGTAGACGGAGCCTTCCGGGTCCGCGCCGATGACCTTCACGGCGCCGTCCGAGACCTCCTTGAGGTAACGGCCGGTGCCGGAGATCGTGCCGCCGGTGCCGACGCCCGCGACGAAGTGCGTGATCTTGCCGGCGGTCTGGCGCCAGATCTCGGGGCCGGTCTGGTGGTAGTGGCTCGCCGGGTTCTCCGGGTTGGAGTACTGGTCGGGCTTCCACGCGCCGGGGATCTCGCGGACGAGCCGGTCCGAGACGTTGTAGTAGGAGTCCGGGTGCTCGGGGGCGACGGCGGTCGGGCACACCACGACCTCGGCGCCGTAGGCCTTGAGGACGTTGCGCTTGTCCTCGCTGACCTTGTCCGGGCACACGAAGACGCACTTGTAGCCCTTGCGCTGCGCGACCAGCGCGAGGCCGACGCCGGTGTTGCCCGAGGTCGGCTCGACGATCGTGCCGCCGGGCTGCAGCTCACCGGACTTCTCGGCCGCCTCGACCATCCGCAGGGCGATGCGGTCCTTCACGCTGCCGCCGGGGTTCAGGTACTCCACCTTGGCCAGCACCGTGGCCTTGATCCCCGTGGTCAGGGAGTTCAGCTTGACCAGCGGCGTGTTGCCGACCAGATCGACGACGTGCTCGACGTACTCCACCGGTATCTACTCCCCTGCTCCCACTCTCCGAGATAGCGGGACGAAGCGTAGCTCTAGTGGCTGCGGAGGTTGATTCGAACGGCGACGCCGACGATTCCACGAGGAAGGTGGTGTCGCGGATGATCGGACTGCGGACGCTGCGAGCGGTGGCGATGACCGCCGCGACGCTCGGAGGTCTCTCCGGCGCACTGGTCGGACTGCTCACTGAGCAGGGACGACGAGCTCGCGTGGCCATCGGCGTGCTGGAGCACCTCTGGCCCGCACCGGACGGCGTGTACCTCGACGACGGCCGTGATCCGGTGCGGCTGGCGGTGCTCGGCGACTCGATGGCGGTGGGTGTCGGTGTGACCCATCCCTCGCAGATGCCGGGCGTGTTGCTGGCCCAGGCGCTGGCGGAGGAAGCCGGCCGGCCGGTGCGCCTGTCGACGTACGCCATCAGCGGCTCGACCACGCACGACCTGGTGCCGCAGGTCGACGCGGCCGTGCGGGACGTGCCCCAGGTCGCGCTGGTCATCATCGGCGCGAACGACGTGACGTCGCGGATGGGCACCGCCGAGTCGGCCCGGCTGCTGGCGGAGCAGGTGCGCAGGCTGCGCGCGGTCGGCTGCGGCGTCGTCGTCGGCACCTGTCCCGACCTCGGGATCGTGCGGCCGATCCCCCAGCCGTTGCGGATGGTCGGGCGCCGGTACAGCCTGCGCCTCGCGGCCGCGCAGACCGCCGCGGTGCGCCAGGCGGGTGGTGTGCCGGTGTCGCTCGGGAACCTCCTGGCGCCGGAGTTCATGGCGCGGCACGCCGACATGTTCAGTTCGGACCGCTTTCACCCCAGCTCGATCGGCTACGAGGCCGCGGCCGGCGTGTTGCTGGCGCCGTTGTGCCAGGTCGCGGGGCTGTGGCCGGGCTGGGTCGCGCCTGTCGTGCGGCTGCCGTCCGCGGCCGCGCTGGCGATACGACCGTCCCGCGTGCCGGCGTGGATGCAGAAGCGGCACGCTTGAGTTTCGGAATTCTCGTCACTCGCGCTGGCCGGGGTGAGCGGGCGTTAACTAGGCTCGACGGCAACCTTGACTCTCAACGAGGAGTTTCGTGATGCCTGAGGCCGTGATCGTCTCCGCCGCCCGCTCCCCCATCGGCCGTGCGGGCAAGGGTTCGCTGAAGGACGTTCGGCCCGACGACCTGGTGGCGCGCATGATCCGCGCGGCACTGGACAAGGTGCCGCAGCTCGACCCCGCGCAGATCGACGACCTGATGCTCGGCTGCGGCCTGCCCGGCGGCGAGCAGGGCTTCAACATGGCGCGCGTCGTCTCCGTGCTGCTGGGCTACGACAACCTGCCCGGCACCACGGTGACCCGTTACTGCGCTTCTTCGCTCCAGACGACGCGCATGGCCCTGCACGCCATCAAGGCGGGCGAGGGCGACGTGTTCATCAGCGCCGGCGTCGAGACCGTGTCGCGGTTCGCCAAGGGCAGCTCCGACTCGTGGCCGGACACGCACAACCCGCTGTTCGGCGAGGCCGAGGCGCGCACCGCCTCCGTCGCCCAGACCGGCGCTTCGGAGTGGATCGACCCGCGCTCGCTCGACGTCGTGCCGGACGTCTACATCCCGATGGGCCAGACCGCCGAGAACCTGGCGCTGCTCAAGGGCGTCTCGCGCCAGGAGATGGACGAGTTCGGCGTCCGCTCGCAGAACCTCGCCGAGAAGGCCATCGCCGACGGCTTCTGGGCCCGCGAGATCACGCCGGTCACGCTGCCCGACGGCACCGTGGTCTCGTCCGACGACGGCCCGCGCGCCGGCGTCACCTACGAGGCGGTGTCCCAGCTCAAGCCCGTCTTCCGTCCCGACGGCCGCATCAACGCCGGCAACTGCTGCCCGCTGAACGACGGCGCCGCGGCCCTCGTGATCATGTCCGACACCAAGGCCCGCGAACTCGGCATCACGCCGCTGGCCCGGATCGTGTCGACCGGCGTCTCCGGCCTGTCCCCCGAGATCATGGGCCTCGGCCCGGTCGAGGCCTCGAAGCGCGCACTGGCGCTGGCGGGCCTGTCGGTCTCCGACATCGACCTCGTGGAGATCAACGAGGCGTTCGCCGCCCAGGTCATCCCGTCCTACCAGGACCTCGGGATCGACCTCGACCGCCTGAACGTGAACGGCGGCGCGATCGCGGTCGGCCACCCGTTCGGCATGACCGGCGCGCGCATCACCACGACCTTGATCAATTCGCTGCAGTTCCACGACAAGCAGTTCGGTCTCGAAACGATGTGCGTGGGCGGTGGCCAGGGCATGGCGATGGTCATCGAGCGGCTGAGCTGATCTTTCGCTCAAGATCTGCAAATTGACGCTTGCAAGTAGCTCCGTATCACCCGAACGGAGCTACTTGCTTGCTCCCTTTCTGCCGATGAGATGAATCGTCGCGCATTGACGTCATCAGGCGAGGGGAAGTCCGTCCCTACCGATGAGCAAGGAGGGGTCGGACATGCCTTATGTGTGGTGGCAAAGCGAATACGACCTGCAGTGCCATGCGTTCTCGCTCGACCAGGCCAACGGTTCGCGCAGCTTTTACGAGGCGGTCTGCGAACATTCGGTGCCTGACGAACGGGTGTCACGCGCCCAGGCGGGCGCTCTCTGCATGGACTGCCTGATCAAGGTGGGCACCGAACTGCCGGACGTGCGCTGGCGGGCTTAGCGCCGCCACATCCCGATCGAGGCCGGTGCGCTCTCCACGAAGCCATGTCGTGCGTAGAGACGACAGCCGGGCGGATCCGCGAGCAGACTGACCTGAGCGCCTGGAGAGGATTCACGGATCCTCGCCAGCAGCGCGGTCATGATCGCGTCGCCGATGCCTTTGCGTTGATGCTGCGGCAGCACCGCCATGTCGATGATGACGAAGTACCAACCGCCGTCACCGAGCACGCGGCCCATGCCCGCGGTTTCCCCTGATTGCACGTGAATGACACTGGCGCTCGCCCATGCGCCGTCGATGCCGTTCTCGGCTTCTTCCCTGGTGCGCTCGCTCAGTCCGGATTCCTTGCGCAGGCGCAGGTAGTCGTCGACTGACGGCGGTTCCATGACGAGCCGATATGCGGAGTCCACGCATTCCCCCTGAAGTTGAATTCTCCGAACCCTCCCGCAACGCCGAAGGGGCGCTCCGCCGCAGCGGAACGCCCCTCCAGCACACCCGAAGCGTCAGTCCGAGTTGAAGTACGACAGCAGGCGCAGGATCTCGGTGTACAGCCACACCAGGGTGACCGTGAGACCGAACGCGATCTGCCACGCGAACTTCGCCGGCACGCCGGCGCGGATCGCCTGGTCGGCGGCGTCGAAGTCGATCAGGAAGCTGAACGCCGCGAGGCCGATGCAGACGAGGCTGAAGATGATCGCGAGCGGGCCACCGCTGCGGAGGCCGAGGCCGCCGTCGGTGAAGAAGCTCATGACCAGGTTGAAGAGCATGAGGATGCCGACGCCGATGATCGCGCCGACGATCCACTTGGTGAACTTCGGCGTGACGCGGATCGCGCCGGTCTTGTAGACCACGAGCATTCCGAAGAACACGCCGAGCGTGCCGATGATGGCCTGCCCGATCATGACGACGCCCTGGCCCGGGTTGCCGGTCATGCGGTCGACCATGTTGCCGATGATCCCGCTGAACGCGCCGAGGAAGACACCCTCGACGGCCGCGTAGGCGAGGACGAGCGGCGGGCTCGGCATCTTCTTGAACATGATGACGAGCGCGAGGACGAGACCGATGATCGCCGCGGGGAACAGCAGGCCCCACGCCTTCATGAGGTACGTGATGACGGCCGTCGTGGCCACCAGGGCGAGCGTCATGCCCGTCTTGGTGACGACGTCGTCGATCGTCATCGGCCGCTCGCTGGTCAGCGGCGGCGGGGCCTGCTGGTAGCCAGCCTGCTCTGGCTGGCCGAAGCCTGCGTAGCCTCCGTACCCGCCGCCGGTCGGCAGGTTGCGGAAGGCCGGGTTGCTGCTCGAGCGCACCTGATCCTCCTGTGGCGTTGCTTTACGCCGTCACTGGGTTCAACGAGCACGCTTAGTGCCATGTTCCCCATCGGTAAAGGCGACTTTACCCCCGACGACGATCACACGTGTGCAAATACTGCGCCAACTCCAGAGCGTTATACGACTACGGCGTGTCGCGGCGTGTCCTACCTGAACCGAGTAAGCCGCGTCACATTCCGATCACGTTCACACGCAGAGTAGCGAGAGACTTCCCCCTCGTGGCGGCTTGTCCCCGGTGTGGGGGACCGACAAGCTCGCACGCGAGACAATCCGCAGGTCAGAGGGGATCAAGATCCAAATGGGCTGGAAACGTCTGGCCGCCGTGGCGATGGTCTCGGGGCTCGCGCTCCTGACCGTTCCCGCGACGGCGACAGCGGTCGGTGTCAAGGGCATCGGCCACAACGCGTCAGCGCTCCAGCCCAACGCCACGGCGGGTAGCGAGTGGCACGGGTCATACATCTGGCAGGACAAGCAGGTGTGGTGCGTGCAGTACGCGCTGCCGGCGCCCGACAGCGGTGTCGGGTACCGCGAGGGCGACGAACTGCTGACCAAGGCGGGCAAGAAGCTCGACGCCGGTATCGCGGCGAACATCTCCTACCTGCTGCTGCGCTACTCCACGACGAAGTCGCCGGAGGAGGCCGCCGCTCTCGCGCACCTGCTGCACAGCTGGACCTCGGTGCCCGACGGCGCGGTGAGGCTCGACACGACCGACCCGAAGTTCCTCGCCTACGACGCGCCCTTCTACGCCGCGCGGCTGCCCCAGCCGGTCATGGACGCCGTCGCGCGCCTGAAGGCCGACGCCGAGACCAACCGCGGCCCGTGGACGCTCAGCGCGACCGCGCCGAAGGAACCGCTGATCATCGGCACCGAGTCCACCTGGACGCTCGCGCTGGTCAAGGCCAACGACAAGGGCGTCACGAACGCGCCCATCAACTTCACCCTCACCGACGCCACGCTGGCCGACGGCAAGACCAGCGGCACGGCCACCACGGGCGCCGAGGGTCAGCCGGCGACCGTGAAGATCATCGCGACCGGCCCGAAGCCCTCGATCGCGGCCGTCGCGGACTCCCCCGCCGACAAGCCCGTCGTGCACTTCCCGATCCAGACGGACGACATGCAGCGCATGGTCACGACCGGCGGCGAGAAGAAGCTGAACGCCGCCGCGAACGGCCAGGCCAAGACCGCTCCCGGCGCCGTGAAGATCACGAAGATCGACTCCGAGACGAAGAAGGCCATCCCGGGCGTCGCGCTGCGCGTCACCGCCAAGGACCAGGCGAAGGCGGCGAAGAAGCAGGACGACACCGACCTGGTCGGCACGGACGGCAAGCCGCTGGTGCTGCAGACCGGCCCCGACGGCACGGTCGAGATCCCGGACCTGCGCACCCCGCAGGAGATCTGCCTCGTCGAGGTGGCCGCCCCCAAGGGTTATGAGGAGTTCTTCGACCCGAAGGCGCCGCCGTCCGCGTGCGGCACGCTCGCGGCGGGTCAGACGCTCGCGCTCGAACTGGTGAACAAGCCGAACAAGCCGGTCGTGCCGAGCACGATTCCCGCCGGTGCGGACGGCCAGACGCCGGTCGCCACCGCGTCGTTCGACCTGCAGCTGCGGCCGGGACTGATGCTCGCGGTGGGTGGCCTGGTGCTGCTCGGTGCGGCGCTGGCAGGCTTCCTGGTGTGGCGCAGGCAGTGAGTCCCAAGGCTTTTCTGACCGGTGCGCTGGTGGCGGGTGTGGCCGCCGCCAGCGTGCTGGTCACCACGTCCGAGACCGAGGTCCTCCCCGGACGCCCGGTCGCGGACGAGATCCCGGTGGTGGGACCGGGGCCGGTCGCGGACAGCCTGAGCACCGGCCGCGGTCCCGACCTCACCGGCTTGATCGGCGGTGCGAACACGGCCAACGCCAAGCCCGCCGACCCCACCCCGCAGCAGCAACAGCAGCCCGCGCCGCCCAAGACCGGTCCGGGTTCGGTCCGGCTGCCCGCGGGCGGTTCGGCGACGCTGGTGCGCAAGGAGGTCGAGGACGGCGTGCTGCCGGTGCCCGAGGGCATCGGCGAGGCGACCTGGTGGGGCACCGAGCTCGCGGCGGCCGAAGGCGCGACGGTGCTGGCCGGGCACGTCGACTGGAAGGGCGCGAAGGGCCCGTTCGCGGAGCTGTGGCAGGCGCAGAACGGCCGTGAGGTCGTGGTCGCCGACAGCGCGGGCAAGGAGTTCAGGTTCCGCATCAAGCAGATCGAGACCATCCGCAAGGAGGAGCTGCCGGCACGCGCCGTCGAGTTCTTCGGTCCGCGCGGACCGCACCGCCTGGTGCTGGTCACCTGCGGCGGCACGTGGGTCGGTGGTCAGCAGGGGTACGAAGCCAACCGAGTGGTCATCGCCGAACCCGTTCAGTGACCAATCGAGCACCTCGCGCAACCCGTTCGGGTAATCAGTCGTCTCCTAAGGTGTGAAACGGTGGGGATGGTTGACCACTGGCCTTGCTCTGGGGCTGGTTCTGGCAGTGGTGATGACGCTGGGGGCGCACGAGGACCCGGCGAACCAGGCGGACTCCGGCCCGTTGCCGATGGCCCCGAGGCTGCCCGCTCCCAAGGACGCGGGACCGACGCCGACGGTGCCGGCGGCCACGCCCGAGCAGGTGCGGAAGCAGCCGTGGATGCACAAGCTCACGCCGGGTGAGAAGCCACCGCAGTTCGTGCTCTTCTCGTTCGACGGCGCCGTCTCCAAGCAGCACTGGGACAAGGTCCTGCCGATCGCGAAGGCCAAGAACGCGCACGTGACGGGGCTGCTGTCCGGCGTCTACATGCTGGCGGACCCGGACAAGAACCAGTACCAGCCGCCGGCGGGCCTCAAGCGCGGCCTGTCCGACATCGACTTCGGCGGCACCAGGCAGGACGTCGCCTCGCGGATCGGCTACCTGAACCAGGTGATCGCCGACGGCCACGAGATCGGCACGCACTACAACGGCCACTTCTGCTCGAACGGGACCCAGCCGTCGGTCGACAAGTGGGACACCGCGGCCTGGAACGCGGAACTCGCCCAGTTCAAGCAGATCGTCGACAGGTCCCGCGCCGCCGGGCTCAACCTGCCCGCCGACGCCGTCCGGGGTGGACGGACGCCGTGCCTGGAAGGCAACTGGGACCAGGCTTTCCCTGCGATGGCCGCAAACGGGCTCGTCTACGACACCAGCAAGGTCGCGCTGGGCGTGCAGTGGCCGACCGTCCAGAACGGACTGTATGAGTTCCCGATGCCCGAGGTCCGCGTTCCCGCGCTGGGCAAGCAGGTCGTCATGATGGACTTCAACCTCTGGTACTCGCTCAACCAGGCGAAGGACGAACCGTGGCGCGCGGGCGACTTCGCCCAGATCGTCCTCGACACCTACAAGTCGGTGCACCAGGCCGCGCTGAACGGCAACCGCGCGCCGATCGTCGTCGGCAACCACTTCAACGAGTGGAACGGGTCTGCGTTCTCGACGGCGATGGAGCAGTTCATGGAGTACGTGTGCGACAAGCCGGAAACGGTGTGCGCCACCTACACCGAGGTGATCCAGTGGATGCAGCTGCAGGATCCGGCGGTGCTGGACCAGCTCCGCCGGATGCCCGCTGCTCGCAACTGGTCCTAACCGTCAGTGGAGATGATCCGGTCGTCGTTCGCGCCCGGTGAGCCGTTGGCGTCCTGGTTGGAGGTGCCCAGCCAGAGCGTGCCGTCCGGCGCCGGCGCCACCGCGCGCACGCGGCCGTAGCCCGTGAACACCGCCTGCGGGGTGCCGAGCGTCGTGCCGTTCACCGGGATCTTCCACACGCGCTTGCCGGTGACCGCGCCGACGTACAGGGCGTTCTTGTAGAAGGCGATGCCGGTCGGACCGGCCTGGCTGGTCGACCACGTCTTGACCGGGTTGGTCATGCCCGCGGTGTTGCAGTTGCCTTCACACGTCGGCCAGCCGTAGTTCTTGCCGGCCTCGATCCGGTTGACCTCGTCGGTCCTGCTGTTGCCGAACTCCGTGGCGTACGCGGTGTTGCCGATCCACGTGATGCCCTGGACGTTGCGGTGCCCGATCGAGTAGACGACGCTGCCGGCGCGAGGGTTGCCGGCAGCGGGCTTGCCCGTCTCGTCGAAGCGCAGGACCTTGCCGCCCAGCGAGTTCCAGTTCTGCGCGGTGGCGGTGTTCTGGCCGTCGCCCGTGGTGGCCCACAGGAAGCCGTCCGGACCCCATTCGAGGCCGCCGCCGTTGTGGTAGCGGTTCTTGGGGATCCCGGTGACGATCGGCTGCGGCGTGCCGCCGAGCTGGAGCTTGGCGACGCGGTTGTCACTGGCCGTCGAGTAGTAGATGAAGACCGAGTTGTCGGTCGCGAAGGACTTCGACACGGCGAGGCCGAGCAGGCCGCCCTCACCGCCGGTCAGCTGGGCCTGTTCCACCGTGTCGAGTTCCGTCACGGTGGTGCCCGTGATCTTCTTGATCTTCCTGGTGTCCCGCTCGGTGAAGATGCCGCTGCCGTCCGGCAGGAACTCGATGTCCCACGGGATGTCCAGCTTCGTGGCGAGTGTCCGTTCGGCCAGGACGGAGGGATCGTCCTGCGCCGAGGCGGGCATCACGCAGAGGGTCGCGGCCATGGCAGTACAGGCTGCCGCTGCTGCGATACGACGAGCACGCATGTGTGCTCTCCTTCGGTCCGCTCGTGAGGGTCTGCGGCGGCGGCGTTGCAGGGCGTGTTTACGCAATCACAGATCGCAGTGCCCCGCAACAGTGGTCGGAGGTTCCGGAATGCCCGGCCGCCACTGGGGCGAAACAAGACGATTTCCCTCCGATGATTCCGGGTAACTTCGTGGACGGTCTGGACCTTGACGACCCGGAAGACATACCGTGTGGGTCGCCGCCGCGCCCCAACGGAAAGCGCTTGCACGCCCACTCGGGCATGCGGGCCGGACACCCGAGGAGTTGCGCCATGAACGTTGCCGTCACCACCAGCGAGACGAAGCTGCCCGAGGTCAAGCGCGAGTGGGTCAAGCCCGACTTCCGCGACTTCGACACTCCGATGGAGGTCACCGCCTACGCGGCCCGCAGCTGACGTCAGGCATCGCGCCGGGATCCCTGGCAGGCTGCCGGGGATCCCGGCCCCCGCGCGCGTTCCTGGAGGAGTTCCCGTCCATGACTGCCGTTGCCCCCGCGGAGTTCGTCGCCGAGCTCCGCGCCCTCGCACCCCGGTACTGGGACAGCCACCCGTTCCACCTGCGCATGCACGCCGGGCAGCTGAGCAAGCACGAGCTGCAGGCGTGGGCCGCGAACCGCTGGTACTACCAGCGTTGCATCGCCCAGAAGGACGCCGCGATCCTCTCCAACTGCCCGTCGCCGGAAATCCGGCGCCAGTGGCGCGAGCGGATCGTCTGGCACGACGGCACGCGGCCGGGCGAGGGTGGCGCGGAGAACTGGATCCGCCTCGCGGAGGCCGTCGGGCTGACGCGGGAGGAGGTGCTCGACGAACGGCACGTGCTGCCCGGCACGCGCTTCGCCGTCGACGCCTACGTGAACTTCGCGCGCACCAAACCGTGGGTCGAGGCCATCGCCTCCGGCCTCACCGAGATGTTCTCGGGTGCGTTGATGCGCAAGCGCTTGGCGGCGTTGCGGGGGCAGTACCCGTGGATCGCCGAGGAGGGCTTCGCCTACTTCACGAACCGCATCCAGGCGGTCGCCGGCGAGGGACAGGCCACTGTGGACATCGTGGTCGAGCACTCCGTCACCCGTGAGCAGCAGCTGGCGGCCGTGGCCGCGCTGTCGTTCAAGTGCGACGTGCTGCGGGCCGTGCTGGACGCCGTCGACTACTACTCGGGCAGGGGCAGGCCGTGACGACGGCCGTCGCGCTGGACGCCGTGCCGCGGATCCGGCGCGGCGTGAAGTGCACCTACGACCAGATCCGTTCCGCGCACGTGGTGCTGTTCCCCGAGGGCGTGCTGGTGCTGAACGAGACCGCGGCCTCCGTCGTGGCGCTTTGTGACGGCGTTCGCTCCGTCGGCGACATCGCCGTGGCGCTGGCCGACGAGTACGCCGGTGTCGAACCGGGGGACGTGGCCTCGCTGATCGCCCGCATGGTCGAACGAAGGGTGGTGGACGTCGATGGCTGAGGCGCCTTTCGGCCTGCTGGCCGAGCTGACGCACCGGTGTCCGTTGCAGTGCGGTTACTGCTCGAACCCGCTGGAGCTGGTCCGCCGCGACGCCGAGCTGCCGACCGAGGACTGGCGGCGCGTGTTCGACCAGGCCCGTTCCCTGGGCGCGTTGCAGATCCACCTGTCCGGCGGCGAACCGTTGCTGCGCCCCGATCTGCCCGAGCTCGTGGCGCACGCGAACAGCCTCGGCTGCTACGTCAACCTGGTCACGTCGGGGGTCGGCCTCTCGCGGGACCGGCTGCGTTCGCTGGCCTCCGTGGGCGTCGACCACGTGCAGCTCTCCCTGCAGGACGCGACGCGGGAGGGCAACGACCGGATCGCGGGCATCAAGGCGTTCGACCGCAAGGTGGAGGCCGCGGCCCACGTGCTCGACGAGGGCCTGCCGCTGACGGTGAACACGGTGCTGCACCGGCAGAACCTCGACAACATCGCCGGCATCATCGCGATGGCGGAACAGATGGGTGCCGAGCGCCTGGAGCTCGCCAACACCCAGTACTACGGCTGGGCGCTGCGCAACCGCGCGGTGCTGCTGCCGACCCGTGCCCAGCTCGCCGTCGCCGACCCGGTCGTGGCCGCGGCGCAGGAACGGCTGCGCGGCCGGATGGAGATCGTCTACGTCATCGCGGACTACCACGAGGCCCACCCGAAACCCTGCATGTACGGGTGGGGCGCCCGGCAGCTGACCGTGGCGCCGAACGGCGACGTGCTCCCCTGTCCCGCCGCCACGGTGATCTCGTCGCTGGAGATCGAGAACGTGCGCGACTCCTCGTTGCACGACATCTGGCACCACTCGTCGTCGTTCAACGCCTTCCGCGGCTTCGAGTGGATGCAGGACCCCTGCCGCTCGTGCCCGCGCAAGGAGATCGACTTCGGCGGGTGCCGCTGCCAGGCGTTCCAGCTGACCGGTGACGCCGCCGCGACCGATCCCGTCTGTTCCCTGTCACCCGCTCGGTCCACTGTGGACCTGATCCTGGAGACCGAGATGGCGCCGTCCGAGGTCCCCGCGATGGCGATGAGGAAGATGCGGTGAAGGCGGTCCTGCTCGGCACGACGGCAGGGGGCGGGTTCCCGCAGTGGAACTGCGCGTGCCCCCTGTGCGTGCGCGCTCGTTCCGGAGCATTGCCCTCGCGTTCCCAGGACTGCCTGGCGATCAGCGGCAACGGCACCGACTGGTGGCTGGTCAACGCTTCGCCGGACATCCGGACGCAGATCGTTTCGTGTTCGTTGCTGGACCCTGGTCCTGGAGCGCGCGACACGCCGTTGCGCGGTGCCCTGTTCACGGACGCCGAGCTCGACCACACGCTGGGGCTACTGACGTTGCGAGGCGGCGCGGGCCTGACAGTCTGGGCGCCGGGCACGGTCCTGCACGCGTTGAAGGACCAGTTCGACCTGCGCACCGTGATCGACGGCTACGCGCCGGTGGAGTGGCGTCAGGTCGACCAGCCGTTCGAGGTCGGCGGGCTGCAGGTCTCGGCGATCCCGATCAGCGGCAAGCGCCCCAAGTACGCCCGTTCGTCCACTGTGGACGGCCATTGGGTGGTCGCCTACCGGTTCTTCGATCCCGTTTCGCGCGGCGTGCTGGTCTACGCGCCCTGCCTGGCGTCGTGGCCCGACGGTTTCGACGAGGTGGTGGCCGGGGCCGACTGCCTGCTGCTGGACGGCACGTTCTACGCGGCCTCGGAGATGGGTTCGGCGACCGGCAGCTCGTCCGGGCAGGCCGCCATGGGTCACCTGCCGATCACCGCGAGCCTGCCCGAGCTGCGGCGTTTTCCGGGGGTGCGGCGGATCTACACCCACCTCAACAACACCAACCCGGTGCTCGACCCGTCGTCTCCCGAGTCGGCCGAGCTGCGCGGGGCAGGCGTCGAAGTCCCGCTCGACGGCACTGTGATCGAGCTGTAGATCGGCCACAATCACCGGATGTCCTTCATCATCGGTGGTCGTCCGCTGAACGAGCGGATCGTGGCGGAGCTGCCGTCCTTCGTGCGGCTCGTGCTCGCGAAGATCACCGAACGGGTGCCCGCCTACCGGCAACTGCCTGCCGAGGAGTTGTCCGGCGACATCGCCCGCGTGATCGAGGGGACGCTGCGGGCGTTCGCGGAGGTGCTGCGCACCCGCGAGCTGCCGGCGCCGGAAGAGCTGAGGTTCCTGCGCGAGTCGGCGGCACGACGGGCCGAGGAAGGCGTGCCCATCGACGTCGTGCTGACGGCGTACCACGTGGGCATCCAGGTGGTCTGGGACGTGCTGGTGCCCGAGGCGCGGCCGGAGGAGGTCGGCGAGGTGCTGGCGCTCAACGCGCTGGCCATGCGCTACCTGCAGGCCGTGACGCCGGTCGTGAGCGCCGGTTACCTCGACGAGCGGCAGACGATGTTCGACGACGAGCGGTCCGCCCGGCACACGCTGCTGACCGCGCTGCTCGACGGCACGCGCGACGCGGACTGGCCGGTGGTCGCGCTGGCCATGCACGTGCCGCCGCACCCCGACGAGCTCACCGACGGTGTGGACGCCGCCGTCGCCGGACGGCGCAAGCTCCGGAGGCTGCGGACCGAACTGGAGCGGCACAGCCGTGAGCCCGTGCTGTCCTCGCTCACCCCTGCCGGTGGTCTCGCGCTGGTGCCGGGCGACGACTCCCGCGTGGAGCAGATCGTGTCGGACGTGACGAGGGCGACCGGGGTGGCGTTGACCGTGGCAGCGGTCGCGGCCCCTCCCGCCGGGGTCGCGGCCGCCGCCAGGCTCGCGCGTGAGGTGCTCGACGTCGCAGTGCGGTCGGGTCCGGGCCTGTACCGGCTCACCGACGTGCTGCTGGAGTACCAGCTGTCCCGGCCGAGCGCGGCACTCGGTCCGCTCGCGGAGATCGTGGCGCCGCTGACCGAGGAACTGGTGCAGACGCTGGAGGTCTACCTCCGGCGGGGGTCACGGCGCCCTGCCGCGACCGAGCTGCACGTGCACCCGAACACCGTGGACTACCGGCTGCGGCGCGTGGCCGAGCTGACCGGGCTCGACCCCACCAGGATCGAGCACGTCACCCTGCTCACCGCCGCTCTGGCGGCCAGGTCAGCCACCGACCAGCGGCAGGACCGGGGTTGAGCAGTCCGGGGCCCGCGCGCTCGGCGGATCGAGCGCGTTGAGCACCTCCCGCAACGCCACGTGGTCGAACGCCAGCGCCAGGTGGTCGACGAAGTCGTTGGCGCACAGGTCCTGCACCACGATGTTGCGCCCGCCGTCGAGGAACTGCGACCGGTACGGCGTGACGATGCCGTCGTACCGGGTGACGATCGTCGTGTACCGGACGCCGGGCACGGTGTCGGGAGTGCTGTTCATCAGGTTCATGAACGGCGAGCCGCGCAGTTGTTGCAGCGCGGCGGGATCGGTGGCGTCCACCAGCCCGCGCAGCGCCGGGAACACCTGCAGCAGCGACCAGATCCACCGGTCGAAGCCCGCGGCGTCCGACCCGTGGCTCGTCGGCGCGAGCCCGACGACGTCGTGCACCTTCACCGCGCCACCGAGGAACTTCACGTAGTACTGCGCGAGCAGACCGCCCTGCGAGTGACCGACCAGGTCCACTTCGGACGCTCCGGCCGCCATCCGCACCCGCTCGACGAACTCGGCGAGTTCGAGCCCCGACTCCTCGATCGGCTCGGTGCCGCCGACCTGGCCGAACCGCAGACCGCCGTAGTTCAGCGCGAAGACGCAGTAGCCGTCGTTCTTCAGCAACGGCGACAGGGCGTTCCAGTTGAGCGTCATGTTCACGTGTGTGCCGTGCAGCAGCACGACCGGCCTCTTCGTGCTGTGACAGCTCCACTCGTTGGCTCCCGGAGGCGCGGCGCCGGGGTCCGAGATCGTCACCGCCACGGCCGGCAACGAGTTGTAGGTGACCGGCAGCGGGGCCGTCGCGACGAGCCCCGCCACGAGCAACAAGCCGATCAACGCACAGCCTGTGCGACTGCCTTGCCGAAGGCCTCCATCCCGGCCGCGTTCGGGTGCAGCGGCGCCGCGATCGTCGTCGGAATCAGCCCTTCCAGGTACCGCTCGGACGGCCTGGCGCACGTGTCGTGCCCGACGCTGACCGCCGCGAGGTCCACGTAGGTCGCGCCGCGCTTCTCGGCCTCAGCCCTGGCCGTCGCGCTGAGCAGGTTCACCGAACCCTGCAGGTAGTCGGCGTCGCGCGCCCAGATCGGCTGGACCGGGTAGCAGCCGCCGGGCCGGATGTAGGTGCCGTAGCCGGTGACGACGATCTTCGCGTGCGGCGCCCGCCGCTTGACCTCGTCGAGGGCCGCGCCGAACTCCGGCGCCCACGCGGCGATGGCGGCGGCGACCTGGTCACCACCGGCCGTGAGCCGTGCCTTGCAGGAGAGCCCGGCGGGTTCCGGCAGGAGGTTGATGCAGCCGAGCGCGGTCTGCACGAGCCCCACGTCGTTGCCGCCGATCGTGATCGACACGAGGTCGGTGGTGGACTTCAGCGCCTCGTACTGCGGCTTCACGAACCCGAACTGCCGCCCGGCGAAGTCGTCGGTCTTCGCCCCCGAGCACGTCGCGTCGGTGAGCGTCGCGCCGAGGATCTTGGCCGCGACCTGCGGGTAGTTGTTGTTGCCGCTGCGCAGGCACCACAGCGCCGGGTCCTGGTTCGGGATCAGCGGACCGGCCGCCGCCGAGTCCCCCAACGCCACGTAGTCGAGCGTGTCCGCCTGTGCGGCGCTTGTTCCGGCGACCAACATCGCCACGACAGCCAACCCGGCCACGATTCGCATTCCGATCCTCCAACGTCGTTGTCAGGTCAGCTCATCGTGGTGGCTCAGGTCACTGGGGCGCGTGGGACGTTGCCCAGAGTCATCCGGTCGTGTTTGTGACCGATCACAATGGGCCCCGTGACTCCTTCCGATCTCCTCTCGCTGGCCGTGCAGTCCTGCGTGGACGCCGCTGCCCTGCTGCGCGACATCCACGTCGACGTCGCGCCGAAGGGCGCGTTCGACCAGGTGAGCTCAGCCGATGTCGAGCTGGAGTCGTTCCTGCGCGGCGCTTTGACCGCGGGCGCGCCCGGCTCGGCGGTGGTCGGCGAGGAGTTGGGCTCGGCGACGGCCTCCGTGACCTGGTACGTCGACCCGATCGACGGCACCCGCAACTTCGTGCGCGGTATCCCTCTCTCGTGCATCTCGGTCGCCGCGGCCGTGGACGGTGTCCTGGTCGCGGGCTGCGTGCTCGACCCGTTCCGCGACGAGCTCTTCACGGCGGCTTCGGGCGTGCCGTTCAGCGTTCGGTCGACTGGTCTGGTGATCACTCCCGGAACGAGCCCGCGGCCGTTGGTGCTGACCGACATCCCACTGCCCGGCAGCCCGTACACCGGCGAGACGGACCTGCTGACCGACCTGCTGGCTCTGGCCGATGTCCGCCGCATCTACTCGACGGCCCTCTCGCTCGCCTGGGTGGCGGCGGGCCGGGCCGATGCCGCGGCGAACATCGGCGTGTTCCCGTGGGACGTCGCCGCGGGCGCGGTGCTGGTCCGCGAGGCCGGCGGCGAGTTCCGTTCGGTGGCCGCGAACGCCTTCGTCGCCGGCCGGGGTGAGATCGTCGACTGGCTGGCCTCACGAGTGGAAGGCATCGTCACGTGATCGATCTCAGCGGCAAGGTGGTGCTGGTGACCGGCACTTCCGGCACGATCGGCAACGGCATCGCGCTGCGGTTCTCCGACGCGGGCGCCTCCGTCGTCCGCCACCGAGGTCTTGAGGACGGCGACCTCCGCACCTCAGCTCAACGCGTCGTCGACGACGCTTTCGCTCAGCACGGCAGGCTCGACGCGGTCGTGAACAACGCCGGCATCCAGCCCGTCGAACCCTTGCCGGACATGAACGCCGCGCAATGGCAGTCTGTTGTGGACACCAACTTGCTGGGCCCATTCGCCGTCACCCAGGCCGCGGTCCGCCACCTGCCGCCCGGCGGCTCGGTCACGCACATCGCGTCGATCGAGGGCAGGCACCCCGCACCGGGCCACGCCCACTACGCCGCCTCGAAGGCGGGCCTGATCATGCACGCGCGTGCGGCGGCGTTGGAATACGGTCCGCGCGGCATCCGCGTGAACACGGTCTCGCCGGGGCTGATCTTCCGTCCGGGTATCGAAGAGCAGTGGCCGGAGGGCGTCGCGCGGTGGCAGGCAGCGGCGCCGTTGAGCCGGCTCGGCACGCCGAAGGACATCGGTGACGCGTGCGTGTTCCTCGCTTCGGACCTGTCCTCGTGGATCACCGGGCACGACCTCGTGGTCGACGGCGGCGTGACGGCCCGCCCTACCTGGTAGCCGCGAGCGGTGACGAAGACCACACCGGCTGACGGGCGCGCACCTGCTGTGAACTGCAGATGTCTGCCACCGTTCCGATCACGTCTTCGTCCTCGGACACGTCACCGACCACCCGCGACCGGCCTCCACCGCGCCACGACGACCAGCAGCGCGACCAGCCCCAGGACGAGGAGCACCGCCCAGCGCAGCCTCGACTCCTCGTAGGCGGGCGCACCCGGTGACACGTAGAACGCGACGGGATCCGGCAACAACGCGGGCACCACGCTCAGCACGAGCAACGCGGGGGCCGCGAGCGTGCTGCCACGTCCCCCGCGACGTGCGCCGGCGAAAACGGCGCACGCCCACGTCCAGGCCAGCAGTGCGTACGGCTCCACCACGAGGCCTGCCCGCGGGAAGGCGGCCGCGCTGGTCACGGTCATCGGCGCGAGCAACAGCAGCACCGCCCAGCACGCCGTGACCGGCACCAGGGTCAGGGCCATGCGGACCGCCCTGACGTACCTGGCGGAGTAGGGCAGCACCTCGGTCAACGGCTGGGCGGGATCGTCCAGCACGAACGCCGTGCCGATCAGCATCGCCACCATCGCGAGGTGCAGCGTGAGCGTCGCGTCCAGGAAGTCCAGCTCGGCGCCGAGCACGATCGGCACCAGCAGGACCAGCACGCTCAGTGCCGCGCTGCACGCGAGCGGGCCGGTCCTGCTGGTGCGAACGATGGTCGCGAGGACGTCCGCGTTCACCCGCAGATCCCGATGCCGGGCGCGGCGGGTCCTGGTTCCGACCTCCCGAGCAGCTTCGCGGCACGGGAGACGTCGGTGCCCGGCGCCGTCAGCTCGTTCCAGTTCGCCGTCACCGCGGCCCGCACGGTTGCCGGGTCGCTCGCGAGCAGCGTCCTGGCGAGGGCCGCCTCCCGTGGGCCGACGATCACCCCGGCGTAGGAGTTGAGCGAGGTCAGGGAGACCACGCCACCGCCACCGGAGCGGTGCGAGTCGATCGTGGCCAGTGCCTTGGCGGTTTCCGGGGTCGCGCTCGTCGCGAGCCACAGCGCCAGGGCACCACGGCCTCCGCACAGCTCGGTCCCGTTCGCCCCGAGCGGTCCGCGGGTGACCAGCACCGCCGCCACCCACGCGGAGAAGCCGATCACCTCGGTCTCGTCGAACGAGTCGGTGCCGCCTTCCGTCCAGCGCGTGGACACGGGGATGGCGTCCGGTGTTCCGGCCGCCGCGTCGTCCGCCGACCACTTGTCCAGCGGAAGCGGCAGTCCGGCTCCCTCGTCCCCGGTCGCGATCGGCAGATGCTGCCGGACGAAGAGCGCCGCAGGTGCCTGATCCTCCGGCACCACGGCGAGCTGCCCGTCCACGATCTCCGACCACGCGTCGACCCGGCTGCGGAACTCCGGGAACGCGCAGTACGTGGCCTTGCCGCGGACGACACATTCCTGCTGTCCCGCAGGCGCGTTCTGGGCCTGTGCGAGCCGTTCGTCCAGCTCGTCGGACGGCGGGACCAGCTGCATGGTCGCGGCGAGCGCGGCCACCGCCAACGACAGCGCGGTCGCCACCGGGACGATCCGGCGGCGCAGCCCGGAGAGCCACAGCGTCACGCCGGCCACCACCGCGGACAGCGCCAGCAACCAGGCGAGGTGCCACCACTGCGGACGGTCGAGCAGCGCGGCGGGCATCGGCGGCTCCTCGAACGGGTTCTGACCGGCGACGAAGGTCAGCCACCGACCCCGGCTCCCGGAGGCCAGTCCGAAGAACGTGACGATCGCGAGCACCACGATCGAGATGAACCCCGCCGCGGTGTTCCGCGACGCCACGGCCACCAGGATGCCGAGCAGCCCGGCGAGCACGGTGGCCGCGGGCACGGCGAGGAGCTCCCCCGGCCGCACGACCCCGGCGGCACCGGGTGCCGAGACCTGCACCGCGAGCTGCGCGCCCGCGACGAGCAGCCCGATCGTCGCCGGTGCGAGCGTCGCGACGGCCAGAGCCGCGGTCCGCCGCCACCACGGCACGCTCAGCGCGGACTCGAACTCGTATGTCTGATGGCGGTGCGGGCGCAGCGCGATCATGTTGGCCGCGATGAACGTACCGCCTGCGAGCAGCAGCAGCGGGTACTGAAGGGTGACCGAAAGTGCTGTCAGGTAAGGAAATCTCGCGCCGGCCGGGTTGACCGCGAGCGGGACCAGCCAGAGCGCGAGGATCGCGGCGAGCGACACGAGCACGGCCGGGTGGGTCGTCAGCCCGCGCATCTCGCCGAGCACGAGCGCCCGCCAGATCCCGCGCGGAGCGGGCCGAGCCTCCTGCGGAACGTCCAGTGTGGCGGTCATCGGCGACCGCCACTGGTGACGTTGCTCCGGCTGGAGTTCATCAGCACCAGGTATCCGTCGTCCAAGGCCGGTTCGAGCAGGTGGGCACCGGCTGGTGGGTCACCGATGTTGCGGTGCCTGCCGTCGCCGGTCGACCACGAGGCCAGCGCGGTGCCGTCACGCCCGGAGCTCTCCCACACCCGTCCCCTGGCCGCCTCGGCGACCGCGTGCGGAGTGTCGTCGAGGCGAACCTCACCGCCGTTGAGCACGATCACGCGAGAGCACAGCGCGGCCACGTCGTCGGTCTGGTGCGTGGAGAGCAGCACCGATCGGTCCCGTCCGAGGTCGGTGATCAGGCCTCGGAAACGCAGCCGTTGCTCGGGATCCAGGCCCACCGTGGGCTCGTCGAGGACGAGCAGCTCGGGGTCGGCGAGCATGGCGCAGGCGAGCGCGAGCCGCTGCCGCATGCCGCCGGAGAGCGACTTGATCCGATCACGACGGCGGTCGTTCAGCTCCACCGCCGTGAGCACCCTGTCGAGTTCCTCGAGACGGGCCCGGCGACCGCTGATCTCCTTGAGGATCGCGATGTGCAGCACGAAGTCCCGCACGGTGAACCCCGGGTAGAAACCGGGTGTCTGCGGCAGGTAGCCGATCCGGCGGCGAACCGCCCGGTGGTGCCGGGGCTCGGCCGCCTCCACCCCGCTGATCCGCACCGAGCCGCCGTCCGGTCGCTGCGCGGTAGCCACGGAGCGCAGGAGGCTCGACTTGCCGGCACCGTTGGGTCCGAGCAGCCCCGTCACGCCGGCGCCGATGCGGAACGACACCTGCCGAATGGCGTGCCGGCTGCCGTACCGAACGTCCAGGGCGCTTACCTCAAGAATTGGAACAGTCATTTGCCCGCCATTTCTCGAAGGGTTGGGCGGACAGCGGCCCGGCCCCGCGAAGGGGCCGGGCCAACCGTCGATCAGCAGCTGTCCAGGCCGGCGAAACGAGCCTGGTACGCGCGGCCTTCCGAACGCCAGTAGCCCGAGTTCAGGGTGATGCAACCCCCATCGACCGCACGGTCCCACAGGAAGTAGAACCGCTGCGAGTTACCGCAGTTGTTGGTCGCCTTGGCGTACGTCCAAGGAAAGTCGTCCCACGCGTCCGTGGCGACACAACTCGGCACTGGCCCCTGGGCCACCACCGGCGCCGCCGCCGCCGTACCGCTGAGCACGGAACCAGCGACGACGGCCAGACCGAACACAGTTGCCAACTGCTTTTTCATCTATTCTCCCCAGGATAGACAAACAACAGAGAGCAATGTTTACCCCCTGCCAAAGCAGCAGAAAGCTAGCGAGACGGTCGAGCGACCGTCAAGACGCACTTGAACAGCGCACTCCACAATGGAACATTTCAACCGAAAAATGCTCCAATTCGAACTGTTTTGATCAAATCGCCGTACAACGAACTCATCCACCAGGAATAGCACCCGTGATCAGCGCCATCGCCGCACCGCCCTCAGAATTGTGCGCGAAGAAGAGCGCGGCCACGACCAAGAGCAGCAACGCGATGCCCCCCAAGATCGCCACGACGAGCCAGACGCGGCGCCTGCGGGACGGACCCGCAGGCGAACGACCGTCGACGACGTCCGAGACCCCACCCGGCGCCGCCGGCAGTCCGGCGTCCTCCGCCGCGGCCCTGGCGATGACCGCGGGATCACCGAGCCGGTCGAGGATTCCGCGCACCTCGGCTTCCGTCTCGGCCGACAGGTCGGCCCGGCTCGTCTCGATGTGCTCGCGAAGGTCGCCGACCAGCTCCTCGCGCCGATCCGCGGGCAGACCCGCCGTCGCCCGCGACACGCGCGCGAGGTACTCGGCGACCAACGAGTCGTTGCGCTCGGTCATGCGCTCTCCGTTCCCAAGATCCGATCCACCCCGGAGCGGAAGGTCGCCCAGCGCTCACGGAACTGGTTGAGCACCAACGCACCCTCGGGAGTCAGCGTGTAGTAGCGGCGCGGCGGACCGCTGGCCGACTCGCGCCAGCCGCTTGCGATCTTCCCGGACTTTCGAAGCCGGGAAAGCAGCGGATACATCGCGCCCTCACTGGCCGTCAGCTGCAACTCGTCGCTGATCCGGCGAAGCAGCTCCGTGCTGTACAGCTCCTCCTCCGCCACGAGGGCGAGGACGCAGTATTCGAGCGTGCCGCGCAGTAGTGCCGTTGTGACCGGCTCGTCACTCACGCCACACACGGTAGCTTGTCACGCAAGGGTTGTCGACCCGGTGACGAAGACCACAGCTGCTGATCGGTCAGGACACCGGTCCACCTGCAGCGGACTGGTTGTGCTCGGCACGGCGTACGTGTCGACGATCATGAGGCCGTGCAGCGACGCGTTGAAGCGGAACGGGACGAACGGACACTCACTCACCGGCATCGAGCGGCGGCAGACAGCCATCCTCCGCCAGGCCCAGGACAGCGACGACGCGTTCAGCCGCGAACTGCGGCAGACCTACAACGAACTGGACGAGCAGAAGCAGACGCTCGTGACGAACACCACATCGATTGGTACAACAGTGCCAATCGGGCCGGCAGATGCAGACATCGCGCTACTCGATGCGCTTCCACACCTGGTCACGAACCTGAGCAAGGCTCCTGACGTGCTGCTACGACAGCTGTTCAAGATCACCCAGCTCGGCGTCCGCCTGAACGATGACCATGATCAACTTCTGGTTACTCTCCGGCTCCCCTCCGCGCATCTTTCGGAGGTAGCGGATACGGCCGAACGGATCGTCGAAGCGGTGGCCGCAGAGCATGAAACGCCTGATCAGGCACCTGATCCTGATGCGGATCCAGATGGTGCCCCCGACGGGATTCGAACCCGTACTGTGATCCTTTTAAGGGACCTGCCTCTACCGATTGGGCTACGGGGGCGCGGTGAGCCTAGGCGTTGATCGTCGGCTTGTGTGAGCGGATGGTCGTTTCTCGCCCGAGCGGCCCAGCGAATTGGACTAGAGCGAGCATCCGGCTAAGCGTCGATCGGCCCCGGACATCAGCGTGCCCTTCCTGCACCGAGCAGTTCCTTGAACCGCAGCGCCACCCAGTCGTGCACGGCCGTGGAGACGTTGTTGTCGCCTGCCCTGTGCTCGAACCAGCGCCAGTCGCAGTTGACGTTGATCTCCAGGAACACGTGGTCACCGCCGGTCACGAGCAGGTCGAACGCCGCCACCTGGACGCGCCAGTGCCGGGCCAGCGCCAGGAGTTTGTCCGAGAGGGACGCGGGGACCGTGGTGGGCGTGACGCGGACGGCGTCGGGATCCACCCAGAGTTGGGCGGGGTCCAGCTTGTCGACCTGGTAGGCCAGGCACTGCTCGCCCACGACGAACACGCGGAGCTCGGTCTCGGACGGCACGTACTCCTGGACGATCACGGGTGCCGGTTCGGGGGCGTCGGAGGCGCGGGAGGTTTCCAGCGGGCGCGGGAACAGGCCGTGTTGTACGCCTGGGCGTGGTTCCAGGAGGTGTCTGCCCGCCGTTTTGACGATGCAGGCGCCGCCGCCTGGGCGCGTTCGGCCCGGGCGGGTTGTCACGGCCGTGCGCGGCACACGCAAGCCGAAGGCGGACGCGTCGGAAAGCTGCGTCAGACGGTCCAGGTGCGTCGAGAAGCGTGACGGGTTCACGTGAGCCCAGTCGGAGCGTGAGGACAGCCAGTTGGCCACTGAGGCCCATTGGTCGACCGCGTAGGCGCCGGCCAGGGTTCCTGGCTCCACCGGGACCGCGGAGAGTTCGAAGTGGCGGCGCCAGACCAGCAGGGGGCGCAGGAGCCAGCGGTCCAGCTCGAGCAAGGGCTGGTCGGTGTAGACGGAGAGCGGCAGGTCCACGCAGCGGTCGGCGTCGATCCTCGCCATCCGGATGCCGCGCTCGGCCAGGGCGATGGAGAGTTCGTTCATCTCCATGTCGGCGGCGCGGGCCAGCACGAGCACGCAGGGTTCGGGGTTGCCGTCGCCCTCGTCGACCATGCCGAGGCGGTGGACCTGTTCCTGGAAGTCCAGGCACTTGGGCGGTGAGCGGAAGAGGTATTCCTGACCCTGGAGCAGAAGGGGTCTGGCAGCCTCGGACGGGGCACCTGGCACCCGCCCGTCAGCCGACCTGCTCAATCGTCCTTCTTGCTGCGGAAAACTTGCCCCGCCTGCGCGTACTCTGCGGCGTACTGCGCCAAAGCGGGGTCCTCGATCTCGCCGCGACGAAGCTGTGCGGCCAGCTCCTCGAGAGACATCGGGATCACCTCTTTCCCCACATGGCGAATCACGCATTCAGGTGATGCACCAGCCGTAGTTTCCGAAACACGTAACGCAATGTCAAGACGACCCTCGGAGCTTACTCCGATCGGGCGCTCAAGTTCCGCCCTGAGGTCAGACGAGTGCCCCGAACGAGGAGATCGTCCGGGGCACGACGTCACTCACAGACAGTTAAAATTAGGACTGCACTGCGCGATCGAAGTCCGACTTCGGGTCGTTGATCTGGCCCAGGGCCACGACCTCGCGGCCGTAGAACAGCGCCTGCGTCCAGTCCATCAGCACGCGGAGCTTGCGGTTCACGGTCGGCATGAACATCACGTGGTAGCTGCGGTGCATGAACCACGCGGGCAGGCCCTTGAAGCGCAGCCCGAACACGTCGGCGACGCCCTTGTAGAGGCCGAGGCCCGCGACCGAGCCGAGGTACTTGTGGAAGTAGTCCTTCGGCTGCTGGCCGCGCAGCGACGCGACGATGTTCTTCGCCAGCAGCTTCGACTGACGGATGGCGTGCTGCGCGTTCGGCACGCACGTCGCCGTCGGGTCCTCCTCGGTGCGCGAGAGGTCCGGTACCGCGGAGCAGTCACCGGCGGCCCACACGCCTTCGAGGCCCTGGACCTGCATGGCGGCGGTGCACCGGACGCGGCCGCGCTCGTCGAGCGGGAGGTCCGTGTTGCGCAGCACCGGGTTCGCCTTCATGCCGGCGGTCCAGATGATCGTGTCCGAGTCGAACTCGGTGCCGTCGTCGAGGATGACGTGGCCGCCCTCGAGGGACTTCACGCGGGTGTCGAGGTAGATCTTCATGCCGCGCTTCTCCAGCGCCTCGACGGTCCACGCGCCGAGCTTGGCGGACACCTCGGGCATGATCCGCCCGGCGGCCTCGACCAGGACCCAGTTCATCTCTTCGGGCTTGATGCCCTCGTAGTACCGAAGCGCATACCGCGTCATGTCCTCGAGCTCGGCGAGCGTCTCGATGCCCGCGAAGCCACCACCGATGACGACGAAGCTGAGAAGCTTCTTGCGCAGGTCCGCGTTGTTCGTGCTCGCTGCCTGGTCCAGGCGCGACAGCACGTGGTTGCGGACGTAGATCGCCTCGCCGATCGTCTTCATGCCGATGCCGACCTCGGCCAGGCCGGGGATCGGAAGCGTGCGTGAGATCGCACCCAGCGCGGAGACGAGCACGTCGTACTCGATCTCCTCGACGTGACCGTCCGACAGCTCGGCGGTCACGATCTTGCGCGAGTGCTCGATCTTGGTGACGCGGCCGGTGACGACGTGGCAGCGCTTGAGCACCTTGCGCAGTGGAGCGACGACGTGGCGCGGCTCGATCGAGCCGGCCGCCGCCTCAGGCAGGAAGGGCTGGTAGGTCATGTGCGGCTGCGGGTCGATTACCGTCACGGACGCCTCACCGGAGCGCAGTTTCTTCTGCAGTCCGAGAGCCGTGTACATCCCGACGTACCCACCGCCGACAATGACAATCCGAGTGGGGTGCGACTTCACAGCAGCCATACACACATGGTCGCACCAGAACCCCCTTTTTCGCGCGTCCGGAGGGGCCGTTGTGACTACCGTCGCCGGGTGATGCGGGACACGATCGCGGCTGACCTGCGCCTCCAGCGGAAGTCGAGACGTTCTGCCTGAGAGAGTCGATTCAGATCCTCAGCGCGACGACCCCGATCACGACCGTCAGAGCGCCCAGTCCGAGCACCTCCACGAGCCCGACGCCGGCACCCGATGGGACGAACGCGGCGAAGGCCGCGACGACAAATGTGATCGCTTGGACAATGGCGAACCGGCGTGCTGGTGCTTTCAGCGCAGCGGGCTCGATTTTCGTTTTCATCGGAACGACCGCCGCGAGCGCGGACGTCACGTGAATGAGGTGCAGCGCCGGAATCATGATCAGCACTCCGAGCCGCAACGGGTGCCCGTCGGCGAACGCCGTCGCCAGCGCCGCGTAGCCGATCAGCAACGCCGGCCCCGCGCTTCCCGGCATCAGCGCGGTGAGCGCCGTCAGCACGACGACGATCAGCAGTGGCGCGATCGTCGTGGACTCCAGGTGCAGGACCAGTGCCACGGGCAACGCCGCGAGCACGATCGCCAGACGCATCAGCATTCGCGCGTCACCGCCACCCCGTGCTCGGCCATGCGCCGCAGCCGCAGCCGGTGTTCCGCGGCGATCATCTCGGCCGCGACCTCGCCCCACGGCGTCTCCGCGTCGGGTACCAACGGCAACTGCAGCGTGTTGATCGCCAGCACGACGTGCCCGTGCTTGCGCGTCTGCACGGCCAGCTCCGCGACGTCGTCGTCGAGGAACGGCGACAGCAGCACGACCACGCTCCCGTGCGGCAGCTTGCGCAACGCGACCCGCGACGACCACCCGGCGGCCTGCACGCACACGACGAGCTGCGTGCGGATGCGCATCAGGTGCCGCCGCCCGACGCCGGACCGCACGTTGAGCTGGGGCCGTGACAGGTCCATCAGCGCCACCCGGTCGCCCTGCCGCAGGTAGCCCGCGGCCATCGACGCCGCCTGCCGCACCGCCCGGTCCAGGCTGCCGCCGGGCCGCGTCGTCGCCCCGTGGTGGGGAGAGGCCCAGTCCGCCACGTCCACGCCGACGTCCGCGCGCGTGTCCAGGGCCAGCACGATCTCCGCGTCGGCCTCGGCGTGGCGCTCGCGGACGTGCACGGTGCCGGTGCGGGTGGTGACGCGCCAGTCGATGCGCTTGAGCCTGTCCCCCGGCTGGAACGCCCTGATGTCGCGCAGTTCGGTCGAGTCGCCGGCGCGCGGCGAGCGGTGGATGCCCACCAGCCCGGCCGGCCTGGGCGGCATCGGTCCCGACGGGTGGTGCTCGACCGGCGGCAGGATCGTGCGGACGTGCTCGACCCCGACGATCGGCCCGTAGACGTGCATGCCGTCCGGCCCGGCGAACAGGTGGTCCAGCCGCAGGTCGACGCCGGGACCCCACGCGTCGCGCCTGATCTCGACCGGCAGGTCGGGCGAGTGCGCCGGTACCGCGCGAGCGCCGCCCGGCAGCTTGACCACCGCGATCTCCGCGTCCGCGCCGTCGAGGTGCGCGACGGTGTGCACGACGCCCAGACCCGCCGCGCGCGGCACGGGACGGACGTCGACCGTCGGTGTGCCACGAGGCTTGTGGGTGAGCAGCACGGACAGGACCAGCGGCACGCCGAACAGCACCAGTTCGACCTGGTGCAGGAACATCCCGCCCACGACGAGCCCGACGCCCAGCCAGACGGCGCGCGCGTACGCGTCCGTCGGATGCCAGTGCGCGCCGTGCGACTGGGCGAACGCCTCCCTGATCTTGTCCGCTCTGCTCATGAGCTGGGCGGGCCCGGAACCTTGCCGAGCAGTTCGGTGACGACCTGCACCCCGTTCACGCCGGACGTCCACGTCTCGGGCTTCATCACGAGCCGGTGCGCCAGCACGGCGACAGCGCACTCCTTGACGTCCTCGGGCGTCACGTACGCGCGGTCCTCCAAAGTGGCGAGTGCGCGGGCGACGAGCACAAGTCCCTGCGCGCCACGGGGTGACGCGCCCACCTCGACCGAGGAGTGGTTGCGCGTGGCCACCGCCAGATCGACGCAGTACCGCAGGAGATCGTCGTCCACTGTGGTCCGTTCGAGCTCGGTCTGCAGCTCGGCGAGCCTGCCGGGGGCGAGCACCGGCGCCACCTCGGCCTCCTCCCGCTGCCGCGCGAGCCGGCGGCGCAGGACCTCGACCTCCTCCTCCGGCGGCGGGTACCCGATGTCGAGCCTCACGAGGAACCGGTCGAGCTGCGCCTCGGGCAACGGGTAGGTGCCCTCGTACTCGACGGGGTTCGAGGTCGCGAGCACGTGGAACGGCCTGGGCAGGGGGAAGGTGCGCCCCTCGACCGTCACCTGCCGCTCCTGCATGGCCTCCAGCAACGCGGACTGGGTCTTCGGCGGCGTGCGGTTGATCTCGTCGGCGAGCAGCAGCCCGGCGAACACCGGCCCCTGGTGGAACTCGAACTCACGGCTGCCGGGGTCGTAGAGGAACGACCCGGTGACGTCCGCGGGCAGCAGGTCGGGCGTGCACTGCAGGCGCCGGAAGTCGAGGCTGAGGGCCTGCGCGAGCGACCGCGCGATCAGCGTCTTGCCCAGGCCCGGCACGTCCTCCAGCAGCACGTGCCCGCCCGCCAGCACGGCCGCGAGCGCGAGCCGCAGCGTGCGGGTGCGTCCGACGACGACCTGCCCGATCTCGTCGAGGACCGCCTTGGCCTCAAGCGTTATGGTCACTCGACCCTCCTGAGCCTCTCCGCGAGTTGCTTCGGATCCGGCATCTCGGACGCCTCGATCCCCAGTCGTGCGAGCCGGGCGCGGAACCGCTCCTGGTAGCGCCTCGGGTCCTCCGCCGCCTCGGTGAGCCTGCTCGCGAGCGTGCTGGCGAGCGCGGTGCTGATCGAACCGGGCGGCGGCGGTGCCGAGCTCCAGACGATGTCGGTGGCCTGCGGCAACCTGGTGACCAGCACGCCGAACGCGGTGGGCGGCACGGCCAGCGCCGCGGCCCACGCGGGCGACGCGCCGAGCCACCAGATCACCACGCCGATGATCACCCCGACCAGCAGTGCCAGCACGATCTTCATGCGAGCTCCCGGACGATGCGGCTCAACTCTTGTCGTGCCTGCTCGGCTTGCGCGGCCGTCACGTCCTCGTGCCCGAACCGCGCACGCTGGTAGAGGTCCTTGAGCACCACGGCGTCCACTCCGAGCTTCTCGGTGAACTCGGTGGGCGTCTGGTGCGGCAGGCGTTCCTCGGCGGCCTCGAGCGCGAGCCAGGCGGCGATCACGGCGTCGCGCGGCGGCCGGTTCGGGTGCCCGGTGAACTCCTGCAACGCCTTCTCGACGCGCTTCACCACCGCGGACCCCCCGATCTCGGCGCCCTCGATCTCCACACCGCGCACACCTCCACGACGACGCCACCGGGGCAGCTCGAACGCCAGGACGATCCCGATCAGTCCGAACAGGACGAGGCCGGCGAGCACCACCAGGTACGCGGTGAGCGGTATCGCGAACACGTCCGGCAGCTCGGTCGGCAGCGGAACGTCCACCCGAGGCACGGTGTCCTGCGGCGGCGGGCGGTCGTCCAGGCGGTTGACGAACGTGACCGGCGAGGTGCCACTGGCCGCGACGACGACGATCAGCAACGCCGCCACCGCCACCCCTGCCCGCCACCACTTCATGGCGGCCAGCCTTACACGGGTCAGCGGAGTTGGAACGATCCTTCGGCCAACTCGCTAGTCGAACGACTCGGCGGGCACCAGGCCGTCGAGGAACGTCCGGAGATCGGGGGCCAGCGGGATCTCCCACTCGTCGTCGGCGTCGAGCCACACGACCGACGGCTCACCGGCCGGACCGCACTCGCGGTAGTCCAGGGCGATCCACCAGTGGCCGTCCCCGGTCAGCAGCACGACGGGGGACGGCAGCCCCCACTCCTCGACCAGGTAGGGGGTGTCGAGCAACGATGTCGTGCGCTCCGCGGTCCCGATGCCCATCAGGCTGTCGAACGGCGCGTGGTCCGGCGCCCACGAGGTCGGCTCGCTCGTCGGGAACGCGGACCGCTCGCCCACGACGCTGCCGCCGTTCTGCACGCGCAGCAGCTCCAGCAGCGCGTCCGGCAGCCGCACGCCCAGCAACGCCTCCGCCTCGCGAACTGCCTCGTCGGTGAGCGGCGCCTGCATGCCGTAGCTGTCCTCGACCCAGAACTGCACGCGGCACATCCCAGGCAGATCAGACGGCCGGACCGGGCGGCACGTGGACACCGCGAACGCCACCCTCCGCCACGTAGTTGGCGCGCTCGTCGTCGAGGCTGACAGGGCCGTTCGGGCCGCCTCGGACGACAGAGCTGTCGTGGTCGTCCTGACCATCGTCCTCCCAGCCGCACTCGCGGCAGATCTCGCAGGTGGCACGCGTGGCCAGGGTCAGGTGGCCGCAACACGGGCAGGTGTACGGGCCGCCGTCCGCGGACCCGTAGACGTTCTTCATGCTCAAGTACGAGCCGAGCCAGGCCACGCCCACAGGCCGAGGCGCCTGTCCGGCCCGGCGCACCAGGCTCCAGCCTGCGCCTTCGACGACCTCGTCCCCCATGGCATGCATCCTAGGCAGAGGCCCGTTTCAGCACGTCCTGCAGCATCTCCTGGGTCAGCCTGCCGGTGTACGTGTTGTGCGGCGACACGTGGTAGCACCCGAACACCCGCAGCCCGCCCAGCTCGACCTCCACCCCGTGCCCGAACTTCGGCCGCTCGGGCCCGAGCAACGGCAGGAACGCCTTCCACCCGAACCCGCCGAGCACCACGACGGACCGCAGGTTCGGCATCAGCGAGATCTCCTCGCGCAGGAAAGGCGAGCACCTGTCCCGTTCCTCGGCGGTCGGCTTGTTCTCCGGCGGTGCGCACCGCACGGGCGAGGCCATCCGCACGCCGTACAGCTCCATGCCGTCGTCCCGGGCCCACGCGGTGGGCTGTGAGGCCAGGCCGACCTCGTACAACGCCCGGTAGAGGAAGTCACCCGAGGCGTCGCCGGTGAACATCCGCCCGGTGCGGTTGCCGCCGTGCGCGGCGGGTGCGAGGCCCACGATGAGCAGCGAGGCGTCCATCGGACCGAAGCCCGGGACGGGTTTGCCCCAGTAGTCCCAATCCATGAACGCCGCGCGCTTCACCGACGCCGCTGTCTCGCGCCACGCGACCAGGCGCGGGCACGCTCGGCAGGCCGTTATTCGATCGTCGAGTTCCGTAGTGTTGCTCCCATGTCCGAGGAGAAGACCGAAGAGAAGCCCGCGTCTCCGACTGATGATCTGGTCACCACCCAGCACACCATCACCGTCAAGGGCCGCGAGCTGAACTACACCGCCACCACCGGGCGGATCGTGCTCAAGGAAGAAGTGCTCAAGGACGGCGTGTTCGAGGGCCACAAGCCCAAGGCCGAGGTGTTCGTGACCACCTACACGCTCGACGGCGCGGACCCGCTGAAGCGGCCCGTGACGTTCGCGTTCAACGGCGGACCGGGTTCCGCGAGCGTGTGGCTGCACATGGGGCTCCTCGGGCCGCGCAGGGTCCTCAGTGGCGACGTCGGCGACCTCACCGCCCCGCCGTACGGCATCGCGGACAACGAGGAGAGCCTGCTCGCCGAGAGCGACCTCGTGTTCATCGACCCGGTGTCGACCGGGTACTCCCGGGCCGCCGAGGGCGAGAAGCCCGGCAACTACCACGGCTACCAGCCCGACATCGAGTCCATCGCCGAGATCATCAGGCTCTGGACCTCGCGCAACGGCCGCTGGATGTCGCCGAAGTTCCTCTGCGGCGAGTCGTACGGCACGCTCCGCGCGGCCGGTCTCGCCGAGCACCTGCAGAAGAAGTACGGCATGTACCTCAACGGCCTCATGCTGATCTCCTCGGTGCTGGACTTCGCGACGCTGGAGTTCAACGAGGGCCACGACCTCGCCTACACGCTCTTCCTGCCGACGTACGCGGCCATCGCCAACTACCACGGCCTGCACGGCGACCGCCCGCTCGAGGAGGTGCTCGCCGAGGCCGAGGAGTTCGCGGTCCGCGACTACCCCTACGCCCTCGCCCGCGGCAACCGGCTCACCGACGTCGAGCGCGCCGCGACGATCGAGAAGCTCGCCCGGCTCACCGGCCTGTCCGAGGAGTACGTGGACGCGGTCGACCTGCGCATCGAGCACATCCGGTTCTTCACCGAGCTGCTCCGCCGCGACCGCAAGACCGTCGGCCGCATCGACGCCCGCTTCACCGGCTGGGACACCGACTACGGCCGCGAGGGCATCTCCGCGGACCCGTCCATCGACGCGATCCTCGGCCCGTACTCGGCGGTGCTCAACCACTACGTGCACGCCGAGCTCGGTTACTCCAGCGACCTGCCGTACGAGGTGCTCGCGCGGGTCATCGAGCAGTGGTCCTACAAGGAGTTCGAGGGCCGCCACGTCACGACGGCGGGCAAGCTCTCGGCGGCGATGCGGGCGAACCCGCACCTCAAGGTCCACGTCGCGTTCGGCTGGTACGACGGCGCCACGCCGTACTTCGCGGCCGAGCACCTCATCGCGCACCTGCAGATCCCCAAGGAGCTCACGGCGAACATCGAGTCGGCCTACTACCCGGCCGGCCACATGATGTACGTCCACGAGCCCAGCAGGATCCAGCAGTCCGAGGACCTGGCGGCGTTCGTGCGGAACTCCTCGAACACGTGATCCTCGACCTGTCCGACGACACCGTCCTGCACGAGCTCTGGACGGTGCAACGACTGGCGTACGCCGTCGAGGCCGAGCTCATCGGCTTCGACGGCATCCCGCCGCTGCACGAGTCGCTCGACGAACTCCGTGCCTGCGACGAGACCTTCCTCGGGCTCTACGACGAGGAGGGTCTCGCGGGCGCGGTGTCCTACCGGCTCGACGGGTCCACTGTGGACATCTGCCGGCTCGTCGTGCACCCGCGGGCACACCGCCGCGGCATCGCGTCGAAGTTGCTCGACGCGCTGCCGGACGGGCCGCAGGTCGTCAGCACGGGCACGAAGAACGAGCCCGCGCTCGCCCTGTACCGCAGGCGGGGGTTCGTGGAGACCGGCACGCGCGAGGTCGCTCCGGGCGTGTCGCTCACCGACCTGAGCCGATGATCATCTTTCTCAACGGGACGTCCAGCTCCGGCAAGTCGAGCATCGCCGAGCAGCTGTTGCAGGTGCTGGACACCCCGTACTTCCACCTGGGCGTCGACGCCTTCGGCGCCATGCGCGCCGTCGAGCGGACGCTGGAGCTCGACGGCCCGGCGCAGGCCGAGGTCCTGCGCCGCACCAGGGCGGGCTTCCACCGGGCCGTGGCGGGAATGGCGCAGGCCGGCAACGACGTCGTCGTCGACCACGTCCTGAGCGAGCCGTGGCGCCTCCAGGACTGCCTGGAGGTGCTCGACGGCCTGGACGTCTTCCTCGTGGGCGTGCACTGCCCTCCAGACGAGCTGGAGAGGCGCGAACGGGCCCGGGGCGACCGGGTGCCGGGGCACGCCGCCGCGCAGCTGCACAGCGTCCACCAGCACGGGCTTTACGACTTCGAGGTCGACACGAGCGTGCACAGCCCGCGCGAGTGCGCGCTGGCGATCAAGGAGTCTCTGGCGCGGCCACCGCGGGCGTTCGAGGCGTTGCGTCTTCGCTGACGGGCCGCCGGGCCGAGTCGACGCGCACGCCCGTCTCGGCGTCGAGGTACTGCACGCGCAGGAACCTGATGCGCGAGCCCGGGATGACGACGCGTTCCCAATCCCGGCCGATGACCGTCGTCTTCTTCTCGTCGCCGCCGGTGACGGGCTCGCCGACGTAGGTCAGCTTCGTGCCCTCCAGGACGATCTCGCGGGTGTCCGGATCGCCGGCCGCGTCGTAGGACCGCAGGAACCCGAAGAACGAGTTCCCGTCCTCCAGCATCACGTGCACCCAGCACAGCGCGTTGTCCGGCCGGTCCTCGCGGAACACCTTGACCCACGCCGACTGCTTGCCCAGTGACCGCTGCTGGCGGCGACGCCGGGCCAGCACGAGGTCGAACACCACCGCCAGCGCGCACGCCAGCGCGAGTTCCGCGACCGCGCTGTAGCCGATGAGCGCCACGTTCTGCTTCACGTAGTCGGGCTTGGCCACCAGCGCCGTCAGGTCGGCGAACAGCCTCCAGCCGAACCACTTAGAGGCCCCGGCGTGGACGCCGAGCAGGCTCGCGGTCGAGGCCACGGTGAAGGCGAGACTGCTCAGAGCGACCCGCGAGGCCTCGCGGAAGACCGTCTCCTTGGCACCCGCCCGCCGCTGTTCCCGCAGCAGCTCGAAGACGATGCCGGGCGCGACCAGGGCGAGGAACGAGGCCAGCGCCCCGATGGTCTGCGGAACCACTAGTCGATGCTGCCCGAGACGGGAGGCGGCAGGCGATCTTCCGCGTCGTGGAACTCGAACGGCGGCTTCCAGGGATGCCCAGGCGCGTCGTCGTCGTAGTCGTACTCCTCGGCGGGCACGTCGTACTCGGCAGGAGGCTTGGGGACGTTCTCAGGCTCGGTCATGCCGGCTCCGTGGGTAGATCGTCGACGCCGCGACCAAGCTAGCACCGGCGCGCACACCCGCACGGGCGAACGAAAAGGGCCGCACCCGAAGGCACGGCCCCTCCCACGGACAAGCGATCAGACGACCGCGCGCTCCTCCGCGAAGTGGCACGCGGCGGGGTGACCGCCGCCCCGCACCACGAGCTCGGGAACCTCGGTCGCGCAGATGTCCTGCGCCTTCCAGCACCGCGTGCGGAACCGGCAGCCCGACGGCGGGTCGATCGGCGAAGGCACGTCACCCGTCAGGCGGATGACGTCGCGCCGGCCGCGCTGGGTCGGGTCCGGCACCGGCACGGCGGACAGCAGTGCCTGCGTGTACGGGTGCATCGGGTGCTCGTAGATCTCTTCCTCGGTGCCGATCTCCACGATCTTGCCGAGGTACATCACCGCGACGCGGTCCGACAGGTGGCGGACCACCGACAGGTCGTGCGCGATGAAGACGTACGAGAGACCCATCTCGGACTGCAGGTCGCCCAGCAGGTTCATGACCTGCGCCTGGATCGAGACGTCCAGAGCGGACACCGGCTCGTCGCACACGATCACCTTGGGCTTGAGCGCGAGCGCGCGGGCGATGCCGATGCGCTGGCGCTGACCGCCGGAGAACTGGTGCGGGTACCGGTTGATGTGCTCCGGGTTCAGGCCGACGATCTCCAGCAGCTCCTGGACCTTGCGCTGCCGGTCGCCCTTGGGCGCGACCTCGGTGTGGATCTCGTAGGGCTCACCGACGATGTCGCCGACCGTCATGCGCGGGTTCAGCGACGTGTACGGGTCCTGCAGCACGATCTGGATGTCGCGGCGCAGCTTGCGCAGCTCCGCGCCCTTCATCGCGAACATGTCGCGGCCCTCGAAGCGCGCCATGCCCGACGTCGGCGGTTCCAGGCGCATCAGCACCTGGGCCAGCGTGGACTTGCCGCAACCCGATTCGCCCACGACGCCCAGGGTCTCGCCCTTGTTCAGCGAGAACGAGACGCCGTCGACGGCCTTGACGTGGCCCACGGTGCGCTTGAACAGCACGCCGACGCGGACCGGGAAGTGCTTGACGAGGTTCTCGACCTCGAGGATGGGCTCAGCCACGAGCGACCACCTCCTCCGCGATGTGGCACCGGCTGGTGCGGCCCATGCCGAGGTTGTGCACGGCAGGGACCTCGGTGGGGCAACGGTCGAACGCCCGCGGGCAGCGCGGGTGGAACGGGCATCCCGACGGGATGTTGGTCAGCGACGGCGGCAGGCCCTTGATCGTCTTGAGCTCCTGGCCGCGCAGGTCCACGCGGGGCAGGGACTCGAGCAGCGACTCGGTGTACGGGTGTCCCGGCGCGCGGAACAGCTCGTAGACGTCGGCGTGCTCGACGATGCGGCCCGCGTACATGACCGAGATCCGGTCCGCGACGTCGGCGACGACGCCGAGGTCGTGGGTGATCAGGATCATGCCCATCTCGCGTTCCTTCTGGATCTCCGCCAGCAGGTCCATGATCTGGGCCTGCACGGTGACGTCCAGCGCGGTCGTGGGCTCGTCCGCGATCAGCAGCTCCGGGTCGAGCGCCAGCGACATCGCGATCATCGCGCGCTGCCGCATACCGCCGGAGAACTGGTGCGGGTAGTCCGAGACGCGACCCTTCGCGTTCGGGATCTTCACCTGGTCCAGGAGCTCGATCGCCCGCTTGCGAGCGTCCGCTTTGGACATCCCGCGGCGGACCTTGAGCTGCTCCTCGATCTGGAACCCGATGGTGAAGACGGGGTTCAGAGCCGACAGAGCGTCCTGGAAGATCATGGCGATGCCCTCGCCACGAACCTGGCGGCGCTCTTCCGCCGACTGGGTCAGCAGGTCCTCACCGCGGAACTTGATCGAACCGTTGGTGATGAACCCCGGCGGCGTGTCCAGGATGCCCATGATCGTCTGGGCGGTCACGGACTTGCCGGAACCGGATTCGCCCAGCACGGCAAGGGTTTCGCCCGCCGAGACGTGGTACGAAACTCCGTTGAGCACCTTCGCGACACCGTCGCGGGTGCGGAATTCCACGTGGAGATCCTCGACCTCCAGCAGTGGCTGAGTCACAGGATTCCCCTATCGGGACTTGGGGTCGAGGGCGTCGCGCACGGCGTCGCCCAGCATGACGAAGGCCAGCACGGTGATCGTGACGAAGCCCGCGGGGAACAGCAGCATGTGCGGAGCCGACTGGAAGTAGTCGCGCGACTCCGAGATCATCACGCCCCACGACACCACCGGCGGACGCAGGCCGATGCCGAGGAACGCCAGCGTCGCCTCGGCGCCGATGAAGGCACCCAGGGCGATCGTCGCGTACACCAGCACGGGCGCCACGGTGTTCGGCAGCAGGTGCCGGAACACGATCCGCAGCGGGGACGCGCCGAGCCCGCGGGCGGCCTTGACGTAGTCCTGCTGCTTCGCGACCAGGGTGGCCGAACGCATGATGCGCATGGCCACCGGCCACGACAGCACGGCGATCGAGAGCACCACCTGGGTGATGATCCGGAAGACGCCGGGGTTCTCCGTGGGCGCGTTGAGCGTCGTCAGGATGACGATCGCACCGAGCACGAACGGGATGCCGGCGAAGATGTCGCTGAACCGCGACAGCAGGCTGTCGATCCAGGTCTTCGCGTAGCCGGCGATGATGCCGACGGTCGACCCGATCAGCACCGTCAGCAGCGTCGCGAAGATGCCGACCAGCAGCGAGGCGCGAGCACCGTGCATCGCACGGGCGTAGACGTCGTAGCCCTGCAGGTCGTAGCCGAACCACGCGTCGCCCGAAGGCGACTGCAGCGACTTGTCGAGGTCGGCCGCACGCGGGTCGACCGACGTGAACAGCGTCGGCCAGATCGCCATCAGGACGATGATCGCGATGATCACCAGCGAGACGATGAACGTGGGCTTGGTGCGGAGGTCGCCCCACGCGTCGCTCCAGAGCGAGCGCGGCTTCTTCTGCTTCTGCGACGAGTCGTCGACATGGCTGAGCTGGTCGACTCCTGCCGCCGCGGACGCCTCGAGTCCGGTTCCGCCGGACACGGATCCTGGGTCACTCATAGCGAATCCTCGGGTCGAGAACGGCGTACAGGAGGTCGACGATCAGGCTCATCAGCAGGTAGACGAGGACCAGCAGGGTCACGATGCCCGTGACCATGATGCCTTCCTTCTCCTGGATGCCGCGGAAGATCAGACCGCCGATGCCGTTGATGTTGAAGACGCCCTCGGTGACGATCGCACCGCCCATGAGGGCGCCGAGGTCGGTGCCGAGGAACGTGATCACCGGGATCAGGGAGTTGCGCAGCAGGTGGATGCCGACGACGCGGCTCTGCGGCTGGCCCTTGGCGATGGCCGTGCGCACGTAGTCCGCGCGCCGGTTCTCGACGATGCTCGAGCGGGTCAGCCGGGCCACGTAGGCCATCGAGAGACTGCCGAGCACGAAGCCGGGCAGGATCAGCTCGCCGAACGTCGGATCGGAGCTGACCGAGGTGTCCATCAGGTCGAAGCCCTGCGGGCCGAGGTAGAGCCGCAGCACGAAACCGGTGACGAAGACCGGCAGCGAGATCAGGAACAGGGTCGAGACCAGGACCAAGTTGTCCAGGAAGCCCTGCTTGCGCAGACCGGTGAGGATGCCGGCGACGATGCCGATGACGGCCTCGATGATCAGCGCGATGATGCCCATCTTGAGCGTGATCGGCCACGAGGTGGCGATCTGCTCACCGACGGAGACGCCGTTGAAGGTGGTGCCGAAGTCACCGACGAGCAGGTTGCCCAGGTACTTGAAGTACTGGATCACCAACGGGTCGTTGAGATTGAGCTTCTGGCTCATCTCGGCGATGTAGGCCGGATCACACGGCCGCTGGCCGCACTTGCCCGCGAAGGGGTCCTGCGGAATCGCCCAGACCAGGGCGTAGATCAGAAAAGTGGTCCCCAGGAAGACCGGTATCAGCTGCAGCAGACGGCGCAGCACATAGCGACCCATGAGGTCGGCTCCTTGCGTGGTGGGGGGCGCCCGAGGTCCTGAACACCGCTCCGGCCCCGCGCCCGTAACGCTCGAGGGACGCGGGGCCGGACGGTTGATCAGAACTCAGGTGTTAGGCAATCAGGCCTTGACGCGGAACGACTCCAGAGCGCCCTGACGCTTGAACGACATCTTGGCGGCGAGCAGGTTCTTGGACCGGCCGCCGATGCCCTTCTCGTTCCAGGTCGGCATGGAGGGCAGGTCCTTCGCGATCAGGTCCTCCGCCTGCTGGTAGATCTTGATCGCCTCGTCCTCGTTCGCCGTCTCGTCGGCCTTCTTCAGAAGGGCGTCGACCTCGGGGTTCGAGTAGTTCGAGTCGTTCGACGAACCACCGGTGCGGTACAGCGGGTTGAGGAAGTTCTCGATCGACGGGTAGTCGGCCGACCAGTCCGAACGGCTCATGCCGGTCAGCTGCTTGCCGTCGACGATCTGGCGGAACGCACCGAAGTTGGTGGCACCGACGAACTCGCAGTCAATGCCGAGCGCCTGCTTGATGCTGTTGCACGCCGCCTCGAGAGGCTCCTTGCGGCCACCGTCCTGGTTGGACTGGATGGTCAGCTTCTTGCCGGTGAAGCCCGACTCCTGGAACAGCTGCTTGGCCTTCTCCGGGTTGTACTTGCAGTACTCGCCGCAGGTGTCGGGGCGGTAGCCCTTGATGCCGGGCGAGACGAAGCTGGTGGACGGCACGTACGAGCCGGCCAGCACGGTCTTCGTGATCTGCTCCCGGTTGATGGCCATCGAGACGGCCTGGCGCAGCTTGACGTTCTTGAACTCCGGGATGTACTGCGGGAACGCGATCGCGCTCTGGCCGAGCAGGTTGGCGTTCACCACGGCGTCACCGAGGTCGGCCTTGTACTTCTCGCCGACCTTGGCCGACGGGGGCAGGGCCTCCATGAAGTCCAGCTTGCCCGCGACCAGGTCCTGGTACGCGGTCTCCTGGGAGGAGTAGATCTTGTAGTCCAAGGTCTTGAAGTGGACCTTGTCCTCGCCCTTGTAGTCGTCGAAGCGCTCCATCTTGATCAGCGCGTTCGGCGTGCGGGAGACGAACTTGAGCGGGCCGTTGCCGATCGGCTTGGCCTCGGCGGCCTTCGGGTCCGCGAAGAACGAGTCGGCCATCGGCGAGAACGGCGTGTAGCCGATCATCGTCGTGAAGACCGAGGTCGGGCCGTTGAGGGTGACCTTGAACTCGTAGTCGCCCACCAGCTCGAGACCGGACATCTTGTCCTTGGCCGGCTTGGCGTTCTCGTCGGCCGGGTGGACGTCCTCGAAGCCCGCGATCGGGGAGAAGAACGATGCCGCCTGCTGCGCGTTCGGCGCGTACGCGGCCCAGTTCCAGGCGTCGACGAAGTTCTTCGCCTTGACCTCGGTGCCGTCGTGGAACTTCCAGCCCTGCTTCAGCTTGATCGTGTAGACCTTCGCGTCACTGGTCGTGATCGAGTCGGCCATCAAGTTGTAGGGCGCGCCGTCTTCGGTCTTGTAACCGACCAGCCGCGAGAACAGCGAGTCGGTGACCTTGCCACCGCCGGCCTCGGTCGTGTTGGCCGGGAACAAGGTGCTCTTGGGCTCGGTGCCGTAGATGGACACCGTGCCGTCCGGGTTGTCCTTGCCATCGGTGGCGTTGGTGCCACCGCCGCCACCGCCGCCGCATGCGCTGAGCGTCATGGCGAGCGCGGTGGGAAGTACCACCCACGCAACCCGTGATCGCGACATCAGTCTCTCCCGCCTTTCCCCGGCGCCGCTCCGCAGATATTGCGTGCGCGCGCCTCCCCGGGAGGTCTCGTCCACCTCCCAAAACGTGAGAGGACGTTAACCGGGGCGTCCAGCAGTACGCGCACTGAAATCGGTCACAAAGTCGTCACGATCACCTCAAGCGCACCTTAATTCGGCGTTAGACCAGCGAAAACGCGATGCCGTCGAGGATGTCGTGCTCGCTGCACACGAGCGTGCGAATTCCCGCGCGATTCTCCAGTTCGTCGGCAATCGCACGCAGTACCACCGCTCCACCGCAGATCACATCCACTCGACCGGGGTGCATGGGTCCCAGCGAGGCACGCTCATCATGCGTCATGGAGAGGATACGGTCGGTGATTTCACGAACATTGTCAAGTGTGATGCGGCTGAGGTGAATATCGTCGCTGTTGTACACCTCCAGCCCCTGGACCAGGGCTGACAATGTCGTAACGGTGCCGGCGACGCCGATCCACGTCTTCGTCTTCTCCACTGGAACGACTTCGAATGCTTCTTTGATCGCCGCACGCGCAAACGCTTCCGCCTGTGCGATTTCGTCCTCGGTGGGCGGATCGGACTTGATGAACCGCTCCGTCAGCCGCACGCAGCCGATGTCCATCGACCTCGCGGCCTCCACGTCCGATCCCGTCCCGAGGACGAACTCGGTGCTGCCACCACCCAGATCGGTGACGAGGAAGGGTCCCTCGTCCGGGTCGAGGTCGGCCACCGCGCCGAGGTAGGAGAGCCTCGCCTCCTCGTCCCCGGTGATCACCTCGGCGGGCGCGCCGAGGATCTGCTCGGTCATGCCGAAGAACTCGTCGCGGTTGCTCGCGTCACGCGTCGCACTCGTGGCGACCATCCGTGCGACCTCCACGCCCTTGCGTTGCATCGTGCGCGCGTAGTCGAGGAGGGCCTGCCGGGTGCGTTCGATGGCGTCGGGGTGCAGCCGCCCGGTCGCGTCCACGCCCTGCCCGAGCCGGACGATCTTCATCTCGCGGTGGACGTCCCGCAGCCACGCCGTGCCGTCGTCGCGCTTGGTCACGTCGGCGATCAGCAGCCGGATCGAGTTGGTTCCGCAGTCGATGGCCGCTACGCGCGACATGATCACTCCTCAGTGGTTCCGGTGTTCCCCGGCAAGCATCGCGTACACGAAGCAGTCGGCCCACTCGCCCTTGAAGATCGTGTGGTGCCGCAGGTGCGCCTCCCTGCGCATGCCCAGGCGTTCCATCAACCGCCACGACGGCTCGTTGCGCACATCGCACTCGGCGACGATCCGGTGCAGGCCGAACTCCTCGAAGCCGATCTTGAGCATCGCCTCGGTGGCCTCGCGCGCGTAGCCCCTGCCCCGGAAGGCCGGGTGGAAGATGTAGCCGATCTCGCCCTGCCGGTGCTCCTCGCTCCGCAGGCTGAAGTCGACCTCGCCGATGACGCGGCCGTCGAGCGTGACAGCGGTGGTCAGCCACTGGCCGTCTTCGGTGATCTCGCGCAGGGCGATCCACTTCGCCAGGTTCTCCTCGGCCTCCGCGCGGGTGTACGGCTCGCTGAAGAGGTAGCGGTTGACCTCGGGAAGGCCTCGGTAGGCGACGACGTCGTCGAGATCGCCCGGCTGGAAGGGGCGCAGCAGCAGGCGGGCAGTCGTGATCGGGTAGTCAGGCCTGAGCACGCGCGTACTCCTCTTCCAGGAGTGCGTAGACGAACAGGTCGCCCCACTCGCCCTTGAAGATCTCCAGCTCCCGGAAGTGGGCTTCGCGTCTCATGCCCAGCCGTTCCATCAGCCGCCACGACGGAACGTTGCGCGGGTCGCACTCGGCGACGATGCGGTGCAGGCCGAGGCCGTTGAAGCCGAGTTCGAGCATCTTGCGCGCGCCCTCGGTCGCGTAGCCGTGGCCGTGGAACTCGGGGTTGAGGCTGTAGCCGATCTCGCCCTGCCGGTCGGACTCGCTGCGCCACTTGAGGACGGCGCTGCCGATGACCCTGCCCGCTTCCGGCAGGTGCACGGCCAGCGCGAGGCGTTGTCCCTCGGAGGTGAGCTCGTTGTCCTGCACGAGCTTGTCGAGCAGTTCCGCGCACTCCTCGCGGCTGACGGACTCGCCGTAGAGGTAGCGGAAGACGTCCGGGCGCGAGCGGTAGGCGTAGAAGTCGTCGAGGTCGCTCGGCTGGAAGGGGCGCAGGAGCAGCCGGCTGGTCATGATCGGGTAGTCGAGACGCACACGCGCACCCTGCCAAGGAACGCGCGCCGTGCCACCCGATTTACGGCTGCTGGTCGCGGCGGCGGGTCAGGTAGGCGATCTCCGCGGTGTTGCCCGCCAGTGCGATGGCCCTGTCGTAGGCGTCGCGCGACTCCTGGCCGCGGCCGAGCCGGCGCAGCAGGTCGGCGCGGGTGACGTGGAACGCGTGGTAGCCGGCCAGCGCGTCCTCCAGGCGGTTCACGGCTGCCAGTGCCACGTCCGGTCCGTCCAGCTCCGCGAGCGCGATGGCCCGGTTGAGCAGGACGACCGGGGACGGGTCGACGTGGACCAGCTGGTCGTAGAGGGCGAGGACCTGGGACCAGTCGGTGTCGTGCATGTGGCGGGCCGAGGTGTGCACGGCGTTGATCGCGGCGAGGATCTGGTAGCGGCCAGGGGCCTCCCCTGCGGCGAGGCGTTCGCGCACGAGCCGGTGGCCTTCGGCGATCAGTGCCGTGTCCCAGGCTCCCCGGTCCTGGTGGGCCAGCGCGACGAGCTCACCGGCCGCGACCCGTGCGGGACGGCGGGCCTCGGTCAGGAGCATCAGCGCCAGCAGGCCGGCCACCTCACCGTCGTCCGGCAGGAGTGTGCGGATCAGGCGGGTCAGCCGGATCGCCTCGGCGGTCAGGTCCGATCGGATGGGGTCCGTGTCGGGGCCGGTCGCCAGGTAGCCCTCGTTGAACACGAGGTAGAGGACGGCGAGCACGCCGGAGACGCGCGCCGGGAGATCGGCCGCGGCCGGTACCCGGTACGGGATGCGGGCCGCCTTGATCTTGGCCTTCGCGCGGGTGATGCGCCGGCCCAGGGCACTTTCCGCCACCAGGAAGCCGCGGGCGATCTCGGGCACGGTCAGGCCGCCGACCATGCGGAGCGTCAGGGCCACGCGGGCTTCCACCGCCAGCGCGGGGTGGCAGCAGGTGAAGATCAGCCGCAGCCGGTCGTCGTCGATGGCGCCGAGAAGCTCTGGCGGGTCGTCGTCGAACACCATCCGAGCCTCCTCGTGCTTGTAGTCGCGCTTGTTCTCGCGCCGGATCCGGTCGATGGCCTTGCGGGTGGCGGTGGTGGTCAGCCAGGCGCCGGGGCTGGGCGGCACGCCGTCGGCAGGCCACCGCTCGACGGCGGTCGCGAACGCCTCGGCGGCCGCCTCCTCAGCGATGTCGAGATCACCGAACCGCCTGGTCAGGGCAGCGACGACCCGTGCCCACTCCTCGCGGTGGACACGGGTGACGACCTCGTCGACGCTGCTCACCGGAACGGCCGCACCTCGACCTTGCGGTTGCAGCTCCTCGACCCCTCCGCGGCGAGAGCGAGCGCCACGTCGAGATCGGCCGCCTCGATGATCCAGAAGCCGCCGAGGTACTCCTTCGACTCCAGGAAGGGTCCGTCGGTGATCATCGATTCGCCGCCGCGGTTGTCGATGACGGTGGCCGCGGCAGGAGAAGCGAGGCCGCCGGCGAAGACCCAGTGCCCCTCGCTCTGGAGCCGTTCGTTGAACACGTCGATCGCCGCGTGCTCCTCGGGAGTGGCCTCGGTGGGACCGTCGAAGATCACGGAAACCAGGTACTGCATCGTGTGGCTCATCTCCCCGTGCGTCAGTTTCCCGGGTACTGCGGGCGCCCGGCCGTTCGGAAGACCTGGTTCGTCACGCCCTTCGAGTCCACTCGCGACTCGACCAGTTCGAGCAGCAGGTCCGGGCCGTTCCGCGGGAACAACCGCTCGCCCTGGCCGAGCACCACGGGAACGACGGTCAGGATCATCTCGTCGACCAGCCCGTGCTCCAGCAGCCGGCGCACCAGGGTGCCGCTGCCGTGCACCTGCAGTTCGCCACCGGGCTTGGCCTTCAGCTCCGCGACGGCGGCGGCGAGGTCGCCGGGCAGAACGCTGGTGCCCGGCCAAGCCGGATCGGTCAACGTCGTCGACGCCACGTACTTGGGTCGCGAGTTCAGCGCCTGGTGGACGGGCTCCCAGCCAGGAACGTCCCGCTCCGACCACGAACCCCACGATTCGAGGAACAGCTCGTAGGTCCGCCGCCCGAACAGGAACGCGTCGGCGCGCCGGTAGACCTCGTTGATGAACGCCACGGTGTCGGCGTCACCCCTGCCCAACGTCCACCCGCCGCGCTCGAAACCGTTCCTGCGGTCTTCCTCCGACGCGCCGCCGTTTCCCTGCATCACGCCGTCGATGGTCACGTGGGTCACGGTCGTCAGCTTCATGATCGGGGCTCCTCGTGCCTTGGCGCCGCCCCTCGTGAGCGACCCTCACCCCTGCTACGAACGCCGGCGACCCGATCGGACAACCCGCCGGACTTATTCGAAGGTCTTTTTGACGAGGTTGAGGAACGCCAACCACGCCTGCCTCGACACGGGGAGGCGGGTGGCCGGGGCCTTGCTGTCGCGGATGCCGATGCCGTGCCCGATCTCCACGCAGTCGCTCGCCTCGGGGCTGTAGCTGCTCTTACGCCACTCGGACATTCGGCACGCCTCCTCAGACAAGCAAGGTTGTGATCAACCTCCTTGATTCTTCCGCACCCAAGGCCTCCTGATCCAACCGCTTCAACACGTCGGAGTAGCTGTCCAGCGATTCCTTGTCCTCGAGGAAGAGTCCTGAGTTCTGGCTCTCGATGAAGACGACAGGCTCGAACCTGTCGAAGTTGAGCTGGGTGAACGAGCCGGACATGCCCGCGTGCGCGCCGATGGCGATCGGCACGATCCGGAAGGTGATGTACTGCCGCACCAGCATCACGTGGATGTGCGTGAGCTGTGCCCGCATCACCTCCTGACCGCCGACAGGCAGCCGAAGCGCTTGCTCGTGGACGTAGTAGACGAATTCCCGGCCCGGCCTCAGGATCGACTGCCGATCGAGCTTCGCCCGGATCAGCGCATCGATGTCGGCAGGCTTGATCTTGGCCGACTTCTCGCTCGCCGCTCGGATGTAACTCGCGATCTGGAGGTGGCCGGGCACGAGGTTCATCGACCACACGGTGATCTTGCTGGAGAGGCGTTCCTGAGTGATGAGCGAGTGCACCTGGTCCGGTACGCCGTCCTCGGGGAACAGCAACCAGCCCTTCTCGCGCGACTCCCGGTAGAGCGTGACCAGGCGGTCGACCTCCGTGTAGGGGACGCGGCAGTAGGAGAGCAGCCGGATCAGCTCGACCTCGGTGATGCCGCCCTTGCCGTTCACCGCGTCGGACATCTTGGCTTCCTGCCAGTCCAGCAGTTCGGCGAGTCTGCGTTGGGTCATGCCGCTCTGTTCGATGGCGTCGCGGACGCCCTGACCGAACTCCCGGCCCACCACGCTCGAGTTGCGCTTCGGCATGCGGACGAAGCTAGGAGACGAACTCCCCTTCACTCCAACGTTTCTGCCCGAATCGCCCCGAACGAAGTACGAGTTGGAATCGTTCCAACCCGACACGCCGGGCTAGCTCGCCGTACTCGTGACCAAGCTCTGCGACGTGGGGGCGGCCGGGCTGCTGGCGCTGCTGCTGCCGCTGCCGGTCGAGGACGACGACTGCTGCGGCGGAGTCGACGGCTCCGTCTGCGGCGGGTTGGTCACCGTGGTCGTCGTGGTCGTGGTCGTCGTGGTCGTGGTGGTGGTCGTCGGCGGCGTCGTGGTCGTCGTCGTGCACGAGGACGGCGGCGTCGTCGTCGTGGTCGTCGACGTGGTGGACGAGGTGGTGCCCGTCGTCGTGGTCGGGCAGTTCGCCGGAGGCGTCGTCGTGGTGGTCGTGCTGGTGGTGGTCGTCGTCGGGTCCGTGGTCGGGTTGCCGGTGTTCCCGTTGCCGTTGTTCGGCGGGTTACCGGTGTTCGGGTTGCCCGGCTGCGGGTTCTGCTGGTTGTTGCCGTTGTCCGGCAGCAGGGGCAGCGTGTCGACGTTCTCGCTGTAGTTCTTGGCCCACTGCAGGACCTTCGCCACGTACGCCTGGGAGTTGTTGTAGCGGAAGACGGCCTTCGCCCGGTCTGCCTGCTTGGTCAGGTCGCCGCCACCCGAGCAGAGGTAGCGGCCGGCGCCCAGGGCGGCGTCGTAGATGTTGTTCGGGTTGACGTTGCCGTCGTCGTTCAGGTCGCCGCCGAAGCTCGCCCACGTCGCTGGGATGAACTGCATCGGGCCGACCGCTCGGTCCCAGGTCGTGTCGCCGTCCAGGCGGCCGCCGTCGGTGTCGCGGATCGCGGCCATGCCAGGGGCGCCGTTGAGGACCGGGCCGAGGATCTTGGGGGTGGCGTCGCCGACGGCGTTCACGCGGCCGTTGCTGGCGTGGTTCGACTCGACCTTGCCGATGCCCGCGAGCAACGCCCAGTCGAGGTTGCAGCCCGGAACGAGTTCGGCCATCTTGTCCTCGGCGCGGAGGTAGGCCTCCACCATCACGCCCGGGATGTCATGGACGCCGGGGACGTCGTCGAGCAGGCTGCCGTCGTCGTCGAACTCGCCGTCGTCGAGTTCGCCGTCCTCGATGTCGGCGAGCAGCGCGGCGCTCAGTTCCTCGGACAGCGGCAGGCGGCCGGTGGCGCCCAGCTCGGACGGGTCGCGGTGCAGGGCGCCGAAGACGTCGGCGGGGCCTAACGAGACAGCGATGTCATCGTGCTTCGCGAGGTTGACCCAGTCGACGAGCTTGGTGCCGACGATCATCGCGGGGGCGAGCATCGCAGCCAGCGCGGCGACGGCGAAGCCCTTTTGCCTAGGACTCAACGCCGACGGACCACGCAGTTTGGCCATTGCCACGAATACTCACCTCTCGTGTGTCATCGCGGCTCGCCGTCCTGCCATTACGGCGAATGCCCCAGTCGGTGACCTGTTCCACCCTGCCCCACAACGAAGCCTAGGTGTACCCAAGACGGAGTGAAGCGTGTGTTCGGTTCCGTTGACCGTTAACTGGCCGAACATTCACCTGCGGGCCACAGGCCCTGCTCGCCCAAGATCGCCAGCGCCTCGTCGCCCATGGGGTTGACCCCGGGCCCCTTCGCGAGGGCGTGCGCGACGTGCACGTGCAGGCACTTGACGCGGACCGGCATGCCGCCCGCGGTGACCTGGGTGCCCAGCGACTCGATGGCGTCGCGCTCCGCGAGGTACGACTCGTGCGCGCGCTGGTAGGCGGCCGCGAGTTCCGCGTCCGTGGCCAGGCGCTCCTGCTGCTCCTTCATCAGCCCGCCGCCTTCGAGCGTGCTGACCAGGGAGTTCAGCTTGGGGCAGGTCAGGTAGTACAGCGTCGGGAACGGCGTCCCGTCGGGCAGCCGCGGCGCCGTCTGCACGACGTTCGGGTGCCCGCTGGGGCACCGCGAGGCGATCGCACGTGTCCCGCGCGGCGTGCGGCCGAGCTGCTGAGCGACCGTTTCCAGGTCAGCAGCACTTACTTGTGCGTCACCGATTCCCACAGTTCCTCGTACCAGGACCCTTCTGCCGCCTGCTTGCCCGACGGCCTCTCCGTCTCCGTGTTGCGACTCTCGTCACCCGGCAGTTGCACGATGTAGGGCGTCTCGCCGGGCCGCACCCAGTGCAGCCGCTTGCGCGCCTCGATCTCCACGTACGCCGGGTCCTGCAGCTCCGACTTGCGCTTCTCCAGCGCGGCGACCGTCTCGCGCAACTTCTGCTGCTCGGCGCCCACGTCACGCAACTCGTCGCGCTGCGAGAGGTAGGTCCGCAACGGGACCGCGATGCTCAGCGCCAGTGCGCACAGCACCATCGCGAACATCGCGGCCCGTCGCGTACCGGTCATCCCGAACGCGCCACCCGTGCCCTCACTGCGCCGCGACGGCGCCTTGGGACGGGGTGGCTTGCGCGCGCGTGCGGGCCTCGCCTCCCGCTCTTCGCGGGGGCGGCGGGGACGACGCGCGCGCTCGGCCATGCCTTACAGCCTCTCAGCTCTCCGGCGTGTAGCGCGGGAACGCGAGCTCGCCCGCGTAACGCGCCGCGTCGCCGAGGCTCTCCTCGATGCGCAGGAGCTGGTTGTACTTCGCGGTGCGCTCACCACGGGCCGGGGCACCGGTCTTGATCTGGCCGGCGCCGGTCGCGACGGCGAGGTCGGCGATGGTCGTGTCCTCGGTCTCGCCCGAGCGGTGCGACATCATCGACTTGTAGCCGTACGACGTGGCCAGCGAGACCGCGTCGAGCGTCTCGGACAGCGTGCCGATCTGGTTGACCTTCACCAGCAGCGCGTTCGCGGCGCGGCGGGAGATGCCCTCCTCCAGGCGCTCCGGGTTCGTGACGAACAGGTCGTCGCCGACGATCTGGACCTTCTCGCCCAACTCGGCGGTCATCTGGACCCAGCCGTCCCAGTCGTCCTCGGACAGCGGGTCCTCGATGGACACCATCGGGTAGTCGCGGACCAGCTCGGAGTAGTAGCCGATCATCTGCTCGGCGGACCGCTTGTTCTTCTCGAACGTGTAGGCACCGTCGGAGAAGAACTCCGTGGCGGCCACGTCGAGCGCGAGCGCGATGTCGCGGCCCGCCCGGTAACCGGCCTTCTCGATGGCCTCGAGGATCAGGTCGAGCGCGTCGCGGTTGCTGCCGAGGGACGGCGCGAAGCCACCCTCGTCACCCAGACCCGTCGCGAGACCCTTGCTCTTCAGCACGGACTTCAGCGCGTGGTAGACCTCGGTGCCCCAGCGCAGACCCTCGCGGAACGTCTCCGCGCCGATCGGCGCGATCATGAACTCCTGGATGTCCACCTCGGTGTCGGCGTGCGAGCCACCGTTAAGGATGTTCAGCATCGGCACCGGCAGCACGTGCGCGTTCGGCCCGCCGATGTAGCGGAACAGCTCCAGGCCGGAGCTCGTCGCCGCCGCCTTCGCGACCGCGAGGCTCACGCCGAGGATCGCGTTGGCGCCGAGACGCCCCTTGTCCGGCGTGCCGTCCAGGTCCACGAGCTTCTGGTCCACGATGCGCTGCTCGACGGCCTCGATGCCGACCAGCTCGGGACCGATCTCGTCGAGCACCGCGGTGACCGCGCGCTCGACGCCCTTGCCCAGGTACCGCTTGGCGTCGCCGTCCCGCAGCTCCACCGCCTCGTGCTCACCGGTCGAAGCACCCGACGGAACAGCCGCACGCTCCAGCGTGCCGTCGTCCAGCGCCACCTCGACCTCGACGGTGGGGTTGCCGCGCGAGTCCAGGATCTCGCGTGCTCCGACCTGTTCGATGACCGCCACTTGCGCTCCCTGTTTCTCCTGCGTCTCGTCTCGCGACGAGCCTACTTGGGCCAGGTGACCGGCCGGGGCTCGACACCGTCAGATCACAGTGGGCCCGCCACGCCTGTCTACTGAATCGTGCCAGACGCTCTACGTGCTGCCTATAGCGCTCAGCCGACCTCGGCCAGTCCTCGCCGCGCGCCGCGCCACCTCAGGCAGGTGCTGCCTCGCCGTCGGCTCGTCGCCGGACGCGACCCGGAGCCCGACGACGAGGTCCCCGCGCACGAGGAAGGCCTCACAACCCCACACGGGGGGCGAGATCTCGGTGAAGCTGGAGCAGAACGCGTACGAGCCTTCGACGCCCTCGAGCTCGGGCAGTTCGACGTCGGCCTTGACCTCTCGCTCCGGCTTGCCGATCCCGTCGACCCACGTCCGGCAGGATCGAGCCTTGTCCCGCACCGCGCCCAGGACGTGCTGCGCATCGACACCCACCAGCCCCGACACGATCTGATTGATGATCACGGGCCCCGACCACGTCCGGACGCGCGAGGTGGTGACACCGGAGTCGACCTTCACCCCCTGACACACCCGGCTGAGATCGCCGTCGGTGGCGACGGGCTCGGCGGTGAACTTCGGCTTGTCCGACTCGAACCGGCCACCGATGTCGTCGAAGGTCTCCGGCGGCACCAGGGCCGCTTTCACCTTCACGTCGATCGTCTTCACCAGTTCCGGCGTCGAAACCGGCGGCGAGAAGGGCACCGTGAGCACCGGGTCGGTCGCGGTGGGCGTGCAGGCCGTCAGCGCGATCGCGCACACGGCAATCAGAAATCTCATCGGTCTCGTTCCCCCAGGAACGCTCAGGCTAGACGAACCGGCAGGTGCTTCACGCCGTTCTGGAAGTTCGACCGCAACCGGCTGACCTCCCCGTCGAGCTCCAGCACCCCCGGCAGGTCCAGCACCGCGTCGAACACGGCCCGCATCTGCGTCCGCGCCAGCTGCGCACCCAGGCAGAAGTGCGGTCCGTGCCCGAAGCTCAGGTGGTCGGCCTCCCGCCGTCCCACGTCGAACCGGTGCGGCTCGGTGAACACGCGCTCGTCCCGGTTGGCGGAGGAGAACCACACGACGACCTTGTCCCCCGCCCTGATCTCCTGTCCTGACAACGAAGTGTCCTGCACGCACGTGCGGCGGAAGTGCATGACGGGCGTCCACCAGCGCAACATCTCTTCCACCGCAACGGGAAGCAGCGAACGGTCGGCGCGCAGGCGCTCGTACTGGTCCGGGTGTTCAAGGAGGGCGATCATGCCGCCGGGGATGCCGTTGCGGAGGGTTTCGTTGCCTGCCACGGAGAACAGCCAGAAGAGGTTCTCGAACTCCTCCAGCGAGATGTCCTCCCGCATGAGATTGCTCAGGACGTCTTCGGAGGGGTGATCGCGCTTGTACGCCCCCAGCGCGTGCGCGTAGGCGTAGAGGTCGGGCATGCCGTCGCGGGCGCGTGGATCGCGGCCGTCGTCGGGGCGGAGCTCCAGCGCGGCGAGGGCCATGTCGGTCATGCCGGCGGTGGAGCTGGACGACAGGGCGTAGTCGGGGTCCTGGAAGCCGATCACGCGGTTGCTCCAGTCGTAGAGCAGCGCTCTGTCCTGGCGCGGAACGCCGAAGACGTCGGCCAGGGTCAGCAGCGGGAGGTCTGCGACGTCGGCCGCGAAGTCACCGGACAGGCCGGCGACGATCTCGCGGGCGTTCGCGCGGATGCGGTCTTCCAGCCGGGCGACGGCGCGGGGCGTGAAAGCCCTGGTCAGCATGCGGCGCAACCGCGAGTGCTCAGGAGGGTCCTGGTTGAGCATCATGCGCTGGACGTACTTCAGGTCGTCCGGCCGCGGGTCGCGGATCTGGGTGGCGCCGCGGTGCGAGGAGAAGACGGAAGGTGTCTTCAGCACCGTTCGGACGTCCTCGTGGCGGAAGATCGCCCAGAAGTCGTCGATGCGCACCACGTCCTTCTCACGCAGCCGGCTTAGTGCGTCGTGCGGGACTCCCGAGGTATACGTGTCCGGGTCGACGATGAGGTCGGCATCGGTCCTGGGCATAGAACGGATTCTGACGTGCTTCATGTCGAACGTGGTGGGAACGGGCCGTTGCTGGTGCTGCTGCACGGGCTGGGCGCTACCGGCGAGGTGTGGCACGACGTCGTGCAGGACTGGCCCGGCAGCTGGCTGGTGCCCGATCTTCCTGGTCACGGGCGGAGCGCGCGGATCGACCGGTACTCGTTCGGCTCGTTCGCGGCCGCCGTGGCGGAGGAGATCCCGCGTGAGCCGGTGACGGTCATCGGGCACTCGCTGGGCGGCGTGGTCGGGCTGGCGCTGGCGAGCGGGTGGTTCGGGGTCGAGGTGACCACGTGCGTCGGCGTCGGGATCAAGGTGCGGTGGACCGACGAGGAGCTGCAGAAGGCGGCCGCGCTCGCCGCCAAGCCCGGGAAGGTCTTCGGCACCGAGGAGGAGGCGGTCGAGCGGGCGTCGAAGATGGCGGGCGTGCGACTGGCGCACGGCGTGTCCGAAGTGGACGGCGGATGGACACCTTCGCTGGACATGAGGGCCTTCGGCGTGGGCCGGCCGGACATGGCCGGACTGATCATGGCCGCGCAGGCCCACGTCGTGCTGGCGGCGGGTGAGAACGACCCGATGAGCCCCCAGGAGCACCTGCGGGAGCTGGTGCCCGAGCCGGTGATGTTCCCCGGCGCGGGCCACAACGTGCACGTCGAGTCGCCCTCGTCCCTGCAGGCCGTGCTGGCTCAGCCCGCGACGTAGCCGCCGTCGGCCGTGATCACCGAGCCCGTGATGAAGCTGGCCTTCTCGGAGGCCAGGAACAGCACGGCCTCGGCGATCTCGTCGGGCTGGCCGACGCGCTGGAGGGGGAGGTCCTTCGCGATCGCGTCGAACACCTCACCGGCTTCCGCCAGGGCCTTGTCGGTGGCGACCGGGCCGGGCGCCACGGAGTTCACGCGGACGCCGGCGGGGCCGAACTCGACGGCCCACGAGCGGGTCAGCGCGTCCATCGCGGCCTTGGAGGCGTTGTAGACGGAGCCGACCGGCGTACCGACCACGGCGGCGATCGACGAGACGTTGACGATCGAGCCCTTGCCCTTGGCGACCATCGCCGGGGCGAGGGCGGCGGTGAGGAAGTAGGTGCCGCGGACGTTGACGTCGAACACCTGCTGGAAGCCGTCGACGGACTGCTCGGGCGTCGGCGAGAACGGGAAGATGCCGGCGTTGTTCACGAGCACGTCGACCTCGCCGACCTCCTCGGCGAGCTTGCGGACGTCGTCGACGCTGGCGACGTCCGAGACGATGAAGTGCCCGGTGCCGCCGGCCTGCTCGATCAGCGCGACGGTCTCCTTGCCGAGCTCCGCGCGGCGACCGGTGAGGTAGACGGTGGCCCCCGCCTCCGCGAGCTTGACCGCGATGGAGCGGCCGATGCCGGAGGTGGCGCCGGTGACGAGTGCCTTCTTGCCTGCGAGTTCCTTGGTTGACATGTCTTCCAACTTGCCGACGCCGGATCGTCAGACCATAAATTCCGGATGAATCAGCTGGTCAGCACTGGTGTCCGCCACCCGAAGTACATCCGCACGAACCGCGGCAACCGGTACCGGCCGAGCACCAGCGGTTCGATCAGGTGCACGTCGGCGAGCGACTCCAGCGCGTACTCGATCGCGCCGGGGTCGGCGCCGGACATCTCCGCCGCCTCGCACACGTCGATCACGTCCGCGTCGCGGCCGGCGAAGCACCGCAGCAGGTGGCGTTCCTGCTCGGTGAGCTGCTGCTCCGCCTTGATCATCGGCGCCAGCACGGCCATGCAGTCCGACGGGATGGCGTCGCCGAGCCGCGTCTCGCGCTTCATCTGGGACAGCAGCATCCCCACGGTCCAGTTCGGGCGGCCGGTGAGCTTGCCGCCCAGCACGCGGATGGGGTTCGGCAGGTAGGAGATGCGCGACAGCACCTCGTTCGTGACGTCCGCCTCGGCGTCGACCCTGGCGGGGTCGAGGACCTTGCGGAAGAGCTGGTTCGCATCGGCCTCGGTCAGTCCGGCGACCTTCACCCAGGTCACGCTGGGCAGCTCGTTCCACCTGCGCACGCTCGTCAGGATCATGGCAGAGCCGGGCGTGTGGAGCTCCGCGATCTGGGCGGGGTCGTGGACGTCGTCGACGACGATCAGGAACCGCCTGCCGCGCGCCTTCTCCCGCCACAGCGCGGCTTTGTCGCCGTGGGGGTTCTCGACGCCGACCGCGCGCAGCAACTCGTTGGCGACGTCCTTGCCCCGGACGAAGATCTGCCCGTCGGGGTAGCCGTGCTTGGCGAGATGCGCGACGTGGGTGGCCAGCGCGGTCTTGCCGCTGCCGTGCATGCCGGTGATGCCGACGGTGCGCGGGAGGGTCCGCAGCGCCAGCGCGATCTCGTCCGTGCGGCCGGTGAAGTCGGGCAGGCCGGGCGGCAGCTGCTCGGGCCGGCGCGTCAGGTTCAGCTCGCCCCGGAGGATCTGCGCGTGCACCTCGCGCAGCTCGGGCCCCGGTTCGAGGCCGAGCTGCTCGTTCAGGAGGGCGCGGGCCTGATGGAACTGCTCCAACGCGTCGGCCTGCCTGCCGTCGCGGTAGAGGGCCTGCATGAGCAGAGCGCGCGTCCGTTCCCGGAGCGGGAAGGCGGCGACGTGCTTCTGCAGCTCGAGGACGTCCATCTCGCGTTCGAGCAGGGCTTCGCGGCACTGCAACCGCTCGTTGCCGATCCTGACCCGCTGAGCCTCGAAGTAGGTGCTGGTCAGGCCCTCGAGCGGCTCGTCACGGCAGTCGTCGAAGATCTCGGCCCGCAGCGTGTAGCCACCGTCCTTGGACTTGAGGTCCAGTTCGGGCAGCAGCTTGCGGATCTTGTACATGTACGTCCGCAGCGCCATGACCGCGCTCGGCGTCGGGTCGTCCCAGACCATGCCGATCAGCTGGTCGTTGCTCAGCCGGATGCCGTTGTTCAGCAGCAGAGCCGCCAGGACCGCCCGTTGTTGCCGCGGGCCCAGATCGATCTCCTCGTCGTCGCGCCAGGCTCGTACCGGACCCATCAGTGAGAAGCGCAGGCTCATGCAACGTGACAACGCCCGCGGGCATTCCTCGCTTCCCGTCTCACGAACTGGTCGGCAACGGGCGCGGCTCGATCACCTGCTTCATCACGATCGTCGAGGTCAGCCCGCGCACTCCGGGCAGCTTCGCGAGCGTCTCCTCGTACAGCCGCTGGTACGACGCGAGATCCGCGGTGACCACGCGCAGCAGGTAGTCGGGGCTGCCGAACAACCGTTGCGCCTCCACGACGTTCGGCACGTCGACCAGGGCGCGGTCGAACTCGGCCATGGCGTCCAGGCGCACCTTGGCGAAGACGAGGGCCTCGAAACCGAACCCGAGCGCCGCCGCGTCCACCACCGCCCGGTAGCCGCGGATGACGCCGTCGCGTTCCAGCTCGCGCAGGCGGCGCTGGCAGCGCGAGATGCTGAGTTGCACGCGCTGTGCCAGGTCGGTGACGGTGATCCGTCCGTCGCGCTGCAGTTCAGCAAGAATCTTGCGGTCCACGGCGTCCATGAGCAAAGAACGCAAACACCTTGCCCGTGGGTTCCCCTAGCTTTTGCCCCATGAGCAGCGCGAATCCGTTACGTCAGCTGACCCTGGACCAACTGAGGCGCCGCACCAGCATGAAATGGCGGTACTACCCCGAGGACGTGCTGCCCGTGTGGGTGGCCGAGATGGACGTCCCGCTCGCCGAACCCGTCGCCGAGGCGATCATCGACGCCGTGCGGCGGGGCGACACCGGCTATCCCAACGGAACCGCCTACGCCGAGGCGCTGGCCGGGTTCGCGAAGCGGCGTTGGGGCTGGGAGCCCGCCGTCGAACGCACGGCGATCGTGCCGGACGTGATGCTGGGCGTGGTCGAGATGTTCCGGCTGGTCTCGCACCGGGACGCGCCCGTCGTCGTCAACTGCCCGGTCTACCCGCCCTTCTACCAGTTCGTCGAGTCGCTGGGACGCCAGGCGGTCGAGGCGCCGCTGGGCGCGGACGCGCGGATCGACTTCGCCGCGCTCGAAGCGGCGTTCGTGCGGGCGGGCCGGGGCGCGGTGTACCTGCTGTGCAACCCGCAGAACCCGACCGGCACCGTGCACACCGCCGCCGAACTGGAAGAGGTCGCGCGGCTGTCCCGAGTGCACGGCATCCGCGTGGTGGCGGACGAGATCCACGCACCCCTCACGACCGCGGGCTTCGTGCCGTACCTCAGCGTCGCGGACGACGGGCTGTCGTTGATGTCCGCGTCGAAGGCGTGGAACCTCGCCGGCCTCAAGGCCGCGCTCGCCATCGCCGGGCCCGACTCCGCCGACGACCTGAAGAGGCTGCCCGAAGAGGTGGGCCACGGCCCGAGCCACGTCGGGATCCTCGCCCACACCGCCGCGTACGCCGAGAGCGTCGACTGGCTGGACGCCCTGCTGGAGGGCCTGCGGGAGAACCGGGAACTGCTCACCGGCCTGCTCGCCGAGCACCTCCCCGCCGTCCGCTACTCCCCCGGCCAGGGCACCTACCTCGCCTGGCTGGACTGCCGCGAACTCGGTGACGACCCGGCCAGGACGTTCCTCAAGCGGGGCAGGGTCGCGCTGAACTCCGGGATCCCGTTCGGCACCGGCGGCGCCGGTTTCGTCCGGATGAACCTGGCGACCTCGCCGGAGATCATCACCGAGGCCGTCCACCGGATGACCGAGGCATGGCACGAAAAGCCCGCTCCGCGACCGTCCGGCTGGTAGTGGGTGTTCCGTGTCCGAATTGGACCTGTGCAGGCCGCCGACCTGCTGCTCGTCGGCGTCTGTGCCCGGGTTCGGCGCGGCACGGCCACTCATTCGAGTTCTGTCGCCCGGACGGCAGTCGAAGAACCGGCAGACGGTAGGTAACGTTGATCGAATGACGGACGGCACCTTCGAAGCATTTCGGAAGGCCGAGGCGTTGATGGCACAGCGCAGGCCTCTCGACGCGCTGCGTGAACTGAAGCAGGTGCTGGACGAGGCCGGCGAGGCGCCGTCCGTGCAGCTGCTGGCCGGCCGCGCCTACCTCGGGTCCGCGCAGCTCAACAGGGCCGAAGAGGCGTTCCGCAAGGTCCTCGACCTCGATCCGAGCGATCACTACGCGCGTTTCGCGCTCGGCAGGACGCTGCAACGGCAGAACCGCCTCCCCGAGGCGCTCGCCCAGCTCCGGATGGCGGTCGCGATGAACCCGTCACCGGAGTACCAGGAAGCGCTCGGAGAGGTCAAAGCCCGGCTCGCCCTGGGAAACTGATCACCGGAACGGAATCCCGCCTACTCCGTCCCGACGGCACCGCGAAGTGCCCGAATCGGTTGTGCCGCACGTACTCCATCGTCTGATCCTTTGTGCACAACACCCGCCCTCCACAGTCAGATTCATTCCGATGACGAAATCAACTGCTGAACCGATCCGGGCGCATATCTTCTGCCTACCTCGACGAATCAGGCAGTCTTGTTCACCATAAAGCTCACTCGACCTTCCAGGCACCATCATCGGGTTCCATCACGCTTAACCCGGTCGCCACTGGCGCGAAGCACGTAGCCTGGGTTCCGTGGTCCCGCCGCCCGCAGTCCAGGAACCCGCCCGCCGCAACCGCTCCGGCAACATCTTCGGCCGCATCGTCCTGGTGCTGCTGCTGATAGTCGTGGTCGCAGCAGGCGCCTGGGGCCTGGGCGCCCTGAACCGCAGGGACGCGGCCCCCTTGAGCCCACCCCCGTTCCCGGTCCCGCTACAGCAGGTAGAACCGGGCGCAGCGGCCCCGGGCAGCGCCGCCTCCCCAGGCACCACGGCAACCGCCAACCCGCTGGCCGAATGGGCAACGCGAGTGGCGTCGAAGACCGACATCCCACCCCGAGCCCTGCACGCCTACGCACAAGCGGACCTGACGATGCAACAAGAGGCCCCGGCCTGCCGCATCAGCTGGGCAACGCTCGCGGGCATCGGCCGGATCGAGTCGCACCACGGCAACATCAACGGCGCCCGCCTGCAGGAAAACGGCCTGCCGTCCCGCCCGATCATCGGCATCCCCCTGGACGGCGGCCCAGGCGTGAAAGCAATCAGGGACACCGACGGCGGCCGCCTGGACGGCGACACCACCTGGGATCGCGCGGTGGGCCCGATGCAGTTCATCCCGGGCACCTGGAACCGCTGGGCGAAACGAGCGGCAGGCGACGGCCTACCGGCAGACCCGCAGAACATCGACGACGCCGCCCTGACAGCGGCCCGCTACCTCTGCGGCGGCGGAGCGCGAGACCTGGGCACCGGCCAGGGCTGGTGGGCGGCCGTACTCGCGTACAACAACTCGGTGGAGTACGGCCAAAACGTGTTCAGCGGCGCCGACGCCTACGCACGGGCAAGCATCCCGCAATAGCGCACCCAGTGACGGCCGATCGCATGCGATGCCGAAGGCGAGCCGTCCTTACCATGCGGTCAGGGTGGGGGTGGTCCCGTCACGAGTCGCGCCATAGCTCCTGCTGTATGGCCCGCTCTCGGCTCGGCTCGTGACCACCCCACCACCGCCACTCTCAAAGCAACGCAACCGAACGCCCGCAGCCCAACCACCTACGAACTCAAAACAGGAGAAACCAACGAAACCGAAACCAGAACCTCGCCCCGCTCAGAGCCAGGCAACGACCGCTCAACAGGAGGCTCAGCCGGCGAGGAAACCGGCGGCGTGACAACAGGCGGAACCGGATCCTCAGCCCGAGGCGCAGACGCAGGCGGAGCCTCGACAGTCGACTCAGCGGGAGGAGCAGGCTCCACACTGGACACAACAGCAGAACTCGTAACCACAGGCGAAGAAGCCGAACCAGAAGGCAACACAGGCTCTTCCGCGCCAGGCTCCCCAGGCCCCCCAGGCTCATTCCGCCCAACAGCCCCAGGCTTGGCAGAAACCCGAACAGTCTCCGTGACGGTAGTCCCGACCACCCGAGTCTGCGTGGCCGTACGAGCAGTCCGAACCTCCCGAGCCGCCCCCTGCACCACCACGGTCTCAGTAACCGTGGACAACGCAGCCCCAGTCTCGAAAGGCTCAGTCCACCACTGAGAAGTAGGCCGGGAAGGCGGAGGCGCGGCCAGCGGCGCCTCCGAAGGCGATCCCGTCAGCGCGATCAACGCGAACATGCCGCCCAGCGCCAGGAACGGCACGACGACCACGGCCCCGAAGCATCCACGGCCACTGCGCGGCTCTTCACGATGACTCATCTCCAGCACACCCCCGAACGGTGAGAACTGTTCCACTTGGTCAATCGTCCACATGGAACAGTCCGTCACAGTTCTTTAGTCACACGATGGGGTGTTCATGCCAGCGGCGGCAACTCCGGAGCGTGAGCGGCTGGCGAAGATGAAAGTGTTTCCAGGGCCAGCGACACGGCTTTCTCCAGCTGCGGGTCGCGGCCGGACACGCGGTCGGCAGGCGTCATGACGACCTCGATGTCGGGGTCGACGCCGTAGTTCTCGACGGCCCACCCGTGGCCCTTGAAGTACGACGCGTACCTCGGCTGGGTAACCATCGTGCCGTCGACCAGCGAGTACATCATGTCGATGCCGATGACGCCGCCCCACGTGCGCATTCCCACGACGGGGCCGATCCCGAGCTCCTTGATGGCCACGTTGACGATGTCGCCGTCGGAACCGGCGTACTCGTCGGCCACCGCCACGACAGGGCCGCGCGGCGCGTCCTGCGGGTAGGACTCGGACGCCGTGTACCCGCGGGCGACCGACCAGCCGATGACCTTGCGGCCGAGCTTCTCGATCACCAGCTGCGAGGTGTGGCCGCCGCCGTTCTCGCGGACGTCCAGGACCAGTGCCTCGCGAGTCAGCTCGACGCGCAGGTCGCGGTGCAGCTGCGCCCAGCCGGCGCCCATCATGTCGGGCACGTGCAGGTAGCCCACACGGCCGCCGGACTTCTCGTGCGTGAACGCACGGCGGTTGGCGACCCAGTCGTGGTACCGCAGGGGCTCCTCATCGGCCAGAGGCACCACCACGACCCGACGCAGCTCGCCACCACCACCGGGCCGCACGGTCAGCTCGACGGGCTTCCCCGCGGTCCCGACCAGCAACGGACCGGGGCCGGCCAGACCGACCGGACGACCGTCGACGGCCACAAGGGCATCGCCCGCGCGCACGGCCACGCCAGGCGCGCACAGCGGCGAACGGGCGTGCGGGTCGGACGTCTCGCCGGGAATCACGCGCTCGACGATCCAGTCCGAACCGGAGCGGACCAGGTCGGCGCCCAGCAGGCCCTGACGACGGGACGCGGGCACGTGCGGTGCCGAGCCCCAGACGTAGGCGTGCGAGGTGCCCAGTTCGCCCTGCACCTCCCACAGCAGGTCGACCAGGTCGTCGTGGCTGCCCACCTCGGCCACCAGCGGCCGGTAGCGGTCGAGTTCGCCCTGCCAGTCGACGCCGCCCATGTCGGTGCGCCAGAAGTGGTCGCGCATGAGACGCCCGTTCTCGGCGTACATCTGTGCCCACTCCAGCGCGGGGTCGACGACGACCCGCACGCGGGCGAGGTCGATCTCCACGTAGTCGGCCGAGTCCTCGTCGGCCTTGCTGTCCGTCGGCACGACCCGCAGGTCACCGCGGTCCTCGACGAGCATCCGCTTGCCGTCGCCGGACACCGCAAACGCTTCCGCGCTGTCCGCCAGGCACTCGGTCTTCCGCTTGCCGAAGTCGTAGCGCTCCAGCACGGTCCGCGGCGGGCGCGCCTCGGGTGACGCCAGGTTGTCGCCCAGCACCCCGAGCAACGGCCGGCGCAGCCACAGCAGACCACCGCGAGCCGCCTTCAACGACACGTAGTCGGCGGCCGCGACGGGCACCGGCACGACGCGGTCGGCGAGGCCTTCGAGGTCGACCTTCGTCACCGGGGCCTTGTCGTCGTCGTCCTCCGAGTCCTTGTCCTCGTCACCGACCGGGCGCCCGCCGTGCATCGGGGCGAACGGCGACGGCGTGGTGGCGGCCAGCGGCACGAGGTGCGGGCGGCAGCCGGTCGGGAACGACAGGTCGAACACGTGCGCGTCGTAGACCGGGTCGAACGTCCGGATCGACAGGAACGCCAGGTACTTGCCGTCCTCGGTGAACGTCGGCGCGAAGTCGGCGAACCGCAGCGGCGTCACGTCCACAACGGACAGATCCGCCGCGTTCACCATCTTGATGTGCCGCAACGGGGTCGGGCCGGGGTGCGACCAGGCCAGCCAGGCGGAGTCCGGCGAGAACGCGAGATGCGTGACGTGCGCGTTCGCCCCGCGGACGACCTCGCGCACCTCACCGGAACTGATGTCCACCAACAACAAGCGGCCGTCGTGCGTGGCAACGGCGACCCGTGCACCGTCAGGCGCGGCAGCCAACGACATGACGCGCCCCAACGCACCAGAAGCGATGCGACGAGCGGTGTTGCCCGGCTCGACGCCGCCGACGGGCGCGATCTCCAGCGCCTCCTCGCCCTCGACGTCGGTCACCCACACGACGTGACCGGTCTCGCCGAGCACCTTCGGCAGCCGTGCCCGGACGTCGGAACGGTCGGCCAGCACCCGGACCGGGCCGTCGCGATGCGTCACCCAGTGCACGGAGCCGCGGACCTCGACGGCCGACGCGCGGCCGGTGTGGTCGACGCTGAACGACTCGACGTTGCCGGAAGCCTTGACGTGGCGCGGTTGCAGGCCGGTGCGCGGGCCGCCGAGCTTGATGTCGAGCTTGCGCAGGTCCTCCAGGCCGTCGAGCAGCCACAGCTCGCCGGCCTGGTGGAAGATCACCCGCGAACCGTCGGTGGAGGCGTTGCGCGCGTAGAACTCGCCCTCCGAGTGGCGGCGCAGATCGGTGCCGTCCGGCAGCACCGAGTACACGCTGCCGACGCCCTCGTGGTCGGAGAGGAACACGATCCGCCCGTCGACCCACATCGGGTTCGACAGCGTCGACTTGAGCTCGGACAGGATCCGGGTGAAGTCACCGGAGCCGTCGGCGTCGACCCACAGCTTGCCCGCCGTGCCGCCGCGGTACCGCTTCCACATCGACGGTTCCTGCATGTAGCTGGACGACGTGACGACCTGGCCGTCCGGGCCGAAGGACACGTCGTTGACCCAGCCGTACGGCAGCACCTCGGACGGTCCGCCGTCCAGCGGAACGGCGTGCGCCCGCTTGCGGTTGCGCGACATCTGACCGGTGGTCGACACCGCCAGCACTCGCCCGTCCGGTGTCCACCCGGACACGGCCGTCCGGGCCACGCCCCAGTGCGTCAACCGGCGTGCCGGGCCACCGTCCACAGGCGCCACGCGCACTTCCGGAGCGCCGTCGATCACGCTGGCCCACGCCAGATGTGTGCCGTCGGGCGAAAAACGAGGTGTACGGGCCGGAACCTGATCAGCGGACGCGCGCCAGGCCCTTCCTCCGTCGACGGGCGCGAGCCACACGTCGTCCTCGGCCACGAAGGTCACCAAGTCACCGCGAAGGTGCGGATACCGCAGGTAAGTCACGAGATCGACGTTAGCCCACGCTCACCGTTTCAGGAGGGCAAAAAACGCCGCCAGTCCTCAGCCGCAAGAGAATCAAGACCTTCGGCCCGTGCCTTGGCCTCCGCCTCGCGCACGTTCGCGGCGAATCGGCGGCAGACCTGGCGCAGTTCCGTCTCCGGGTCCTCGCCCGCGAGCTTCGCCAGCGCGGTCACGGCGAACAACGTCGTGCCCGTGTCGTCGCCCTCCGGCAGCAGGTCGACGGGGAAGCCCGCGCGTTTGGTGCGCTGCACCAGCTTCGCGGCCAGCGCGACGGCCGGCTGACCCAGCGCGACACCGTCCACACTGGACTCGCGCTGCTTCTCGGCCTGCTTGAGCTCCTCCCAGCGGTGCTGCTGCGAGGTCGCGTCGTGCACGGCCGGGTCGTTGCCCTCGAACACGTGCGGGTGCCGGCCGACGAGCTTCGCGACCAGCTCGGACGCGACGGCGTCGATGTCGAACGGGTCCTCGGTGGCCTCGGCCGCGACACGCGCGTGGAACAGCACCTGCAGGAGCACGTCGCCGAGCTCCTCGCGCATAGCCGCGCGGTCGCCGTCCTCGATCGCCTCCAGCAGCTCGAAGGTCTCCTCGACGAGGTACTGGCGCAACGAGTCGTGCGTCTGCTCGGCGTCCCACGGACATCCGCCGGGCGAGCGCAGCCGGTGCATGACCGCGGCCGCGTCGAGCAGCCCCGCACCCAGCGGCTCCGGCGTCGCGATCACGTGAGCGTCCGGGTACGCGTCGGCCGAGGTGGTGATCACCACCGCGCCGGCCTCGACGACGGCGGGCGCGGGCCCGTCGACACCCAGCTCCGACCAGAACTCCACGGGCACGCCCTCGCCCGCGTAGACGGCCTCGGCCTTGCGCAACGCGGGCAGGGCGGCGGCGGGCAGCACGGCGCCCAGCCGCTCGCTCAGAACGACGACGGTGATCAAGACTTGTTCTTGACCGCCGGCACGCCGACGAAACCGGCCCTCTCACCGGCGTTGCCGACGACCTGCGCGTTGGTCGGGTCCCACACGCCGTAGCGCGGGTTGACCTCGATGTTCAGGTCCGCGGTCAGGAACTGCGCGATCCGCAGGCCGAACGCGGCGAGCAGCTGCGGGTCGATGCGCTCGATCAGGTCTTCTTCGCCCGGCGTCGGCGAGACCTTGTTGCGCTCCTTGACCAGCGCGACCATCCAGCTGGACTGCTGCTCGTCGGCCGGGAAGGCGACGACGGTGCCGGGCTTCACACCCCACAGCATCGTGTGGACCAGCGACGGGTTCTCGGTGACGCGGACCCGCTGGTTCGTCGCGGACGCCTGCTGGCCGCCGGTGGTGCGCGGGGCCTCCTGGATGAACCTCGACATCTTCGACGGGTCGGCCGTGACCTCCGCGGCCTTCTCCTTGGCAACCTTGGGGTCCTGGACCTGGAAGAAGTCGATCACGATCTCGAGCGTGGAGAGGTTGCGGCGGGCGAGCTCACCCATCACCAGCACGTCGCGCTGACGGCGGTAGATCGTGGTCTCGTCCTGCTCGCTCTGCTTGGCGGCGGCCTCGGCGCCACCCTTCTCCTTGATCGCGTCGTACACCTTGGTCTCGTCGACCGTGATGTTCTCGCGCTGCGCCGCGGTGGCCGCGAGCCGGTGGCTGATCTCGTCGGCCAGCACCAGCTTCGAGACCTGGTCGAGCTTGCCCTGGTCCTGCATCTGCTGGGCCGCGGGCTCCTTCTTGAGCACCTTCACGGTGCGGTCCTGGACGGTCTGCAGGCCGATCGCCTGGTCGCCGACGATCGCCGCCGAACTGGCCTTCGCGGGCCCGGTCGCGCATCCGGTGGCGAGGAGCGCCACAGCCACACCGACCAGCGAGAAACGCTTCAGAACAGTGCTCACGAGGATCTACCTTCTCACGCCTTGGTGACCGGGGTCACGGGAGTCCCCGCGAGTGAGTCGAGGAACGCACCGCACCAGTCCAGCAGCGCCTGGTCACGCAACTGCGGTGCACCCATCCGGCCGCCCGCCGCTCCCTCCGTCGGCCTAGGCACGGTGACGGTGCCCATGGCCTGCTTGTAGACGGCCTTCGGGAACAGGCGCCGCAGCCTGACCAGCTGCGAGTCGAGCAGGTCCAGCTTCGCGAACCGCAGGTTCTGCCCCATCGCGATCACCTCGGTGACCCCGTGGCGGCGGCAGGCGTGCCGCAGGCGGGCCACACCGAGCAGGCGTTCGACGGGCTCCGGCGGCGTGCCGTAGCGGTCCTTGAGCTCGTCCCAGACGGACTTCAGCGCGGCCTCGTCGGAGGCGGCCGCGATCTTGCGGTACGCCTCCAGCCGCAGCCGCTCGCCCGGCACGTACTCGTGCGGGATGTGCGCGTCGACCGGGAGGTCGACGCGGACCTCGGCGAGCTCCTCCTCGACCTCGCCGCCGTCGGCGCCCGCGTGCTTGCGGAACGCCTCGACGGCCTCGCCGACCAGCCGGATGTACAGGTCGAACCCGACGCCCGCGATGTGACCGGACTGCTCGGCGCCGAGAATGTTGCCGGCGCCGCGGATCTCCAGGTCCTTCATCGCCACGGCCATGCCGGCGCCGAGCTCGGTGTTCTGCGCGATCGTCGCGAGCCGGTCGTGGGCGTGCTCGGTGAGCGGCGTCTCCGGCGGGTACAGGAAGTACGAGTACCCGCGCTCGCGGCCACGGCCGACGCGGCCGCGCAGCTGGTGCAGCTGGGCCAGGCCGAGCAGGTCACCGCGCTCGACGATCAGCGTGTTGGCGTTGGAGATGTCGAGGCCCGTCTCGACGATCGTGGTGCAGACGAGCACGTCGTACTCGCGTTCCCAGAACCCCTGGATGAGGTGTTCGAGCTTGTCCTCGTTCATCTGGCCGTGCCCGGTCACGACACGGGCCTCCGGCACCAGCTCGCGGATGCGCTTCGCGGCCTTCTCGATCGTCGAGACCCTGTTGTGCACGTAGAAGACCTGGCCGTCGCGCATCAGCTCGCGCCGGATCGCCGCGCCGACCTGCTTGTCGTCGTACGCGCCGACGTAGGTGAGGATCGGGTGCCGTTCCTCCGGCGGGGTCAGGATCGTCGACATCTCGCGGATGCCGGCCAGCGACATCTCCAGCGTGCGCGGGATCGGCGTCGCGGACATCGTCAGCACGTCGACGTGCGTGCGCAGGGCCTTGATGTGCTCCTTGTGCTCCACACCGAACCGCTGCTCCTCGTCGACGATCACGAGGCCCAGGTCCTTGTACCGCACGTTCTTCTGCAGCAGCCGGTGCGTGCCGATCACGATGTCGACCTCGCCGTCCGCGAGGCCCGCGATGGTCTGCGCGGACTCCTGGGGGTCGGTGAAGCGGCTAAGCCCCTTGACGTTCACCGGGAACTGGCGCATGCGCTCGGCGAACGTGTTGAGGTGCTGCTGGGCGAGCAGCGTCGTCGGCACCAGCACGACGACCTGCTTGCCGTCCTGCACCGCCTTGAACGCCGCGCGGACCGCGATCTCCGTCTTGCCGTAGCCAACGTCACCGCAGATGACGCGGTCCATCGGCACGGACCGTTCCATGTCGGCCTTGACCTCGTCGATCGCGGCCATCTGGTCCTGCGTCTCGGTGAACGCGAACGCGTCCTCCAGCTCGCGCTGCCAGGGCGTGTCGCTCGAGAAGGCGTGGCCGGGGGCGCTCTGCCGGGCCGCGTAGAGCTGCACCAGCTCGGCCGCGATCTGCTTGACCGCCTTGCGCGCCTTGGACTTCGTGTTCTTCCAGTCGCTGCCGCCGAGCTTGTTCAGCGTGGGCAGCTCGCCGCCGACGTACCGGCTGACCTCGTCGAGCTGGTCGGTCGGCACGAACAGCCGGTCGCCGGGCTGGCCGCGCTTGGACGACGCGTACTCCAGGACCAGGTACTCGCGGGTGGCCCCGGCGACCGTGCGCTGGACCATCTCCACGTACTTGCCGATGCCGTGCTGCTCGTGGACCACGAAGTCGCCGGCCTTGAGCGCGAGCGGGTCGACCGCGTTGCGCCGCTTGGACGGCATCCGGCGCATGTCCTTCGTGGACGTGCCGCCGCGACCACCCGTCAGGTCGGTCTCGGTGAGCACCACCAGCGCGAGGTCCGGCAGCACGAACCCGTCTTCGAGCGAGCCGCGCACGACCGTGACGGTGCCCGCTTTCGGCGCCTCGTCGAGGGAGTCGACGCAGACGGCCGAGACTTCGGCCTCCTTGAGCCGTTCGACGGCGCGCTGCGCGGTACCGGCGCCGGGCACGACCAGCACGGCCGCGCCGCCCGTCGCCGTGTGCGCCTTCAGGTCCGCGAACGCCCGTTCGACGTCGCCCTGGTAGGCCTCGACCGGCTTGACGTCGAGGTGGACGACGTCCTTGGCGTCGCTGGTGAGCTGGCTGAGCGTCCACCAGGGACGGCCGCCTGCCTTCGCGTGCTCGGAGATCTCGCCGATGCCCTGGTAACCGCTGCGGCCGAGGTCGATCGGCGCCTTGCCGCCCGCGGCGGCCGCCATCCAGGACGCCTCGAGGAACTCCTGCCCGGTGCGCACCAGGTCGGCCGCGCGGGCCCGGATCTTCTCCGGGTCGTTGAGCAGGACGTGCGTGCCCTTCTCGACCACGTCCGTGAGCAGCTGCAGCTCGCCGGGGCACAGCGCCGGGATGAGCGCCTCCATGCCCTCGACGGCGATGCCGCCCGAGATCTTCTCCAGCATCTCCGCGAGGTGCGCGTCCGAGCGGTGTTCCTCGGCCAGCTCCGCCGCGCGGTGCCGGACGTCGTCGGTCAGCAGCAGCTCGCGGCACGGCGGCGCGACGAAATCGGTGACCTCGTCGGGCAGCGATCGCTGGTCCTGCACCGAGAACGGCCGGATCTCGCTGACCTCGTCGCCCCAGAACTCGACGCGGAACGGGTGCTCGGCGGTCGGCGGGAAGATGTCGAGGATGCCGCCGCGCGTGGCGTACTCGCCGCGCTTCTCGACCATGTCGACGCGACTGTAGGCGTTCTCGCCCAGCGTGGTGAGCAGCTCGGCGAAGTCCTGCTCCTCGCCGACCTTCAGGTGCACGGGCTTGAGGTCGCCCAGACCCGGCGCCATCGGCTGGATGAGGCTGCGGACCGTCGTGACGAGGACCCTGATCGGGTTGCCCTCGGGGTGCTTGAGGCGGCGCAGCGTCTGCAGGCGCGCGCCGACGGTGTCCGCACGCGGACTCAGGCGCTCGTGCGGCAGCGTCTCCCAGCTGGGGAAGAACGCGACCTTGTCCGGGCCGATCAGGTCCTTGAGGACGCTCGTCAGCTCTTCGGCTTCCCTGCCCGTGGCGGTCACGGCCAGCACCGGCCGGACCGTGGACAGCGCGGCGGTGACGAGCGGGCGGGCGGCCAGCGGGCCGTCCAGCTCCAGCTCGGGGACACCGGCGGATTCGATCAACGTGCGGAGGGCTTTGTCGGGCAGGACACCATCGAGCAGGCCGAGCAGCGGCATGTGAGAAACCCCGGTCGAGTGCGGATTGCCGGACGAACTGCGAACGCCGGACAGACCCCTGCCTGGGACGAGGGGTCTCACCACCCACCTTAGCTCGTTCCGCGCCCCCTTATCGGGTGGCTTGAGCACGCCCCCGGCGGCCATCCTGTGCACGTGTCGACAAGAGAGATCAGGGCTGACTACGACGATCAGTCCATCGTGGTCTACCAGGCCTATTCGCCCGCGATCGCCGAGCCCGCCGTGGCCGCGCAACGGTTCGTGCCGCCGTTCAAGCTGGAGCGGATGACGTGGATCAAGCCGTCGTTCCTCTGGATGATGTACCGCTGCGGCTACGCCCGGAAGGAGGGCCAGGAGCGCGTCTTGGCCGTGCGCATCACCCGTGCGGGGTTCGACTGGGCGGTCTCCAACGCGGTCGAGAGCAGCATCAAGGGCAAGCCGTCGGTGCGCGTGCAGTGGGACCCGGAACGCGGGCTGAACCACGAAGCCCTGGAGCACCGCTCCATCCAGATCGGACTGACGCGCGAGGCCGTGGACATGTACGTCAACGAGTGGACGATCGGCATCACCGACGTGACGGCCCTCGCGCGCGAGATCCACGAGAAGGTGCGTGCGCGTGACCTGGACGGAGCGCGCGCGTTGCTGCCCGTCGAGCGGCCTTACGGAACCTCCACGGCACAAAACGCATAGTTGGGACATGCGCGCACTCGTTGCTGCTGGGTTGGTGCTGGTCGTCGCGGCGTGCTCGTCGCCGGAACCGGGCGGCAACGCGCCGTCGAAGGCTCCGGCGCCGCAGGGCCTGAAGGTCGAGGAGGTCGCGGGCGGCTTCCAGCACGGCTGGGACATCGGGTTCCTGCCCGGCGGCTCGCTGCTGGTCACCGAACGCCCCGGCGGCGTCAAGCTGGTCAAGGACGGTCAGGTCACGCCCGTCGACATGGACCTGGAAGGCCTGCAGGCGCGGGGCGAGGGCGGCCTGATGGGGCTGGTGATCCACCCGGACAACCAGCGCTTCACCGTTTGCTACAACACGTCGAGGGATGTGCGGCTCGTGACGTTCCGCCTCGACGGCACGAAGGCGACCAAGACCAAGGACCTGCTCACCGGCATGCCGTCGAACTCCAGCGGGCGGCACTCCGGCTGCCGGCCGACGCTCGCGCCGGACGGCTCGATGTTCGTCGCGACCGGGGACATCGCGCAGGCCCGCAACCCGCAGGACCGCACGAGCCTCGGCGGCAAGGTGCTGCGGATCGACCCCGAGACCGGCGAGGGCGCGGCCGGCAACCCGTTCATCACCTCCGCGAACGCCAACGAGCGCCGCATCTACACCTACGGTCACCGCAACGTGCAGGGCGTGGTGTTCCGGCCGGACGGCGACCAGATCTTCTCCAGCGAGCACGGCCCGAGCGTCGACGACGAGGTCAACCTGCTGCAGAAGGGCGCCAACTACGGCTGGGACCCGTCCGAGGGCGGCACGAAGAGCGGGTACGACGAGAGCGTGCCGATGACCGACCTGCAGCGGTTCCCGGACGCGGTGCCGGCGATCTGGTCGTCCGGCTCCCCGACCGAGGCGATCTGCCAGGCGGCGTTCTGGAACGGCAAGCTCGCGATCACCGCCCTGAAGGGCTCGAAGCTGCTGCTCTTCACGCTCGACCAGGCCGGCAAGGTGCAGAACGTGAGCGTCCCGGAGGAGCTGAACGACAAGTACGGCCGCCTCCGCGCCGCCCGCACCGCGCCGGACGGGTCGCTCTACCTCACGACGTCCAACGGCACCGACGACAAGCTGCTCAGGCTTTCCGGAAACGGATGAGCCCGCCCGAGCCGTTCGACCCCTCGACGAACGGCTCGGACGCGAGGCTCCACTGGGAGACATCGCTCAGGCGCACCCGGACCGTTTCACTGTCGCCGCGCATTAGGCGCCATGCACTAACACCACACCCGTCCTGCGTGCAGATGCACTAAGAGCAGGTCACGAACGGCTGCGCAGCTTGGGCTTGTGCTCCATCGCCGACAGGCCGTTCCACGCCAGGTTCACCAGGTGCGCCGCGACCTCGTCCTTCTTGGGCTTGCGCGCCTCCAGCCACCACTGCCCGGTCAGCGCGACCATCCCGACCAGCGCCTGCGCGTACAACGCGGCGAGCTTGCGGTCGTAGCCCTGCTCGGCGAAGTGCAGCCCGAGGATGTGCTCGACCTGCGACGCGATGTCGTTCAGCAGGGAGGAGAACGTGCCGGAGGTCGACGCGACGGGCGAGTCGCGCACCAGGATGCGGAACCCGTCGGTCGAGCCCTCGATGTAGCCGAGCAACGCGCAGGCTGCCTGTTCGAGCAGTTCACGCGGGTGCGAGCCGCCGTCCAGCGCGTTCGTGATCTGGTCCATCAGGCGCTGCATCTCGCGGTCCACGACGACGGCGTAGATGCCTTCCTTGCCGCCGAAGTGCTCGTAGACGACGGGCTTCGACACGCTGGCGCGGTGCGCGATCTCCTCGATCGAGGTCCCGTCGAAGCCCTTGTCGGCGAACAGGGCCCGGGAGACGTCCAGGAGCTGCTCTCGGCGTTCCTTGCCCGTCATCCTGACCCTGGCCATCGACTCAGCCTACAAAGCCGGTTCCGGCCACCGGAGACCCACTCACGGGCAGTTCTCAGGAACGGCACGCTGTGTCGCCCGGAATCGAGACCTCGACCCGGCATCATCGGGTGATGGCCAGACGCAAGATCATCCGGATCACCGCGACCTCGTTGCTCGTCCTGCTCGTGCTGGTCACGGCGGCTCTGGGCGGCGTCGGCTGGTACTACAGCGGTGAGCTGCTCGAACCGGCCGAGGTGCCGCGGCGCTATCCCGAGACCGCGCTCGGCGTCGACGACAAGAACGTCGTCCTCGCCGAATCGAAGCTCACGCTGCAACGCGGTACGTTCGGCGTCGTCTGGCCCGGCGGTACCGCGAAGGTCGGTGACATCGCGTCCACCAGGAACGGCCGCGTGGAACGCCCTCTGCTGGAGGGCACCGCACCGCCCGAGGGCACCAAGGTGCGCATGGAGACCAACGTCTACCAGGGCAACCCGAAGACCTCGCTCGGCCTGGTCTACAGCGACGTCGCGATCCCGGGCGAGCTCGGCGACATGCCCGCGTGGTTCGTCCCGGCGTCGAACCCGGACACGTGGGTCATCACCGTGCACGGGCGTGGCGCGTCGCGTGAAGAAGCGCTGCGGGTGGTTCCGCAGTTGCACGGCGCGGGGCTCCCCGTCCTGCTGATCACCTACCGCAACGATCCCGGCGTCCCGAAGTCGCCGGACGGCCTCTACCACCTCGGCGACACCGAGTGGCACGACGTCGAGGCCGCCATCAGGTACGCGCAGGGCCAGGGCGCGAAGAAGATCGTGCTCTACGGCTGGTCGATGGGCGGCGCGATCGTCGGCCAGACCCTCGCCCGGTCCGGCCTCGCGGCGTCCGTGAGCGGCGTCGTGCTCGACTCCCCCGTCACGAACTGGACGCAGACGCTGAACCTGCAGGCGGAGAACCGGGGCGTGCCGACGTGGCTCACGCCGGTGGCCGAGGTGGTGTCCGGCTGGCGCGCGGACATCGACTTCGACCGGTTCGACCTGGTCCGCAGCCCGCCCGCGCTCAAGCCGCCGACGCTGCTCGTGCACGGCTCCGCGGACGGCACGGTGCCCGCCCAGTCGTCGCGCGACCTCGCGACCGCGGCGAACGGGCTCGGGTGGCCGCTGCAGTACGTGGAGATCCCGGGCGCCGACCACACGTCGGGGTGGAATGTGGCGACGGACACGTATCGCACCGCGCTCGGCGACTTTCTGACCAGGTCAGTCGGCGCGAAGCCGTGATCTTGAACTGAGCCGGGCGAGTGGTGGTTGGACAAGAAGAGGACCACTCGTGACAACATGTGCCTGAGCGGACGCGAGTTCGCTCATTCCGCCATGGTGTAAAGGCAGCACCTCTGATTTTGGTTCAGATGGTCCAGGTTCGAATCCTGGTGGCGGAGCTGGGCACGAGTCAGTGTGGTCTTTGGGAGGTGCGAAGCTGCCCGAGGAAACGGTCGACGAGCAGGGCAACGTGGGCCACCGCCATCACGAGATGTCCGACGCGTGGCTGGTGGGTCGCGCGAGCGAACTCGTCGCCGTGGCCCAGAGCAGCCACCTCGCCGCGCAGCTGGACGCGGCTTCGGAGATCGACCGCATCCTCGCCGAGGCGCAGGGCCGCGGCGAGCCCCGCATCGTCGCGCAGCTGCTCAGGGCCGCGGCGGTGGTCAGGCTGGTCACGCCCGGCCTCGTCGACATGTCCGATCCGCAGCTCGACGAGATGCTCGCCCACTGCCGCCGCCACGGCCTGATCGTGCTGGAGGCGGACGCGCGGGCACTGCGCGGCCGCCGGTTCCTGCTGGGCAACGCCGAGGACAAGGCGCTGACCGAGATCGCGTCAGCCCTGGCGATGATGCTCGACGAGGAACCCGAGGTCGACCCGGTCTTCGACAAGCGGATCTGGGACCAGCTGCTCGCCACGACGCTGCAGGACATCGCCCTGGTGCTGACCCAGCTCGGGGTCTACGAGATGGCGGACGACGTGCTGGCGGGCGCGAACAACGCGTTGCGCGAGAGCGGCCAGCCGCACCAGATCTACGTCCACCTGGTCAACCGCGCCCGGCTGCGGATCGGCTGGGGTCTGCGTCTCGAACGGGTGAACCTGCACGACGCCGCGCACGAGCAGTTCAAGGTCGCCTCCGGACTCGCCGAGGCCGCCGAGGTGCCGTTCCGGCAGTCGCTGCACCCCGGCCGGCGCGACCTCGACGCCGCCGAGCAGGTGCCGATCCTCGGTGCCGCCCACGCGCTGACGAACCCCAGGGAAAGCCACCTCGACCGGCTGTGGTCGTTGCGCGGCCTGTCGATGTACGCGCGGGAGCTGATCATCGTCGCGATCGCGCTGGCCCGGTGCCTGGTCGAGGCCAACCGGCTGGACGACGCGCTCAAGGTCCTCGACGACACGCGCACGCAGATGGAGCACGACACGTCGGAGCCGTCGCTGGTGCTGTCGCTGGAGCGCGAGTACGCGCACCTGAGCGGTCCGCACACGACGTCGGCGCTGCAGGCCTACAACGCGGCCCTGGAGCTGGAGCTGTGGCAGATGCGGGAGTCCCGCGTGGCCACGCTGCAGACGCGCCGTGAACACGAACGGCTGACGCGCGCGCACGGCCAGATCGCGCAGCAGGCGTTGCAGGACCCGTTGACCGGGTTGCCGAACCGCCGCGCGCTCGACGACAAGATGGGCGAGCTCATCGCCGGTCAGGTCAACCCGTTCTCGATCGCGCTGGTCGACCTGGACGGGTTCAAGGGCGTGAACGACCGGCATTCACATGCCGACGGTGATGATGTTCTTCGGGTGATTGCCAGCACACTCCGGCAGGCCCTGCGGGGTGACGACATGGTGGCCCGCTACGGCGGCGACGAGTTCGTCGTGCTGCTGCCGGGGGCCCCTCTGCACGCCGCGGAAGCGGCACTCGGCCGGGCCGTGGATGCGGTGGCGGGCTTGCCAATCGACCTCTCCCGGGGCGTGACGCTGTCGGTCGGCGTCATCTCGCTGCGCCCCCGCGAATCCGCCAACCAGGCCCTGTCAAGGGCGGACTCGGCGATGTACGTGGCGAAGCGCCAAGGTGGCTGCCAGGTTGCGGCCGTGGCCGGGGAGCCGTCCGCGGAGGCTTAGGCTGTTCCGCGGACTTCGAAACACCCAGCCTGTTAGGGAGAGCATTGATGCTCGAGGGCCCTGTCAGCACGGTCGTGCTCGCCGCCGGGGAAGGCACCCGCATGCGGTCGTCCACGCCCAAGGTGCTGCATCGGATCGCCGGCCGCTCACTCGTGGAACACGCGGTGCGCGCGGCGGCCGGCACAGACCCCGACCACCTGGCCGTCGTCGTCGGTCACGGCCGTGAAGCCGTCACCGAGCATCTGGAGACCCTCGCCGGGACACTGGGCCGCAAGGTCACCGTCGCGGTGCAGGCCGAGCAGAAGGGCACCGGGCACGCCGTCTCGTGCGGCCTGGCCGAGCTGCCGCACGACCTGGCCGGCACGGTGATCGTCAGCTACGGCGACGTGCCGCTGCTCGACACCCAGACGTTCACCGCGCTGCTGGCCGAGCACCGCTCGGCAGGCAACGCGGTCACCGTCCTGACGGCCGTGGTGGACAACCCCACCGGCTACGGCCGGATCGTCCGCGACGCCGACGGCACCGTCCAGCGGATCGTGGAGCAGAAGGACGCCGACCACGCCGAGCAGCTGATCAACGAGATCAACTCCGGCGTCTACGCGTTCGACGCGGCCGTGCTGCGCGACGGGCTCTCGCGGTTGTCCACCGACAACGCGCAGGGCGAGCTCTACCTCACCGACGTCCTGGGCATCGCCCGCGGCGACGGCAGGCGCGTCGGCGCGCTGATCGCGTCCGACCCGTGGCTGGTCGAGGGCATCAACGACCGCGTGCAGCTCTCGGCCGTCGGCGCCGAGATGAACCGCCGCATCGTCGAGGGCCTGATGCGCGGCGGCGTGACCGTCGTGGACCCCGCCTCGGTGTGGGTCGACGCGGACGTCCGGGTGGGCCAGGACGCGCTGATCGAGCCGAACGTGCAGCTCCGCGCGGGCACGGTGATCGGAGCCCGCGCCGTGGTCGGCCCGGACACGACGCTGTCCGGCGTGACGGTCGGCGAGGGCGCCTCGGTGATCAGGACCCACGGCAGCGACTCGGTGATCGGCGACGGCGCGTCCGTCGGCCCGTTCGCCTACCTCCGCCCCGGCACCTCCCTGGGCGTGAAGGGCAAGATCGGCACGTTCGTCGAGACGAAGAACTCGCAGATCGGCGACGGTTCGAAGGTCCCCCACCTGTCCTACATCGGCGACGCCACGATCGGCGATCACAGCAACATCGGTGCAGCATCGGTGACCGTCAACTACGACGGCGTCAACAAGCACCGCACGATCGTCGGATCCCACTGCCGCACCGGCTCGGACAACATGTTCGTAGCGCCGGTGACCGTGGGCGACGGCGCGTACACCGGCGCGGGCACCGTCCTGCGCCGCAACGTCCCACCGGGCGCGCTCGCCGTGTCCGGAGGCCCGCAGCGCAACCTCGAAGGCTGGGTCCTCAGCCGACGTGTTGGCACGGCCGCCGCTCAGGCAGCAGCCGAGGCCCTGGCGAAGCAGAATGCCGACGAGAACACAGAGGAGGGTCGCTGACCGTGAACCCGCAGATGCCCGGCACACCGAAGAAGAACCTGATGCTCTTCGGCGGGCGTGCCTACCCGGAGTTGACGGAAGAGGTCTCGAAGCACCTCAACGTCACGGTGACTCCTCAGTCGGCCTACGACTTCGCGAACGGCGAGATCTTCGTCCGCTTCGAGGAGTCCGTCCGAGGCTGTGACGCCTTCGTCATCCAGTCGCACACCGCACCCATCAACCAGTGGCTGATGGAACAGCTGATCATGGTCGACGCCCTGAAGCGGGCCTCCGCCAAGCGCATCACCGTGATCATGCCGTTCTACCCGTACAGCCGTCAGGACAAGAAGCACCGCGGCCGCGAGCCCATCTCGGCCCGCCTGGTAGCCGACCTGTTCAAGACCGCGGGCGCCGACCGCCTCGTCTCGGTCGACCTGCACACCGCCCAGATCCAGGGCTTCTTCGACGGCCCGGTGGACCACCTGTGGGCCATGCCGCTCCTGGCAGACCACATCCGCGGCAAGTACGCGGGCCACGAGATCACCGTCGTCTCCCCCGACTCCGGCCGCACCAAGCTGGCGGAGAAGTGGGCGGACACCCTCGGCGGCACCCCGATCGCGTTCATCCACAAGACCCGAGACCCCCTCCGCCCGAACGAGGTCGTCTCGAACCGCGTGGTCGGCAAGGTGGAGGGCCGCCTCTGCATCGTGATCGACGACATGGTCGACACCGGCGGCACCATCGCAGGCGCCGTGAAGCAACTCCTCAACGAGGGCGCCTCCGACGTGGTCATCGCCGCGACGCACGGCATCCTCTCCGGCCCCGCCACCCAGCGCCTGCGCGACTCGGGCGCCCGCGAGGTCGTCTTCACCGACACGCTGCCGATCCCGGCGGAAAAGCGCTTCCCGAACATGACCGTCCTGTCCATCGCGCCACTGCTGGCACGCGTGATCCAGGAAGTGTTCGAGGACGGCTCCGTGACGTCCCTGTTCGACGGCAACGCCTAACCCCAGCAATCCCCAGAAGGGGCCTCCCGCAGCCGTGAACGGACTGCGGGAGGCCCCTTCTGCTTCTCGCGATGCCGAAGGCGAGCCGTCTTCCCACAAGGCAAGGGCGGTGGGGTCCCGTCACGAGTCGCGCCATAGCACTTGCTGCCCGCTCTTGGTGCGGCTCGTGACGGAACCCCACCGCCACCGCAACCCTCTAAGCAACCGGCGGCCGCCCGACGCAACAGGCGTGCCATCTACCTACGGGCGGCGCCACCCCCGATCAGATTGCCGGGGGTCTGGGGGCAGAGCCCCCAGGGGAAAGCACTTAAGGCGACAGGCCGCCCGCAAAGTGACCCACCAGCCAGGCCACGCCCACCGGGTCACCACCCCCAAACCACCCCATCCCCCAACCTGCCCACCCCCGATTAACACCCCAGCCACCCACTCACCTACACTGGTCGGGTTGCCTCGGCGAGGGCGAGCTTTCCAGCTCAACGTGATCGACGCGGTGGCTCGATGCCGCGCGTGTTGAAGTCATCCGTGTGCTGCTCGCCACCGCTGGCCACCCCCTAGCTGATCCGCTGACACTTGTGCACCGCCCCGACGTACAAGGCCAGACTTGTAAGGAGTACCCCACCGTGTCCGAGGTCCGTCTCGCCGCTGAGCAGCGCACTGAATTCGGCAAGGGCGCCGCCCGCCGTACCCGTCGCGCCGGCAAGATCCCCGCGGTGCTCTACGGCCACGGTTCCGACCCGAAGCACCTGGCCCTGCCGGCGCTCGAGTTCGCCCGTGTCGTCCGTGAGCACGGCCAGAACGCTGTCCTCACCCTCGCCCTCGACGGCGCGGCTGAGCTGGCGCTCACCAAGACCGTCACCACGCACCCGATCAAGAACTACATCGAGCACGTCGACCTGCTGCTCGTGCAGCGCGGCGAGAAGGTCACCGTCGAGGTGCCGCTGGTCATCTCCGGCGAGCCCGCTTCGGGCACGCTGCTGACGCAGGACCTGAGCACGATCCAGATCGAGTCCGACGCCATGAACATTCCGGACCAGATCGAGCTGTCGATCGCCGGTGTCACCGCGGGCACGCAGATCCACGCCAGCGACCTGACCCTGCCCGAGGGCGCCGTCCTGATCACGGACGCCGACGCGCTCGTCGTCGCCGTGAACGAGGCGCCGTCCGCGGCGCAGCTCGAGGGTGACGAGGCTGCTCCGGCGGCTGAGGCCACCGAGGAAAGCTGAGCCCCATCACGTCGGGCCGAAACGACGGCGCGTCACCTCCTCACAAGGGGGGCGACGCGCCGTTGCCGTACCTGCGGCCCGCCGACGTCCGGTCGAAGACCTTCCGCCGCAAGCGGCAGGGTTACGACCCGGACCAGGTGAACGAGTTCCTGCAGATCGTCGCCGACGCCCTGGCCGGTCGTCTCCGCCTGAACCCGGACCACGTGCGCACCGTCAGGTTCGCCACGGTCCCCAACGGCTACGACCCGCTCAGCGTCGACGGCGTCCTGCACCTGCTGGAGTTCCAGGTCCGCAACGGCATCGTGCCGCCGACGGGCCTGAACACCGGCGAGGACCTGTACGCGCGCAAGCTCCCGAGATCCAGCACCGGATACGATCGCGCCGAAGTCGACGCCTTCATCATCCGGGCCGCGGCCAACCTGGACGGCCGGGGAGCGATGACCTCCACCGAGGTCCGCAACACCCGGTTCAGCACCACGTCCGGCCTGCTGGGCAAGGGGTACCAGGTGCAGGCCGTGGACACGTTGCTGGACGATCTCGAGCAGGAGTTGCGGTTCCGTGGACGCTGACCTCGCCCTCATCGTCGGGCTGGGCAACCCAGGCCCCAAGTACGAGGGCAACCGCCACAACATCGGCTTCCTGGTCCTCGACGAACTGGCCGCCCGCGTCGGCGGCAAGTTCAAGGCCCACAAGTCCGGCGCCGAGATCGTCGAGGGCCGCCTGTCCGGCCACCGCGTCGTCCTCGCCAAGCCGCGCAGCTTCATGAACCTCTCCGGCGGCCCCGTCGCGAGCGCCGTGAAGTTCTTCAAGCCCACCACCGTCGTCGTGATCCACGACGAGCTGGACCTCCCGTTCGCCGCGCTGCGCATGAAGTTCGGCGGCGGCGACAACGGCCACAACGGACTCCGCTCCATCACGAAGTCCCTGGGCACCAAGGACTACCACCGCCTCCGCTTCGGCGTGGACCGTCCCTCCGGCCGCCAGGACCCGGCCGACTACGTCCTGAAGGACTTCTCGACCGTCGAGCGCAAGCAACTCGCGCTGGAGATCGACCGGGCGGCGGACGCGGCCGAGGCGCTGGTCACCAAGGGCCTGGAAGCCGCACAAAACGCTTTCCACTAGCGGCACAATGGACGGCATGACGAACCGAAAGGTCCATGCCGCGTAGGCGCCTCGACGTGCTGAGGGGCTTCTCCGGCCGGTTCATCGCCGACCTGGACCGCCTCGAACGCACCCGCAACTACCTCTGGCCGGGCAGCACCGCGCTCGCTCTCGAAGCGTGGATCCGGTACGAAAACTCCCCGGCTCGCCGCTTCTGGCTGAACGACAGTTCCGTCGACGACTGCGGCTGCTGCCCACGTCCAGTCGAACAACGCCGGCTACTCGGCTTCGTCGCCCGCGCACTCCCCCGCAGGAGCGCGAGGGAGCTGCGCAGGCGACTCGACGAGCTCGACGCCCGCTACTAGACCAGAGCAGCCGCCGCGGACCGCCTGAGCTTGCCGGACGGCGTCTTGGGCAACGTCCCCGGTGGCTGCACCACCACCGCGAACGGCCGCAGCCCCACGGCGTCCACAACACGGGCCGTGACCTGCTTCACCAAGTCCCTCTCGGCCTCGGCGTCCCCGGCCAGCTTCGACTCCACCACGACGGCGAACCGTTCGCGCTGCGTCCCGGCGTCGAGCCGCACGGCGACGGCGTTGCCGGGCCGCACCCCGTCCACCGAGCAGGCGGCACGCTCCACATCGGTCGGGTAGATGTTCCGGCCGCCCATGATGATGACGTCCTTGCGGCGCCCGCAGACGACCACCTGGCCGTCCTCCACCACGTACCCGAGGTCCCCGGTGGACAGCCACCCTTCGGCGTCCTGTGTCGCCAGTGGACCGTTCACCGTGAGGTAGCCGGGCGTGACGGCCTCGCCGCGGATCTGGAGCTCGCCGACGTCGCGGACGCCCAGCACCTCACCGGAGTCCGAGACCACCCGCAGTTCCAGGCCCGGCAACGGCGGCCCGAGCAACGGGAACGCACGCCCGTCCGCGGCGGGCACGGCCTTCTTGTCCGCCTCCACCGCGTCCGCGTCGACGACGTCCACCGACAGTCCGGTGAACAAGGGCGCGAAGGCCACACCCAGAGTGGTCTCCGCCATGCCGTAGGCCGCGAGGATCGACTCGGGCCGCAGCCCGAACCGCGCACCGGCGTCCACGAACGACTGCACGGCGGCCGGGTCGATCGGCTCGGCGCCGTTCAGCGCCAGCCTCAACGAGGACAGGTCGAAGGAATCGGACGAGGACGCGAGCCGGCGCGCCACGATCGCGTAGGCGAAGTTCGGCGCGGCGGTGATCGTGCCGCGGTGCCGGGTGATCAGGTCGGCCCACAACGTCGGGCGCGACAGGAAGTCGACGGGTGTGACCTTCACCAATTCCAGGCCGAACAGCATCGGGACGGTCAGGAACCCGACCATCCCCATGTCGTGGAACAGCGGCAGCCACGAAACCATGACGTCAGAGGCGGGATCGAGCGCCGCCGCGACGCGCATGCCCTCGGCGTTGGCCATGAGATTGCGGTGCGTGATGCGCACCGCCTTCGGATCGGCGGTCGATCCACTCGTCAACTGCAGCAGTGCCGTGGCATCCTCGGGGGTGGGAACAGGAGCAGCGATCGGTTCCGCGTCGAGTTCGGAGAGCAGTTTGTAAGGCACTCCGTGCTGGTCCAGAACGGCAGCCAGAGCGTCGAAAGGGCTGCCGAGCAGGACCAGGTGCGAATCGATCATGGCAAGCACCCGCAGCGTGTCCTCGGCCCACTCGGCCAGGTCGGTGCGCGGTGTGGGTTGATGCAACATCGTGACGCTGCCTCCACACAGCCATGCGGCCTGCACGGCTGGGGCGATCACGGCTGGTTCGGCGGCGAGCACGGCGATCGCGGTGCCCGGCGCCACGTCGAGCGCACCGGCCATCCGCCGGGCGCGTTCGTGCACCTCGGCCCAGGTCCGGCGGACTGGCTCGGCGGGTTCACCCGTCGTCATGCCCCTGTCCCCGCCGCTGGAGGCCGTCGCCAGCATCACATCCACGAACTGACTCATGTCCGCGATCGTAGTGGCGCCGTTTGGTCCATCAGGGCGAAACGTTATGCCACGCGAAACGCGATACTCCCCAGTACAGGTACGCAGGAGGAGGTCATTGGTGGATCGGGGCGGCCCCGGAGCGCAACATCGTCTACCCGCGCATCCGGCACCTCTGCTCTCCGCGCAGGACGTGGCCCTGGTCGCGTTCCACCGTCCCCCGCGAGGTCAGCGCGGGTACGACGCGGCTGAGGTGGACGCGTTCCTCGACCGGGTCGAGGGCACCATGAAGAGCAAGGACATCCTCACGCGTGAAGACGTGCTCAACGTCAAGTTCAGCACCGCGACCCGGGACCCGGGCTACGACGTGAACGAGGTCAACGTCTTCATGGAACTCGTGGCGGACACGCTGAGGTCCACTCCGCAACGCGCGCAGGCCTCCGCGCCGGCCAAGGGCGCGCACGCCACGTCGCAGGCGATGAGACCCGCGGTCCGGTTATCGCCCGACGACGTGGCCGCTGTGCGCTTCCACAAGCCGAGACCGGGGACCCGCGGCTACCACGAGGGACAGATCGACGCGTTCCTCGACCGCATCGAGCAGACCCTGCGGGGCAGGGACAACCTGACCGCGCAACAGGTGCAGGACGCCGTGTTCGGCGAGACCGCGCCCGGCACGTTCGGCTACGACGAGGAAGACGTCGACACGTTCCTCGACCTCGTGGTGCTGATGTTCGAGGTCGCTCCGCCGCCGCGCGACGCGGGCCCGCCGACCACGCAACTCCCGCCGCTCCCCCAGCAACAGCAGCGGCCACAGCAGCGCAGCGCACAGCCCGATCCACGGCCCCAGCAGCGCCCCCGGCAGTCCCCACCGCAGAAACGACCGCCGGCGCAGCAGCCCGCCTCGCAGCCGTCGGTCGAAGCGGCCAAGTTCACCGCGGCGGACATCCGCAACATCGCGTTCCACCGCCCTCCCCGCGGCCGCCGCGGCTACCAGGAGTCCCAGGTGGACGCGTTCCTCGACCGCATCGAGGCGACGCTGCTCGGCCAGGACAACCTGACCGCGAAGGACGTCCGCGACGTCAGGTTCTCCCGCCCGCTGATCGGCAGGCGCGGCTACGACGAGACCGAGGTGGACGGGTTCCTCGGCCAGATCGAGCAGCAGCTCTCCGGACCGGTGCGCAGCAGCATGCCGACGGTCAAGTCGTGGAAGGACCTGCGCCAGCTGCGGATCCCGCAGGCGGCGTCCGGGCAGCGCGGCTACCGCACCGCGCAGGTCGACCGGATGCTGGAGGAGATCGGCGTCGCGCTCGACGGCATGCTCGGGGCGACCGCCGACGAGGTCATGAAGGCGCGCTTCAGCTACGCGCTGCTCTCCGGCCAGGGCTACGACACGTCGTTCATCGACGAGCTGCTGCCCCTGCTCGCCGCCGAACTGCGCCGCCGCGGCAAGTAGCCCCGGCGGCGATCAGATCACGCGGCTCAGCCCTCGACGGCCTCGGCCGCGGCCATCCACTGAGCCTCCACGTCGGACTCCTCCGCCAGCACGGCACGGAGTTCGGCGTCGAGCTTGAGCAGCCTGGCGGAGTCGGTCGAGGCCTCGGCGAGCGCCGCGTGCAGCTCGGCTTCCTTCTTGTGCAGCGTTTCGAGGCGCCGTTCCAGCCGCGCCAGCTCCTTGCGGGCGGCGCGCTGGTCGGCTGCGTTCGAGGGGGCCTTGTCCGCGGCCGGGGCGGCGGACTCCCTGTCGCGCATCGAGTCGCGGCGCTTCAGGTACTCCTCGATGCCACCGGGCAGCTCGGTCAGCCCGCCGTCGCCGAACAGCGCGACGACCTTGTCGCACACGCGCTCGACCAGGTAGCGGTCGTGCGAGATCACGACGAGCGTGCCGGCCCACGAGTCGAGCAGGTCTTCCAGCTGCTGCAACGTGTCGATGTCCAGGTCGTTCGTCGGCTCGTCGAGCAGCAGGACGTTCGGCTCGGCCATCAGCAACCGGCACAGCTGCAGCCGGCGCCGTTCGCCACCGGACAGGTCGGACACGGGCGTCCACTGCTTCTGCGACGAGAAGCCGAACCGCTCGCCCAGCTGCGACGCCGACATCTCGTACTTGCCGAGCACGACGCGGCGAGCGACCTCCTCGATCGCCTCCAGCACGCGCATCGACCCGTTGAGGTCGAGCAGCTCCTGCGAGAGGTGCGCGATCTTGACCGTCTGGCCCTGGATCCGCTTGCCCGTCTCGGGTTCGCGCTCACCGGCCAGCAGCTTCAGCAGCGTCGTCTTGCCCGACCCGTTGACGCCGACGAGCCCGATCCGCTCGCCCGGCCCGATGCGCCACGTCAGGTCGCGCACCAACACCCGGTCCGGAATGGACAGTGTGGCGTCCTCGACCTCGATGACCGTGCGGCCCAGGCGCTTCTTCGCGAACGCCAGCAGCTCTACGTTGTCCCGCAACGGAGGCACGTCGGCGATCAGCGCTTCCGCCGCCTCGATCCGGTAGCGGGGCTTCGAGGTGCGGGCGGGGGCGCCGCGGCGCAGCCAGGCGAGCTCCTTGCGCGCCAGGTTCTGCCGCTTCTCCTCCAGCGTGTCCGCGAGCCGCTGCCGTTCGGCACGCGCGTAGATCCAGTCGGCGTAGCCGCCCTCGTACTGCTCGACCTTGCCGTTGACCACTTCCCACGTGCGGTTGCAGACGGTGTCGAGGAACCACCGGTCGTGGGTGACGACGACGAGCGCGCACCTGCGGGCCAGCAGGTGCTCCGCGAGCCACCGCACACCCTCGACGTCGAGGTGGTTGGTCGGCTCGTCCAGCACGAGGAGTTCGAGGTCCTGGATCAACGCCGCCGCGAGCACGACCCGGCGCCGCTCACCACCGGACATCCGCGACACCACGGAGTCGAGGCCCAGCGCCGTGATGCCGAGACCGTCCAAAATGGACCGGACGCGGGCGTCGGCCGCCCACTCGTGCTCGGCGTCGAACCCGAGCGGGTCGATCACCGCGTTGCGCACGGTCGACCCGTCCGGCAGCTCGGTCCGCTGCGTCACGACGGCCATCCGCAGGTCGCGCGACCGCGACACGCGGCCGTCGTCAGCGGGCTCCACCCCGGCCAGCACCTCGAGCAGCGTCGTCTTGCCACCGCCGTTCAGGCCGACGACGCCGATGCGGTCGCCTTCGTTGACGCCGAGCGACACGCCGTCGAGCAGCGGCCGGACGCCGAACGACTTCGACACGGACTCCAGGTTGACCAGGTTGGCCATCAAAACCTCACGACTAGTAAGAAACTGCCCGATGCAGGCTACCCAGCACCGCCAAAGCGCCTGCTCCTGACCGCACGCGGGGCCCTTTCGTACTGTCTGACAGTACGAAAGGGCCCCGCGTGCAGTTAAGCGTGCACCTCGGGCGGCGTCGGCTTGGGCTCTTCAGTCGCGATCGCCCGCGCTCCGGGCACCGGTCCGTGCGCCACGCGCACCGTCCGGCACACACCGGCGCCGGCGAGTTCGGCGGCCACGCGCACAGCCGCGTCAGCGTCCTCACACAGGAACGCCGTCGTGGGGCCGGAACCGGACACGATGCCGGCCAGCGCGCCCGCGTCGACACCCGCGCGGAGCGTCCGGCGCAGGTTCGGGCGCAGCGAGACCGCGGCGGCCTGCAGGTCGTTGCCGAGCAGCAGGGCGAGCTGCCTCGGGTCGCCGGAGGACAGGCCCTCCAGCACCGCCTCGACCGCGCCGACCCGCGGCGGATCTCCGTCCGCGCGCAGGCGGTCCAGCTCGTCGAAGACGTCCGGAGTGGACAGTCCACGGCGGTCGAACGCCAGCACCCAGTGGAACTGGTGGCGGCCCAGCACGGGCACGATCCGCTCGCCGCGGACGGTGCCCAGGGCGGTGCCGCCGTAGAGGGCGAAGGGGACGTCCGCGCCGAGCTTGCCGGCCAGTCCGGCCAGCTCGTCACGGCTGATGTCCAGGCGCCACAACGACGACAGGCCGACGAGCGTCGCCGCCGCGTCCGCGCTGCCGCCCGCCATGCCGCCCGCGACCGGAATGGCCTTGCGGATGACGACGCGGACCTTGGGGTCGTCCGCGTCCTTGCCGACGTGCGCGGCGAGCAGCTGGACCGCACGCCAGGCGAGGTTCGAGGCTCCGGTGGGCACCTGGTCGGCGCCTTCGCCGTGGACCTCGACGCCTGGCTCGTCGGCGACCGCGACCGTGACCTCGTCGACCAGCGACAGCGCCTGGAAGATCGTCACCAGGTCGTGGTAACCGTCCGGGCGCACGTCACCTACGGCCAGGTGCAGGTTGACCTTGGCCGGGACGCGAACTGTGACCGGGGGAGGAACGACTGCGAGCACCATGTCAGCGTACGGGCGTTCTGGGGTCCCGGACTCCTCCCCCGGTCACTGTCACGGTCAGACCGGGATGACCGAGCCGCTGAACGTCTGCTTGATGTAGTCCTTGACCTGCTGCGACCCGAGGAGTTCCGCCAGGTCGCGGACGCGCTTGTCGTCCTTGAGCTCGGCGCGGGTGACCAGGCCGTTCGCGTTCGGGTTGCCCTCGGCCTTCTCCAGCGCGAGCGAGTCGGTGGCCGGCTTGAGGCCCGCGTCGATGGCGTAGTTGCCGTTGATCACGGACGCGTCGGTGTCCTCCAGCGACCTGGGCAGCTGGGCGGCCTCCAGAGGAACGAACTGCAGGTTCTTGGGGTTCTCCGCGAGGTCGCGCACGGTCGGCTGGTCGACGGCCTTGAGCTTGATGAGGCCGTTGGCCTCCAGCAGCTTCAGGCCGCGGGCCTCGTTGGTGGCGTCGTTGGCCACCGCGATCTTGGCCCCGTTCGGGAGCTCGTCGAGCTTCTTGGCCTTCTTGGAGTACAGGCCGAGCGGCTCGACGTGGACGGGCTGGACCCACTCGACCTTCGCGCCGCTCTCCTTGGTGAACGTCTCCAGGTACGGGACGGTCTGGAAGTAGTTGGCGTCGAGCGACCCGTCGACCAGCGCCGTGTTCGGCTGCACGTAGTCGGTGAACTCGACGACCTCGATCTTCAGACCCTTCTGCGCGGCGAGGTTGTCGGCCACGTACTTGAGGATCTGGGCGTGCGGGACCGGCGAGACGCCGACCTTCAGCGTGTCGGACGCGCTGCCACCGCCGGACGAGCAAGCGGACAGAGCGGCCAAACCGGTCAAAGCTACTGCGATCAGGGCAGCACGAATACGCATGACGTTCCTTTTGAGAAATTGCTACGGGTCAGACCGAGGCGTGCCGGCGCCGGTCGGACGCACGGGCGGCACGGGTGAAACCGAACTGGATCACGGTGGTGAGCACGGCGAGCCACGCCACGGTGCTCCACAGGATCCGGTCGTTGAAGCGCTGGTAGCCCTCGCGGATGGCCAGGTCACCGAGGCCACCGCCACCGATCACGCCTGCCATCGCCGAGTACCCGATCAGGGCGATCACGGTGACGCCGATGGCGTTGATCAGCGCGGGCAGCGACTCGCGGATGAGCACGCTGCGCACGATCCTCAACGTCGAGGCACCGGTCGTGATCGCGGCCTCGACCACGGTCACGTGCACCTCGGACAGGATGTTCTGCACGAGCCGCCCCACGAACGGGATCGCTCCCACGGCCAGCGGCACGATGACCGCCGTGCTGCCGATGGAGCCGCCGACGATGAGGCGGGTGACCGACGTGAGCGCGACGAGCAGCACGATGAACGGCATCGAGCGGCCCAGGTCGGTGACGAAGCTGAGGATCCTGTGCACGGCGGCGTTCGGCCGCAGCCCACCCTTGGCGGTGAGCTGCAGCCAGACACCTACGGGAACTCCGAGAACTGTGGCGATGACGGTCGAGACGCCGACCATGTAGAGCGTCTCGCCGGTGGCCTCGACGAGGAAGCTGACGACGTCGGACCAGGGTGTTGCAGACCTCACGCAGCTACTCCCTGGGGGCCCTTCAAGGACCTCTGCACGGAGCCGCCGGCCTCACCGATCCACTCCAGAGCGGAGTCCGAGCGCTCGCCGTTCAGGCCGAGCCGGAACCGCGCGACGGGCGTCTCGCCCAGTCGCGTGAGGCCGCCACCGACGATGTTCAGCTCGACGCCGAACCGGTGCGAGGCCTCGGGCAGCAGCGCGCCGACCGCGGCGAACCCGACGAGCACGACGTCCGCGACGCGGTCGTAGCTGCTCTCGTTGATCGGGTTGAGGTCGACGGCGGGCAGCAGCGCACTGCTCGTGCGGCTCGCGACGTCGTTGACCAGGTCGAGCACCTTGCCGTGTTCGACGACGCGGCCCTGCTCCAGCACGGCGACGTCATCGCAGATCTTCCGGACCACGCTCATGTCGTGCGTGACGACGAGCACGGTCACACCGAGCTCAGCGCGCGCACGGTCGAGCACGGTCAGCACGGAACCGGTGGTCTCCGGGTCCAGCGCGGACGTGGGCTCGTCGGCGAGGAGCACGGACGGGTTGGCGGCGAGGGCGCGCGCCACGGCGATGCGCTGGCGCTGCCCGCCGGACAGCTGGTCGGGGTACGAGGCGGCCTTGTCGGTGAGCCCGACGAGGTCCAGCAGCTCGCCCACACGGGTGCGGCGCTGCGGTCCGGGGACGCCCGCGGACTCCAGCGGCAGCGCGATGTTGCCGGCCGCCGTGCGCTGACGGAGAAGCGAATCCCCTTGCGGCACAACGCCGATCTGTCGGCGAGCGGCCCTGAGGGCCGACCCGTCGAGGCTGGTGATATCGGTGCCGTCGACGCGGATCGCCCCGGAGTCGGGACGCTCCAGCAGCGCGACGCAACGAGCGAGCGTCGACTTGCCGGCGCCACTCGGGCCGACCACGCCGAGCACGGTTCCGGCCTCGACGTCGAGGGTCACGCCGTTGAGGGCACTGACGCCCTGGAAGGACTTGGTGAGGTTTTCGACAGTGATCACGTCTGCTCCACGGCTGCGCGCGACGGCACACAGTCCGTTCGTGGCGGACGTGCGCGGTCGAAGGTTCTGCTCAGGTGTGTGCGCCACTCGTTGAATGAGTGCGCGTCAGAGGACTTTGAGAAGGCGCCCTAGACGAGTTGGCGACGACATGCAGAAGACGAGCGACGGCACTGGTCGATGACTCGACGGCGCGTCAGCATTCGCACGGTACCCATGGTGCTCCTCCATCGGTCCTGGCGTTAGCACCTGCCCGCATCCAGCGGGTGGTTGCTGCGACGTCGTAGAGCCAGGTCTCTCAGTCGCTCCGGATGGCAAGTAGCAGTCAACCGGACGGACGTTCGGTTGCGCAAGCCAAAACCGGATTCGTTCGACAGATCACACTGTTGGCCGAAGGATCCCCGGCCTAGACCTCAGCGATCCGGATGAAGTCGATCACGCTCAGCTGCTCGCCCCGAACCTGGGGATCGATGCCCGCTTTCGCGAGCAGTTCGTCGATGTTCCCCGGGTTACCGGCCCAGCCCCTGAGCGCGGCCCGCAACGTCTTGCGGCGCTGGGCGAACGCGGCGTCGACGATCTGGAAGAGCTTCTTGCGATCCACAGTGGACAGGGGCTTTTCGTGACGCTGGAAGGAAACCAGACCGGAGTCCACGTTGGGCGCGGGCCAGAACACGTTCTTGCCGACCGCGCCGGCCTTCTTCGCCTCGGCGTACCAGGCGAGCTTCACGCTGGGCACGCCGTAGATCTTGTTCCCGGGCTTGGCGGCCATGCGGTCGGCCACCTCCGCCTGCACCATCACCAGACCCTTTTGCAGGCTGGGGAGTTCGGCCAGCAGGTGCAACACCACCGGGACCGCGACGTTGTAGGGCAGGTTCGCGACGATCGCGGTAGGTTGCGCCGGCAGGTCTTCTTGGGTGACTTTCATGGCGTCCTTGAGGACGACGTGGAGCTTGCCGGCGTTCTCCGGGTCCATCTCGCTGACCGTTTGCGGGAGGCGGTGTGCGAGCGGGGGGTCGATCTCGACCGCTACGACCTTGCTGGCGTTGGGGAGCAGGGCGAGGGTCAGGGAGCCCAGGCCCGGGCCTACCTCCAGGACGACGTCGTCCGGGGTCAGGCCGGCCGCGGCGACGATCTTGCGGACGGTGTTGGGGTCGTGCACGAAGTTCTGGCCCAGCTTCTTGGTCGGGCGGATGTCCAGCTCTGCGGCTAGACGGCGGACTTCGGCAGGACCCAGCAGGCTCACTTGGGCATTCTCGCAGGCTTGGTGGCGGAGGGCTGGGCTGGGACCTTGCTGGTGGGCCTGTGGTGGGGTGCCGGGGTCGGCTTGCGTTGGCCTGTCGCGTTCCAGCGGGGCGGATCGCCTGCCTTGCGGGTGGTCGCCTTGCGAGGGGCCGGAGTTGGGCAGCGCGCGGGTCGGCTTGCGTTGGCCTGTCGCGTTCCAGCGGGGTGGGTCGCCAATGCGCTCAGGTCACCTTGTGTGGGTGGTCGCCCAGGCAGGACCGGGCCGGTGCCGGTCATCGCCGCTTCGCGACGATAGCGATTGGGGCTTGACCTTGAGCCTCTGGCGGGATGCTGGACGGCCGGAAAAGGCCGGGCTGAAAAGCGCCCGGCCGTGCCCGTGAGGGGAGCATCCCGCCCCCTCAAGGTCAAGCCCCAATCGCAGTGCGGTGGTCGCTTCATTACCGCTTGACCAGCAGACCAAGGTTCACACGCCTCGGCTCCGCCATTGCCGCTGGCGACAGGTGGCTCGGCTCCGCCGTTGCCTGTTGCGTGCGGAGGGACGCCTCGGCTTCGCCATTGCCGTGGGCGGGAGGGTGGGCTTGGCTCCGCCGTTGCCCTGTGCGCTGGGGGGGACGCCTCGGTTCGCCATTGCCATGGGCGAGAAGGTGACCGGGCCGCCGTCGCCCTGCGCGATGCCTGCATGCCGCATCTCGCCCGCCATGTGCCACCGTGCCCTGCCACAGCCCGTCCGATGCTCGCCGCTACCCGCCCTGCCGCGCCCCAATCGCTGCCCGGCCACTCCCGGCCCAGCCGAACCCTGTTCGGTGCGCCGGATCTCGACGCGAGCGACCCCGGCAACGACGAAGGCCGCCCGTGGCGAACCAGGGCGGCCTCAGTCAGGGGGACGGGAAAGAGGTTTACGGCAGGCCGAGCTTCGCGCGGCAGCCCGGCCACGCGCCGTACGTGCCGCCTGCGCGGTCGCGCAGCTTGGTGGCTACCGCGATCTGCTGTTCGCGGGTTGCCTGGTGCGGGAGCGAGGCGTAGGCCTGGCCGCCGTGTGCTGCCCAGGTGCTGGCCGAGAACTGGAGGCCGCCGTAGTAGCCGTTGCCGGTGTTGATGGCCCAGTTGCCGCCTGCTTCGCACTTGGCGAGGCGGTCCCAGACTTCGCCGTCGGGCAGCGGCTTGGTGCCCACGGTGATCTTCTTGGGCTTCGGCTCCTTGGTGATCTTGCCGCCGATCTTCTCGCGGCTGATCTCCTTGCCGTTCTTCACCGTCACGCGGTAGGTGCTGGTCTGCTCGCCCGGGGTGCCGGGGTCGGTGACGGTCTGCTGGCCCGCGGTCATGTTCGGGTCGTTGGTCTTCTCGACCGGCGGGGCGACCGGCTCGTTCACGTTGATGACCGTGACGCCGGTGCGGGAGATGTAGATCTCGGCGCCCGTGGCCAGCTTGACGTCCGTGCCGGAGGCGACGGCGTCTTCCGGGCCGAGGGAGAGGTTCTCGCTCTTGAGCAGCTCGTCGACGGTCAGCGCGGTCGTCTTGACCTCGCGGACCGGGTTCGCGCCGTCGAACAGCTTGACGTTCTTGAGGGTCTTGACCTCGACGCTCATGCCCTCGAGCGGCACGTCGTGCGAGCCGGGGGCCGACATCCAGGCGCCTTCGAGCGGCACGCCGAGCTGCTTGGCGGCCTCCTCGACGGTGACGGAGCGGACCCAGTCCTCGCGGGCCTGGCCGTCGATGCTCATCTTGAGCAGCCGGCCGCGGTCGAGGCTGATCTTGCCGCCGTCGGAGATCGGGGCGTTCAGCGACGGGGACAGGGCGTCGTGCTCACCGACGACGATCCCTTCCTCCGCCAGGACTTCGCCGACCGTGCCTTCGTAGGAGTGGACGGTCTGCATCGCGCCGTCGACCTCGACGGTCAGCGACTTGTCCATCGCCATGGCGGTCACGCCGCCACCGGAGATCGACACGAGGACCGCGGCGACGGTGCCCTTGAGGAAGCGGCGCTTCCACGTCGAGGCCGCCTTGACGAGGACCTGCGGGTCGTCGAGCTCTTCGTCCTCCGACGGGAGGACGAGCGGCGGCATGATCGTCGTCTCGGCGTTGATGAGACGGATCAGCTCGTCGACGTCGACGTTGGCCGAGGCGAGCAGGTCGTCGGCGTCCGGGCCGAGCACCTCGAGCACGTCCGCGGGCGTGATGGTCAGCGCACCGGCGGGGAAGCTCGGGTGGGGGTCGGCGACGTCAACGGCCGTGCCGCCGACCGGCGTGAACCAGTCGGTGTCGTCGTTGAAGTCGTACGGAGCAGCAGCTCTGTCGCTACCAGACAAGGGTCGATACCTCCATTGCGGAAGCTGTGAGGCCACCGCACAGTTGGCGTTGACAAGATCATTCGAGTTGGAGCTCGAAGGTTCCCGGCAACTCCTCCTACGTGGTCTCGCTTCTTCGCGCTTCTGGCTTCGGTCCCGCCCCGACTGCGGGCGTGCTCCGAACCGACAAGGTCGACTCAGGTGGCACGGTCACGGGACAGTAACGGGGTAGCCGACGTTGCGCAAACACCCCCGCCAATGTTGTGACCTCAGTCACTTCATGGAGGTAGGAACCCTTTGCTCCGTTCGCTCTAAGCCGCATTTCAGTGATCAAGCCCGAACACTCGTTGAGCAGTACGGGTGACGGCGACGCAGAGTTCAGAAAGATCTTCGCCACGCAACGTGGCGAGATCGCGAACTGTGTAATTCACACAATATGGTTCATTCGGACGCCCACGATAGGGATGGGGCGTCAGGAACGGCGCGTCCGTCTCGACCAGGAGCTGGTCCTGCGGAACGAAAGCGGCCGCTTCCCGCAGCGCACGGGCGTTCTTGAACGTCACGGGGCCAGCGAACGACAGCACGTACCCCGCGTCGACGCACCGCCGGGCGAAGTCCGCGTCACCGGAGAAGCAGTGGAACACCACAGTGGACGGTGCGCCCTCGGAGTCGAGGATCTTGAGGATGTCCTCGTGCGCGTCCCTGTCGTGGATCATCAACGGCTTCCCGACGCGCTTGGAAAGGTCGATGTGCCAACGGAAAGCCTCGTGCTGCGCGGCCGGCGGCGAGTAGTCCCAGTAGTAGTCCAGACCGGTCTCGCCGATCGCGACCACGCGGGGCAGGACGGCCAGCCGCTCCAGTTCGGCCTTCTCCTCGTCACCGAACGAGGAGGTGCGCGTCGGGTGCACGGCGACCGCGGCGTAGACCCGGGAGTCCCAAGTGGACGCTTCGGCGGCCCACTGCGCGGCCTTCAGGTCGTCCGCGACCGTGATCACGTGCGAGACGCCGGCGGCCTCTGCCCGATCGAGCAGGACCGCCACGTCCGCGGCATCGGTGGCCCCGCACGCGTCGAGGTGCGTGTGGGCGTCGATCACCGGTGCCGGAAGAGCTTCCGGCACCGGTGGTCGTTCACGCTTGTCCGCCACTACTCGGTCACGATCGGAGCCCACTCGGGCCCGACCTCGCCCAGCTTCGAGTCCAGCTTCGTGAACAGCGGCGACGGCTTCTGCAGCGGCCGGCCGACCTCAAGAGGCGTGGACTCCCACTTGGCCTGCTCACCCGCGTAGTCACCGGTGAGCACCGGGTACGAGCGGTCGGGGATGTCGAGGTCGTCGACCTCGGTCAGCTCCGGCTGCGCGGCCCACACGCCCGTGCCACCCAGCGCCTCGTGGATCTTCTGCGCCGAGTGCGGCAGGAACGGCGTCATGAGCGTGTTCGCGTCCTGCACGACCTGCAACGCGGTGTGCAGCACCGAGTCGCGGCGGTCCAGGTCGTCCTTGAGCTTCCACGGCTCCTGGTCGGACAGGTACTTGTTCGCCAGCGAGATCACGCGCATGGCCTCGCCGGAGGCCTGCTTGAACCGCGAGCGGCGCAGGTGCGCGCCGACCGTGTCGAACGCCGCCTTGGACTGCGCGAGCAGCTCGTGGTCGGCGGGGGTCAGCGCCGTGGCCTTCGGGATCGCACCGACGTTCTTGTGCGCCATCGAGATCGAGCGGTTGACCAGGTTGCCCCACTCGTTCGCCAGCTCGAAGTTCGTCCGGCGGACGAACTCCTCCCAGGTGAAGTCGGTGTCCTGGTTCTCGGGACCGGCGACGGAGATGAAGTACCGCAGCGCGTCCGGCCCGAACTCCTTGAGGAAGTCGCCGACGTAGATCACGGTGCCGCGCGAGGTGGAGAACTTCGAGCCGCTCATCGTCAGGTACTCCGACGACACGACCTCGGTCGGCAGGTTCAGCGTGCCGAACCGGCCGGGCTCGCCGCCCTTGTCGCCCGCGCCGTTCTGCCCGAGCAGCAGCGACGGCCAGATGAGCGAGTGGAAGACGATGTTGTCCTTGCCCATGAAGTAGTAGCCCTGGGCGTCACCCGTCCAGAACTCCTTCCAGGCGTCGGGGTCGCCGGTGCGGCGCGCCCACTCGACGGACGCGCTCAGGTACCCGATGACCGCGTCGAACCACACGTAGAACCGCTTCATCGGCTGGTCGCTCCACCCGTCGAGCGGGATCGGCACACCCCAGTCGAGGTCGCGGGTGATGGCGCGCGGCCGCAGGTCCTTGATCAGGTTCTGCGAGAACTTGAGCACGTTCGGACGCCAGTCCGACCGCGTGCCCATCCAGCTGCCCAGCGAGTCGATGAACGCGGACAGGTCGAGGAACAGGTGCTCGGTCTCGACGAACTTCGGCGTCTCGCCGTTGATCTTCGAGCGCGGGTTGATCAGTTCCGACGGGTCGAGCTGGTTGCCGCAGTTGTCGCACTGGTCGCCGCGCGCGCCCTCGTACCCGCAGATCGGGCAGGTGCCCTCGATGTAGCGGTCGGGCAGCGTGCGGCCGGTCGACGGGCTGATCGCGCCCATCTCCGTCTTGGGGACGACGTAGCCGTTCTTCCACAGCGCGGAGAACAGGTCCTGCACCACCTGGTAGTGGTTGCCGGTGGTGGTGCGGGTGAAGAGGTCGTAGGACAGGCCGAGGCCCTGGAGGTCAGACGCGATCACACGGTTGTACTTGTCGGCGAGCTCACGAGCCGTGAGCCCTTCCTTCTCGGCCTGCACCTGGATGGGTGTGCCGTGCTCGTCCGTGCCGCTGACCATGAGCACCCGGTGTCCGGACATTCGCATGTAGCGGGAGAAGACGTCGGACGGGACACCGAAACCGGAGACGTGACCGATGTGCCTGGGGCCATTGGCGTAAGGCCAGGCCACCGCGGTCAGTACGGAGGCACTCATGGCAATAGCCTACGGAGGCGGTGCCAGGGGGTTTTCACCGAGTGGGAGGTCTGTTTGTCCGCGACCAGAATGCTGGTGCTCGGCGTGGTGAAGCTCGTCGGCGAGGCACACGGTTACGTGGTGCGCCGCGAGCTGAAGTCGTGGTCGGCGGACAGCTGGGCGAACGTGCAGCCGGGTTCGATCTACCACGCGCTGAAGTCGCTGGCCAAGGACGGCCTGCTGGAGCCGGTCGGCACCGAGGAGCCCGGCGAGGGCCCCGCCCGCACCACCTACCGGATCACCGCCGCGGGTGAGCGCGAGCTGCAGGACCTGCTCGGGCACGCGCTGGCCGATCCGGCCGCGGGCAACGACGAGGTCTCCGCGGGCGTGGCGATGCTCAACCTCGTCCCGCGCAAGCAGGCGGTCGTGCTGCTGAAGAACCGGCTGGCGGGCCTCGAAGGGCAGCTCACCCCCACCCGGCACGGCGTCGAGTCGATGCCGGAGATGGGCAAGCCCGCGCACGTCAGCGAGCTGTTTCGACTCTGGCTCGTCCATCTCGAAGGCCAGGTGCGCTGGACTCAGGAGCTGATCGAACGCCTAGAGGCCGGTGCGTACGAGCTGAAGGACTAGTCAAATTTGATTAGTTCCCGCTAGCCTCTAGTCAAAGTTGACTAGAGGGGGTTTCGTCATGATCAAGGCACGCGGCCTCGCGCGCCGATTCACCACGAAGACCGGTCCGGTGGACGCGGTCAGAGGGGTGGACATCGACGTCGCCGAGGGCGAGCTCGTGGGGTTCCTCGGCCCTAACGGGGCAGGCAAGTCCACGACGTTGCGCATGCTCACCACGCTGCTGCAGCCGACCGCCGGTGAGGCGGAGATCGCCGGGCACGACCTGCTGACCGACCCGGCCGGGGTCCGCCGCAACATCGGCTACGTCGGCCAGAAGAACGGCGCCGGCCAGGACCAGCGCGTCGCCGACGAACTGGAGTTCCAGGCCCGCTTCTACGGCCTGTCCCGGCCCGACGCCCGCAGGAAGGTCGCCGACCTGCTCGAACGGTTCGACCTCCAGGGCCTGGAGAAGCGCGGCGTCGTCACGCTGTCAGGCGGCCAGCAGCGCCGGCTCGACATCGCGATGGGCATGCTGCACGACCCGCGGCTGCTGTTCCTGGACGAGCCGTCCACGGCACTCGACCCGCAGAGCCGCCGCAACCTGTGGGATCACATCAGGCAGCTCAAGGCCGACGGCGTCACGGTCTTCCTGACCACCCACTACCTGGACGAGGCCGACTACCTCAGCGACCGGCTGCTGGTCATCGACCACGGCTCGATCGTGGGCGAGGGCTCACCCGACGAGCTGAAGCACCGCGTCTCCGGCGACCTCGTCGTGCTCGGCACACCGCAGGCCTCGGTCGTCGCCTCGAAGTTCGAGAACGCGGTCGTCGACGGCGAGCAGGTCAGCTTCCGGATCCCGAACGGCGACCGCGCGTTGCCGGGCCTCCTGCGCGACCTCGACAACATCGGCGTCGAGCTGCACTCGGTGCAGGTGCACCGGCCGACGCTCGACGACGTGTTCCTGACCATGACCGGCCGCTCCCTGAGGGAGGAAGCCGATGCTGCGTGACACCTGGCTCGTGTTCTGCCGCGTGATGCTGCCGGTCCTGCGCAACCCTGTGGCCGTCGTGTTCGGGATCGCCCAGCCGCTGCTCTACCTCGGGCTCTTCGGACCGCTGCTCGGCGACACCGGCTGGCAGTGGTTCGTGCCGGGCCTGCTGGTGCAAATGGCGTTGTTCGGCACCGCCTACGCGGGCTTCTCGCTGCTGCCCGAGGTGCGCACGGGCGTGATGGAACGGCTGCGCGTCACCCCGGTCAGCCGGATCGCGCTGCTCGTCGGCAGGGTCGGCAAGGACGTGGTGCTGCTGGTCGTGCAGAGCCTGCTGATCATGCTCGCCGCGATGCTGTTCGGCTTCCGGGCCACGGCCGGGCAGATGCTGCTCGGACTCGGGCTGGTGGCGTTGCTCGGCATCGCGATCGGCTCGGTGTCGTACGCCATCGCGCTGAAGGTGAAGCTGGAGTACGTCTTCGCGTCCGTGCTGTCGGCGTCGATCGTGCCGTTGATGCTGCTCTCCGGCGTGCTGCTGCCGATGTCGAACGGCCCGCAGTGGCTCTACTGGCTGTCGCGGCTCAACCCGCTGGCGCACGTCGTCGACGCCGAACGGTCGATCTTCAACCCCGGCACGATGCTGTACGGGCTGATCTCCGTGGTGGCGTTGGTCCTGGTCGGCGTGTTCTACGGCGTCCGCACGTTCAACAAGGAGTCAGCTTGACGCACGCGGGGACCTTTCGTACCGCATGAGAGTACGAAAGGTCCCCGCGTGCGCTTCAGCTTGACTTGATCGCCGCGTCGTAGAGCGTCTTCTTGCTGATCCCGGCCGCCTCCGCGACCTCGGCGGCGGCCGACTTCATCCGCTCCCCGTCGGCGACGCGCTGCTTGACCTCGGCGACGAGCGTGTCGAGGTCGGGTTTGTCCTCGACGGGGGCCGGGCCGAGGACCACGGTGATCTCGCCGCGTGCGCCTTCCACGGCCCACTCGGCGAGTTCGGCCAGTGAGCCGCGCACGACCTCTTCGTACTTCTTCGTCAGTTCACGGCACACGGCGGCACGGCGGTCCGGCCCGAGCACCTCGACGGCGTCCGCGAGCGTGTCCGCGAGCCGGTGGGGAGCCTCGAAGAAGACGACCGTGCGCTGCTCGGTGGCCAAAGGTGCGAACCAGCGCTTGCGCTCACCGGACTTGCGCGGCGGGAAGCCGTCGAACGCGAACCTGTCGCTCGGCAGGCCGGACAGGGCGAGCGCCGTCGTCACCGCGGACGGCCCCGGCAGGCACGTGACCGTGACGTCCTGCTCGACACACGCGGCGACGAGCCGGTAGCCAGGATCGGAAACGGACGGCATTCCGGCGTCCGTCACGAGCAGCACGGTCGCGCCGCCGTGGAGCGATTCGAGCAGTCCCGGCAGGCGCCCGACCTCGTTCTGGTCGTAGAAGCTGATCACCCGCCCGGACGGCTTGACCTGCAACGCTGCCGCGAGGCTGTGCAGCCTTCTGGTGTCCTCGGCGGCGATCACGTCGGCCGTCCCGAGTGCCTCGATCAGGCGCGCGGAGGCGTCGCGGATGTCCCCGAGCGGGGTGGCTGCCAGGACAAGACGGCCTGAACCGGATACAGGACTCACAAGCTTCACCCTACGATCGGCGGCGTGACAGTCCTCGTGCAGCCAGGAGAGGCGCCCGTCGTCGTCGAGGAGCCGCCTACGGATCGTGCGGCGGTACTAGACCCGCCACCGTCCGGGGACCGCATGCGCGGGTGGCTCATGACGGCCGTCGTGACGCTGATCGGTGCCGTCGTGCGCTTCTGGAACGTCGGATATCCGACGGACAAGGGCACGCCGATCTTCGACGAGAAGCATTACGTGCCGCAGACGGCACAGGTGCTGCGCAACGGCGGCTACGAGGACAACCCCGGCTACGAGCTGATCGTGCACCCGCCGCTCGCCAAACAGCTGATGGCGATCGGCCAGGAGCTCTTCGGCTACGACGGCATCGGCTGGCGGTTCGCCTCCGCGCTCGCCGGCGCGATCACGATCCTGCTGATCGTCCGGATCGCCCGCCGCCTGACCCGGTCGGACCTGCTGGGCGCGCTGGCCGGCGTCCTGCTCATCGCGGACGGCGTCTCGCACGTCCAGTCGCGGATGGGCATGCTCGACATCTTCATCGCGCTGTTCGTCGTGGCCGCGTTCGGCTGCCTGGTCGTCGACCGCGAACAGATGCGCGCGCGCCTCGCCGTGGCCGTGCGCGAGGGCTTCATCAACAACTCGGCGTTCGGTCCGTGGATCGGCTTCCGCTGGTGGCGCTTCGGTGCGGGCGTGATGCTCGGTGCGGCGTGCGGCATCAAGTGGTCCGGCATCTGGTACATCGCCGCGTTCGGGCTGCTGACGGTCATCTGGAGCGCGCTGGCACGGCGTGCCGCGGGCGTCGAGGAGCCGTGGCTGGGCGCACTGGTGAAGGACGTCCTGCCGTCGCTGGGCGGCCTGGTCGCGGTGCCCGTGCTCGTCTACGTCGCGACGTGGTTCCCGTGGATGGCGAGTGAGACCGGCATCGACCGGCACGTGGTCGGCGGCAAGGTCAAGGACATCGCGTACGTCCCGGACGTCCTGCAGTCGCTCTGGTACAACGCGAAGAACGTCTACAAGTTCCACGTCGAGCTGGTCACCTCGGAGACCAACCGGCACCCGTGGGAGTCGAAGCCGTGGACGTGGCCGATGGGCCTGCGTCCGATGCTCTACTACTACGACAACTCCGTCACGGGCTGCGGCGCGGCGTCGTGCCTCGGCGCGATCATGCTCATCGGCACGCCCGCGATGTGGTGGCTCGCGTTCCCGGTGATCGGCTGGGCGCTGTACCGCACCATCGGCCGCATGGACTGGCGCTACGCCGGTGTCCTGGTCGGCTACGCCGCGGGCCTGCTGCCGTGGTTCCTCAACCTCGACCGGCAGATGTACTTCTTCTACGTCACGCCGATGGCGCCGTTCCTGGTGCTGCTGATCGTGCTGGCGCTCGGCGAGATCCTGGGCCGGCGCACAGCGGGCTCCGAACGGCGCGGCACCGGACTGCTCGTCGTCGCGCTGTACGTGGGCATCGTGGTGGCGAACTTCGTGTGGCTGTGGCCGATCCTGAACGGCAACCCGATCACACCGGAGATGTGGCAGCAGCAGCTGTGGCTGCCTAGCTGGCGCTGATCTCGAGGGCTCGTTCCCTGGTCAGGTCGCCTTCGAGCCTCATGGTGACCTGACCTCGTTGCCAGAGCAGGGTCTGACCGGTCAGCTGCGGTTCCTCGGTGTGCCACGCGCCGTCGCGGTCGATGTAGAAGAACACGTGCGGGAACGGGATCCAGATCTTGTCGCCGATCTGCTCGACGCCCTCCTGGTGGACGAGCTTGCCGACGGTCGAGCTGATGGTGCCGTCGAACTGGTCGAGCCTCAGGCCGCCGTAGTGCAAGCTGACGAACCGTCCTTCGTGGACGGTGATGTGGTCCGGCGTGCCGAGTTCCACCGGTAGGTGGATCTCGAACGGCATCTGCTTCCGGGCTTCGTCGAGTGAGACGTCCTGGCTCGGCAACGGAGGAGCGACTGATCGCGGCGCCTCCGTGCGGAACTCGACACCGGCGAACTCCAGGAGCTGCTGGACACCCGCCCGCACCGCCGGGGACACCGCGAAGGCGATCGCCGACGCGGTGATCGCGGCCACCAGTGCCGTGAGCCAACGGCTTCGCCTGCGGGGCGCGTTGATCCTGGTCAGCACCTGGGCGGTGACGTCCGGCGGTTCCGGCACGTGGATCTGCCGGCCCAGATCGCGGAGGGCGGCCTCTGCCCGGTCATCGGTCATGGGCCACCTCCTCCAGCATGGGGCGCAGCTTGGCCAGGGCGCGCGACAACCGCGACTTCACGGTTCCCTTGGCCAGGTTGAGGGTCTGCGCGGTCTCGGCCTCGCTCAGGTCCAGCAGGTACCGGCAAGTCACGACCTGCCGGTCGGCTTCGTTCAGGCTCTGGACGGCCTTCAGGAGCTTGACGCGGGAGTCGTCCACGAGCGTGCCGGGATCGTCGTGGTCGACGGTCTCGGTGATGGCCGCGAGCCTGAGCTCCATCAGGTTGCGCCGCCGTCTGCCGCGGTGCAGGTTCTTCGTCTCGTTCGCGACGATCTTGAGCAGCCACGGCTTGAAGTCGGCTTCGGGCTTGAACGTGTGGAGCTTCCGGTACGCCTTCACGAACGCCTCCTGCACCACGTCACCGGCGTCCGCGCCGGCCCCGAGCAGGTACGCCGTCCGGTGCGCGAGCGCGGTGTGCCGGGCGACCAGCTCGCCGTAGGCCGCCTGGTCACCTGCGATCGCCCGTGCCACCGCTTCGTCCGTGATGCCCTCTCTACACCGGGAACCCGGCTTCGGTTCCCGGTGTACTCGCGCCATGAGGATTCTGGCGTTGTTGTGCGCTTTCCTGCTGATCAGCGCACCGAGTGCGCTCGCGGGCGGCTGGGCGGTCACGTACGTCGACCCGGTGCCGTCGATCCAGCCCTCCGTGACCCACACGGTCGGCTACTGGGTGCTCCAGCACGGCACCCATCCGTTCTCCGGCGACCTCGGCAAGACGGGGCTGCGCTTCAAGTCCGGGCCGGACACGCGGGACTTCGTCGGCGTCGCGCTGGGCGAACCCGCGCACTACGCCGTGACGTTCTCCCTGCCCGCCGGCGCGTACGAGGTGTTCGGCGTGCAGGGCGTGTTCCCGGAGCACCCGCTGGGCACGCTGACCGTGCCGGGCACGTTGCTGGTGAAGCCGGTGGACCCGCAGAGGGTGCAGAGAACCGTGGACGGCCCGTCGCCGTGGCAGGAGATCGCGCCGCCACTGCCGGAACTCGAGGTCTCCGCCTCACCCGCCCCGGCCGCCGCGGTGGTGCCGGAGGAGTCGTCGGGAAAGCCCTTGCCCGTGTGGGTCGCCGGACTCGTCGTCGCCGGCGCGGCCGGTGTGTTCCTGCTGCTGCGCAAGAGGTTGCGGCCGAACGGCCGAAGGTGAGTGGTGAGGCGATCGGCGGAAACCGCCTCACCACTCTTCGCGTGGCATCCCGTGAGATGCCGAGGCCTTCCGGGTGAACCACGGCTTAGGTCGTTGAACGGTGAACCACCGTTACCGACCGGTCCCACGTTCACCCGGATGCCTACATCGGCATGTGCCTCGTGGGCGGCGGCGTCGGCTTGCTGATCATCTTGGTGACCGGGCCTTCCTTGCTCATGCCCTCCTGGTCGAGGAACTGCGACAGCTGCCCGCGCACCTGGGCGAGCGACGGACGGCGCCCCGGTTCGGGGTCCATCGCCGCGAGCAGGAGCCGCGCGTGCTTGCTGTTCTGCGGCAGCTTGGTGATCGGTTCGCCCTGGGCCGCGGCCATCAGCGAGGAGATCGGGTTCTCGCGGGAGCCGCGCGGCGGGTGGCCGGTCAGGGCGTAGGAGACCGTGGCGGCCAGCTGCCAGGAGTCCGACGCCGGGGACGCCGTCTCGCCGCGGGCCGTCTCCGGGGCGAGGAAGTCCGGGGTGCCGACCATCATGCCGGTGGCCGTGAGGGTGCTGTCGCCCTTGGAGCGGGCGATGCCGAAGTCGATCAGGTGCGCGGTGCCCTGGTTGTCGACGATGACGTTGGACGGCTTCACGTCGCGGTGCAGGACGCCCCGGTCGTGTGCCGCCGCCAGCGCGTCGGCCATGTTCAGCCAGAGGCGTGCGGCGAGCTTGTCGTCGATCAGGCCGTTCTTCAGGACCGTCTCGGACAGCGAGGCGCCCTCGATGTACTCCATGACCAGGGCGAGGCCGTCCGGGTCCTGGACGATGTCGAAGACCCGCACGCAGTTCGGGTGCCGGACCGCGGCCAGGGCTCGTGCCTCGCGGAGCATCCGCGCCTCGGTGTCGTTGTCCGGGGCGTGCGCGAGCTTCACCGCCACCGTGCGGTCGAGCTGCTCGTCCACGGCCAGCCAGACCGTGCCGAAGCCGCCGGAACCGAGCTGGCGGACGCGGCGGAACCTGCCGTTGCCGGGGTTCCAGACCTTGCCCGACTTCTGCACCGGCGCGGGCGACTCGGCGTTGGCCGCGCCCGGACCGAACGGCAGCGGGCCCGGCGTGTCCGCGAGCACCGCCGGGTTCGACGGCTGCTGCGGAGGACCCGGCTGCGGCAGGACCTCGGCGACGCGCGTCGGCGGGTACTGGCGCGGCGGCTGGTTCTGCGGCTGCGTCACCGGGCGCATCGGCCGGTTCATGGGCGCCGGCTGGTACTTCGGCACCTGCGCCGGCTGGTACGGCGGCGGGTTCTGGCCCGGGTTGTGCGGCGGCTGGTGCTGCGCTGCCGTGATCGGCTTGGTCGGCGCCTTCTTCTGCGGCTGACCGGCCGGAAGCTGGTTGTTCTGAGGCTGGGGCTTGCGTGCCACCGGCTGCGGTGGCGGCGAGCTCTGCGGGTTCCGGTCCTGGGACCGGTCGCGGCCGGGGCGGTTCAGCATGGCGGTAGTCAACCCGAAAATCCGCACGACGAGTGAGCCGATTATCGCAATCGGCAGAAACCCGAGGAGCACATGGCCGACGAGCGTTACGGGGAATGCCGACGTCGTCACCAGCAGTACCAGGAACATCGGCCAGAACACCCGGCGCGGCCAGTTCGGCCCGAGCCGGAACGCCGAGCCTGACTGCAGCATGACGAACAGCAGGCACAGCAGCGCGAGCGCCGCCGTGATGCCCGCGGCGGCCAGGAACAGCGGCTGCTCCGTCGGCCGCTGGATCACGCCGATGATCGACGGCGCCCCGTCGACCAGGTAGCTGCCCTGGGAGAACGTCCCGAAGCAGGTGGACTCGTCGAGGGAGGCCGATCCGGGGATGTCGCGACCGGACAGACCCTGCACCGTGCCGCGCATGACGAGCCACGGCAGCACCAGGCAGCTGGCGACGCCGAGCACGGTGAAGATGGCACCGGTCACGGGTCCGTAGGAGTTGCCGACCACCCGGCGCACCGCGATGGACAGCAGCGCCCCGATCGTCGGGAACAACCCGAGCACCGCACCGAGCGCCGTGGTGGTCCACACCCAGTCACCGGGGCAGACACTCGCACCCACGAAGCCGTGCAGCCACGTGAGCAAGGACTCAGCGAGCCCCACGACTCACACCACCCCTTCCGAGATCACCCCCAGCCTAGGCGGTCTGTCAGCGTACGGTGCGTGATTGGTTTGCGGTTGACGCCACAGCAACCCTTTCCTTGATCACCGCGTTGTACCTCCGTCCGGCTCGCGTTGAGCCTCTTGGCTCTAACACGTTGCGATGGACGGCTCCGTTGACAGAGGTCGCCCGTTCTGCGCATTTCGTTATCGAAGGCAGGACGAGCGGACACCTGGCGAACGGGTGGAAATACGACGTCAGCCGTCGTGAACCTGGTGATCGGAGAAGGTGCGGGAACTGCCGCGGCCCGACGACGCGCCGGCGTTTCGGCCGGCCGGATCGGGGGCCACCGGCAGGTCACCGAGACCCGCGATGAACTCGACGGTCCACAGGTGCCGCGCGGCCGGGTTGCGCTCCACGTAGGAGTCGCCGAGACCGTAGGTGGCGACGCGGGTGTTCTGGTCGTGCATCTCAACGGTGATCTGCGAGCCGAGCAGGCCCTTCTCACCGGGTGCGCAGGCCAGTTCCAGGCGGGTGCGGATCCACTGCGGCTCGGTGGCCGGGTCCGCTTCGAGTTCCTCGGAGACAGCGGTGCAGGCCGTGCCGTGAGCACGGAAGGTCAGGGCGGCCCGGAAGACGACGAGCTCACCGGCCGTGCAGCCGGTGAGAACGCGCGCTTCCACAGCTGTCTCCGTGCTGGAGACGACAGGACGGGCGGCCGTGCACCGGGCGGCAGGGGCTTCGGTCGACGCCGCTGCACCGCTGGAGGTGACGGCCCCGAGTAATAACGCGGCGACCACAGATCTCATGAGACAAAACTATTTGTGGACGCCGCGTTGATCACCGAACTTCACCCCACGGGTGGGTGAGCACGAAAAACGAGCATTAACTCCTCAGTGGTCGTGGTGGTCGTGCTCGGGAGCGAACGGCTGGTAGACGTAGAACATCGTGACCGGCTCGTCGCCCGCCACGGTCTCGTGGTCGACGCCCGGCGGCACGAACGCGTACGAGCCCGCCGTCGCCTCCACCCCGCCGATGCTCACGGTGCCGTCGATGACCCACGTGTGCTGCGTCGCCGACGGGTGGTTGTGGCCGACGTCGCGCGCGCCCGGCGCCATCTGGATCAGGCCGACGATGGTGTCGCCGCTCGGCGACTTCCACAGCAGCTTGTTCTGCAGCCGTTCGTCGCCGTGCAACGGGAACGCCTTCAGCTGGGCGAGGGCTTCGGCGGACAGGACCGTGACCTTGTCCTGCGGCACGTCGCTCATGGGAACAGCCTTTCGGGAGCCGAACGAGCTTACGGCCGTTATATAGGCGAAAGGGCCGCCCACATTACTGCGGGCGGCCCGGACTCACTCAGTTCAGCCGCATTCGGCCTCACCGTTGAACAGCAGGAACGTCGTCAGCTTCCCGTCGGTGAAGTGGAAGCTCAGCACGACGCCCTGCTGATCGGGCACCGGCACCTCGAAGCCCTTGCTGTCCTTGTCCACGGCGTTCGGGTAGGCCGCCTTGAGCTGCTCGACCGTGGCGCCCTTGCCGATGTTCTTCGCCGTCGTGGCCCCCGGCGGCGGCACGATCATCCGGATCTTGTCGCCGGCGAACAGGACACCACCGTTGGCCTCGCGCGCCTCGGCCCGCGCGGCGATGCGCTTCGTGGACTCCGCGGAGAGCTCGACCGACTTGGCCCCCGCCTCCGCGGCCGCGGCGAGCTTCTCAGCGTGGGCGGCATAGGCCGCGGCACCCGCGTTCGCACCTGGCGCGGGACCGACCGCCGCGTCGGCGTCGTCCGCCGCCTTCTTCGCGGCCTCGTACTTCTGCTCGATCTCGGCGTCTTCCGCGAGCTGCTTCGGATCGGGCACCGGCGCGCCCTGGTAGCGGTAGTCCTCGCAGTCGCCGGTCTTGCCGGCGGCGGTCGCACCGAGCTCACCGGTCGCCAGTGCGTCCTGTTTGGACATTCCGGGCTTCAGCTTGCCCCAGCCCGTCACGTCGAAGTGCTTCTCCTGCGTCGTCGCCTGCTGGTCTCCCGAACCCGTGGAGCAGCTGACGGCGGCAAGAGCCGCGCACACGACGAATACAGCTTTCAATCCCCCAAGATTGTTCACGCGCAGAAGATATCCGCCGCCGGAGGAACGGCCGAACGAGTTACTGACCACGCAATAGAAGAGAGCCGGTGGTCGCTATGACCACCGGCTCTCTTCTTACGTGGAGCTGAGGGGAATCGAACCCCTGACCTTCTCGATGCGAACGAGACGCGCTACCAACTGTGCTACAGCCCCTTGCGGTGTTACGAGAGAACTATAGCAGTCCCAGAAGGGGTGTTTCACCACCCCCTCCTAAGCCCCGACAGCACCTCGGTACCGCAGCGACTCCAGTCCGTCTAACTCGACGAAGACCGGGTCCTCGTCGTCGGAGTCGACCGGGATGGTGCCCGGAAGAACGCGGTGCTCGAAGCGCGGCAGCGGCGGCAGCGCGGGCCCGTCGTCGACGACCTCGACCTGGGTGGTCTCGGACTCCTCGGCGGCCTGCTGCGGGATCTCGGCGACGACGGCCGGCGTCTCCTGCTGCTGCGGGCCCGTCTCACGGCGGCGGCGCACCTGCTGCAGGCGGGCGAGCCGGCGGGCGCGGATCTCCTCTTCGATCCGCACCTGGCGGCGCAGGTACGTCAGGTAGCCGACGAGCAGCAGGTCGAGCGCGGCGTGTCCGTACCAGAGCTTCGCGTAGAACACTCCGGCGACGACTCCCGACACCACGGCGGCGATCAGGAGGAAGGCCACCACTCTGCGGCGGAACGCGTACTTCGCCTGCGCCACCAGGACGGCGGCTTCCGGGTCGTAGCCACCACGGCCACGCCGGAACGGGCGCTCGACGTACTCCTCCTCGTCGAAGTAGTCGTCGTCGATGTCGTGGATGTCGTCGTACTCGGCATCTGGCATGGCGTCGTACTCCTCCCCCACGCTGCGCGCACTCTCCTGGCGCTTGCGGGCCAACATGGGGACGAGGACCACGAGCCAGGCGACGACCAGCGCAACGATGATCAGCGAACTCGGCATTCCCCGTTCACCTCCCCCGGCCCACGCGTGGTGCTGTCAACCACGCTAGTCACAACAGTCACACCTGTCTCGGAGGCACGCCGAACTCGGTGCGTACCAAAGTGTGGTGTATCACCCACTTTCGGGTGAAGTGATTACGGCAAATGGAAGCGGACGTCAGGGAAGACGGGCCTCTCCGCGTGCGACCAAACGGCGCACTAGGCCATCCGGGACCTCTTCGGTCGTGAGCGCGAAGCAGAGGTGGTCGCGCCACTGCCCGGCAACATCCAGATAACGCTTGAAGAGGCCTTCCTCGCGATACCCGGACTTCGTGAGCACGCGGATCGAGGCGCCGTTCTCGGGACGGACGGTGGCTTCGAGCCGGTGCAGACCAGCGCCGCGGAAAGCGTGATCGGTGAGCAACGCCACGGCCGCCGTTGCGACGCCGCCTCCCGCCCGATCAGCGGCTACCCAATAGCCGATCCAGGCGGACAGCAACGAGCCGCGCACGATGTTGCCGACCGTGATCTGACCGGCGACCTCGCCGTCCACGAGGATCATGAACGGCAGCGTGGTGCCGCGCCGGGCCATGCCGCGCAACGACGACCACTGCGCGGGCCAGGACAGCGTCGCGTTGCGCTCGTCCCAGCCCTCCTGCGCCGTCGGTTCCCATTGTTCGAGGTAGGCGCGGTCGCGGATGCGCAGCCTCGACCACTTACCGCCGTCGAAGAGCCTCGGCCCGCGCAGTTCGACGGTTCCCGCGCGCACCTGGAGAGGCCCCAGCCGGACCGGCCAGCCGGGGTGTCTGCCCAGATCGGCGAAAACGCTCATCCACGCTGCGCAAGGAAGCTGACCAGCACCTCTTCGCCGACGGAGATCTCGGTGACGTCCTCCTCGACCATGATCAGGCAGTTGGCCTCGGCCAGTGACGCGAGCAGGTGCGACCCGGACGTGCCGAGCGGCTGCACCAGGTACTCGCCGTTGTCCGCGTCGCGCAGCAGCTGGCCGCGCAGGAAGCCCCGGCGCCCCTTGGTCGACTGCAGCGGCGACAGCAGGCGTGCGCTGACGGCGCGGCGGTACGGGTTCTTCTTGCCCAGCGCCGCCCTGATCAGGGGCCTGACCAGCACCTCGAACACGACGAGCGCGCTCATCGGGTTCGCGGGCAGCAGGAACGTCGGCACGGCGTCCGGGCCGAGCCGGCCGAAGCCCTGCGCCGAGCCGGGGTGCATGGCGACGCGGGTGACGTCCATGTCGCCCAGGTCCGTGATCGCGGCCCTGACCTCGTCGCCGACCGTGCCGCCCACGCCACCGGCGATGACGACGATCTCGGAGAGCAGCAGCCTGCCCTCGATCACCTCGCGCAGCCGGCGCGGGTCGGCCGACATGATGCCGACCCGGCTGACCTCGGCGCCCGCGTCGCGTGCGGCGGCGGACAGTGCGTACGAGTTCACGTCGTAGACCTGGCCCTGGCCGGGCGTGCGGTCGACGTCGACGAGCTCCTCGCCGAGCGAGATCACGGACACGCGCGGACGTGGGTGCACGAGCACCTTGTTGCGTCCTACAGCGGCCAGCAGACCCACCTGAGCAGCACCGATGGACGCGCCGCGGCGGACGGCGACGTCGCCGGTCTGCACGTCCTCGCCGGTGCGGCGGACGAACCCGGCGGACGGCACGCTGCGGCTGACCGTCACCTTGGCCTGGTGGCCGTCGGTGTACCCGAGCGGCACGACCGCGTCGGCCAGCGTGGGCAGCGGCGCGCCGGTCGCGATCCGCACGGCCTGGCCGGGCTGCAGCCTGCGCGGCTGCCGGGAGCCGGCCGGGATCTCACCCACGACCGGCAGCTGCACGGGGCTCGCGTTCGCGCCGGACACGTCGACGCTGCGCACCGCGTAGCCGTCCACGGCGGCCTGGTCGAAGCCGGGCAACGCGCGTTCCGCGACGACCTCCTCGGCGCAGAGCAGGCCCTGCGACTCCGAGATCGCCACCCGCACGGGTGCGGGCCGCACCGCGGCCGCGATCACCCGAGCGAGCTGCTCGTCCACTGACCTCATGTGATTGGTCCTCGCGCTCAGGAGTTGTCGAGGCGTTCCCGCAACCACTCACGCAGATCGGGTCCGTACTCCGGGGTGTTGAGTGCGAAGTCAACCGCAGCCCGCAGGAATCCGGCGGGATTACCAAGATCGTGTCGCCCGCCGCGGTGGACCACGACGTGCACCGGGTGACCCTCGTTGATCAGCAACGCGATGGCGTCGGTGAGCTGCAGCTCCCCGCCCGCGCCGGGCGTGATGCGCTTGAGCGCGTCGAAGATCGCCCGGTCGAGGAGGTAGCGCCCGGCGGCCGCGAACGTCGACGGAGCGTCCTCCGGCTTCGGCTTCTCGACCATGCCGACGACCTGCTTGACGTCGTCGTTGCCGGTGTCGCGGACGTCGAACACTCCGTACGCGGAGATCTGCTCGCGCGGGATGTCGAACGCCAGCAGGACGCTGCCGCCCTTCTCCTCGCGGACCTTCGCCATCTTCTTCAGGGCGTCGGTCGGCAGGATGATGTCGTCGGGCAACAGCACCGCGACGGCCTCGTCCTCGCCGGTCAGGTTGCCCTCGGCACAGCCGACGGCGTGGCCCAGGCCGAGCGCCTGCTCCTGGATCGCGGTCTCCGCCTTGATCAGCTTGGGAGCGCGCTGGATCTTCTCGACGAGGTCGGCCTTGCCGCGCGCGGCCAGCGTCTCCTCGAGTTCGGGGTTCGCGTCGAAGTAGTTCGCGACCGCCGCCTTCTCCGGCGACGTCACGATGACCAGCTTCTTGGCGCCGGCCTCGGCCGCCTCGCGCGCCACGTACTCGATGGCGGGGGTGTCCACGAGGGGCAGCAGTTCCTTCGGCACGGCTTTGGTCGTGGGGAGGAAACGGGTGCCCAGACCGGCCGCGGGCACGATAGCGGTGTGGAAGGCGCTGCTCATGGGCTGCGATGCTAACGACATACCGAGGGATACCCATCATGACGTCCGATCTTCGTGACCGTAAGGCCACGTTGCGTTCACGGTTGCTGGCCTCGCGGCGCTCCCTGCCGGCCGAAGTCCGCGCCTCCGAAGCCGCCGCGCTGGCCGCGCACGTCGCCGCCCTGGACGTCACGCCTGATCAGACGGTGTGCGCGTTCCTGCCGGTCGGATCGGAGCCCGGTGACGCGTCGTGGCTCGACGGGCTGCGGTGCCGGGTGCTGCTGCCGATCGTGACGGGCGACTCGCCGCTGGACTGGGCGGTGTACGACGGGCCGTCCGCGCTCGCGCCCGCCGGGTTCAAGCTGCTGGAGCCCACCGGTCCCCGGCTCGGCGCCTCGGCGATCGCTGGAGCGTCGCTGGTGCTCGTGCCCGCGCTGGCCGTGTCGGTGGACGGGGTGCGGATCGGGAAGGGGCAGGGCCACTACGACCGCTCGTTGCCGCTGGTCACAGCCCCGCTGGTGGGTGTCGTGCGGGACTGCGAGGTGCTCGCCGAGGTGCCCGGCGAACCTCACGACGTGCGGATGAACGGCGTGCTGACGCCCTCGGCAGGCCTGCGATGGCTGTGACTTTGACCTGGCATGTTTGCGCTCCGGGAAGGTCCTGAGCGAAAATCGTGTTGGCACTCACAACGGTCGAGTGCCAGAGCTAGGAGCAAACCCAGTGCCTACGTACCAGTACGCCTGCACCGCGTGTGAGCACCGGTTCGAGGCGGTGCAGTCGTTCAGCGACGCCTCCCTCACCGAGTGCCCCGAGTGCTCGGGCAAGCTGCGCAAGCTCTTCGGCGCCGTCGGCGTCGTCTTCAAGGGCAGCGGCTTCTACCGCACGGACAGCCGGTCGGGCGCGGCCAAGAGTGCGGCGTCCACGACGTCCTCTTCGGACTCGAAGCCGTCCGAGAAGAAGTCCTCGGACACGAAGTCCTCATCGGACTCGAAGGCCTCGACGAGCGCTCCGGCGGCCGCCGCGTCCTGAAGATCGCGAGTTGTCCACAACTTGCGCTCAGCCCCGTCCAACCTGCCTCCGACCACCCTACGGTCGGAGGCATGAGCCTTTCCACGACCGTTCTGGACCGGGTCCGCACGCTGTCCCGCCGCCGCCCTTCCGTTGCGTGGCGCCGTTTTCTGGCCCTGGGCCTGGCCCTGATAGGGCTGTTGACGTTCTTCTGGCCCGACGTGGGCCATCCGGCGGTGGTCGCGGCCAGAGATCTGCCGGCAGGCGTGTCGTTGTCCGCCTCCGACCTCCGGCTGGTCTCGCTGGCCTCACCCGTGGTGGGGACCTTCCCCGATCCCGCCGAGCTGGTGGGCAGAGCGCTGGCGTCCCCTGCGCGCGCAGGCGTCCCGTTGACGGACTTCGACCTCGCGAGCACCTCCGAAGAGCAGGCGTCGGTCGCCGTCCGGGTGGCTGACCAGGGCCTCGCCGACGTGGTGCGGCTGGGCAGCCGGGTCGACGTGGTGTCGTCGTCCGGCGAGGTGCTCGCGGAGAACGCGGCGGTGCGCGAGACACGCGGCCAAGTCGTCGTGCTCACGTTGCCGAGACTTAATGCAACTCGTGTGGCCGCGATGTCACTGGATCATGCATTAGCCGTTACTCTCCGCTGATGCTGAAGGGATTCAAAGACTTTCTGATGCGTGGGAACGTCGTCGACCTGGCTGTGGCCGTGGTCATCGGCACGGCGTTCACCGCGATCGTCACCGCGTTCACCACAAGCCTCATCAAGCCGCTCATCGCCTCGCTCGGCAGCGCCGAGACGAAGGGCCTCGGCTTCTACATCCGGTCAGGCAAGGAGGACACGTACCTCGACTTCAGCAACGTCATCAACGCCGCGATCAACTTCGTGATCGTGGCCGCTGTCGTCTACTTCGTCCTGGTGCTGCCGATCCAGAAGATCCAGGAGCGCCGCAAGAGGGGCGAGGAGGCCGGCCCGTCCGAGCCGACGAACGTCGAGGTGCTGCTCGAGATCCGCGACCTGCTCGCGAACCAGCAGCAGACCACCCCGGTGCAGAACACGGCGCCGGACCGCCGCGGTCCCGCGATCTGATCTCCATCCGTCCCCGCCGAGACGAAGCGCGCACCCGCCGCTCCACCGCGGTCCCGCGCGCTTTGTCCTGGCCAAGCAGTCGACTGCGCGGCGAGACCGGCGAATCCTGACCCGCAGACCGTGAGCCGAGGCCTTCAGGACCTCGAAGTCTTTCGGGCGCACCGACGACTCCGGCACCCACGCTCGGACAGTCAGCAGCCACCTGCGGCGTGTACGAGTTCAGTCGTACCGGCGAAGTCCGGGTAGCGCCCTCAGCGGGGCGCGTCAACACGACCCGCACGCCGAGCATCGGCGGCCCGCAGCACACGTCTGAGTCTCTCAGCACCGACGGCGGGACCCGAAGGCCGAACAGCGCCGCCACCACCGCGTCGAACGGCCCACACGCCAGACGTCTGCAATGTCAGCCCGCCAGCAACACGCCCAAGCCGTTCAGCCACACAGGCAGAGCCCGAAAGCAACACCCGCCACAACCGCGTCAACCGCCGTGATGCGGCGGCCTGTTCTCCCGGTACCAGGCCTCGCGGTCGTCCGGGGAACCCCCGCCACCACCGCGCTCGTCCGACGTCGTCTCCGGGAGCACGTCGCCGAACACCTCGGCCAACCGGCGACGACGCGCTGCGGCGTCGTCGTCGGCCGGCTTCGGCGACTCACTCTTCGTCAAGACCACTCAGCTGTTCGATCACGTAGGGCACCAGAGCCGACAGCGTTGCCATGCCGTCGCGGACCGCGGAGCGTGAGCCCGCGAGGTTCACGACGAGCGTGCTGCCGGAGACACCGGCGAGGCCGCGCGAGATGCCCGCGTCGACCGCACCCGCGGCCAGCCCGGACGCCCTGAGGGCTTCCGCGATGCCGTGGATCGGCCGGTCGAGCACGCCCTGCGTGGCGTCGGGGGTGACGTCGCGCGGGGACACGCCTGTGCCGCCCACGGTGACCACGAGGTCGACGCCACCGATGACGGCCGTGTTGAGAGCGGCCCGGATGTCGACCACCTCACCCTCGACCGCGACGGTGCCGTCGACGATGAAGCCCACTTCTTCCAGGAGTTCGGTGACGAGAGGCCCGGAGTTGTCGTCCTGCTCGCCGTGCGCCACCCGGTCGTCCACGATCACGACCAAAGCGCGGCCAAGGCGCTGCGCGCTGCGTTCCATACCGATCACCGTAGCGGGAGTCTGACTTCGAAGCGGCAGCCAGGACCGTGGTTCTGGACGCCGACTCGCCCGTGGTGCGCCTCGACGAGGCCCCGCGCGATGGAAAGACCCAGTCCCGCACCGGACGGATTGCGTGCGGACGAGCCGCGGAATCCGACGTCGAAGACCTGTGGCAGCACGTCATCGGGTATGCCGCCGCACGCGTCGTCCACCCGCACCACCGCTTCAGGTCCGTCCACATCGACCTGGACGGCCACCGAGCCGCCCTCCGGCGTGTGGCGGACGGCGTTGGACACAAGGTTGCGCACGACACGCATCAGTTCCGGATCAGAGCCCTTCACGACCGGCCACGCGCGAGCGTCCGCGCGCAGTTCGACACCCTCGCGCGCGGCGACCGGACGGGACGCGGCGACCACGTCGCTGACCACGTCGGCCAAGGCCACGTCGTGCATCGGCAGGTTCAACGCGCCCGCGGTGATCCGCGAGAGCTGGAACAGGTCGTCCACCAGCTTCGAGAGGTGGTCGGCCTCCAGGGCGATCTGCTTGGCGTAGACGGCGACCTCACCCGGCTCGGAGACGACCCCGTCCTCCAGCGCCTCGGTCATCGCCCGGATCCCGGCCAACGGCGTCCGCAGGTCGTGACTGATCCACGCCACCAGCTGCCGCCGCGCCGCCTCGGCCTCGCGCTCCCACATGGTGCGCCGGGCGATCGCCCGGCCCAGCATGATCGAGAACGGCACGGTGACCACCCCGACCAGCACGCACGCCATGAGCGTGGCGTTGAGCATCGGCGTGAACATGAACCCGCTGACCACCAGCACGCCGGCGATGGTCGCGACCACCGGCACGATGACCATGACGGTCATCGCGGTGGTGAGGGAGACGCGGCTCAGTCGATCGAACACGGGTCATACCTGTAGCCGACGCCCCACACCGTGCTCAGCCGCCGGGGCTTCGCCGGGTCCTCCTCGATCTTCTCCCGCAACCGTCGCACGTGGACGGTCACGGTCGACTGGTCGCCGAACTGCCAGCCCCACACCCGCTCCAGCAGCTCCGACCGCCCGAACGCCTTGCCCGCGTTGCCGATGAAGAACGCCAGCAGGTCGAACTCGCGGGTCGTCAGCTGCAACGGCCGCCCGTCCAGCGTCGCGGTGTGCGCGGCCACGTCCAGCACGAGGTTCCCGTCCCGCACCACCCGCGGCTCGTAGGCCCGATGCGAGCGCCGCAGCACCGACGAGACGCGCAACGCCAGCTCACGCGGGCTGAAGGGCTTCGTGACGTAGTCGTCCGCGCCGATCTGCAACCCGGCGATGCGGTCCTCTTCCTCGCCCAGCGCCGTCAGCATGACGACGGGCGTGCTCCCGCGTTCCCGGATCCGCCGGCACACCTCGAGGCCGTCGATGCCCGGCAGCATCAGGTCCAGCACCACGATGTCCGGCTCGCTCGCGCCCATCAGCCGCAGCGCCTGCTCCCCGTCACCGGCGAGCTCGACCTCGTACCCGGCGTGTTCTAGGTAGCGGCGCACCACGTCGCGCACCGTCGTGTCGTCGTCGACGACCAGGACCCGTTCCACCACGTCACCACGCTAAGCCACGAACCCCCGCACGGCCCCGTCTGTCACGAGGACGTAAGAAGAGGCCCCTTCCTGTGTGCGGGGCAGGTGCGCACAGCAAGGGGCCTCTCCGGGGTCGTCACGCTCGGTTTCCGGCGGGCGGCGGATGCCGGACACCGAGCGTCCCCCGACCTATCCCACCTCGACACCGTCGAGGGTGGCTTCCACCGTCCTGTTGTCGGACAGCGTGATCGTGACCTTGTCGCCGGGCGCCTTGGACCGCACGGCGGCCACCAGCGTGTCCGACTCGTCGATGCGGCGGTCACCGAACTTCGTGATCACGTCTCCGGCCTTGAGCCCGGCCTTCTCCGCGGCACCGCCGGAGGTGATCTCGGAGATTCGGGCGCCCTGCTCGGTCGACTCGACCTTCACGCCGAGCACCGTCTGCTTGGGCTTGCCGGTCTTCACGATCTCGTCGATCGTGCGGCGTGCCTGGTCCATCGGGATCGCGAAGCCGATGCCGACCGACCCCGCCTGGCCCCCGGCGGAGTTCGGGCTGTAGATCGCGGAGTTGATGCCGACGACCTGGCCCTGCATGTTCACCAGCGGTCCGCCCGAGTTGCCGGGGTTGATCGCGGCGTCGGTCTGGATGGCGTTCAGCACGGTCGCCTGCGAGTTGCGGGCGTCGCCGCCGGCCGAGACCGGGCGGTTCACCGAGCTGACGATGCCGGAGGTGACGGTGCCGGACAGTTCGAACGGCGAGCCGATCGCGACGACACCCTGGCCGATCTTCATGTCGCCGGAGTTGCCGAGCTGGACGATCGGCAGGCCGGAGACGCCTTCGGCCTGGATGACGGCGATGTCGGAGCTCGGGTCGCGGCCGAGGATCTTGGCGGACGCCGTCCTGCCGTCCTGGAACACGACCTTGATCTCTCCGCCGGAGGCAGCGCCCTCGATGACGTGGTTGTTCGTCACGATCTGGCCGTTGCCGGAGATGACGAACCCGGAACCCTCGCCGGCGCCGGACCGCGTCACGACCTGGATCTGGACGACGGACGGCAGCAGCTTGTTCGCCACGTCCTCGACCGAGCCCGCGGGCGCGTTCGAGGTCTGCGAGGCCGGGCGGGGCGTGTCGAGGGAGCTCACGGACGACGACTCGTTCGCGAAGTTGTAGCCCAGGTAGCCGCCGAGGCCACCGGAGAGCCCGCCCACGAGCAGCACGAGCGCCGCGACGCCCGCCACGACCTTCCCGCGGCCCTTGGACTGCGGCGGGACGGGCGGCGACTGGTAGCCGGGCGGAAGGTAGTACTGACCCGTCTGCGGTCCCGGCGGAGGCCCTGCGAAGGGCGGCTCCGCGCCGAACTGCGCGGTCGTGGCGCCGAGGCCGAGCGGGTGAGGTTGGCCGGACCCTGGAGGTGGAAGCTGCTGGCCGGGTCCGGACCCGCCGAGCTGCGCCTGACCCGCGTCAGGTGCTGGCACCTGCGGCTGGGCCGAAGAGTAGGAGGCTGGCGGATCGCCCAGGCCCGCAGGGGCGCTGGGTGCCCCAGCCTGGCCGGATCCCCCCTGCAAAGGATCCGGCTGGCCGGGATCCGGCAGCGACGGGCCCTGCTCCCGTGCGCCGGAGTCTGTCTGACCGGCGCTCGTCGGCACGGAGGGGGACTCTTCCGGCTGCGGCGCTGGCTTGTTGCTCTCGGTCATGGCCATAGTCTCGCGGCCCGTCCTGAGAGAACCCTTAGACCAGCCTGGGAGCTAGTTGTGTGTTCCCCGGAGGCGCTCGGCGATCTGCTCGGGCGTCACGTCGTTGATCCACACGGCCTCACCGGACTCCGAGCCCGCGAGGTACTTGAGCTTGTCCTTCGTCCTGAGCACCGAGAAGACCTGCAGGTGCAGCCACATCTCGTCGCGGCCCGCGTTGACCGGTGCCTGGTGCCAGGCGGCGATGTAGGGCAGCGGCCGGTCGTAGAGCGCGTCCAGCCGGTGCAGCACCGACAGGTAGAGCGACGCGAAGTCGTCGCGCTCCACAGAGGACAGCGCGGCGATGTCGGGCACCTGGCGCCGCGGGGCCAGCACGACCTCGACGGGCCAGCGGGCGGCGGCGGGCACGAAGGCGACCCAGTGCGCGGATTCCTCGATCACGCGCGCGCCCGCGCGCAGCTCGGCCTCCAGCACGTCACCGAACAACGGGCGCCCGTGCTCGGCGTAGTAGTCCAGGGCCGCGTTGAGCATCCGTTCGGTGCGCGGTGTCACGAACGGATAGGCGTAGATCTGGCCGTGCGGGTGCGAGAGCGTCACGCCGATCTCTTCGCCGCGGTTCTCGAACGGGAAGACCTGTTCGACCCCTGGCAACGTTGACAAGTAGGCGACGCGGTCCGCCCAGGCGTCCACGACGGTGCGCACGCGCGACTCGGAGAGCTCGCCGAACGACTTGTTGTGGTCCGACGTGAAGCACACGACCTCACACCGCCCACGGCCCGGCGCCCGCTCGAACAGCGGCTCACCATCCACAGTGGACGGCACGTTCGGCACGTTCTGCGCCAGCGAGGGGAACCTGTTCTCGAACACGACGACGTCGTAGTCGGCTTCGGGGACCTCGGTGGGCCGGCCCGGCGTCGACGGGCACAACGGGCAGAGGTCCGCCGGCGGCTTGTACGTGCGTGTCTGGCGGTGAGCCGCCATGGCGACCCACTCGCGGGTCAACGGGTCCAGCCGGACTTCGGACATCGGCTGGGTCTCGGGAAGGTCCCGGGTGTCCACCGCAACTCTCGGTGGCGCCTCAGCGCTGTCGTCGAAGTAGATGATCTCCCGGCCGTCCGCCAGCTTTCCCGCGGTACGCCTCACGCGAACTCCTCGTCACTTCCCGGAACATGAGCCAACACCAACTCGCCGACCTGTTCGGAGAGGATCGCCCGCGCGTCGTCCGGCAAACCCTCGTCCGTCACCAGGACGTGCGCCTCGTCGAGGTCCGCGATCGTGGAAATGCCGACCGTGCCCCACTTCTCGTGGTCCGCGACCACGACGACGCGTCCTGCCGCGTCGACGAGGGCCCGGTCCGTTTCACTCTCGTTGAGGTTCGGGGTCGTGAAGCCGGAGCGCTCGGCCATGCCGTGCACGCCCAGGAACACCACGTCCAGGTGCAGCGATCGCAGCGCCTGCACGGCCACGGGGCCCACCAGCGCGTCGGACGGCGTGCGCACGCCGCCGGTCAGCACGACCGTGCGGTCCGTGCGCCCGCTCTGCTGCAGCACGTCCGCGACGCGGATCGAGTTCGTGACGACGGTCAGGTCCGGGATGTCGTCCAGGAACCGGGCTAAAGTCCACGTCGTCGTGCCGGCGGACAGGCCGATGGCGGTGCCGGGACGCACGAGGCCCGCGGCAGCGGCCGCGATCGCCTCCTTCTCGGGCAGCTGCCGCACCGACTTGGCCTCGAACCCGGGCTCGTCGGTCGAGCGCCCGACGACGGACGTCGCACCGCCGTAGACCTTCTCCACCAGGCCACGCGCGGCGAGCACGTCGAGGTCGCGGCGCACGGTCATGTCCGAGACGCCGAGCCGCACGACGAGGTCGCTGACGCGCACCGCACCCGTACGACGGACCTCTTCGATGATTACCGCTTGCCGCTGACGTGCCAGCACCTCACACCTCTTCCCTGAGGACGACGACGTCCCCGGCTCGCACGGTGAGGCGTCCGGAGACCTGCGCGCCGGACAACACGTCGACACCGGACGCCTCGACCTGCACGTCGGTGCCGGTGTGGTTGACGGCGAAGAGGAACGATACGTCGCCCTTGCGCCGCACGAGCTCGATCGGCGAAGGCGACACCGCGACGCCCGCGCCGGAAAGCGCGTTTTCCACCGTTCGGCCGAGACCGCCCTCGTCGAGATCGCACGCCACGTACCAGGCGACACCGTTGCCGAACGCGTTGCGCGTCACCGCCGCGACGCCGGGCAACGGCCCGTCCGCATAGGAGACAACGGTGTCAGCGGTGCGGGTGTGCAGGTGCTCCGTCCACAACGAGGCGGTCGAGCCGTCGGTCAGCGAGACCGTCTCGTCCTCCCTCAGCGGGTAGAACTCCTCGGACCAGACGCCCAGCACGTCGCGGAACGCGCCGGGGTACCCGCCGAGTCGCACTCGCGTGTACTGGTCGGCAACACCGGACAGGTAAGTGACAACGACATGACCGCCGCCGGCGACGTAGTCCGCGATGACGGCGGCGTGCGCGTCGGACACCGCGTAGAACGCCGGCACGACCACCAGCGAGTACTTCGAGAGGTTCGTGCCCGGCGCCACGAAGTCGACCGTGACACCGGCCTGCCAGAGCGCCTTGTAGTACCCGAGAACGTGCTGCCAGTAGTCGAAGTCGTTGGTCGGGTGGGCGTCCTGGCGCAGCGCCCAGCCGGACTGGAAGTCGAACAGGACCGCCACGGAGGCGTCCACAGTGGAGCCGACGACCTCGGCCAGCTTCGCGTACTCGGCGCCGACCTCGCATACCTCGCGGTACACCTTGGTGTCCGTGCCGGCGTGCGGGACCATCGCCGAGTGGTAGCGCTCGCTGCCACCGCGCGACTGCCGCCACTGGAAGAACAACGTGCCGTCCGCGCCGCGCGCGATGTTCTGGAACGAGTGCCGCCGCTGCTCCCCCGGCAGCTTGGCGATGTTGCGCCGCTGCCAGTTCACCGCCGACGTCGAGTTCTCCATCAGCAGCCACGGTTTGCCGCCGGCGAGGCCGCGCACGAGGTCCGCGGACATCGCGAGCTCGATGTGCCGGTCCGGCGACTGGGCCTCGGTGTAGTGGTCGTTCGAGACGAAGTCGACCTCGCGGGCCCACTTCCAGTAGTCGAGGTCGCCGAACGTCCAGTTGACCATGAAGTTCGTGGTGATCGGCACGCCGGGCGTGATCATGCGCAGCACGTCGCGCTCGGCCTTGTACAGCTCGAGGATCGCGTCGTCGGAGAACCTGTCGTAGTCCAGCACGTGCGCCGGGTTCGCGAACGTCGGCGTCACGCGCGGGGGCAGGACCTGCGCGAAGTCGGTGTAGCCCTGGCTCCAGAACGCCGTCGACCACGCGTCGTTGAGCTGGTCGAGCGTGTAGCGGCTCGACAGCCACTCGCGGAACGACGCGGCGCACGTGTCGCAGTAGCAGCGCTTCACGTGGCACGCGTACTCGTTGCCGACGTGCCACGCGGCCAGCGCGGGGTGGTCGCGGTAGTGCGAGGCCATCTCGGCCGCGAGCGCCGTCGCGCGGTCGCGGTAGATGGGCGACGACGGGCAGTACGCCTGCCGTGAGCCGTGCGAGAGCCGCACGCCGTCCGCGCGGACGGGCAGCATCTCGGGGTACTCGGTGGTGAGCCACGGCGGGGGTGCGGCGGTCGCGGTCGCGAGGTCGACGCGGATGCCGCCGGCGTGCAGCAGGTCCATCACGCGGTCGAGCCAGTCGAACCGGTACTCGCCCTTGCTGACCTCGATCTTGGCCCAGCTGAAGATGCCCAGGCTGACCATGGTCACCCCGGCGCGCCGCATGAGCTCGACGTCCTCGGCCCAGACGTGTTCGGGCCATTGCTCGGGGTTGTAGTCAGCCCCCCAGCCGAGGCCGGGCAGGTCTGTGGGCCATGTCGTCACGGCCGCAAGCGTGGCCGACAACAACCCCCAACGTCAACACAAGCAAACACAACTTGGCGTTGGGGTCTGTTCGGCCCGCGACCGGGACAAGTACCGGGAAAAGGCGCGCACGTGGCTGTGCAGCGGTTTAACAGCTCCGTAACGGGACTTGACAGGATGTGTGCCTGGGACCACATTGTGCGCAACTTTGTTGGAGTCCTGTTCGGTTCGCACGAGCGAGTGTCACCTGTAGGAGCGATGATGGTTCTGCACACGCCTGGTTCCACTCCGTTACCGCATTTCGGTCGGCGAACGATGCTGCGCGTCATGCTGGCCGGGGCCGGCGTCGCCGCGACCGGCGGCCTGCTCTCCGCGTGCGGTGGCGGTTCGGGCACGGGCGGTGACTCGAAGGTCGTCACCTTCGGCAACAACCTGTCCGACCAGGTGCCGAAGGACGCGATCACCGCGGCGGTGAAGGCGTTCGAGACCCAGTCCGGCGGGCTGTCCGTCACGATCAACACCAAGCAGCACGAGCAGTACCAGGAGCAGATCAACAACTACCTGCAGGGCAAGCCGGACGACGTGCTCGCGTGGTTCGCCGGCTACCGCATGCGGTTCTTCGCCGACCAGGGTCTCACCGGCGACCTCAGCGACCTCTGGGGCAAGGTCGGCGGCAACTACTCCGACGCGCTCAAGCAGGCGTCCACGGGCACCGACGGCAAGCAGTACTTCGTGCCGTTCACCCAGTACGCGTGGGGCATGTTCTACCGCAAGAGCGTGTGGCAGGAACGCGGCTACGCGGTGCCGAAGACGCTCGACGAGCTCGTCGCCCTCGCGACGAAGATGAAGGCCGACGGCCTCATCCCCATCGCCTTCGCGCAGAAGCAGGGCTGGCCCGGCATGGGCACGTTCGACCAGCTCAACTTCCGCACCAACGGCTACCAGTTCCACGTCGACCTGCTGGCGGGCAAGGAGGACTGGCAGGACAAGCGGGTCAAGGACGTGTTCGACACCTGGAAGCGGCTGCTGCCGTTCCACCAGGAGAACGCGCTGGGCCGCGAGTGGCAGGAAGCCGCGCAGACGTTGCAGCAGAAGAAGTCCGGCATGTACCTGCTCGGCGCGTTCGTGGGCCAGCAGTTCCCGGACGCGGAGAAGGAGGACCTGGACTTCTTCCCGTTCCCGGAGATCAACCCCGCGCACGGCATCGACACGGTCGAGGCGCCGATCGACGGCTACATGATGGCGAAGAAGCCGTCCAACTCCGACGGTGCGATGAAGCTGCTGGAGTACCTGTCGTCCGCCGAGCCGCAGCTCGCCTACCTGAAGGCCGACCCGACCGCGGTCGCGACCAACCAGAAGGCGGACCAGGCCAGCTACAGCCCGCTGCAGAAGAAGGTGGCGGACACGATCAAGAACGCCAAGCACATCACGCAGTTCCTCGACCGCGACACCGACCCCGGCTTCGCGAGCGAGGCGGCCACCAACGGCCTCATCGAGTTCATCAAGGACCCGAACAACATCGACTCCGTGCTCAAGGGCATGGCTGATCAGGCGAAGAACATCTTCAAGTGACCGCGTTGCAGGAGAAGCCGAAGGCGGTGGCCCCCTCCGGGCCGCCGCCTCGTCGGCGTGGAAAGCGTGCCACGGCCCTCGCCGGCACGGACAAACTGGTGCTGGCGCTCATGCTCGGCATCCCCACGGTCGTGCACCTGCTGTTCGTGTGGATCCCGACGCTGGGCTCGGTCGCGTTGTCGTTCAGCAGGTGGAACGGCATCGGCGGCTTCGAGGACATCGAGTGGATCGGTGTCGGGAACTACGTCGAGATCTTCACCGAGTACCCGCGGTTCTGGCCGGCGGTGCAGCACAACCTGATCTGGTTGCTGTTCCTGCTGATCGTGCCGACCTCGGCGGGTCTGCTGCTCGCCGTGCTGCTGGACCGCGAGCTGAGGTTCAGCCGGATCTACCAGAGCGCGCTGTACATGCCGATGGTGCTGTCGCTCGCGCTGGTCGGGTTCATCTGGCAGCTGATCTACACGCCGGACGGCGGTCTGCTGAACTCGGTGCTGGGCCTCGACAAACCGGTCGACTGGATCGGCGACTCGGACATCAACCTCTACGCGGTGATGGTCGCGGCGGCGTGGCGGCACACCGGCTACATCATGCTGCTGTACTTGGCGGGCCTGAAGTCGGTGGACCCGGCGTTGAAGGAGGCCGCGTCACTCGACGGCGCCTCGGCGTCGCAGACGTTCTTCCGCGTGACCTTCCCGGTGATGAAGCCGGTGAACATCGTGGTCGCCGTGGTGACGGTGATCGAGGCCCTGCGGGCGTTCGACATCGTGTACGTCATCAACAAGGGGCGCAACGGTCTGGAGCTGCTGTCGGTGCTGGTGACCGACAACATCATCGGTGAGGCTTCGCGCATCGGCCGGGGTTCCGCGGTCGCGGTGATCCTGCTGACGATCTCGCTCGGCGTCATCATCCCGTACCTGTACCAGGTGTTCAGCAAGGAGAACCGGACGTGACGGCCACGCTGGAACGGCCTTCGGTGCCGGTGAAGAAGACCAGGCCGATCACTCCGGCACGGGTCGCGCTGCACGTCTTCCTGGTCCTGACGTGCCTGATGACGCTGGCACCGCTGCTGTGGGCGGTCTACGCATCGCTGCGGACGTACGACGACACGTCGGTCAACGGCTACTTCTCCATCGCGAAGTCGCTGACGTTCGAGAACTTCACGAAGGCGTGGGAGATCGGCGACCTGCCGCACTTCTACTGGAACACGTTCCTGATCACCGTGCCCGCCCTGCTCATCACGCTGCTGCTGAGCTCGATGGTGGCGTTCGCGGTGTCGCGGTTCAGCTTCAAGTTCAACATCGCGCTGCTGATGCTGTTCACCGCGGGCAACCTGCTGCCGCAGCAGGTGATCGTGACGCCGCTGTGGAGGCTGTACCGGCTGATCGAGCTGCCGGCGTGGATGTCGGAGAGCGAGTCGCTGATCGACTCACCGCTCGGCGTCATCCTGATCCACATCGCGTTCCAGATGGGCTTCTGCACGTTCGTGCTGTCGAACTACATGAAGACCATCCCGTACGAGCTGACGGAGGCCGCCAGGGTCGACGGGGCGTCGGTGTTCCGGCAGTACTGGCAGCTGACCCTGCCGCTGTGCCGGCCGGTGCTCGCCGCGCTGGCGACGCTGGAGTTCACCTGGATCTACAACGACTTCCTGTGGGCGTTGGTGCTGATCCAGGACGGCGACAAGATGCCGGTCACCTCGGCGTTGCAGAACCTCAAGGGCACGTTCTTCACCGACAACAACCTGATCGCCGCGGGGTCGTTGCTGGTCGCGTTGCCCACGCTGGTGGTGTTCTTCGTGCTGCAGCGGCAGTTCGTGGGCGGACTGACGCTGGGGTCGACGAAGGGCTGAGAGCGCGGAACGGAAAAGGGGCGAGGTGCCAGGCACCTCGCCCCTTTCGCGTGCCTGCGACTAGTTCCCGCCGGTCTGCGGGTTGTAGTCGGAGATCGAACCCCAGCGTCCGACGGGGATCACGATCACGCGGGCCTTGCCCACCACGTTGTCGATCGGAATGGCACCGTCGGCCGGCGTCGGGTCGCCGTGCTTGCGCGAGTCCGACGAGTTGTTGCGGTTGTCGCCCATCACCCACAGCTTGCCCGCGGGGACGGTGACCTTCTCGAACGAGTCCTGCTGCCGGGGCCCGCCGCCGAAGTTGAGGTACGGCTCGTCCAGCGGCTTGCCGTCGACCATCACGCGGCCCTCCTCGTCGCAGCACTCGACGGTCTGGCCGCCGACGGCGATGACGCGCTTGATGAAGTCCGTGCCGCTGGGCTCGGAGAGGTTCACCATCGAGCCGAGGTCCTGCAGGGTGCCGACCACGAAGTTCGGGGGCTGCTTGCCACCGGTCCAGTTCGGCGGGCCGCGGAAGACGATGACGTCACCGGGGCGCGGGTCGTTGAACAGGTACGTGATCTTCTCGACCAGCACCTTGTCGTTCACGCAGCCCGTGCAGCCGTGCAGCGTCGTCTCCATCGAGGCCGACGGGATGACGAACACGCGCGCGACGAACGTCTGGATGACGACGGTCAGCAGCAGCGCGACGCTGAAGATGACCAGCAGCTCTTTCCAGAACGGCTGCTTCTTCTTCGCCTTCTTCTTGTGGAACCTGGGCGCCGGGTCGTCCTCGTAGGCGGAGGAACGCGACGAGCGGTCCTCGTACGACGAGGCCGACGAAGCCGACGAACCGGACGTCGAGAAGCGCGACGTGGGTTCGGGGCCGTCTCCGGAGGGAGGGGTCGTCTCCCAGGTCGACGAAGAATCGTCGTTCACGCGATGACTCACACGCCCCACCTTACGGTCGTCCGGGTAGGCGCAACGTGAACAGGGCCCCGCCCTCGGGGGCTCTGCCCGCCGTGGCCGTGCCGCCGTGGCGTTGCGCCACCTGCTTGACGATGGCGAGCCCCAGGCCGGAGCCCGGCAGGGTCCGCGCCTCGGTCGAACGGTAGAACCGCTCGAAAACGTGAGGTAGATCGGCGTCCGCGATGCCGGGACCCGCGTCCGCGACCTCCACCACGGCGCTGCCGTCGCCCACCTGACGGAGGTGCAACCGCACCGCCGAGCCCGCGGGACTGAACTTCACCGCGTTGTCGAGGAGGTTGAGCACCGCCCGTTCCAGCGCACTGGAATCACCCAGAAGTGTCCATGGTTGGAGCTGCACGTCGAACGTGACGTTCGAGGCGCGGCGGCGCGCGCGGTCCAGCGCCCGTTCCACCACCTCGTGCAGGTCGACCGGTTCGTGGATGACCTGCGGCGCGTCCTCGCGGGCCAGTTCGACCAGGTCGCCGATGAGCGTGGTCAGCTCGTCGATCTGGGCGCGCACGTCCGCCTGGATCTCCGTCTTGTCCTCCTGCGACAACGTCGGGGCGTCCGGGCGTTCCGAGGCGAGCAGCAGTTCCAGGTTGGTGCGCATGGACGTCAGCGGCGTGCGCAGCTCGTGGCCCGCGTCGGCGACCAGGCGGCGTTGCCGTTCCTGCGACTCCGCGACGGCGCCGAGCATCGCGTTGAAGCTGTGCGTCAGCCGCGCCAGCTCGTCGTCGCCCGCGACCGGGATCGGGGTCAGGTCGCCCGTGTTCGTGACGCGTTCGGTGGCTTCGGTGAGCCGCTGCACGGGCCGCAGACTCGTGCGTGCGACGGCCGTGCCCGCGATGGCCGCGAGCAGCACGCCGGCGCCGCCTATGAGCAGCAGGACCACGCTGAGCTTCGCGAGCGTCGTCCGCTGCGGCACCATCGACTGGGCGATGATGATCGCCTGGCCGGGCTGGTACGCGACGGCGATGACCCGCGTCTCGGTCTTGTGGTCGGTCCAGATGACCTCGGGCCGGTCGCCGTCCGCGACGTCCCAGGCCTCCTGGACGCTGGGCGGCGGGGTGGAGTCCTTCGGGAAGATGATCTTCCCGGGGTCCGCCAGCAGCACGCCCATCTTCACGTCGCCCGCCGCGAGGAACGCCGCCGGGTAGTTCGCGACCTCGTCCGGCGTGGTGACCTTCGTGCCGTTCGCCACCGTGGCGGCCCGCTGGCGCAGGCCGTCGTCGAGGGCGTCGTACGTGCTCTTGCGGACGACCATGTACGCGCCGAGAGACACCAACGCGACGGCTCCGGCCACGCAGAACGCCGCGAGCCAGGTGACGCGTGCCCGCAACGACGCCCGTTGCAGGCGTCCCTGTGGTTCCACGATCACGGAGGGGTCTCCCGCAGGACGTAGCCCACCCCGCGCACCGTGTGGATCAGCCTCGGCTCGCCCTCCAGCTCCGTCTTGCGGCGCAGGTACCCCACGTAGACCTCGAGAGCGTTGCCCGATGTCGGGAAGTCGTACCCCCACACGTCCTCCAGGATGCGGCTGCGGGTGAGCACCTGGCGCGGGTGCGCCAGCAGGAGCTCGAGCAGCGCGAACTCGGTGCGGGTGAGGCTGATCGGACGCTCGCCGCGGCGGACGTCCCTGGTGGACGGGTCCAGCTCCAGGTCGGCGAACTTCAGCACGGCGGCGGACTGCTTCGCCGCGTCGTCGTCGTGGGCGGCCCGGCGCAGCAGCGCGCGCAACCGGGCCAGCAACTCCTCCAGCGCGAACGGCTTGGGCAGGTAGTCGTCGGCGCCGGCGTCCAGACCGGACACCCGGTCGCTCACGGCGTCGCGTGCGGTCAGCACGAGGATCGGCAGGTCGTCACCGGTGCTGCGCAGCCTGCGGCACACCTCGAGGCCGTCGAGGCGGGGCATCATCACGTCGAGCACCATCGCGTCCGGCCTGGCGGCGGTCACCGACTCCAGGGCCTGCATGCCGTCTCCGGCAGTCTCGACCTGGTAGCCGTTGAACTGCAGCGAGCGGCGGAGTGACTCCCGGACCGCCCGATCGTCATCGACAACGAGGATGCGCATGGGGGCAGTCTTGCCGAGGGATCTGAGAAGTGCCTGAGAAGGGCCCTAACTGCAGGTGTGAGTTCGGCGTTAGCCTTCCAAGCCCCTGGCGACGGGAGCATTCCACTTCCGCCAGAGCGCGATCAGCCTGATGGTGATGATCAGTGACGCACCGGTCAGCGAGACCAGGCCTTTCGGCAGCCCCGCCCATTCGCCCAGTGCCACGACGACCGCGCCACACAGCGCTGCCACGGCGTAGATCTCTCTCTTGAGGACCAAAGGGATCTCACGGAGCAGCACGTCACGGACCGCGCCACCGCCGATGCCCGTCGTCATGCCGATGAGGCACGCCGCGTAGGGGGTCGCGCCGAGAGCCAACGCCGTCGACGTGCCGGACGTGACGAACAGGCCGAGGCCCACGGCGTCGAGCAGCAGCACGCTGCGGCGGAGCTTGGCGACGTGCGGGTGGAACCAGAAGACGATCAGGCCCGTACCGCCCGCGACCAGCAGGTACGGCCAGTTGCGCAGGCTCGTCGGCGGGTGCACGCCGAGCAGGACGTCACGGATGATGCCGCCGCCCAGCGCCGTGGTGAGCGCCAGGATGATCACGCCGAACACGTCGAGGCGAGCACGGACCGCGGCCACCGCTCCGGAGGCGGCGAACACCGCGAGACCGATCAGCTCCAGGACGATGAGCAGCACGAACGGAGAGGGTAGTGCCGGTCATCGGGGCGGCGCCGCGCGGCGGTAACCGGCGTCCAGCCGCCCTCCCGCGGACGCCAGGACGGCCTCCACGACGGCGATGAACCGCTCGGCGCCCTCGCCCCGCACCAACGCCCGGTAGGAGTCCACGAGCTCGTCCTCCTTGGCGTCACGCAGCCGGCGCAGCAGCCACTTGCCGTGCCCGAGCCACCGGTTCTGCATGACCAGCGCGAGCTCTCCCGCGCAGCTCAGCAGCCGGGCCGCGACGAACAGACGCTCGTCCTCGTCCCGTGCGCCGATCAGGTCCTCGAGCAGGTCCGTGGTGCCGTAGCGACGGTCTTCCAGTTCGGTGACCGTCGCGGGAGGAGGGCCCGCGTCGAGCAGGACACGTGCCTCGGACCTCATGCGCTGACCAGTGCCGTCGGCGTCGAGCATGAGGAACCCCTCGGCGCACATGTTCAGCAACGGAGGGCGCCGGCCCTCGGTGTCACGGGCCACGAAGTCCTGGAACGACTCGATCGTGTGACAGAACAGCTCGACCGGCCAGCCGCGGTACCGCAGCGTCTCGCGGAACGCGCCGGGCAGGTCGTCGACGATCACGACGATGTCCAGGTCGGAGTTCGCCGTGTAGTTGCCCGCCGCCACGCTGCCGCCGAGGAACGCCGCCCTCGCGAGCGGGTACTTGACGTCGAGGAGGTCCCGCGCGACCTGCACCGGGTCCTTGTCCCAGTCCAGCGGGTAGCCGGTGACGTAGTAGTCCTGGTCGGGGTCCAGCGGGCCGAGCACGTGCTCGACGCACGGCCGGATCGCGGGGAGCACCTCGTTCAGGTCCACCAGCCACGGGTTGTCCTCGGCGTCGAAGAACGGTCTGATCGTCAGGAACTGGGCCCGCGAGATCTCCCGCTCGCTGACCGGTGAGCCGCTGCGGTGCTTCGCGTAGCCCTTCAGGCGCCAACCCATGTTGTCGCCGTAGGCATGCCTGACCTCGTCCTGGTCCCCCGCCACGCGCCCATTGTGACCGAAGGACACGTGAGAGTCCCGTTGCGAACGGCCGGTCGTCAGAAGAAGTCCGCGAGCCGGGGGATGCCCGACGCGCCGGTGAGCTGGTCGAGCACCACCGCGTCCGCCGGGTCGCCTTCGAGCAAACCCCCGCGCCGCAACGCATGCGTGTTCTGCGCGCCGGAGAACCACGGTCCGAGCGCCCGCGCGTGCATCCGCACCGCGCCGGTGCCGCCGGGTTCGACGCGCACCGAGCCGTCCTCCACGACGACGCGCTGGAGGCCCGCGTGCCACGGCGCGTGGTCGTCGACGACCTCCAGGTCCACGGCGGCGTTCGCGAGGCGCGGCCAGCCCCGGGCGGCCACGGCGGCGGGCAGGTCGACGACGCGCTGCATCCAGGTCGAGGTCCACACCGAGTGGCGCAACGGCGTGCCGCCCAGGAAGTTCAGCGTCGCCGGGTCGGTGATCCGCAGGTCGATCGCCTCGAGCGTGCCGGCCCAGGACGCGAGGGAGGCCAGGAGGGTGAGCTGGGCGTCGACGTCGACGCCGATGAGGTCGTGGACCTTGAGCCGGCCCATGTCGCCGCCGGGCTCGCGAGTGGCCGTCAGGTAGCCGCGCAGGCCGTTCGGGCCGGGCAGCACGGTCACCAGGTCCATCTCCAGGACCTTGCCGAGGTCGACGCGCGGCGGCCTGCGGTCGGCCATGCCGTCGATCGTCCGCGCCACCTCCAGGTAGCACTCGTGCAGCGCGGGGAGGTCGCTCTTCTCCGCCGGGCGGGAGGGAATCAGCTCGGCGGGCTTCGGAATGGTGAGCAGCCTGTCCATCGGCAGCTCGACCCACTCGAAGACCCCGGCACGTTCCCAGCCGCGGCGCCGGTACAGGGTCGGCACGGTCGCGTAGAGCACCGAGAGCGGCTGGCCGTGCTCCCGCATCGTGGTCAGCGCGGCGTCGAGCAGCGCGTTCGCGATCCCACGGCCGCGATAGGCCCCGTCGACGGCGACGCCGCCGATCCCGCCCATGGGGACCGCGGCGCCGCCGTAGAACTGCGCGTAGGAGCCGATGCCGAGCACACCCGCGACCCGTCCGTCGATCTCGGTGAGCAGACCGTGCGAACCCGGCCTGAGCAGCGGTCCCGACGGCTTGGTCCCGTTGAACGCGACCCTGCGGAGCCGGAACACGGCGTCGCGGTCGTCCTCGGTGAACTCACGGATGTGCACGAACACCTATCTACCAGGAAAAGAAGCCTTGACCCGTCTTCTTTCCCAGCTCACCGCGAGCGACCTTGTCCCGCAGCAGCTGCGGCGGATCGAACCGCGGCCCGAGCTCGGCCGCGAGGTGCTCGGCGATCGCCAGCCGCACGTCCAGTCCGACCAGGTCGGTGAGCTCCAGAGGGCCCATCGGCCAGCGGTAGCCGAGCTTCATGCCGGTGTCGATGTCCGCGGCGGAGGCGACGCCCTCCTCCAGCATGCGGATGGCTTCCACGCCCACGGCGACGCCGAGTCGCGAGGTGGCGAACCCCGGCGAGTCGCGCACCTCGATGACGGTCTTGCCCATCTGCTCGGCCCAGGTCCGCGCCTTGGCCACGTTCGCGGGGTCGACGCCCTCGTGGTGGACGAGCTCGACGAGTTGCTGCACCGGGACCGGGTTGAAGAAGTGCATGCCCAGCACGCGTTCGCCGGGCAGGCCGGCGGCGATCTCCGAGATCGACAGCGACGACGTGTTGGAGGCGAGGACCGCGTTCGGGCACTTCCCGGCCGCGAACCCCAGGACCTTCTGCTTCAGCGGCACGTTCTCCGGCACGGCCTCGACGACCAGTTCCGCGTCCGCGGGCAGCTCCCCCGTGCTCAGGTTCGCGAACACCGCCTCCGCGTCGGCGAGCTTGCCCTTCTCCTGCGCCTTGCCGAGCGAGCGCCTGACCGCCTGCCTGCCCTGCTCGGCGCGTTCGGCGTCGGCCTCCGACAGCGTGACCTCGTGGCCGTTCGCGAGCAGGAGGTGCGCGATGCCCGCCCCCATCGTGCCGCCACCGATGACGACGGCCTTCACGAAACCACCTCGGCGCTGAACATGGCGACGAGCTCCATACCGCCGATCTCGGCGAGGTTGGCGCCCGAGGTGGCCCACTCCGGCGACTGCAGGACGGCCTTGAACGACTCGTGGGACTCGAAGTACATCTCCGCGATCAGGTGCGGCTCGTTCTCCCCGAGGAAGCCGGCCAGGAACACCTGCTGCACCTTGGCCACCTCGGCACGGACCAGGCCGGGAACCGAGTTCACGATCGGCAGGTGCGACTCGAAGTACTTCTGGTCGAAGCCCTCGGGGTCGGCGGGCTTCTTGTACAGCGCGATGTACTTGATCATGTGACACCATCCTCCTCGACTCGCCGAGCACTGTAACGCCCGGGCCACCCGCGGAGCTGAGGCACGATGGTGGGGTGCGGATCATCCTGCTGCGCCACGGACAGAGCCTCGGCAACGTCGACGAGCTCGCCTACTGCCGCATCCCCGACCACGCCCTCCCGCTCACCGAGACCGGCGAGGACCAGGCGCGCGCGGCCGGTCCGGCGATCAGGGCCCTGATCGGTGACAACCCGGTCGCGGCCTACGTCTCCCCGTACACGAGGACGAAGCGGACGTTCGACCTGCTCGGGATCTCCGCGGAGCGGATCGTCACCGAGCCGCGGGTGCGCGAGCAGGACTGGGGCAACCTCCAGGACCCGGTGCAGCAGGAGGTGCTCAAGCACCAGCGGCACGCGTTCGGCCACTTCTTCTTCCGGCTGCCCAACGGCGAGTCCGGCGCGGACGTGGACGACCGGGTGGCGGCGTTCCTCGACGGCCTGGAAGTCCGGATGCACAAGGACGAGGAGCATCCCAAGACGGTGCTGGTCGTGTCGCACGGCCTGACGATCAGGTTGCTGTGCCGCAGGCTCTTCGACTGGAGCATCGAGCTGTTCGAGTCACTGTCCAATCCGGACACCTGCGAGAACCGCGTGCTCGACCACGACGGCACGGGGTGGAGGCTGGACCGCCCTTTCGACCAGTGGCGCGACTCACCGGACGGAACGGTCCAGCACCCCGTTTAAATCAGCCCGCGCTTGTAGGCCGCGACCAGCCTGCGAGGCACGAGCAGCTCCTTGCCGTCCAGCGTCCGCACGCGCACCAGATCCGGCGCGGTGGCCTTCCACTGCGAGCGGCGGTGACGGGTGTTGGACCGGGACGTCTTGCGCTTGGGAACGGCCATCAGCGCTCTCGCTTTCCGTAGCGGCGGTTGAACTTCTCGACCCGGCCGGCGGTGTCCACGAGCCGCTGCGTCCCCGTCCAGAACGGGTGCGAGTCGGCGGTGATGTCGACGACGAGCAACGGGTAGGAGTTGCCGTCCTCCCACTCGATCGTCCTGGACGACTTCGCGGTCGAGCGGGTCAGGAACGTCTTGCCGGTGGACGCGTCCTGGAAGACGACCGGGTGGTAGTCGGGGTGGATTCCGGGCTTCATATGGCCAGCTTTCGGATCGAGTCCACGAAGGACAGTTCGTCGTCGGTGAGCAGTGCTTCGGCGAACGCCGCGGTGATGGAGTCCGGTTCGCCCAGGGTGATCGCCACGATCTGGGTGGTCTTGCCCCCGCGCGGCCCGCCCTCGCCGACGTGCAGGCCGCAACCCGCGGATTCCAGGCGCAGCGCGACGTCCGGCTCGTCCGCCGCCCAGAGCCGGCCGCGCGAGCGCACGACCGTTCCGTCCAGCAACGAGTCGAGCGCGTCGTTCAGCCGTGCCGGGTGGAACGGCCGGTCCGCCGTGAAAACCGCTGTCGAGACACCACATTCGGGCGTGAGAGGCATCAGTCGTGGCCGGGTGCTCTTGCGCACGACCACCGTCTCGGGCGTGCAGCGGTGCGCGCCAGGAGCGAGCCGGTCGAGCACGGCGAGCGTGCGTTCGTCCGCGTCTCCTTGCAGCACCAGCACGTCCGCGGCCTCGGCCTGCGCGACGACGACCTGCGCCACTGTCCGCTGGTCGCTGACCATCGAGGCGTCGCCCAGGGCGTCGTCCAGCCAGGTCGCCGCGTCGAGCACGGTGATCACGCACTCGACGTCGATGCCGAGCTTGCGGCGCACCGCGTCCGGTTCCAGCAGCGGGTCCAGGTGCAGCACGACCGTGTGGCCCTTCAGGCCGTCGAGCAGCTCGCGCAGGTCCTCCCGCACGGTGCAGGACACGCAGCCGTGCAGCAGGTCGATGTCGGTCGCAATGCCGTCGACCCAGCGGCGCACGCACGTTTCCGCAGCTACGTGACGCACGAGCACCGAACCGGGCCGGTCGCGCCACACCCGCACGGCGACGTCGTGGTCGACCAGCCCCGCCACCATAACGACAACGGTTTCCATGTGAGGTACCGTAGATGAAAACGAAAGTCGTTTCAATCTGTGTCCATCTTCCTGGAGGTACTCGTGCGCTGCCAGCTGACCGGCCGTGAGCCGGGCTTCGGCAACCGCGTCTCGCACTCGCAACGCAAGACGCGGCGCCGGTGGAACCCGAACGTCCAGCGCAAGCGGTACTTCGTGCCGTCGCTGAACAGGTTTGTGACGCTGACGCTGTCCACAAAGGGCATCAAGACCGTCGACAAGATGGGCATCGAGGCCGCCGTGGCCCGGCTCCGCGCGCAGGGGGTGAAGGTCTGATGGCCAAGAGCACCGATGTGCGGCCGATCATCAAGATGAGGTCGACCGCCGGGACGGGCTACACCTACGTGACCCGCAAGAACCGCCGCAACGACCCGGACCGGATGGTGCTGCGCAAGTACGACCCGGTGGCGCGCCGGCACGTCGAATTCAAAGAGGAGCGCTGAGGACGTGGCGAAGAAGTCGAAGATCGCCGCGGACCTGCGCAGGCGCGAGGTCGTGGCGCGCTACGCGGAACGGCGGGCCGAGCTCAAGGAGATGCTGCGGCACCCGGAGACGCGCGCGGAAGCGTTGCAGGGCCTGCAGAAGCTGCCGCGCGACGCGTCGCCGACCCGGCTGCGCAACCGCGACGTCGTGGACGGACGGCCGCGCGCCTACAACCGGAAGTTCGGTCTGTCCCGCGTCCGGCTGAGGGAGATGGCCCACCGCGGTGAGCTGCCCGGCGTCTCGAAGGCGAGCTGGTGATGCGCGAGAAGAGGCCGCTCAAGCGCAGGCAGAACCTGCTCGCGAAGGAGGGCGTGACCGTCGTCGACTGGAAGGACGTCACGCTGCTGCGCAAGTTCCTCTCGGACCGGGGCAAGATCCGGTCCCGCCGGGTGACCGGCCTGACGCCGCAGCAGCAGCGTCAGGTCGCCACGGCGATCAGGAACGCACGGGAGATGGCCCTGCTGCCGTACCCGTCACAAGCGCGATGACCCGCACCGCCGCGCTGGCCAGGAAGGCCAGCGCGGCGAGCTGCACCAGCAACGCGAGCACCCAGGTCGTGTGTTCGTCGACCGTCAGATCGCCACGAACACCCACCAAGAAGGTCGCGTAGAGGCCCCAGCACTGCAGCGCGGCCAGGCCGGCGCCGACGATGGTGGTCCGCAGCGAGACGATCACCACGACGGCGGCGAGCAGGAACAGGGCGACCAGCGGCCAGGCGCCGGTGAACGTGGTCACGCCGACTCCGCAGCCGAATCCGAGCGCCGAGCCGTACCCGCCTCTCATTCTTCGCATCCGATCGGTCTAGCGCCTCAGGTGAGATCAGCGCCACCTCTCCAGCGTGAAGTTGGTGCTTTCGAGTGAGGCACGATCGCATGAATGAACCTGTACGACGTGGTCCACCGCCGCAGGGACACCCGCGCCGAGTTCTCCGGTGAAGAGATCCCGGACGACGTGCTGCGCCGGGTGCTGACCGCCGCACACGCCGCCCCCAGCGTCGGACTGTCCCAGCCGTGGGACTTCGTGCTCGTACGCGACGAATCCACCCGGCGCGCCTTCCGGGATCACGTCCAGGCCGAGCGCAGTGTCTTCGCAGCCGAGCTTGATCAGGAACGGGCGGAGACGTTCGCCCGCATCAAGGTCGAGGGAGTCATGGAGTCGACCCTCGGCATCGTGGTCACCTACGACCCGGACAGGGGCTCGCCGGCGGTGCTCGGCAGGCACGCGATCGCCGACGCCGGCCTGTACTCCGTGTGTCTCGCCATCCAGAACCTGTGGCTGGCCGCGACGGAAGAGGGACTCGGTGTGGGCTGGGTGAGCTTCTACCGGGAAGATGTGTTGCGCCGTCTGCTGGACATCCCCACAAGGGTCCGTCCGGTTGCGTGGCTGTGCGTCGGTCCGGTTCGATCACTGCCCGAGACGCCCGATCTGGAACGTCACGGTTGGCGCAACCGACTACCCCTCGATGACGTCCTGCACCACGATCGGTACGGGGCGCGACAGACCCGGTAGCCTGTGCGGGCCGCTCGGCCAGTCGGAACGGAGTCGATGAACGAGTGGAGCAACGCGATCCGCTGGTAGCGGGCCAGATTCCGCGGTTGGACCGAGAGGTCCGCGCGTTGCTCAACGCTGGCCGCTTGCCGGAGGCGAACAGTCTTTTCGACGAGGTCGTCACCAAGGTGTCCCCCGGCGCCGACCGCTGGGTCCGATCGGCGGTGCTGGTCAACCGGGCGGTGATGGCCTGGCGCCTCGGCCGCATCCCCCTCGCGCTGGAACTGGCCGCCGAGGGGTGGACCGATCTCGACGCCGACCGCTCGGACAGCCCCGCCGTGGCCCAGACGATGGGCTCGCTCGGCTATCTGATGGAGGGCATCGGCAACCGGCGTGCGGCGCTCGACATGCTGCGACTGTCCGTTCAGGTCGCGCGGCGGGCGGGCAACACCGACACGCTGGCGCACTGCCTGCAGCGCCTCGGTGGTTCGCTGAACTTCCGCGCCTGCTCCGGGCCTCCCGCGGCGGCGCCGGCGATCTTCGAGGAAGCCCTGGCGTACCTCGACGAGGGCCTCGGCATCGTCAAGGACGAGGTGCACCGGCGCGCTCTCATGGGCGCGTTCGGACGGTCCCTCGCGGGCGTCGGGCAGTTGGAGAAGGCCGAGGAGATCGCCGAGGAGACCCTGCGGCTCGCGGTCGACGCGACCGACCTGTGGGGGATCTCGGTCGGTAACTGGGTTCTCGCCGTCGTGCGTCGCGAACAGGGCGATTTCGACGAGGCGCGCACACACGCGGCGCGTGCGGTGGCGAACGCCGAACGCATCAACGACACGTCACTGCTGCTGCGGTTCTCCACGGAGCTGGCGGACATCTGCCACGCCCTGGGTGACTCGGTGGGCGAGGCCGAGGCGTTGCGGCGGTCGGTGGCGGCTTCCCGCACGGCCACGGAGACGTTGCAGGAGGGCCTGGGCCAGGCGCTGGAGCAGCGCCGGGTGGCCGTTCAGGCACAACGGCTCGCGGTGGCGGCGCAGGAGGCCGCGGCGCGCGATCCGTTGACGGGCCTGGCGAACCGGCTCGGGCTGGAACGGGCGGCCGCCGCGTTGCTGGAGTCGACGGCGGCGCGCGGGCGGGTGCCGTGGCTGGTGCTGGTCGACGTGGACTGGTTCAAGAGCGTCAACGACGACGCCGGGCACGCGACGGGCGACGCGGCGCTGCGCGAGATCGCGGCGCTGCTGCGGCGCGAGTGCCGTTCGGACGACCTGGTGGCGCGCTGGGCCGGTGACGAGTTCGTGGTGCTGCTCGGGGACACCGGGCCGAACATGGACGTCGGCCCCAACGTGGCCGAGCGGATCCGCGCGGCCGTCGACGGGCACGACTGGACGATGGTGCTCGGCGCGGTCCGCCGCCCGACGGTCAGCATCGGTGTCGCGGCGGGACCGGCCAAACTGGACCAGCTGTTCGCGGCCGCCGACATGGCGCTCTACCGCGCCAAGCGGCACGGCCGCAACAGGGTCGAGGTCGAGCCCTCGGTGGACGAGGTGCCCGAGATCGTGTCCGGGAACTAGTGGTTCCCGGCGATTCAGGGGTTCTCGGCGTCTAGGCGATCAGGCCGCCGCGGTAGGCCACCAGTGCGGCCTGCACGCGGTTGACCGCGCCGATCTTGCCGAGCACGGACGAGACGTAGCCCTTCACCGTCGCCTCCGACAGGTGCAGGGTGCCGCCGATCTCCGCGTTGGACATGCCCTGGCCGATCAGCACGAGCACTTCGCGCTCGCGTTCGGACAGGCTCTGGAGAAGCCTGCGTGCCGGCTCCGCCATTCGTTCGCCGTCGGCGACGGCCGCGAGAACTCTCGCCGCCACACCGGGGTCGAGAACAGCGCCTCCGCGCGCAAGATCACGCACGGCTTTGACGAGCTGTTCCGGTTCGGTGTCCTTGAGGAGGAAGCCGGCCGCGCCGAGACGCAGTGCTTCCGAAACGTATTCGTCGACGTCGAACGTGGTGAGGATGCAGACCCTAGGTGGGTCCGGCAGGGTCCGCAGCCGCCGCAGGGCCACGAGTCCGTCCGAGGTGCGCATCCGGATGTCGAGCAGAACAACGTGCGGACGATGCTGGCGCGCCAGGTCGGCTACCAGATGTCCGTCATCGGCCTCAGCAACAACTTCGATGTCTCCGACGCTGCTCAGGATCATGCGAAGGCCGGAGCGGACGAGGTCCTCGTCGTCGGCCAGCAAAACCTTGATCACGACGCCTCCCGCATTGGCGTTCCGTGCTCCCTCATGTTCGTGATCTTGGCGTACGCACGCCGAAGGTCACGTTAATTCTCAGTTATCTCATCATGTGGTTACGGATTTTCGAGATCGCCGACGGCGTTCACAGTTACCGGAATTGAGCTCTGACTTCGCTGCGTAGGCAGGCCACCAGGCACTAAGAGGGGCCACCGGAACACTGAGTGACGAAACATCGATATCCCACTGAGTGGAATGCGGTACCAGAAACACGGATACGGCCTCGGTAATCCGATTCAGATGTCTCGGTTGGTCTCGTTTCTGCCCATATGGCTTGTCAATGGGTTTCGGGATCGATACAGGCCATCTCGCTCTGATCTCGAAAACGCGAAGCTCTTTCGCAATAGCCGTACCGGAAAGTAACGTGCGTCACAACAGCCCTGCCCTGCACGGAGAGGAGCTTCGCGCGATGCGGAGAGCCAATCCGGTGACGACCCTGCTGGCCACCGCCGCCGTCACCGCCTCGCTTCTGATCGTTCCGTCGGCCACCGCCGAAGAAACCCCGCGCGCGGCCGCGTTCGCCGCCGACGACTACTGCCTCGGGCAGTGCAGCGACATCCTGCCGCCCGGCAACAACGGCAACGCGACGCTGGCGGAGATCCTCGCGCACAAGGCGTTCGGCACCAGGCCGGCGCATTCGGCCGACCAGCTCGGCAAGTACGACGCCCTGGTCAACGGCTACGGCGGACTGACGAACTCGCAACTGACGGACTTCTTCAACGACGCGTCGTTCGGCGTGCCGTCCGACCAGGTCGAGAGCACCATCAAGCCGCGGTCCGACGTCACGATCGTGCGCGACAAGAAGATCGGCATGCCGCACATCACCGGGACCACGCGGTCCGGCACGATGTTCGGCGCCGGCTTCGCGGCCGCGCAGGACCGCCTGTGGCTGATGGACGTCTTCCGCCACCTCGGGCGCGGCCAGCTGACCGGCTTCGCCGGTGGCGCGCCGGGCAACCGGGTGCTGGAGCAGAGCTTCTTCAACCAGATCCCGTACACCGAGGCGGACCTGCAGAAGCAGATCGACAGCGCGACGGCGAACGGCGGTGAGCGCGGGCGGCAGGCGCTGGCCGACGTCACCGACTACACCGCGGGCATCAACGCGTACATCACACAGGCTGTTTCCGCGCGGAACTTCCCCGGTGAGTACGTGCTGACCGGGCACGCCGACTCGATCACCAACTGGAACGACATCCAGCCGTTCAAGACGACCGACATGGTGGCGATCGCGTCCGTGGTCGGTGGCCTGTTCGGCGCCGGCGGTGGCGGCGAGGTCCAGTCGGCGCTGGTGAAGCTGGCCGCGCAGAACAAGTACGGCGCTGCCACCGGTGAGCAGGTGTGGAAGGCGTTCCGGGCGCAGAACGACCCCGAGGCCGTGCTGACCCTCCACGACGGACAGTCGTTCCCGTACTCCGCCTCGCCCGCTTCGCCCCAGGGCGTGGCACTTCCCGACGGTGGCAGCGTCACGCCGGAGCGCATGGTCTACGACGAGGTGGGCGGCACGGGCACTTCCGTCGCCGTTCCCGCTGCCGAGGACGTGGCGAAGGCCCGCGGCATCTTCGCCGACGGCGTGCTGCCCGCCGACCTGCTGAACAAGAAGCACGGCATGTCGAACGCCCTCGCGGTGTCGGGTGCGCACACGGACAGCGGCAACCCGATCGCCGTGTGGGGACCGCAGACCGGTTACTTCGCGCCGCAGTTGCTCCTGCTGCAGGAGCTCAACGGGCCCGGCATCCGTTCGCGCGGCGTCTCGTTCGCGGGCGTCTCGATGTACGTGCAGCTCGGCCGGGGTGTCGACTACTCGTGGAGCGCCACCTCGTCGGGTCAGGACATCGTCGACACCTACGCCGTCGAGCTGTGCAACCCGGACGGCTCCGCTCCTACCAAGACCTCTTCGCACTACCTGTTCCACGGCTCTTGCCTGCCGATGGAACGGCTGGAGCGCAAGAACGCCTGGAAGCCCACGGTCGCGGACGGCACACCCGCCGGTTCGTACACGCTGGTGATGTACCGGACCAAGTACGGCCTGGTCACGAGCAGGGCGACCGTCGGCGGCAAGGTCGTGGCGTACACGACGTTGCGTTCGACCTACATGCACGAGGTCGACTCGATAATCGGCTTCCAGGAGCTCAACGACCCGTCCGCGATCCGTTCGGCCACCGACTTCCAGCGCGCGGCCAACAAGATCGGCTACGCGTTCAACTGGTTCTACGTCGACTCCCGCGACTCCGCGTACTTCAACTCGGGCCTGAACCCGGTCCGCCGATCCACTGTGGACCCGAACCTACCGACGTGGGGCCGGGCCGAGTACGAGTGGGTGGACTGGAACGGCGACGAGAACGTTGCTGCCTACATGCCGTTCGCCGCGCACCCGAACTCGATCAACCAGGACTACTACGTGTCCTGGAACAACAAGCAGGCCAAGGACTTCACGTTCGGCGGGTTCGGTCACAGCGCCGTGCACCGCGGCGACCTGCTCGACGTTCGAGCGCGTGCCCTGATCGCTTCCGGCCAGAAGGTCACGCGTGCGTCCCTGACACGCGTGATGGCCGAGGCGGCGGTGGCCGACCTGCGTGCCGAGCAGGTGCTGCCCGAGCTGCTGCGGGTGCTGGAGTCCGCTCCGGTCGACGCCTCCCTGGCTCCGGTCGTGCAGAAGCTGAAGGACTGGCAGCGCTCCGGCTCGTTGCGCAAGGAGACCGCGAAGGGCAGCAAGGCCTACGCCTACGCCGAAGCCATCCGGATTCTCGATGCCTGGTGGCCCCTGCTCGTCGAGTCGCAGTTCAAACCGTCGCTGGGTGACGGGCTGTACAACGCCCTGGTCGCCGCCCAGCAGGTGGACGAGGCCCCGTCCGACGCGCACGGCGCCGCGCCGCACAAGGGTTCGTCGTTCCAGTACGGCTGGTGGGGCTACGTGGACAAGGACCTGCGCAAGGTCCTCGGCGACCCGGTCCAGGGCGCGTTCCCGCAGGCTTACTGCGGTGGCGGCACTCTCTCCGGCTGCCGCACGGCGCTCGTCTCGTCCTTGCAGGCGGCCGTGGCGAAGCCGGCGAACGCCGTCTACCCGGGCGACGCGGACTGCGCCGCAGGCGACCAGTGGTGCGCGGACACGATCATCCACCGCGCCATGGGCGGCATCACCCAGGACAAGATCCACTGGCAGAACCGCCCGACGTACCAGCAGGTCGTGCAGTTCCCGTCCCGCCGGGGCCAGACCATCACCAACCTGGCGGCCGGCCGCACCGCCACCGCGTCGTCGCACGAGAAGGGCTGGAACACCCTCCCGCCGTCGAACGCGGTGGACGGAAACCCGACGTCCCGCTGGGCCAGCGACTGGAGCGACAACCAGTGGATCCAGGTGGACCTTGGCTCAGTGCAACGAATCGGTCGCACGGTGTTGCGATGGGAATCAGCCTTCGCCAGGGGATACCGCATCGAGATTTCCAATGACGGCACGAACTGGCGGAACGTTTTCTCCACAAGTAGTGGCGATGGCGGCGATGATGTCGTAGCGTTCACACCACAGGACGCGAGGCACCTACGTCTGACGGGCACCCAACGGGCCAATCAGTACGGGTACTCCCTGTACGAGCTTGAGGTCTACGTTTCGTAGACCTTCGAGATGAGGACGCCGATCCACCCCCAGGGGTCGGCGTCCTCTACTTATGTCAGGCCCTGAACAGGTAGTTCCTGACCTCGTCCCCGATGGTGCCGGTCGGCACCCACTCACCGCCGTGCCACGTGCTCATCCGGTACCCGCGCTCGGCGAGGAAGTCGGCGACGTCCTTCGCGTGATACCCGAACCGCTCGACGTGCCGTTCCTCGATCTCGAGCAGGAAAGCCGGCTTGAGCCGCTCGATGGTCTCCGTCGCCCCTTCGAGAACCCTGAGTTCGGCCCCCTCGACATCGGCCTTCACGAAGTCGAGCCGGGTGATCCCCTGCTCCTCGACGAAGTGGTCGAGCGTGTCCGTCTTGACCAGCACGTCCAGGTGCTGGTCGAACTCCTCGTTGGACCCGAGCCCGTTGGCCCCCACCGTGAGGAACGACCGCCCGGTGACCGGACTCCCGTGCCGCACCGGCACGGACATGACCTCACGCCCCTGCTTCTGAGCACCGAGCGCAACCGAGTGCCTCTTGATGTTGGCCCCTTCACGCGGCCGCAACACGTACGAAAGCGCAGGGTGCGCGAACACCAGCGGCTCGACGCTGTGCACAGTCCCTTGTGGACCAACCAGTCTCGACAAGGTCACCGTGTAGAGCCCCAGCGCGGCCCCCACGTCGACGCAGACGTCCCCAGGCTTGACGACCTTGCGAAGTCCGATGAGCTCAGCCTCGGCATAGGGCGTGAGCCGGGCAAGAGCCTGCAACCCGGCAACAACAGCGGCACTGCGAAGTTGGGTCAACACCCCAGTCACCCTAGACGTGCCCGTTGTTGCGTAGTTCCCCCGCGGGCAACCCGACCTGGTCAGCGAACTCCGCAGCCACCCGAGCCCCACCGTAGACACTGAGGGCCTTGACCAGGTGCAGCCTCAAGTCCCGCCGATGAGCGTCCTCGAGCTCAGGCATCGCCCGCTCCACACTGCTGACCAACGACTCCGCCCAGTTCGCAGCCGGCTCCCGCTGCGCGAGCTTCACGAGTTCGGCGAGGTGATCAGCCAGCTTGACCGCCTCCTCGACCTGATACCCGTTGCGCTGCAACCACCAGATCGTCGCCGTACCGACGTCCGTCAGCACCTCGTCACGCAGGTACCGGATCTCGGCCCGCTCGACATCCCGCTCGGCCAGCTTGAACGTGGAGTTCCGCAACAGCTCGATGTGCTTCCGGGCCATCTCCAGGTCCTCGTCCCCGACCGTGATCTTCACCTGCTCGGCCCGCGCCCAGACATGCGTCCCGGGCACCTGCCGTTCGGTGGCGAGCTCATCCCCCAACTGCACCTGCAGGGCGGCGTGATGCACCAGCATCGCCTTGGAACTGATCTCCTTGGCCCGCTGCAGAACGTGATGAATGGCCGCACTGCGCGGCGAGTTGTGCCGCAACCCGGTGGCCAGATCAAGCCGCCACACCACGGTGAACTTGAAGTGGAAGTCCAGCCCGTAGACCGCACTGGCCAACGGCGTCTCGAACTCCTGCTGATGACTGCTCGCCGGCGGCACGAAGGTGATGTCGTCGACGCGCTTGGGCACCCTCCTGCGCCACCAGGCCTTGAGGGAGCCAAGCGGGCCAGGACGGAAGTCGGGCCAGGGTCTGCTCACGCCCTCTCCCTACCTGACGTTTGTGCCCGGCAGAAGGTGGCCTGCCTCACTTCCCTCCAACGGCCGCAGCTTCGGTTGGGCAGCCCTCACGGTGCGTGAGCGACCTGCCTGTCGGCGGTAGCCGGGGGCGCTGGTCAACTCGCTGGCGCCACCCCGGTAGACTGCTGTCGCCAGCCCTAGTAGCTCAGGGGATAGAGCATCGGTTTCCTAAACCGTGTGTCGCAGGTTCGAATCCTGCCTGGGGCACCACCTTTCGCCGGGTGAAATCAGGGTCTGACATGCTGAAACGCTGTCGGGCCCTGATCTTTTCGAGCAGTCACCTGCCGGCGCGGACGTGACTGATGTACGGCTCGTAGGCCGACAGGTCACGCGACGGTTCGTACCTGCTGAGGTAGTAGTAGTCGGCCACGATGTTGGCCTGCTGTTCGGTGTTGAAGTCGGCGAAGGTCTTCCCGACCAGGCCCTCCGGGCCGCCGTAGTCGTAGAGGCCCTTCGCGAAGAACCCGGCGATCGCGGTCGGCAGGAGGCTCAGGACGCTGCGGCCGTGCTGGTACTGGTAGGCGTGCGTCAGTTCGTGGACCAGCCAGCGCTCGTAACGGGCCTGGTGTTGCGGTCTGGTCAGGACGCCCTTGGGGAAGGTGACGAGGCGCGGGAGGGTGCGGGCCACGCCGAAGCTGCCCAGGAGGCCGCCTTCGGCGAGGCTCAGTGCGCTGATGTCCAGGGCGTCGCCGAACACCTCGCGGGCTATCGAGGCCTCGTGCGACTCCAGGTTGCGGCGGAACACAGGTCGGAACACCACGATGGCTCCCCTGCTCTGGCTTCGGGCTGGTCAGGCAAGGATGTCACGGGGTACACCCACATAACCGAGTCCTGTATGGACAAGACAGCCCAGGCGTGCTGATCGAGATCAGGCTGCGACGCCCGTGAGCCGGTAGCGGATCTCCTTCAGCTCGACCCCGCCGATGCTCTCGGTCTTGGCCGTGCCATCGGCGCGGAACCCGAGGCGTTCGTAGAACCGCCGCGCCCGCGGGTTGTCGTCGAACACCCACAGCACCACGTCCTGCTCCGCGCCGAGCGCCGCACGTGCCAGCTCGTACCCCAGCGGGGTGCCCCACGCCGAGGGCAGCACGTAGAGCGCGTACAGCTGGAACGCGGCGTCGGGCTCGCTGGACGGGCCGACGGCGCAGAAACCGGCCACGGCGTCGTCGGCGAGGCCGACCCAGACCCCGCCGCGCGGGATGGCCCGCTCCCACATCGACGAACGCTCCTCGACGGAGAGGTCGTCCAGCACGGGATCCGGCACCAGGCCTCGGTAAGCGGCCTGCCAGGTCTGGACGTGCACCGACGCTACGGCTGGAGCGTCGGAGGTGACTGCGAGACGGACCGTCATGGCTTCCCCCACTGGCATGATCGAACGCATGCGGATCATCGTCGACGCGGACCCCGGCATCGATGACGCCCTCGCTTTGTACTACCTGCGGGCGCGGCCGGAAATCGAAATAGTCGCCATCGGCACGGTCCACGGCAACGTGCCGGTCCAGCAGGCCACGTCCAACGCGTTGAGGCTCACCGAACGGCTCGGGCTCGACGTTCCGGTGGCCATGGGTGCGGCGAAACCGCTGGCGCAGCCCCTCATGACCGCGGAGGACGTGCACGGCCCGGACGGCCTCGGCGGGCACGCGGGAGACGAGCCCACGGCATCTCCCACCGGAGAAAGCGCTGCCGAGCAGCTGGCGAACTTGGCACGGGAGAACCCAGGGGAATTGAGCCTCCTCGCGATCGGACCGCTCACGAACGTCGCTCTCGCCCTGCAGATCGAGCCGCGCCTGCCGCGGTTGCTCGGCAAGGTCGTCGTCATGGGTGGCGCGCTCAACGTGCCCGGCAACATCACCTCCCAGGCCGAGGCCAACTTCTGGCACGACCCGGAAGCGGCCGACCTCGTCCTCGCCGCCGGCTTCGAGGACCTCACGATCGTCGGGCTCGACGTCACCATGGAGGGACACGCGCCGCAGGAGTGGCTCGACGCGCTGCCCCTCGACTGCTTCCCCAGGCGGATCCTCGGCTTCTACGCCGACTTCTACGGCAGCTTCCTCGGCAAGAAGGGCTTCGTCCCGCACGACCCGCTCGCGGCGGCGATCCTGTGTGACCCCGACCTCGCGACCTATCACGAGGACCGGTTCGCGATCGAGCTCACCGGCCGGTACACGCGCGGCAAGATCGTCGCCGACCAGCGGGTCCTGGCTGAGGGCAGCCCGTTCGGACGTGACGTCGCCACCGAACGCACGAGGGCCAAGTACGCCGTCACGGCGGACAACGCCCGGTTCCTCGGCCAACTGAGGCACGCTGTGACACAACCATGACGAACCACCGACGGGACCTGGACGAACGACGGGGACCGTGAGAAGCATGAACGTCCACTTGAAACGATGGCTCGCGGTCTCGGGGGCCGCCGTGGTCATCGCGACGGGCGTCGTGGCCGGGGGCTCCTACTGGCGGCTCGAGAGCAATCTCAAGACCGTCGATCTCGCCAAGGAGATCACTCATCCCAGGCCTCCGTCGACGCCTGGCCGGCCCCTCAACATCCTGCTCGTCGGCAAGGACGACGACCGGTCCGACACCGCCATGGTCGTCCAGCTGAACGCGAAGGGCGACCAGGCCCGCGTGATCAGCATCCCACGCGACACGATGGTGCCGAGGCCGCGTTGCGGGGACAGCCCGCCGGCCGCGATCGCCATGTTCAACAGCGCCTTCTCCACCGGCGGCGGCGCGTGCACCGTGGCGACGGTCGAGCAGATGAGCGGCATCCGGATCGACCACTTCGTGCAGATCGACTTCAACGGGTTCCGCGACGTCGTGGACCGGCTCGGCGGCATCGACGTCACGATGCCCGAGGCGATCGACGACGAGAAGAGCGGGCTGCACGTGCCGGCCGGGCCCACGAAGCTCGACGGAACTCAGGCACTCGCATTTGTGCGCACCCGCTACAGCATCGGTGACGGCAGCGACCTGAACCGCATCAAGAACCAGCAGCTGTTCATGCGGGCGCTGAGCGAAAAACTGGCCAACGAGAACTGGCTCGCCAGTCCGGCGAAAACGCTCGAACTCGCCGACATCCTCACGAAGTCCGTCGTGACGGACACCGGAATCGGCTCGATTCCGAAACTGGCCGATCTCGCGGGCAAACTCACCGCGTTGAAACCGGACGCCATCACGTACGTGACGCTCCCGACCGAGACCTATCTCCCCGATCCGAACCGGGTCCAGCCGAAGCAACCGGAGGCGGACGCGCTCTGGCAGGCCGCCTGACCTAGCAGACCGCTCCCTGCCACTCACCGGGAAGCGGACCCGCTGGCCACGGCTGAGGAGACCCCCAGTGCTCCTCAGCCGTGGTCGCTCTGCCCCAGTCGGTCACTCTCACGATGGCGCTCTCCCCTGCTCGTGAAGGACGTGGGGTCGAGGTTGTCAGACCACCTCGTTATGGTGGGTCTCTGACTGCCTGTGCGGTGCGTGCGCCGCAGCTCAGACGGGCGGTCCTCGTTTTCCGGTCCGGACGAGGAGGAGGCCGGTTGGGACCCCGTGGCGTCTTCGCGGAGCGCTTCGCGCTGCTCTACGCGGAGGCAGGCGACCCTCCCCTGAAGAGGGTCACGGAATCGGTCACCCGCGCCCGCCGATCGGACGAGCAGGGCAGGCCGCTGCGAGTGCCCGCCCAGCGGGTCAGCGACTGGCGGCGAGGGCGCAACGTCCCCGCCAGGTTCAGCGGGCTGAGCGCCGTCCTCGAGGTCCTCGTCGGCGAGGCCCGCAAGCGCAAGCCCCAGCCCGCGATCGACGGCCTGTACGAACTCGACGCGTGGCGCGCTCTGTGGGAAGAGGCGCTCGCGAGCCCCGTCACCGAAACCGACGCACCCCCTCAGGGAGACGACTCCGTCTGCCCGTACATGGGTCTGAGCGCATTCGGGCCGCAGGACGCGAATTGGTTCTTCGGCCGGGAAATGGCGACCAACGCACTTCTCGACCGGCTGAACGAGAACGGCATCACAATGCTCGTGGGCGCGTCCGGCGCCGGCAAGTCCAGTTTGATGAAAGCGGGCGTGCTGCCGCGGCTGGACAAAGAGACCATCGTCATCTCGCCGGGCACCGATCCGCTGAAGGAGTTCGGGCTCCAGGTGCCGGAGCTGATCCCCGCGCTGGAGTCGGCGGTCGCCGCGGACGGGCACGTCGACCTCACGCACGAGGTGCAGCTCGCGATCGGCGACCGGGTGGTGATCGTCGACCAGTTCGAGGAGGCGTTCACCCTCGGCGGCGACGAGAACCGGTTGCGGATCTTCGTGCAGGCCCTGCACGCGGCGGCGGAGAAGAGCGCGGTAGTGCTCGGCGTGCGGGCCGACTTCTACGCCCGCTGCCTCGACTTCCCCGAGCTCGCCGAGGCCCTGCAGAGCAGGCAGATGGTGCTCGGCGCGATGTCCGCGGCCGAGGTGCGCGACGCCGTGACGAGCCCGGCCAAGGCCGCCGGCCTGCAGCTGGAGGCCGGTCTGGTCGACCTCGTGCTGCGCGACCTGGGCACGCACAACCGCCGCGGCAAGGACGCGTACGACGCCGGCGCGCTCCCCCTGCTCAGCCACGCACTGCTGGTGACGTGGCAACGCAGGCAGGCGGGGCGCCTCACGATCGCCGGCTACCGGGCGGCCGGCGGCATCCAGGGTGCCGTCGCCGCCACCGCCGAACGAGCCTGGTCGGATCTCGACGAACCGGCCAGGGCCGCCGCGAAGCAGCTGCTCCTGCGCCTGGTCAGGGTCGGCGACGACACGCAGGACACCCGCCGCCGCTCCAGCCGTCACAGCCTGCTCGAAGCCAGCACGAACCTCCCCGCCACGGAACGCGCGCTGGAAGTCCTCACGCACGCCCGCCTCGTCACCGCGGACGCGGGCTCGGTCGAGATCACGCACGAGGCGTTGCTCCAGGCCTGGCCCCGGTTGCGCAGCTGGATCGACGAGGACCGGGCGGGCAACCTCACCCGGCAGCGGCTGGAGGAGGACGCGGCGACGTGGTCCGCGCACGACCGCGACTCGTCACTGCTCTATCGCGGCGCACGGCTGGAGGGAGTGCGGCAGCAGCGGGACGTCACCACGATCGCCAAGGAGTTCGTGCGCACGTCCGAACGGCAGCACCGCAAGAACGTCTGGCTGCGCAGGTCTGCGGTCGCGCTGGTGGCGGTGTTCGCACTGATCGCGGCGGGTGCGGCCGTGATAGCGGTGAACCAGCGCAACGACGCCCAGTTCCGCCAGGTCGTCGCCGAGGCCGACCGGCTGACCGCGAGTGATCCGTCGCTGTCGGCGCAGTTCCTGATGGTCGCGCACCGCATGCGCCCGGCCGACCAGGGCGTGGTCGCGAAGCTGCTCGCCATCCAGCAGGTCCCGCTGGCCGTGCCGCTCGTCGGGCACACCGGCGCGGTCTACCTGACGACGTTCAGCCCGGACGGCTCCCTGCTCGCCACCGCCAGCTACGACCGCACCGCACGCCTGTGGGACGTCCGTGACCGCAGCCGCCCCAAGGAGCTCGCGGTGATCGCCGAGCACAGGAACTGGCTGAGCTCGGCGGTGTTCTCCCCGGACGGCAAGGTGCTCGCGACCACCGGCCAGGACGCGACGATCCGGCTCTGGGACGTGGCGAACCCGAGTTCCCCCAGGGCGTTGAAGACGATCGAGACCGGCAACGGCCCCTCGTACCTGCTGGAGTTCAGCCCGGACGGCACGTTGCTCGCCGCGGCGAACGAGGACCGCTCGGCGAGGCTGTGGGACGTCCGCGATCCGGCGAACCCCCAGCCGTCCGGCGAGCCGCTGCGCGAGCACACCGCCTCGGTCCGCTCGCTCGCGTTCAGCCCGGACGGCAGGACCCTGGCCACCACGGGCGACGACCAGACGATCCGGCTGTGGGACGTCGCCACGAGAAGGACTGTCGGCAAGCCGATGACGGGCCACACGCTCGGCATTCACAGCGTGGCGTTCAGCCAGGACGGCAAGCTGCTCGCGAGCGGCGCCGACGACAAGATGGTGCGGCTGTGGGACCCGGCCACGCAGGAACCGGTGGGGCAGCCGCTCGTCGGCCACACCGGACCGGTGTGGTCGGTGAAGTTCAGCCCGGACGGCCGCACGCTCGCCTCCGGCGCGTCCGATGCCACCGCACGGCTGTGGAGTCTCACCGACCCGGCCTCACCGACCCCGCTCGGCCGGCCGCTCGCCGCACGCGGAGCCGGCCTCTTCGCGGTCGGTTTCAGCCCGGACGGCGACTCGCTCGCGACCGGGTCGCTGGAGAACGCGGTGAACCTGTGGTCGTTGCCGCAGGCGATGCTCATCGGCCATTCCTCCCAGGTGACGACACCCTCGTTCAGCCCGGACGGCAAGATCGTCGCGACCGGCTCCGGCGACAAGACCGTGCGGTTGTGGAACGTCTCGGACCCGCAGCACCCCAAGCAGATCGGGCAACCACTGCTGGGGCACGAACGTTCGGTCAGCAGGCCGCGGTTCCGCCAGGACGGCAAGGTGCTGGCCACCGCGGCCGGCGACAAGACCGTGCGGCTGTGGGACGTGAGCGATCCGGAGCATCCGAAACAGCTGGGCGAACCGCTCGTCCTGTCGAACCGGTTCTCGGCGTGGGCGGTGTTCCGCCCGGACGGCCAGGTGCTGCTGACCAGCAACACCGACGAGTCGGTGCGGTTGTGGGACGTGCGAGACCCGGCGCGGCCCGTGCCACTCGGTGTCCCGCTGACAGGGCACGACGCCTACGTCAACGACGCGGAGTTCAGCCCGGACGGCCGCACGGTCGCCACGGCGAGCAGCGACAAGACGGTGCGGCTCTGGGACGTCAGCGATCCGGCGCGGCCGCGGCAGCTGGGAGAGCCGATCAAGGCGCCGCAGGTCGTGGGACAGGCGATCTTCACCGCGGACGGGCACACGCTCATCACCTCGGGGCAGGACAAGGTGATCCGGCTCTACGACGTGCGCGACCGCGAGCACCCCGTGCGGATCAGCGAGTTGTCTGGGCACACCGGCACGATCAGCGCGATCTCGGTCAGCGCGGACGGCAGGACGCTGGTGAGCAGCAGCGCCGACAGGACGTTCCGGCTGTGGAACGTCGAGGACCCGGCCAAGCCGTACTACCTGGGCCGGCAGATCGCGGGCGACTGGGCGGCGGAACCGCTGGCCCAGTTCGCGCCGCAGGGCGACGTGCTCGCCACCGGCAACGCGGACGGCATCGTCCGGCTGTGGGACCTCGACGTGGAGCACGAGATCAAGCGGATCTGCACGGCCACCAGGGGTGTGCTGACGCCCGCGCTGTGGCAGGAACGTCTGTCTCAGATGGACTTCCGGGATCCCTGCTGACCCTCATCGCGCAACTGCTCTCACAGCCGGCACCGCATCGGTTACTGTCCGCCTCATGCGTCTTCTTGCTCGGGTCGGCAGCTTGCGCGCGATCGTCGCGGTGACCGTCGGGTTCATCGCTCTCAACATGATTCTGGTGGTGCTCGGCAACGTCACGGACTACGGCACGAACGAGGCGTTCGTGCAGCACGTCCTGGCGATGGACACCACGTTCGGCGAGGGGCTGAAGTGGCGGGCCATCACGAGCCCGGCCGTCGTGACGATCGTCTACGTCGCGATCATCCTGTGGGAGGCGATCTCCGCGGTCCTGCTGACCGCCGGCACCATCGCCTACCTCCGCGACAAGGAGGACAGCGCGCGCAAGTTCGCGTCCGCCGGACTGCTGATGATCGTGGCGCTGTTCCTCGGCGGCTTCATCACCATCGGCGGCGAGTGGTTCGCGATGTGGCAGTCGAAGGACTGGAACGGCATCGGCGCGGCTCTGCGCATGGTGACCATCGCGGGCTTCGCGCTGATCCTCGTGCACCTCAACCCGCGTCGGGCCACGCAGTAGTCGGCTTCACGCAGAACACCGGCCCGACACCCGCGTCGGCGCCGAGTTCGTCCCACCAGTCGCGCTGCTCGGCGTCCTCGATCGAGTCGACCACCACGAGCCCACCGGCCTCGTGCACGAACCCGATGAGGTCGCTGAGCACGTGCGACACCAAGTCGTCCGGCTTCTGGCAACGCCCCTTCACCCGCACGGCCGCCACCCCGAGCGAGCGCACGAGCTCGATCTCGGCGGTGGAACCCTGGAAGTCGCGCGCCCCGATGTGGATGCCCATGTCCGCCAACAGATCCAGGTTGTCGGCGGCCTCGCTGTCCTGGGACGCGAGCACGTGCACGGGGAAGCCCAGCAACAACCGCCCGGCCTGCAACCCGGTGTCCGCGAGCACACGCCGCACGTCCCGAACGAGGTCCGGGTTGTTCGCCAGGCTCTCGGTCAGGCAGACCGCGAGCATCTCGTCGTACCGGCAGGCGGTCTCGGCGGCCGTCCGCAACATCCACTCGCCGAGCGGCGGCATCAGCCCGGTGTGCTCGGCCATCGACACGCACTTCTCGTGCTGGATCAGCCCGACGTCGCGATGCCGCCAGTTCAGCTCGGCCTCGACGCACACCCGCGCCGACCCGTCGAGCTTCATGACGGGGTTGAACACGACCTCGATCTCGCCGCTCTCCCAGGCCCCTGGCATCACGGCGGCAAGCGCGAGGTCCTCCTGCTCCCGCTTGTCCTGCGTCGCGTCGTGCAGCCCCCACTGCCGCCGCCCACTGCGCTTGGCCCGCCGCAACGTCATGTCCGAGGCCCGCAGCACCTCGGCGGGATGATCTCCAGGGTGCAACCGGGGCAACACCCCGATCGACGCCGACACCGCGACCCCGTGCTCACCGAAGTAGACGGGCTCGGCGAGCTCGTGCTCGATCGTCCGGATCGTCGTGTCGACGTCCGGCGTGTCGACCCCGTTCTCCACCAGCACGGCGAACTCGTCACCCTCGAGGCGAGCGACCATCGCCTTCTCAGCGGAGAACACGGAACTGAGCCGCTCGGCGACGAGCCTCAGCACCTTGTCCCCGACCTCGCGCCCGAGCCCGTCCGTGATCACCGCGAAGGCGTCGAGATCGAGGTGGTAGAGCGTCACCCCGTGCTCGATGTCGCTGTGCAGCAACGATTCCAGCCGGGTGGTGAGGTACTGCCGGTTCGGCAGCCCGGTCAGCGCGTCGTGCAACGACTGGTACTGCAACCGCCCGCCGAGCAACGTCAGCTGGCTGTCGTCGTCGATCATCACCACGTAGTGCCGGGGGTTGTCCTCGGCGTCCTTCTGCAGGGTCGCCGCGAGCAACACCCGGAAGTGCTCGCCATCGCGATCGATGAGCCGGGGTCGTTCCTCGACCCGCCGCATCCGCCCGTACCGCAGACCGGCCAGCGCGTCGTTGACGAGCGGTAAGTCGATGGGAGCGATCAAATCCGTGAGCGTCATCCCGGCAACGTCGTCACGCCGGAGGATGGTGCACAACGCCTCGTTGGCCCGCAGCAACTCCCCGTCGAGACCGACAATCGCAATGCCGGTGGACGAGTGCGCGAAAATGTCCTCGAACCGCTCCTCGCTGGCCTGCAAATCAAGCTGCACAGCCCGATTCGCCCGCAATAACGCCTGACTGACACTTTCCTGCTGCTCCAGCACAAAAGACTGAATCGCCGCCGTGTAAGCGGCAGACACGGCACCGATCACCAATGCGGCCTGCTGGGCGTCCGCCCCCTCCTGCACGACGAACCGCGCGAGGATCTCGACCGACTCCAGCAAGCTCTCGGCGCCGACGCAGTGCATCTCGACCAGCCGGGTACCGACCCACGAGGCCACGCCAGGTTCGTCGGCAACCGCCTCAGCCACCACGTTGAGCAGCTCACGCAACTCTTCGGTCAGCTTCTCCGCGGAAAGCGGTATGTACGAGGTGCGACTGATCTTCATCGCCCAGTCGCGCGCCAGTTCGTCACGTCCCACCTGACGTGACGGTCTCGCGTCGTCCTGGCTCGGCAACCGTTCCACCTGACCTGCTCGGCGAGCAACGGTGCGGAAGCCTACCGCCAGCAACCCACACCGTCGAAACGCGCGAAGACGTTCCCTCCAACGGGGTAATAACGATCTCTGCGCGTTACAACAATTACTAGCTCGATCGGACCAATTTTCTCACGAACCGCCCCAACCCTCGACGTCACATCGACTGACGCACGGCCAACGGAGCTTTGGCAAGGGCGAACGGCCAGGCAAACGCCAGCACACTCACGGCAAGCACCTGATCGCAGCGAAGCCACCCCACCACCGCAACCAAACTAAGCAACGCGCCTCCGCCCAGAGCAACAGGCGTGCCATCTACCCGCGCACGGCGCGGACCCCGGCTTTGGATCAGATTGGCGGGGTCTGGGGCGGAGCCCCAGGATCACGCGAGGTCCGGGGCGGAGCCCCAGGAAGCCCGGACCCTCAACCCCCGACGATGTGCCGCAACTGGGCCAGCAGATCGGACCGAGACGTGGACCCCAACCGCTGCCTCATCCGAGCCATGTGGTGCTCAACAGTCTTGGCGGAGATGAACAACCGATCCCCCACCTGCCGATAGGTCATCCCCTCCACCACCAGCTGAGCCACCTCCCGCTCCCGATCGCTCAACTTCCCGGCATCCTCGGCCACGGCCACGACATCAGCCTCAGCAGCACGCCGAGCGGAAACCGGCCTCCCCTGCAACAACCGGGCACAGTCCAGCAGCCGAACCATCGCCTGCCGATCAGAGGTCCGGATCGCAGCCTGCCCGGCGAGCCGGGAAGCGTCCCACCACAACCCGACCGCGTGCAGACTGCGAGCAGACTCCTCGACCCGGTCCGCGTCGACATCTCCAGCGACGACGTCCAGCCAGCACTCAGCCGCGGCGGACAAGATCGCGCAGTACCGGCTCCGCTCCCGATGAACCGCCAGCGCCGCGGCATGCTCCTCAGCAGCCGCGGTGTTCTCGTCGATGATCGCCGCGTGCAGCAGACTCCAGTGCAGCTGCGTGGCCCACAGCGGCGGATTCCCCAACGACCGCAACAACGCAGCGGCCTGGGCCAGGTGCGGAGCCAACCGCTCCTTGTCCCTCAACCGGGCAGCAGCAGCGGCGAACTCCCCCAACGGCAACAGGCTGAACAGATCCACAGGATGCCGGAGAACGGCCTCGCAGGCCTGCTCCCAGGTCCGCCGCAACGTCGCGAGATCGGAGTTCCGCCGGGCCACCCCGACCTCGAGGGCCACCGCGAAGATCCAGTCACGGGGCTCGAAAGCCCCTCGAACGGACATCAGCGTCTCGCGGGCCACGGCCAGGTTCCCGCGCAACATCTGCAGCCAAGCCTGCAACAACCGGTGCCGGACGGACATCAGCACCCCGCCGGTACCGGTCTCGACGGCCCGGTCCAGCACCGACTCGGCGACGTTCGGCTCACCGCAGTGCACAGCGACCAGGGCGGCCAGAGCAGCCGGGCTGTCCGGCAGCAACACCGCTCCACCGGCAGGTTCGAGCATCGACGAAGCACGTACCAAAGTGGACAGTGCCGCGGTCTCGCCGCCGGCCACCGACTGCCGAACCCCTTGCAACATCAACGAAGCCGCTCCACCCAGCATCGTGGGAGGCTGCGGAGGCGTCTCCTCGAACAGATGCCCGGTGCCGATCAGCCCGATCCCGGCGAAGGCAGCCGCGTAGGGAGTGGCAGCCCACCGGAACAACTCGGTGCTGCGCGCCAGCTGTCCGCGGTGGGCCAGCGCGACGGCCGCCACCTCGGCGGCGGTCCGCCGGTGCGGCGAGTCGGCGACGCTGATGACCTGGTCGGCAAGGCGCAGAGCGCCGTCCAGGTCCCCGGCCATGGCCGAAGCGGTGGCCCAGGAGGCAGCGGTTTCCGCGGAAGGCGTGCCTCCGCCGGTCGAGGCCTTGAACAACCGGGCGGCGAGTGCGGGGTCGGCGGCCAGGGCCTCACGGGCAGCCGCGACGAACACGGGTCCGCCGATCCCGGTGTCGAGCAGAGGCCGGACCAGGTCCAGCACCGGCCCACCTCGGTCGAGCTGCAGCTGCGCCAGTTTCTGCCGCACCGCGATCCGGCGTTCGGCGCGGGTCAGCGCACCGACGGCCCGCAGCGCCAACGGCAGCAGGGTGCCGTCCTCGGCGAGCATGCCCGTCGCCCGCGCGGCCTCGATGATGTCGCTGACTTCGTCGAAGTCCTTGTCCAGCAACGCGGACAGCAGGTCCAGCCGCTGGGCGGCACCCGCCTCGGCGGCCAGCAGGAACTTCTGCAGGTCCGCGTCCAGCCAGTCGAGATCCGCGCGGAACGCGCCGAGCGCGTCAGCGGAAACCTCGGACACAGCTCCGAGGCGTTCGACGAACAGCGGCACGCCACCGGTTTGCGCGAACACGAAGTCGGCGACCGGCTTGGCGGCGCCGAGCAGTTCGCGGACACCCTCACGGGACAGCGGCGCCAGCGGCACCACAACGGCGGCGCGGCTCAGTTCGGCCAGCGCCGCACGGCGTGGCCAGGGCCGGTGGGCAAGCACCAGAAGAGGTTCCGCGGCAAGCGAGCGCAGGGAGGCGTCGTCCAGCAGGTGCGCGTCGTCCACCACACGCACAGCGGAGTTGGTGATCTCCGAAAGCAGCGCTGTCTTGCCGTAACCACCAGGCGCCGCAACGACAACGCGCAGGCGGGTGCCGGCGGCGGCTTCGTTGATCCGGTCGAGGACACCCCGCACCGGGGCGTCCAGCACCAACCTGGCTCGCGTGGTCACGCTCAACGGCCGTCCTCATCATCGTCTCGGGATCGGGAGCTGCTGGAACCGGCGCGGCGACCGGCGGGCTTCAGCACGCGCGCGACGCGCTTCACCCGCCTCGGCGGCAGTTCCAGCGGGGACACGTCCACCGGCGGGCGGGGCGGTGGCGGGGCGAACTCGTCGTCGAGGCTCGGGACCTCGCCGACGGGGAAGCGCATGGCGGCTTCGCGGGTGTGCACGAGGACCGACGTGTCGAGCGGTTCCGGCTCGACCTCGGGGCCCATCAGGACCAGCCGTGCGGCGACCGCGAGGCCCTTGGCGACCGAGTGCTCGGGGCGGGCCTCGGCCAGCACGCGGCAGTCGACCGCGGACGACAGCGCGTCGCCGATCACGGGCATCCGGCAGGCGCCGCCGACGAGCAGCACCGCGTCGGGCTGCACGGTCCCCACGGCGCGCACGAAGGTGCTGACCAGGTGGTCGACGGACGGCCGGATCTCATCCACGAACTCGTCGCGCGCGATCTCCACGCCGCTCACCACGACCGACGGTGCGGAGGGGCCGAACGCCCGCTTCGCCGCCTCGCACTCGGCGGACGACACGTGGCCGTCCTTGCCGAGCCGGCCGCGCACCAGCCCGAAGAGCAGGTCGTCGAAGTCGGCGCCGGTGTGGTGGTCGACGCCGTCGACGTGGTTGACCAGTTCGAACGTCCGGTTCTGCGCACGCCGGACCACCGACGCGGAAAAAGCGTGGCTGCCCAGCGAAAAGACCGCCAACGACGCGTCGAGCACCACGCGGGAACGCACGGCGTGGTTCTCGGCGGCCGCGAGCGGCTCCGGCACGAGCGTCGCGTCGGGCAGTCCGACCGCCCGCAGGGCCGCGTGGAGCTGCCCCCGGCGATAGGGACCCCACCCGGCCGGGTGACTCACCGCCAGGTGACGGGGCTGTTCACCCTCTCGGGCGACGACCTCGCCGACGACCCACATGATCAGCAACGCGGTGAGCTCCTCGGCCGGGCACAGCTCCGGGCCCATCGCGAACGGCACCGCGTCACCGACCCGGCGTGCGAAGCCGGAGGCGGTCCACCCGGCCACGCCGCGCTCGCCGACCGTGAACGTTCCTGCTTCCGTGAGCTGCAGCGACGACGGCACCACGAGGGCGATCTCGGCATCCCGGGCACCGTCGAGGCGGCACACGGCAGCCGTCGTCCGGGTGGTCCCGACATCCACTCCGAGTACGTACGCCAAGTCTCTTCCTCACCTGTTCGCAGCAGCGACCAGTACCTACACGGGTGAACAAGAGACGCTCAAGCGAGGCCCCTAACCCCCTAGGGGGTCAACGACCGTCACCCCATCGGGGAACGGGGATTCACTGGGAGTGATCCCCGATGCCGGTCAGGGGCCCGCTCTCATAACTTTCAGCCACACACCCCGACCGAATTCGTGCCTTCATTCAGGAGTTCCCTCAGATGATCCAGCCCAGCACGCTCCACGACTTCGTGCTCAACCTGCTCAGCGACCCGTCGCTCAAGGACGCCTTCGCGGCCGACGCTCAGGGCACCCTGGAGCAGGCTGGTCTGGCCGACATCACCGCCGTCGACGTGCAGGAAGTCATCCCGCTCGTCCTCGACCTGCTGCCCGCCACCCCCGCTGGCCTGCCCGCCATCGACGGTGTCGACCTGACCCTGCCCGCCGGTGACGTCCTCGCGGACGGCCCGCTCGGCGCCATCAGCCAGCTGCAGGCGGTCGCGTCTCAGCTGACCTCGTCGGGCGTGAACCTCACCGACCTGCAGACCTCCTCCGCCGGCATGCTCGCGGTGGGCGAGGACGGCCTGCAGCTCGCGGCGGCCAACCAGAGCCTGGGCGAGTACGCCCGTGTCGGCCTGGGCATCGACGGTGACTTCTCCGCCGTGACCGACGTGACGTCGGTCCTCGACCAGACCGCGTCCCCGGTCACCGGCACCGTCCTCGACGTGGCGGACACCGCCACCGCCACGGTCGACGCGCCGCTCGACGGCGTCACCTCGGCCGTTCCGGGCCTCGACGGCGTCCTCGGCCAGCTCGGCGGCGTGACGGGCCTCGGCCACGACGCGCTCGGCGTGCTCGGCGGCGGCGACCTCAGCCTGGGCGTGCTGAACACCAGCGGCCTGGACGACCTGGCCAACGGCGACGTCGGCGCGCACTCCGTCGACACGATCGGCCAGGTCACGAGCACCGCGACCGGCCTCGTCGGCACGGCGACCGATGTCGCCACCAGCGCGACCGGCGTTGCCGGTGACCACGGCGTCGGCAACGTGCTCGGCACCGTCACCGACGTGACCCACAACGTCCCGGTCGTCGGCGACCTGGACCTGGGCCTGCTCGGCTGAGCCACCCTCGCGACGCGAACCGGCCCTGTCTCTCGCAGACAGGGCCGGTTCGTCGTCTCCAGTCCCTGGCTGACAAAAAGCTCAAAATGATTCACGTTCCACGCGGTGAGCAACGTCACCGCCCTTCCGAACAGCCTCGTCCGCGCGAACTAAACCGGTATCGGTTTCCAGGCTTTCACCCAAGGGGGTGAACACGGCACTATGAGTCAGGTGATGGCACCGCCCTGGCTCGACGTGCTCGACGAGACGATCGGGGCCTGCGTCACGCACCGGAGGCCCGATCTGGAGGCCCGGCTGCGGGAGAAGCGGGCACAGCAACTGGACCCCAAGTTGCGCGTTCTCGTCGTCGGCGAGTCCAAACAAGGCAAGAGCCAGCTCGTCAACGCGTTGCTCAACGCACCCGTGTGCGCGGTGGGCGACGACATCACGACGACTGTGCCGACCTTCGTCCAGCACGCGGACACCCCGTCCGCGGCTCTGGTCCGCAACGCCTCGGCGGGCGGATCGATCTTCCACACCCCGACCGAGCGCATCGCCGTGCCGATCGACCAGGTGACGAAACAGGCCGCCGCGCAGCACGTCGTGCGGGCCGAGATCGGCATTCCGCGCGCGCTGCTCGACAGCGGCCTGGTCCTGATCGACACCCCCGGTGTCGGCGACACCCGCTCCGCGCACACCGCCAGCACGTTCGCGACGCTGATGCAGGCCGACGCCGTGCTGCTGGTCTCCGACGCCACGGGTGAGCTGACCTCGGCGGAGATGACGCTGCTCAAGAAGGTCATGGAGGCCTGCCCCAACGTCACGGTGGTCGTCACCAAGATCGACCTCGTGCCGGGCTGGCGGCACGTCGTGGAGCGCAACCGGGCACTGCTCGCCCGCGCCGGCATCCGCGCGAAGCTCATCCCCGTCTCGTCCGCGCTGCGGTTGCGCGCCGCGAAGACCGGCGACCAGCGCCTCAACACCGAGTCCGGGTTCCCGGAACTGGTGACGTGCGTGCAGAGCGACATCGTGGCGAGCGCCGACCTGCTGGCCCGCCGCGCCGTCGCCGTCGTGGCGTCGTCGGCGATCACGCAGCTGGTCACGCCGTTGCGCGAGGAGCTCACGGCTCACGACTCGTCCCGCACGGTCGCCACGATCTCGACGCTGCAGGAGGCCCAGCGGCGCGTCGACGAGCTGCGCCGCCGGTCCGCGCGCTGGCAGAACGTGCTCAACGACGAGATGGCCGACCTGATCTCCGACGTCGAGTACGACCTGCGCGACAGGACCCGCAAGATCCTGCGCGAGGTCGACAAGACCTACGACGAGGCCGACCCCGCGATCGGCTGGGACAAGTTCGAGCAGTGGCTGGAGGACAACCTCAACGAGGCCGCCACCACGAACTTCGCCTGGCTGATGGAACGCGCGGAGTGGGTGGCGGCGAAGGTCGCCAGGAACTTCCCCGTCTACCGCGAGGACCTGATCCCGGGTTCGGTGCTGCCGGACGACCTCCTCGAACCGGCGAGCAAGCTGGAGAAGCCGAAGATCGAGCCGTTCTCGATGCCGCAGAAGCTCTTCACCGGTCTGCGCGGCTCCTACGGCGGCGTGCTGATGTTCGGCCTGGTCACCTCGCTCGCGGGCATGCCGCTGATCAACGTGATCTCGCTCGGCGCCGGCGCGCTGTTCGGCGGGAAGTCCATCTTGGACGAGAGCGACCAGCGGCTCAAGCGCCGTCAGGCAGCCGCGAAGGCCGCCGCGCAACGGCACGTGGACGACTTCTTCATGAAGTTCTCCAAGGACGTCCGCGATTCCGGGCGGCACATCCAGCGCTCGCTGCGCAACCACTTCAGCACGCTCGCCGAAGAGCTGCAGGAGACGTTGCTGGAGTCGGCCCGCAGTGCCAAGCGCGCGGTGCAGGACGACCAGACCGAACGTGAGCGCAGGATGCGGGAAGGCCGCAAGGAGCTGGACAAGCTCGTCACGCTCTACAAGCGGGTGCAGGCACTCGGGGGTCCCGCGATGGAGCTCACCGCGTGACACTGGACCGCGTCGTCTGGTCGATGCTGCAAGAGGCGCTGGCGGTCTACCGGGACAGCCCTCGCGCCACGGCCTGGCTGCGCTCGCACGTCGAGCGCTACACCGAACCCGTGCGGATCGCGGTGGCCGGCCGGTCGCGGATCGGCAAGTCCACTGTGGTCAACGCGCTGGTCGGCGACGAGTTCACACCGCAGAACTCGTTCGTCTGGTACCGCGGCGGCACCGAGCAGCGGGCGCACGTGTTCCACGGCCCCGGCCGGCCGCACGAGGTCTCGATCGGCAGGCGGGGCAGCCGCAACCACGTCGAGACGGGCCAGTTCGACCGCTCCGACCGGATCGTCGTCGACTGGCCCGCGCGGACGCTGCGCGACGTCGTGCTGATCGACACCCCGTCCGAGGCCACGCCGGAACAGGTGCTCGGTGACGCGGACGCGTTGCTGTACCTGATGCGGCACGTGCAGGACGAGGACCTGAAGTTCCTGCAGTCCGCCAACGACCACCCGATCGCCAGGACCGCCGCGGTGCACACGGTCGCGGTGCTCGCCCGTGCCGACGAGATCGGGGCCGGGCGGATCGACGCGCTGTCGTCGGCCAAGCAGATCGCCCGCCGCTACCGCCGCGACCCGGCCGTGCAACCGTTGTGCCAGAACGTGGTCTCGGTCGCCGGGCTGCTGGCGGTGGCCGCGAAGACGTTGCGGGAGGACGAGTTCGCCGCCCTGCGGGTGCTGTCGTCCCTGGGGCGCGAGGAGCTGGAGGACCACCTGCTGTCGGCGGACCGGTTCGCCGGCGAGCAGTTCCCGGTGACGATGGAACCCGCTGTGCGGCAGGCGTTGCTGGAGCGGTTCGGGATCTTCGGCGTCCGGCTGATCACCGCGTTGATCAGGCAGGGCTTCGACTCGCAGGTGAAGCTGACCGGCCAGCTGGTGCAGCGCAGCGGGCTCGGCGAGCTGCGCGACTCGATCGCGGTCCACTTCGTCGAGCGCCGCGAGATCCTCAAGGCGCGCTCGGCGCTGCTGGCGCTCGACGTGCTGTTCCGGATGGAGCCGCGGCACAACGCGCGCAAGCTGATGGCCGACCTGGAACGGGTCGTCGCCTCCGCGCACGACTTCCGCGAGCTGCGGCTCGTGGCCGCGCTGCAGTCCGGTCGCACGAAGCTGCCCGCCGAACTGCAGACCGAGGCGCTGCGGCTCGTCGGCGCCGAGGGCGTGGCTCCGTTGGCACGGCTGGGTTTCGAGTACGAGGCCGACGTCCGTGAGCTGCGCGAGGCGTTGCTCGACGCGCTGGTCCGGTGGCAGGCGCAGGCCGCGGACGTCCACGCGACCCACGCCCATCGCAAGGCCGCCCAAGTCGTGGTCCGCACGTGCGAGGGACTGCTCCAGCAGTTCAGCTGAGGCACGATGGTCCTCATGGAACTCGTGCGGTGGGAGAACGAGCACTTCGGCTACCTGCTGCGGTGGGCGTCCGACCCGCGGATGACGGCGTACGTCGGCAACGGCATGCCCTGGACCCCTGACTACGTGGCGGAACGGCACGAGCAGGCGTTGCGGCACTGGGAGGTGCACGGCTTCGGCCTGCACGCCGTCGTCGAGGACGGCGTGGTCATCGGGCTCGCGCAGATGCTCGACGGGGACCTCGGCGAGATCGAGATCGGCTACTGGATCGACCCCGCCTGGTGGGGCCGCGGGGTCGCCTCCCGGGTCGCGGTGGAGCTGCGGGACCGGGCGCTCGCCATCGCGGACCGGGTCGTGGCCGGGACCGACGCCAGGAACGCCGCCTCCGGGCGGGTGCTGGAGAAGGCCGGGCTGAGGTACTTCACCAGCAAGAACACGGGCGGAAGACTTCAGCACTGCTACGCGTTGGACCGGGGTATGAGCGACAAGGGCGTCCTGCGGTACAGCGCTTTCACGACCGATCCGGCCGGCGGGAACCCGGCGGGTGTGGTGCTCGACGCGTCCGATCTGAGCGACGACGAGATGCTCGGGATCGCGGCGAAGGTGGGGTACTCGGAGACCGCGTTCGTGGTGCCGCGGACCGAGCGCGAGTTCGACGTCCGGTACTTCAGCCCGAAGGCCGAGGTGCCGTTCTGCGGGCACGCCACGATCGCGACGTCCGTCGCGCTGGCCGAGCGGATCGGGGACGGGCCGCTGACGTTCCACACGCGGGCCGGCGAGATCACCATCGAGACCTCGGGTGGCACCGCCTCGCTGACCAGCGTGCCGACGAGCACGTCCGCCGCGGACCCCGCGCTGGTCGCGGACGCGCTGGAGGCGTTGGGCTACAAGGAGATCGGCGACGGGCCGGTGCACGTCGGCTTCGGCGGCGCACGCCATCTGCTGATCCCGCTGAAGGACCGCGAGCAGCTGCGCGAGCTCGACTACGACTTCGACGCGTTGCGCGACCTGATGCTGGCGCACGACCTGACGACGGTGCACCTGTTCTGGCGGGAGTCCGCGGACCTCGTGCACGCCCGCGACCCGTTCCCCGTCGGCGGTGTCGTCGAGGACGCGGCCACGGGCGCTGCCGCCGCCGCGTTCGGTGGCTACCTGCGCGACCTCGAAGGGCCGCAGCGGTTCGTCATCAGCCAGGGAGAGGACATGGGCAGGCCGTCGCGGCTGGAGGTCGACGCCACCCGCGAGGACCGCCGGGTGACCGTGACGGGCGCGGCCGTTCCCATCCCCTGACGCATAGGTCCGACGCTGCTGTCACGGTGCGCAGGGTGCGTGGCAGCAGCGTCGGACCGAGGGGTGCGCACCCTCCCGCGCCGGACCCGAAGGCGCTGCCGCAAGCGCCGGGCCGGAAGATCGATCGATGCCACTATGCCCCGATCGAAGGGTGGCGGCGCATTCAGAAGGGGGATACAAGGTCTTTATGCCCGAGCTGGAGCTCCGACACCTCCGCGCGGTACGAACCATCGCCGAGGAAGGCAGCGTCACCAGGGCCGCGACGCGGCTCGGACTCACCCAACCCGCCCTGTCCGCCCAGCTGCGCACCGTCGAGAGACTCGTCGGTGGCCAGCTGTTCGACCGGACGCGCAACGGGTGCGTCCCCACCGACCTGGGCCGCCGCGTGCTGGGCACCGCACGGCTGGTGCTCGACGAGATGGCACAGCTGATGGCCAACACCCGCGAGACGGACCGCCGAGGGCCGCTCTTCTTCGGCTGCATCCCGATCCTGTACTTCGCCAAGCTCGTGGAGGGCCTGCGAGGGCTCAACGCGGACGTGCGCGCCGAGGTCAGGCCGTCGTCCGCGGAGATCGTGGAGATGCTCGAGGCCGGGCAGGTCCACGTGGCGCTGTTCGAGTTCTTCGACGGCATGCACGCGCGCGACCTGGCCGGCATCGAGCTGCGGAAGCTGGTGACCGAGCCGGCGTTCGTGGCGTTGTCCGAAACGGATCCGTTGGCCGGGCTGGAAGAGGTGGACCTGGCTTCCCTGGCCGACCGGGACTGGGTCACTCCGCCGAAGCAGCACATCGGCAGCCGGACGCAGCTGTTCCAGGCCTGTGCCGACGCCGGGTTCGTGCCCCGGCTCACCCACCACACCGGTGAGGCGAGCATGGCCCGCGGGCTGGTCGCCGGCGGGTGTGTCTCGTTCGCCGCGGCGCCTTCCCGGACCGGGGAGGGGATCGTGATCCGGCGGTTGCGGGGGATGCCGTTGATGACGGACATCTTCGTGGCCACGCGCAGGGACTCGCCGGTGGCGGGGCGGGCGCACGAGGTGTTCGCGTGCGCCGCCGACGCCTACCGATCGGTGCTGGACCGCAACCCGGAGTACCGCAGGTGGTGGGACGCGCACCCGGAGGCGCATCCCGAGTTCACCTGAGCGCCTGGCCAGAGGTCGTGTCCGAGCCAACCAGCGCCGGCCTTCCTCTTCCCCGCCGCTCCAGCCCGCACGCGGGGATCCCGCGTGCCTTCCCACCGCACGCAGGGCCCCCGCGTGCGGTCTGACCGTACGAAAGCTCCCCGCGTGCGGTCAACGGACATGAAACGCGCCCACGTCCGGCAGTTCCGGAGACATCGGGTCAGACGGTGACCTTGATCGGCGTGGTCGGGCGGCCGAGCAGCTTCTCCAGGTCCGGGCGGACCTCGGCGAAGACGCCGTTGCGGATCGACTTGAAGAAGTCGACCAGGAACGGGGGCACGCCCGCGGCGATCAGCTCGTCGTCGGTGACGTCGCGGTACCTGTCGCCCGCGAGCTCGGGGAACGACCAGCTGGTCGAACCGGTGAGCTCGTAGGTCTGGTTCTCGTGGCCCTCGGTCGTGAGGGCGACAGCGGCGCCCTGGGCGAAGTCGTCGCGGGACGCGCTGGCCACCCGGCCGTCCTTCGTGGAGATCGCCACGGTGTCCTGGGCGAGGGCCTCGAGGTAGTTCTCGTGGTACATGCCGTTGCGCAGGAACGTGAACGGGACGCCCGTGGCGCGGATGGCCTCCTCGGTGGCCTTGTGGACCGGTGCGGCGAGCGACGGGGACGTGTCGGCGTCGGTGATGCTCGTGTAGAAGATGTGGCCCACGCCGTGCTCCACGGCCTTGGCGATGGCGTTCTTGTGCTGCCTGATGCGCACGTCGGTGTCGTGGTCGTCGGCCGACACGATCAGGAGCTTGTCGACGCCCCTGAAGTCGAGGGTCCCCGGCTCGTTGAAGTCGCCCTGGCGGACCTTCACGCCTTCGAGGGTGAACTTCTCCGGGCTGCGCACGGACACGATGACCTGCTCGTTCGTGCGGCCGAGGACGTGGCGGACCACTGCGTTGCCGAACTGGCCGGTTGCTCCGGTGATGAGGATCGTCATGCGTTCAGGTTGCGGTTAGCGCTAACCTTTGGAAAGTACCCACTTTGAAGTTGGGTACTTACGTGGAGGTGAGCATGCAGGTCACGACGTGTCCCGAGCGGGCGGTCATGGAGCACGTCACAAGCAAGTGGGGCGTGCTGGTGCTGCAGGCCCTGTTCGACGGGGCCTCCTGGCGGTTCAGCGATCTGCGGCGTGAGCTGGAGGTCGTCAGCGAGAAGATGCTCACGCAGACCCTGCGGACGCTGGAGCGGGACGGGTTCGTGCACCGGGAGGTGCATCCGGTGATCCCGCCGCACGTCGAGTACACGTTGACGCCGCTCGGCAAGGGGGCGGCCAGTCACCTCGTGGCGCTCGCCTCGTGGATCGCCGCGAACCAGCCCGAGGTCACCCAGGCGCAGGAACACTATGACGGCTCCTGAGGTTCGCCGGAGCAGCAGCGAGCAGACATCGGGCTAGTCACCCGATTGCGCAGTGAACGTTCTCACTTGAACGCCGAAAATCGGGGGTAGACATCGGATGGGTCACGGTTAGGGGGCGCCATCTGGCCCCTCGAACTGGCACAATGGACCAATGGCCCAACCGTTCACCGACGAAAGCCATCCGGCTGAGCCCTATCCGGGCACTCGTCCAGACCACTGTTTCGTCCACGTCGACGAAACGGGCTGGCCAGTGCGACCGGACCTCACCATGGAGTCGGGATGGCGTGTTGAGCCGGAGAACATCGATCTAGACCAATGGCTGGCGAACCACGGTGAGCCTCCGTTGGCGGGCCGAATGCCCGTGCTCGGCTACGGGTCGAACGCCAATCCCAGCAAGCTCACCTGGCTCCGCGAGGAGCTCGGTCTCGAAGGCCCCGCGGTCGTGCTGCGCGCACGGTGCGAGGGCCTTACTGCTGTCTGGGCCGCCGGGCTGCGCATGCGTGACGGGCAGCGGCCGGCGACGCTCGCGGGGGCGCCCGGCGTGACTGAGGAGCACTCCATCTGGTTCGCCACGCCTGAGCAGTTGCGTGTGCTGGACCGATGCGAGGGACGCGGACTGCGCTATCGGCTTGTACGCGTGCACACGGGCCGTGTGGTGCTCTACAACGGCGGCGTCATCGACAGCGTTCTGGCGTACACCGCAGGCTCCAAGAAGCGGATGCCCGTGCTCTTCAACGGCCGCATGGTCCGTTGCGCGGACGTCTCACAGCGGGGCGCGCGCGTGCTGGGCGAGAGGCCTGCGATGAGCGACGGACTGGACGTCACCGAGGTCCACGGCGAGCCGTCCGCCGACGACTGGCCCGAGCTGCTGTTCGTCTACGGCACCCTCCAGCCGGGCGCAAGCGCTTGGCACCTGATGGAGCCGCACGTCGTGGAGTCCGAGGAGACCCACCTGCCCGGCACGCTGTTCGACACCGGCCAGGGCTATCCCGCGCTGCGCCCCGGCGCCGGGCTGGGCGTGCCCGGCTTCGTGCTGCGGCTCAAGTCGCCCGAGGACGCGCTGCCGCTGCTCGACGAGTACGAGGGCGACGACTACCGCCGCGTGCGCGTCGTGCTGCCCGACGGGCGCATCGCCTGGACGTACCTCTGGACCGCCGCTGTGCAGGGCATGGCGGAACTTCCGGACGGATGGGACGTCCACCAGATCCGGTGAATTTCCGGCACGTTGCGTTGGCTTGTGGGGAATTGGGCACATCCTCGGGGTAGGAGGTGCACCCATGACACGACGGTTGATCGCTTGCGGACTGCTGGTGCTCGCTTCCGTTACGGCATGCGGGACGAGAACGCCGGAAGAGGCCGCGCAAACGCTGCCGACGGCACCGTCGACACCGTCGTCGACGGATTCCTCGTCCGCTCCCGCGTCGGACAACCCCCAGGCGGTCTCGCCCGACGGGAAGCGCTGCGACTCGGCGGCGCTGAAGGGCGAGATCGTTCCCACTGATGCCGGTGCGGGAAACAGGTACGGCAAGTTCGTGGTGACGAACGGCGGAACGGTGCCGTGCACGTTGAACGGCTACAGCGGTTTCCAGCTGGAGAACGCATCCGGCGCCGTGCCCACCAAACTGGAGCGCAAGGCCGACCCCGGTCCTGCCGCTCTGACACTCGCACCCGGCGCGAAGGCCACCGCGAACCTGCACTGGAGCGTCGTGCCCGCGGGCGGCGAGCCGGTGGAGGGCACGTGCCAGCCGGAGCCGTCGAAGGTCGCGGCGATCCCGCCGAACGAGACGGCACCGCTGTCCCTGCCGTGGAACCTGGGCCCCGTCTGCTCGGGTGGCCGGATCGAGATAAGCGCCTTCTACGCTTCGTAGATGCACGTACCTGGATGGCTCGCCGTGCTGCCGCACGGCGAGCGCATCGCCTTCTCGCTGCGCACCGCGGGCGTTCCGGTGGTGGTGAGCGAGAACTTCGAAGCGGTGATCGAGACCGCTGACCGGCCGGTCGTCCTCATTGGACAGTTCACCGCCGCGCCCGCCGCGGTCCGTTGTGCACAGACGCACTCCGGGATCGCCGCACTGGTGCTGGTGTCACCGGTGCTCGGCCTGTGGGACGGCGCGTCGAACGAACTGGCCGACCTGATGGACGAGGTCGGCTCCGGGCCGGCGCTGGGCGACCTGCCGACGTTGTGGCTGCACGGCTCGGACGACGAGATCGTGCCGATCTCGGACACCCGCGAGGGCATCGACCGCATCCGCGGCTCGGCGTTCGAGGAGTACGTCGCGGACGGGCTGCTGACCGACGGCGAGGCCGTCACTCGGGTGCTGGAGTTCACGCGGCGGGTCATCTGACACCATTTCGGGTGTCATGGACGAAGACGACCTCGTGCTGCTGATCACCGTGGTGGTCGAGGCAGCGGACGAGCAACAGGCGCGTGCCGCGTGCGACGCGCTCATCAGCCGTGCGGGCGCTCAGATCGTGGACGCCCGCGACTGTTCCGACGAAGAGCCGGGCTGCTGGGCCGTGGTGATCACACGGCCGAGCACGGAGAAGGCCACCCACAACGTCTCCGCCGCGCTGGCGCGGGCCGTTCGCACGTTCGTGCGCGGGCTGGGTGAGGGCTTCTCGGCGCCGCGGGTGGCGTGCGAGCCGCCGACGGCGTGGACCGTTCTGGACGAACCCGAGCTGATCAACGACCTCGTTCCGGGCGCCGAGCGCGTTCTGGTCGAGGTCTGGGCCGGAGATGACCCTTTCGGGGCAGGAACTTTGCGTGACAACTCGCCCTCGAAGCCGTCTTGATTCACCCGGCCGGTAGACACGAACGCTCAACGGGCTGTAGGCGTCGTTGTGAGAGTTGCTACACGCGTGGACAGGCGGCCTGCGGCGGGCTGAACTGATCATTAAATCAAGGCCCGTTCGAGTGGATTCAGGCATCCACCCGGTTAGCCGATCTTCGCTCTCAACTGTGAAAATCTGGGCACAATCTCTACTAAGGGTGGTCGTCAGACCATCTTGTTCCGGAGGGTTCGGGAGTCGACATGGCCAGCATCGAAGAGGTCCGTGCCGCAATTGCCCAGGCGATCGACAAGGCGGCTCAAAGCCAGTCGGCCCTCCAACAGGCGGCTGAGCTCGCCGAGGACGCGCAGCAGCTGCTGACATCGGTCACGCAGGGCTCCGTGCAGGCGGACGTCGAGACGACGAACGCCCAGTTCGCCCAGGTCGTGTCCGGCGTGAGCGAGCTGCAGAACTACCTCGGCGCCGGCATTTCCGGGGCCGAGGGCATCAACAGCAGGCTTTGATGGCGTCCATCGGCGAGGTTCGTGCCGCGCTCGAGCAGGCGGGCGAGATCCTGCGTGAGTCGTACCGCAACGTGCGATCAGCGCAGGAGGGCCTCGACGAGGCGGTCGCCATCCTCGCCGAGTCGAGTGAGAACCACCACGAGTCGTTGCTTCCAGTGGAGTTCGTGCGCGCGAAGGAAAGATTCCCCGATCAGCTGGAACTGATGGTGGGAACCCTAGAGCGCATCCAACGACTCACCGTGGAGCTGTGATGAGCAGGCGGGACGACCGGCGGCAGAGGATCGAAGACGCCTTCGTGGAGTTCCAGCGCGCTGTTTCGGCCGCGCTGGGCTCCGTGGCGCGCGAACACCGGTTGCTCGCCACCGAGCACGCCAAGGACATGTTCGAGTTCACCGTGCGCGGCATGGGCGTCGACAAGGCCTTGCAGGACGCCGCCCTGAAGGACGTGACCTCGTTCCTGACGGTCGACGAGAAGCGCACGAGGAACCCGCGTCTCGCACCGCTCTCGATGCCGCAGTTCGCCGAGCGGCTCGCCCAGATCAGGCACGACTGGGAGCAGTCGTTCCACGAGTGGACGACCACGGGCCCCGAGCAGCTGACCGAGCTGGTGCACTCGGTCGCCGCCGGCCCCGCGTCGTTGCCGCACGAGTCGTGGCTCGGCCATCCCGGCACGCACGACGGCAGCGAGGGTGTGCCGGAGCTGTGGCGGATCGGCACCGGCGTGGTGACGTCGGCGCCGACGCCCGCCCCGTTCCCCGTCGCGGTGCCGCTGCTGGACCAGGCGCACCTGCACATCTCGTCCACACCGGACACCCGCCAGCTCGCGGACACGCTGGTGGAGAACCTGTTGCTGCGCGTGCTGTCGCACTTCCAGCCGGGGCTCGTGCACGTGCACGTGTGGGACGTCGGCCAGCTGACCGGGTCGTTGCCCGGCCTCTACCCGCTGACCCGCGCGAACCTGCTGACGGTGCACGATCCGGCGCGGCTGCACGAGCTGCTCGACGAGATGTCCGAGCACATCCGCCAGGTGCACACCAAGGTCCTGGTCGACGGCCACCTGACCGTTCGCGCGGTCAGCGGTGAGGGCCGGCGCACCGAACCGTGGCGGATCGCCGTGCTGTTCGGCAACCGCAAGGCGTTGAAGGAAGACCAGCAGCAACAGCTGCAACGCGTGGCGCGCAACGGTTTGGCGTGCGGCGTGCAGCTGTTCATCGTGGACGTGCCGATCACGATCAACTCGCCGGTGGAGACGGTGTCGTTGCGGGGCGACGGCACCGCGTTCTGCACGATGACCGGCAAAGACGTGACCGTGACGCTGGATCCCGCTCTGCCGCGCACGTTGGTGCCGCGCGCTTGTGCCGCCATCGCGGAGAAGCGCGAGGAACGGCGCTCGCGCATGAGCAAGTTCGACGACCTGCTGCCGGACCGGCCGTGGACGGAGAACTCGTCGGCCGGCGTCATCGCACCCGTCGGCTTCGACGACGGCGAACAGGTCTGCGTGCAGCTCGGCGACACCTCACCGCACGCGTTGATCGGCGGGCCTTCGGGCTCCGGCAAGACGAACTTCCTCTACGCGATGCTCGGTTCGTTGTGCGCGCGCTATTCGCCGAACGAGCTGGAGCTCTACCTGCTGGACTTCAAGGAAGGCGTGTCGTTCGCGCAGTTCGCACCGGGCCGCAAGGACCCGTCGTGGCTGCCGCACGCGCGCCTGGTCGGCGTGAACGTCAACACCGACCGCGAGTTCGGCGTGGCGCTGCTGCGGTTCCTGTCCGACGAGATGCGCCGGCGGGCGGACGCGGCGAAGCTGCACGAGGTCACCAAGCTGGAGCACCTGCGCGCCGAGGACCCGACCGGCCGCTGGCCGCGGATCGTCGCCGTGATCGACGAGTTCCAGTACCTGTTCGGCGAACGCGACCAGGTCACCGCCGCCGCGACGCAACTGCTGGAGGACGTGGCGCGCCGCGGCCGTTCGCAGGGCATCCACCTCGTGCTGTCGTCGCAGGACGTCTCGGGCATCGAGGGTTTCTGGGGCAAGTCGGCGATCTTCGAGCAGTTCACCGTCCGCATCGCGCTGCCCAAGGCCCGCCGGGTGCTGGCCGAGCCGCAGAACGACGCCGCCGTGGAGCTGCCCCGCTGGCACGCGGTGATCAACCACGAGTCGGGCGTCAAGCCCGGCAACGAGATCTGCCGCGTCCCGGACTCGACGTCCAAGGGCACCATGGACTCCCTGCAGACCGAGCTGTGGCGCCGCCAGCCGGGCCGGGCGCCAGGCCTGTTCGACGGCAGCAAGATCCCGCTGATCGACGCGACGCAGGACTTCCTCGACCTGCGGCCGGGCGAGGCATCGCCTACCGTTCTCCTCGGACAGGTCATCGACGTCGCGGGCAGCGCGGCACGTGTGCGTTTCGCCCGGACCCCGGGCCGCAACATCGCGGTGATCGGCTCCGTGGTCCAGGACGCGGCCGCGGTGCTCGGCGGAGCGGCCGCGTCGCTGGGCAGGCAGCACCACCCGCACGAGGCGAGGTTCTCGCTGGCCTGCCTGGTGGAAGAGGCGATGCCCTCGGCGTTGTACCTGTCGAAGCGCCTGAGCGCGGACGGGCACGACGCCGAGGTGGTCCAGATCGACGGCATCCGCAGGCTGCTGGACGAGACGGCGGCCAGGCTGCAGTCGATCAACACGGGCCAGACCGACGCGCCGCTGTCGCCGCACTACCTGGTGCTGTACGGCGTCGACGCCGCACAGACGTTGCTGGAGCAGAAGGATCCGGCGACCCGGATGTCCGGTGTGGACAGTCTCCGCACCGTTCTGAAGCACGGCCCGGAGAACCGCACGCACGTGCTGGGCTGGTGGCGCGGCGTGCAGAGGCTGAAGGCGAGCCTCCCGCCCGGCGTCTACGACGACATCGGCGCCTGGGTGGCGTTCGACGTCCAGGGCAAGGAACTGCTGTCGCTCGGACCGGAGCAGGTGATGTCGTGGTCGCCGAGGCCGCGCCGCGGCCTGTTCTTCGACCGGTTCGAGCACTCGCGACCGCAAGTGATCATCCCGTTCGACACAGGAGAGCTGTCATGAACCCGATGATGACGACGATGTTCGAGTCGGTCCCGTCGCAGCGTCAGAGCGAGGAGGTGATCGAGGTGCCGACGATCTCCGCGGTCGAGCGCTACAAGGAGATCATCGCCATCGCCACCGACGCGGCTGCTCGCCAGCGCAAGCTGGACGAGGTGCGGTGCGCCGAACTCGCCGAGCGGCTCGCGTCGACCCAGCACGAGATCGCCGAGGTGCGCGATCGCGAGCGGGTCGTGCGGATGGGCGCCGCCCTGCACTGGGAGGCGGCGGTCGAGCAGCTCTGGAACGAGCGCTGGCTGCAGATGGTCACGTTCCCGCAGCCCGACGAGTCCGTCCCCCCACGCCCCCAGGGCGAGTACAACCGGGCGATGGACCTCGCGTACCAGGCACTGGAGGAGTCGCTCGCGAAGCGAACCCTGTTGCGCCGCAAGCAGAAGGACTGAGTGCGCCGGTTACGCACCACCGCCGACGTGCAGGACGCCAGCGACGACCCGATGGTCCGCTGGGCAGCCCAGGCACTGTCGTCGGGCGGTGCGGCCTGGGCACACGGCGACGCGGTGGCCGTGTACGCGCCATCACTCACCCGCCGCCGCCGGCTGGTCCTGTCCGGACCGGCCGAGGGCGTGGCGTCCCTGCTCGCGGCACACGGCCGGGGCGTACAGCTGCGGCCGTTGCTGGAACGCCCGCTGGCGCTGGAGGTGACGTCCCTGATGCCGACCCCGTGGCTGGAGGACAAACCCTTCGGCTGGATGGACCGTTCGGGCACGCTGGACCTCCCGGCCGAGGCCGCCTGGCTGGGCACCCCGGACGGCGTGGAACCCCTCCTGCGCGAGGCCAACCCGGATTCCTGGGCCTGGCCCGGCGAGAAGGGCGTTCGGCGCTGGGCAGGCGTGCACGAGGGCGGCGACTTGGTCGCCACGGCGGCCGAAGCCTGGTCGTCCACCGACGTCGGCTTCATGATGGGCGTGGCCGTCCGCCCGTCCCACACGAACCAGGGCCTGGGCCGACGCATCTGCCAGTTCGTCGCCTCCTCCCTGCTCACCCTCTACGGCACCTGCGCCCTCTTCGTGGAGAACAACAACGCCCCGGCCATCGCCGTGTACCGCAAGCTCGGCTTCGCCTATCGCGACGTCACGACACTTCTTCCTGCGGCCTAGGTCACATTCCGGAACAGTCGTCACCAGCGGACGGTTGAAACGGATAACTGATCCGCATGACTCAAGACAGGGAGATGCTCAGACCATGTCGAACACCGCACTAGAGGTCCGGCTCGCGTCCCGCCCCAACGGCTGGCCGACGGAGGAGACCTTCGAGATCGCCGAGGTCGAGATCCCCACCCCGGGCGAAGGCCAGATCCTGGTGCGCAACGTGGTCATGAGCGTCGACCCGTACATGCGCGGCCGGATGAACGACGTGAAGTCCTACGTCCCCCCGTTCCAGGTGGGCGCCCCGCTGGACGGCGGCGCGGTAGGCGAGATCGTCGCAGTGGGCGCGAACGTCGAGGGCTTCGCCGAGGGCGACAACGTCCTGCACGGCCTGGGCTGGCGCGACTACGCCGTGGTCAACACCAAGCACGCCGTGAAGGTGGACGGCACCATCGCCCCGCTCTCCGCGTACCTCGGCGTCCTCGGCATGCCGGGCCTGACCGCCTACGCGGGCCTGCTCGCGACCGCCGAGTTCAAGCCGGGCGACGCGGTCTTCGTCTCCGGCGCGGCTGGCGCAGTGGGCCAGATCGTCGGCCAGATCGCCCGCCTCAAGGGCGCCAGCCGGGTGATCGGCTCCGCAGGTTCCCCGGACAAGGTCAAGTACCTCACCGAGGAACTGGGCTTCGACGCCGCCTTCAACTACAAGGACGGCCCGGTGGCCAAGCAGCTGGCGGACGCCGCCCCCGACGGCATCGACGTCTACTTCGACAACGTGGGCGGCGAACACCTCGAAGCCGCCATCGAGGTCCTCAACCTCAACGGCCGCATCACGATGTGCGGCGCCATCTCGCAGTACAACGAGTCCGAGAAGCCGTCGGGCCCGAGCAACATGATCCAGATCCTCGCCAAGCGCCTGACCCTGCGCGGCATGCTCGTAGGCGACCACAAGGCCCTGCAGGAGCAGTTCGTGTCCGAGGTGGCAGCCTGGATCGCCTCCGGCGAACTCAAGTACTCCGAAACGGTCATCGAGGGCGGCGTCCGCCAGGCCCCGTCCGCATTCCTGGGCATGCTGCGAGGCGAGAACACCGGCAAGATGCTCGTCAAGTTCTAAGCACGCCAAGCGAAGCCGAAGGCGAGCCACCCCTCCCCAAGCGATGCCGAAGGCGAGCCGTCCTTACCAGAAGGCAAGGGCGGTGGGGTCCCGTCACGAGTCGCGCCATAGCACTTGCTGCACCTGAAGAAGGGTGTCAAGCGGACACGCTTTCGTCCGCTTGACACCCTTCTTCAGGTGTGGCCCGCTCTTGGTGCGGCTCGTGACGGGACCCCACCGCCAACGCAACTCTCAAAGCAACCGGCAGCCGCCCAAAGCAACAGACGTGCCATCTACCCGCGCACGGCGCCATCCCCCGATCAGATTGCCGGGGGTCTGGGGGCAGAGCCCCCAGAGAAAGCACGCAAGGCGACCACGCCGCCCGCAACCTGGGGAACGCAACAGACCCGCGACTAAACCAACTTCCCAGGATTCAAAATCCCAGTCGGATCAACCCGTTCCTTCACCGCCCGCAACACAGAAACCCCCACAGCCCCGATCTCCTTCTCCAACCAGGGAAGGTGATCGCGACCAACAGCATGGTGATGGGTAATAGTCCCCAGCCGAGAGATCGCATCAGAGGCCGCAACCTTGGCCGCGGCCCACTGCCCAACAGGATCACCAAGATCCCGGGGCACCAACACGGTGAAGTAGAGCGAAGCCCCAGTCTCATAAGCATGCGAGACGTGGCACATAACCACAGGATTCCCAAGCTCAGCAACCAACGCCTCCCGAACAGCGTCACGCAGCTCAGAAACCCGGGACCAGCAAGTAGCAGTCTCCAAAGTCTCTACACAAACACCGGCATCCAACAAGGCATCCCGCTGCCGAGGCCCGTTGAACCGCCCATGCAGCCAAGAAGCCCCCATAGCCCGCCCAAGCCGAACAACCTTGTGCCCACGCAACGCACGAACAGTCGCGGCACGGGACCGGCACTCCCACCCGAGAATCACCAGGCAAGGCTGCGAAACCCCACGCAACCGCAAGTACTTCTTCACCAGATCAGCCTTGGCCCCGGCCATCTCCAAAGCAACCTCAGTCTCGTCCACATCGGACAGACGAGTGACATCGGCCAAAGCCCCAGCCTGAGCCAGCGACCGCACAAGCGAAACCCCAGCCTCCCACCCGTCGACAACAACCCCCTCGTACCGAGGAGCGGAAGGCCGAGGCCGCACGCGAACAGAAACTTCGGTGATAACCCCGAACAACCCTTCACTACCCAGCACCAACTGCTTCAAATCCGGACCAGCCGCAGAAGCGGGAGCAGCCCCAGCAACCCACTCCCCCACAGGCGTAGCGACCCGGACCGACTCGACCATGTCCTCGAACCGCCCATACCCGGACGAAGCCTGCCCAGCGGACCGAGTAGCGGCAAACCCACCAATAGTGGCCCGCTCAAAAGACTGAGGCACGTGCCCAAGCGTGAACCCGTGCTCCCCCAACAACTTCTCCGCCTCAGGCCCACTGATCCCGGCCTGCAACACCGCAATCCGGGACACAGGATCGACGGAGACCAAACGCCCAAGCCCGGCAAGGTCCAACGCCACCACAGCGGACTTGGACCCGCGCAACGCCTCAACGCCACCCACCACGGAAGTACCACCACCGAACGGCACCACAGCGATGTCGTACTCAACGCAGACCCGAAGGACCTCGAGAACTTCGTCAGGCGAGGCAGGCTGCACCACAGCGTCCGGCACCGCGAGTTCCCCATGCCCGCGATGACGCAACAGGTCCAGGTACGACAGCCCACCAGCACGCCCAAGCCGATCCGCGTCCTCCAAAGACACCGCACACACGGCCTCCAGCGCCGTGAACGCGTCCTCGCTCAACTCGGAGGGCGGCACCGCGACGGGCACCTCGGGCAGGGGCTCCCCCAGCCCGACGCGCTGACTCAGCCAAGCCAGCGCATGCGGCGGCAACGGCACGGTTTCGGAGGTCCATCGAGCCCTGGTCACTGATACAGTGTTACACATGACGTCTCAACGTCACACCCACGACGCTCTGCTCGACGCCACCCGTGAGTGTGTTCTGGAGGTGGGTGTCCGCCGGACGACCCTCACCGACGTGGCGAAACGGGCCAACGTGAGCCGCATGACGCTCTACCGCCGCTACCCGGACGTCGACCACCTCGTCAGAGCCCTGATGACCAGGGAGTTCGCCGCGCTGCTCGAAGAGGTCGAACGGTCGGGCGGGCGGGGCAACGCGCGCGAGCAGCTCGTCCAGCGGGCCGTGGACGCCATCCGGCTGCTCGACGCCAACCCGCTGATGCAGCGCGTCCTGCAGCTCGATGCGGACCTGATGCTGCCGTACCTCACCGACCGGCTGGGCAGCACGCAGCGGCTGGTCGAGCAGTTCCTCGTCGCGCAGGTCGAGGCCGGGCACCTCGACGGCTCGATCCGGTTCGGTGACGCCAAGACGCAGGCCCGCGTGGTGCTGCTGACCACGCAGTCGATGGTGCTCTCGACCAGACCGGCCACGTCCGGGCTCGACTTCACCGCGCTCCTCGACGAGGTCGCCAAACAGCTGGACGGAGCCCTGAAACCGTGAACACGTCCCTGAACGCCGCGAGGCGCCTGCTGGACCTCGAAGCAGCGCAACGGGAAGTCGCCGACCTGCTCGTCATCGGCGGCGGCGTCACGGGCGCGGGGGTCGCGCTCGACGCGGCTTCCCGAGGCCTCCGTACCGTCCTGCTGGAGGCGCACGACCTGGCGTTCGGGACGTCGCGGTGGTCCAGCAAGCTCGTCCACGGCGGCCTGCGCTACCTAGCGAAGGGTGACGTGCGGCTCGCCCACGAGAGCGCCGTCGAGCGCGGCATCCTGATGACCAGGACGGCACCGCACCTCACGCGCACGTTGCCGATGCTGTTCCCCCTGCACGCCACCGCGGGCCACTTCGTCATGTCCGGGTTCCGCGCCGGCAACGCGCTGCGCATCGCCGCACGCACGCCGTCGGACGTGCTGCCCGGCCCTCGCCGGGTGCAGCGGCACGAGGCCCTGGCGCTGGTCCCCGGCCTCGACCCGGCGAAGCTCACCGGCGGTCTCCTGAGCTACGACGGCCAGCTCGTCGACGACGCGCGGCTCGTGGTCGCGCTGGCCAGGACCGCCGCCGGGCAGGGCGCGAGGATCATCACCCGGGCGAAGGTCAGGACGCTGCAGGGCGACGGTGCCGAGGTCGAGGACACGCTGACCGGCACCACCTTCACCGTGAGAGCCAGGGCGGTGATCAACGCGACCGGTGTCTGGGCCGGCACGCTCGCCCCGGTGCAGCTGCGCCCGTCGCGCGGTTCGCACCTGGTGATCGACGCGAGGAGCGCGGGCCTCACCGGCACGGCGCTGACCATTCCGGTCCCCGGCGAGCAGAACCGCTACGCATTGCTGCTGCCCCAGGCGAACGGCCGCGCGTACCTCGGCCTCACCGACGAGCCCGTGGACGCCATCCCGGACGTGCCGCGGGTCCCCGAGTCCGATGTGGACTTCCTGCTCACGACCGCTTCCCACGTCCTGCAACGGAAGCTCACGAGGGACGACGTCATCGGCAGCTACGCGGGCCTGCGCCCGTTGCTCGAGGCCGAGGGCCGGACCGCGGACCTCTCCCGCAACCACGCCGTGCTGACCGCGCCGAACGGCGTGATCACGGTCGTCGGCGGCAAGCTCACCACCTATCGCAGGATGGCGGCGGACGCGGTCGACGCGACGAACCTGACGCGGATCCCCTGCCGCACCAAGGACATCCGCCTGGTCGACGACAGCCCGGCGCCGACGACTCCGATCGCGCCGGGCGTCACCGAGGCCGACGTCGTCCACGCGATCCGGCACGAGGGCGCGCTGGACGCCGACGACGTCCTCGACCGGCGCACGCGCATCGGCCTGGTGCCGAAGGACCGCGAGAAGGCCGCCCCCGAGATCGAGAAGCTCATGGCGAACGCATGAAGAACGGGGCGCCCGCGAAGGACGCCCCGTTCTCAGCGCAAAGGACTCAGTGCTGGTGCCAGGTCACTCGCCGATGACCGGCTTCGCGGCCTTCGGGGGCTCGACCAGGGACTCGCCCTCGATCCGCACCTTGCGCTTGTGCTCGTTGCTGCCGCCCTGCTGACCGGCTCCACCGGCCATCGGGGCGCCACCCATCATCGGGGCCATGCCGGCGCCGCCCTTGGGGCCACCACCAGCGCCACCGGCGGCGGCCGGCGCCGCGGGAGCGGCACCGCTACCGGCCGCCATGACACCGGCCGCGCCACCGAACTGGGTGGCCGAGGTGCCGCCGGCACCACCGCCGCCGGCCGGGCCACCGCCGAAGCCGGGAGGCATACCGCCTCCGCCACCTCCGCCGCCGCCCTTGGGCATGCCGCCGCCTGCTCCGCCACCGGCACCACCGGCCGCGGCGGACGCGGCGTGGTCGGTGGCCGGCGGGCGGTACCAGTCGTTCGTCGTCGGCGTGGTGCCGATCGACGGAGGCTTGGTCCCGGTCTCGCCACCGGCCGTCGTGGTCGTGCCGGACTCCCAGTGACCGGGAACCCAGCGACCCGGACCGGCGCCCGTGCCGCCGCCGGAGCCGGAGCCGGGCGGAACGTAACCCCCGCCGCCACCGGCGCCGCCTCCGGTGTTGCCGGGAGACGTGTAGACGGGACCGCGGGTGCCGCCGGGAGGCGTGTAGATGGGACGCACGGGCGGACCGGCGCCGACGCCCGGTCCCTGCCCGTACGGGCCCTGGTAGCCGTCGGTGTTGCCGCCCTGGTAGCCGGGCCGGACGTTGGTCAGGCCGTCGCCACCGGTCGGCCGGCCACCGGCGTAACCGCCGTTGGCGCCGCTCGTGAACGTGCCGCCCGCACCCGCGGACGCGCGGGACTGGTCGTCGGCACGGATGCCGTCGAAGCCGCCGGACGTCTGCCGGACGGGACCGCCGCCGCCACCGCCCTTGCCGCCGTTCGCCATCGAGGAGATCGCGTCGATGACCTGCTCGGCGACCTTGGCGATCTGCGAGACGGACTTGATCAGGTTCATCAGCTTCTGCACGGAGCCGACGAGCTTCTGCAGGAAGTCGGCCAGCTTCTTCGCGTAGTTGACCGCGGTCGTGACGATGTCCGAGATCGCGCCCGCGATGGCCGCGCCGAACGTCAGGAACGACGCCGCCAGCCACTGGATGATCTTCATGACCATGTCGGACACGGCCTGGCTGATCAGGTCCATGATCATCTTGCGGACCGTGCCGACGAGCTCGCCCGCGCCCTTGACCGCGCCGGCGATGCCCTCGACCGACTTGGCGAGGGTCTCCAGGCCACCCGCGTGCCTCTTGGCCGCGGCGCGGTAGCCGTCGGCCGCCTTGCCCTCCCACTCACGGGTCTGCGAGACGCAGATCCGCTCGTACTCGGTCGCGATGCCGTGGACCTGCTTGCCCGCGTTGCGGAAGGACTCGGACATCTTGGCGATCGACTCGGGGCTGCCGAGCAGGACGTCGAACGGCTCGCGCAGGAAGTCGACGTGCTGGATGGCCCAGCTGAAACCCGCGGAGAGGAAGCCGCTCAGCGGGTTCGACGCCATGCCGACGATGCCCATGGCCGAGTTCGCGATGCCGAGGCCCGCGTTGACCCAGTCGCCGCGCTCGATGGCGGAGTACGTGTTGGAGATGTTGCTGATCAGCTGCTGGGTGTCGGCACCGTTGGACTGCGTCGCTGGGGCGTTCATCCCCGGCCTCCCTTGAAGCCGAACATGTTGTCGAGGTCGACCTGCTCGTACTGCTCGACGGTCTGCTTGAGACCGCCGGCCATGTCCATCAGCGAGTTCGCGGCCTTGCCGAGGCCGTCCTGCGACAGGCCTGCCTGCTGGAGGACGTTCTGGGCGAGGAAGCCGAGGAAGACGCCGAACGCCTCAGTGGTGAGGGCACCCGGATCACACGTCTCGGTGGCCTTGCGCATCCGTTCCATGAGCCGGTCCACGTTCGCGGCGTGGGTTCTCAGCTCGTCCAGGTCGATGTTGAAGTGCTGCTGCATGCCTAACCCCCTCCTGCACTCAGGCCATGACGTCGGGCGGGTTGGTGAAGTACTCGTCGTCGGGCCGAAGGTCCTTGCGCTCCAACTCCGACTTCGGTTCTTCCTCGTCGGTTCCGTCGCCCGCGTATCCGTTCGGCATCTGCGCCTTCACGAACTCGAGCGCGGGGCTGTCGCCGACGAAGTCCGTCATGATCTGCACGACCCGCCCGGAGGCGTCACGCTGGGCCTTGGTGGAAGCGGCGAGCACGGCGGAGGCGATCTCACTGGGGTCCATGCCACGGGCCTCGGGCTTGATCTGGAGGTCTGTCAAAACGCCTGTGGCGTTGACGGTCACCGTGATCAGGCCGTCCGGCGAGCTGGCGCTGCCACCGACACCACCGAGCTGGTCGCGTGCCTGCTCAGCGTGCTGCTTGGCCTGCTCGATCTTGGCCCCGTACTGCTTGAGCCACTGATCCGGGTCAATGGGCTCCATGGTCACCCCCGTTGAGTGAATTGGTCGTTCATTCGATTCGCCGTAGACGCCCGTATCGTTTCACCCGTTCCCTGCTCACCGATACTTTCAGTCCGATTACCGCCATCCGGGCTAACGAAGGGGTTCACCGTGCCTGAGGGAGTGCTGGAGATCGACAGGATCTCCAAGCGCTACGGGGAGGTCGTCGCCCTGCGGGACATGTCCTTCGACGTGCGCGCAGGCGAGCTCTTCGGATTCGTCGGAAGCAACGGCGCCGGGAAGACCACGGCCATGCGCATCGCGCTGGGCGTGCTCGTCGCCGACTCCGGCGAGGTGCGGTGGAACGGGAGAACCGTCGACCTCGACACCCGGCGCCGGATCGGTTACATGCCGGAGGAGCGCGGGCTCTACCCGCGGATGAAGGTGCTCGACCAGCTGGTCTACCTGGCCGAGCTGCACGGCATGGGCACCAACGAGGCCCACAAGAGCGCGGAGAACTGGATCGCGCGCCTCGGGCTGCGCGACCGCCGCACGGACGAGGTGCAGCGCCTGAGCCTCGGCAACCAGCAACGCGTCCAGCTGGCCGCCGCGCTGGTGCACGAGCCGGACGTGCTGGTGCTCGACGAGCCGTTCTCCGGCCTCGACCCGGTCGCCGTGGACGTGATGAGCCAGGTGCTGCGCGAGAAGGCGTCCGCCGGGGTGCCGGTGGTGTTCTCCAGCCACCAGCTCGACCTGGTGGAACGGCTGTGCGACCGGGTCGGCATCGTCAGCGCCGGTTCGATGGTCGCGAGCGGAACCGTGGACGAACTCCGGTCGAGTGGCGAAGCTCGCCTCGTGGTGGAGTCGCCAACGACCGAGTGGGCTGCCACGCTGAGTGGCGTGCGGGTGATCGAGAGGAACGGGACGCGGTGCGTCCTCGAACTCGCCGGCGGCGTGGACGACCAGGCGGTCCTGCACGCGGCGCTCGCGGCCGGTCCCGTGCACGAGTTCTCCCGGCAGCGCCCGTCGCTGACCGAGCTGTTCCGCAACGTGGTGACCATCGAGGGCAGGAGCGCATGACGTCGGCCCGAGCTGTCTCGCTGGTGGCGAAGCGCGAGTTCGTCACGAAGGTGCGCACCAGGTCGTTCCTGATCGGCACGGCGGTGATCATCGCCGTGCTCGCCGGTTACGTGGTGCTGCAGTCGGTCCTGTTCGACGACCAGCAGCACAGCGTCGTGGGGCTGTCCGGGCAGGCCACGCAGCTCGCGGACCCGTTGCGGGACAAGGCGAAGGCGTTCGGCATCGAGGTCGAGACGCGGGACGTCACGACCGAGGGCGACGCCGAGCAGCAGGTGCGCGACGGCTCCCTGGACGCGCTGGTGACCGGCGCGCCGCCGGAGCTGAAGATGATCGTCAAGGGTTCCGGCGACGAGGTGCTGGCGACGGCGCTGAACGACGTGCTGCGCCAGCAGGTGCTGACCGCGCAGCTCGCCGAGGCGGGCATCAACCCGCAGGAGGTCGCGCAGAGCCTCGCGAACGCCCGCGTGGCCGTCACCGCGCTGGAACCCGTTGACCCGCAACGAGGTCAGCGCCTCGCGATCGGGCTGATCGTGGCCGCGCTGCTGTACTACTCGCTGCTCGTCTACGGCACGATGGTCGCGCAGGGCGTGGTCGAGGAGAAGTCCAGCCGGGTCGTGGAGATCCTGCTCGCGACCGTGCGGCCGTGGCAGTTGTTGCTGGGCAAGGTGATCGGGCTCGGCGCGGTCGGCCTGCTGCAGCTGCTGGTGATCTCCACGGTCGGCCTGGGACTCTCCTCCGCCTTCGACGTGATCGACGTCGGCGCGCTGGGCGGTGCCGCCCTGCTGACCGGCGTGCTCTGGTACCTGCTCGGGTTCTTCCTGTACGCCACCGTGTTCGCGGCCGCCGCGTCGCTGGTGTCGCGCCAGGAGGAACTGCAGTCGGTGCTGACGCCGATCAGCATGACGATCATCGTGGCGTTCGTGGCCGGCATCAACCTGATGATCGGCAGCCCTTCCGGCCCGACGGTCACGGTGCTGTCGATGCTGCCGCCGTTCGCCCCGATCCTGATGCCGGGCCGGATGGCGCTGGGCGTCGCCCCGGCCTGGCAGGTGCTGCTCGCGGTCGTGCTGGCGCTGCTGGCCATCGCGGCGATCACGTGGCTGGGCGGCAAGGTCTACGCGAACGCCGTGCTGCGGACCGGCGCTCGCGTCAAGCTCCGCGAGGCGCTCAGGCTTTGATCGCCTGGTAGCGGTCGAGCGCCACCTGGCGTTCGACCGCGTGGTTCACGATCGGTTCGATGCCGGGCGAGTCCGGCGCGTACTTCCTGACGTAGGCGCCGTCCGGATCGAACTTCTTGGCCTGCGTCGTCGGGTTGAAGACGCGGAAGAACGGCGAGGCGTCCGTGCCGCTGCCCGCGACCCACTGCCAGTTGTGCTGGTTCGAGGCGATGTCGCCGTCGATCAGGTGCTTCATGAAGTGCCGCGCACCCCACCACCACGGCAGGTGCAGGTCCTTGACCAGGAAGCTCGCGACGATCATGCGCACCCGGTTGTGCATGAACCCTTCCCGCAGCAGCTGCCGCATGCCGGCGTCGACGATCGGGAACCCGGTGCGCCCCTGGCACCACGCCTCGAAGAGCTCCTTGTCCGCGTCCAGCTCCATGCGGTCGAACTTGCGGTCGTAGTTCTGCCGCGCGGTCTCCGGCCTGTGCCACAACACGTCGGCGTAGAACTCGCGCCACGCGAGCTCGCTGCGGAACGTTCCGTCACAGTCCTGCAGCAGCGTCCGGGGGTGCAGCACACCCCACCGCAGGAACGCCGACATCCTGCTGGTCGCGTCCAGGTCGGGCCGGTTTCGGGTCTCGTCGTAGTCGGCCAGCCGCTCGTCGCGGAACTTCTCCCAGAGCGCGAGCGCGTCCGGAAGTTTCTCCTTGACGCTGGGAAGTTCCTCGCTGTGCGCTGGCTCGATCCAGTCCAGAGTGGACGCGGCGCTGTCCGCAGGCTTGCGCCAGCCGTGCTCCAGCCAGGCGCCGCGGAACGGCGTGAAGACCTTGAACGGCGTGCCGTCCTGCTTGCGCACCCTGCCGGGCGCGACCGCGTAGGGCGAGCCTGAGCGGACGAGTTCGATGTCCCCCAACGCTTCCTCGACGGCCTCGTCCCGGCGGCGCCCGTACGGCGCGTAGTCCGCGGAGATGTGGACGCTCTCCGCACCGATTTCCTCCGCGATGCGCGGAACCACGTCCACCGGATCGCCGTGCACGACCATCAGACGGCCGCCCAGTTCGTCGTTCAGGGCGTGCAAACAGCGGTGCATGAAATCGATTCGCGGCTGTCCGGACGGTTTCAGCAACCTGTCGTCGAGAACGAACAACGCGAGTGCGCGAGGCGACCTTTCCGCCGCCGCGAGAATGGCGGGATGATCGGATGTCCGCAAATCGCGGCGGAACCAGACGAGCGACGGGAAAGAACTCACCGCTCGACGCTAAGGCGCCTAAGGGCCGCCTGCATGACAGGCAGCGCCCACAGGGGTGAAGCGATGGCTTCAAAGATGACCAGCCACATCACGGAGGCACCGCGCTCACCTCCGTCAGGCCCCACCCCAGGACAACGCGAAAGGCGCGCCGCCAGTGGCGACGCGCCTTCAGCTTGCCCGAAGATCTAGCGTGTGATCAGCGGTTTTCCATCGCGATGAAGTCGCGCTCCGTCGGGCCGGTGTAGATCTGCCGCGGGCGGCCGATCTTGGTGGCCGGGTCGTTGATCATCTCGCGCCAGTGCGCGATCCAGCCGGGGAGCCGGCCGAGCGCGAACAGCACGGTGAAGAACTTCGTCGGGAAGCCCATCGCCCGGTAGATCAGACCCGTGTAGAAGTCCACGTTCGGGTAGAGCTTGCGGGAGATGAAGTAGTCGTCGCTCAGGGCGGCTTCTTCCAACTGCTTCGCGATGTCGAGCAGCTGGTCGTCGGCGCCGAGCTTGCCGAGGATCTCGTCGGCGGTCTTCTTGATGATCGCGGCGCGCGGGTCGTAGTTCTTGTAGACCCGGTGGCCGAAGCCCATCAGGCGGACGCCGTCCTCCTTGTTCTTCACCTTGTTGACGAACGCCTTCACGTCGCCGCCGTCGTTCTTGATCTTCTCCAGCATCTCCAGCACCGCGCTGTTCGCGCCGCCGTGCAGCGGGCCGAACAGGGCGTTGATGCCCGCGGAGATGGAGGCGAACAGGTTCGCCTCGGAGGAGCCGACCAGGCGCACGGTCGACGTGGAGCAGTTCTGCTCGTGGTCGGCGTGCAGGATGAAGAGCAGGTCGAGCGCGCGGACCAGGTCCGGGTCGAGGTCGTAGGCCTCGGCCGGGAACCCGAAGGTCATCCGCAGGAAGTTCTCCACCAGGCCAAGGGAGTTGTCCGGGTAGAGGAACGGCTGGCCGACCGACTTCTTGTACGCGTAGGCCGCGATGGTCGGCAGCTTGGCGAGGAGGCGGATCGTGGAGATCTCCACCTGGTTCGCGTCGAACGGCGACAGCGAGTCCTGGTAGAAGGTCGACAGCGCGGAGACCGCGGACGACAGCACCGGCATCGGGTGCGCGTCGCGCGGGAAGCCGTCGAAGAAGCGCTTGAGGTCCTCGTGCAGCAGCGTGTGCCTGCTGATCTTCTGCGAGAAGTCCTCGAGCTGAGCGGCGGTCGGCAGCTCGCCGTAGATCAGGAGGTAGCTGACCTCGATGAAGTTCGAACGCGCCGCCAACTGCTCGATCGGGTACCCGCGGTAACGCAGAATTCCGGCGTCACCGTCGATGTAGGTGATCTCTGAGGTGCAGGAGGCCGTGTTGACGAAACCGGTGTCCAGGGTTACCAGACCGGTGGTCGACAGCAGCTTGCCGAGATCGATGCCGGACGCGCCTTCGGACGCCCGCACCACCTTCATCTCGAGCTCTGCATCCCCGTGGCGCAGCGCGACGGTCTGTGGGTCGGTCGGCGCAGTCGTCGCGTCGGGCATTCAAGTCCCTCTCAACGCTCGGACGGGGTGGCGGCAGTCCACGCTGGGCCTGCCGTCGTCTCGGACCACCCCGTTGGGATCTGAGTCTTCTAAGTTCACTCACGCTAGTCGGCGGAAGGCCCGCCTCGCAGCAGCGGTGTGAACCGATTCTGAGAGATGGGACCGGCATCACATCCGTAATGCCAGTTTCTAGCGCGGCTACCCCACGGTAGTCCGATCCTCCGTTTTATCCACCCAACGCGGCGGTGAGTTCGCTCGCAAAGGGCGGCTCGGCACCCGCGCGGGAACATGTGATCGCGGCGGCCGCACCGGCGTACGTCAATGCGGCGGTCCATTCATCCGCGGAGAGGCCGCGGATCTTCTCCGCACTCAACGCGTCGTGGTCGTGCAGCCACGCGAGCAGGGCGCCTTGCACCGTGTCGCCCGCACCGATCGTGTCGACCACGTCCACCTTCACGGGCGGCACGTCGACCTGTCCGGTGGCGGTGATCACGGACAGGCCGTCCCCGCCTTTCGTCAGCACGACGGCGGCCGGTCCCTGTGAAATCCACGTCCTTGCGATCTCGATCACGTCGTCCTGCTCGGCGAGCCACCGCGCGTCCTCGACCGAGAGCTTCAGCAGCCCGACGTCCGGCAGCCACGACCGGAACCGCGCCCGGTAGGCGCCCGGATCGTGGATCAGGCCTGCCCGGATGTTGGGGTCGAGCGCCGTCAGCAAGCGCTTGCTCTCCCGCCGCAGCACCGTCTCGTAGACCGAGGCACCGGGCTCCAGCACCAGCGAGAGCGTGCCGAACGACACGGCCTTCGCTTCCGCCGGCAGCGGACCGGGGTCCTCGACAAGGCGATCGGCGGTGCCGTCGACGTAGAACGAGTAGCGCGCCGACCCGTCGTCAGCCAGCCCGACGACGGCGAGCGTGGTGTTCTCCGGTCCACGTTGGACCAGGTCCGTCGCCACCTCCGACGCGTGCAGCCGCTTGATCAGCTGCTCCCCGAAGTGGTCGGTCGACACCCGCGACAGGAAGCCCGTCGGCACGTCCAGCCGCCCGAGCGCGACGGCCACGTTGTACGGCCCGCCACCGAGCTTCGGCGCGAGCGGCGTGAGCTCGTCGTCCCCCACCGGCACCATGTCGACCAGCGCCTCACCAGCAACCACGATCACGCGCTCTACTCCTTCTGGGAGACCCCGTTCCTCTGGAGCCCATCCAACAACAGTTCGCCCAGCGCGGTGAACGCCTCGGCGTCCGAAACACCTGCCCGTTTCGTGAGGACGCCCGTCTGGATGCTTTCGATGAGCAGCCCGGCCATCTCGGCGAACAACGTCGCGTGCACCTCGCGGAACACGTGCCGCTCGACACCGTCCTGGATGAACGCCTTGATGCGCTCGGCCGCAGCGCGAGCGTTGCGTTCGTACGTGGCGCGCGTGGGCGGGAAGTCCGACACGTCCGCGATGAACGCCGCGGACGCCTTGTTCAGCTCCTCGGCGGCCCCGGCGAGATAGCTGCCGATGCGTTTGCGCACGTCGTCCAGGCCCGCGATGCGCTTCTCGATGCGCTCGGCGGCCCCCTTGAAGTACCGGCCGACGACCCTGACGGCCAGCTGTTCCTTGCTGCCGGCGAGCGCGTACAGCGTCGATTTCGAGCAGTGCAGCCTGCCCGCGATGTCATCCAGGGTGAGATGCCCGAAGCCCTCGGTGAGGAACAACGCCTCCAACCGGGTGAGCAACTCGGCCTGCCGCTGCGTGAGCGCCCGCGTCATTCTGGACTTCTTTCGTGGATACCTGGGCCTTCAGGCCGGCGAGGAGACGAATGCCCTGCGGAGCAGGGCGAGGTGCGGCGATCAGCAGCCAAGGCTGACTCGCTGCGCTCGTGTGACACCTTTGCCGCACGTTCACCACCGGTACCGTGCGAACCATGTCGTTTGGCCCCGTCAAGCGGGCGTTCAAATACCGCTTCTACCCAACAGCATCGCAGGCTGCGGAGCTGTCGCGCACGTTCGGGTGTGTCCGCAAGGTGTACAACTTGGCGTTGCAGGCGCGTACGGAAGCGTGGACGCTGCGTCGGCAGCGGGTCAGCTACAACGCCACATCGGCCATGCTGACCGAGTGGAAGAAGACCAGGGATCTGGCGTTCCTGGCCGAGGTGTCCTGCGTGCCACTGCAGCAGACGCTGCGACACCTCCAGACCGCGTTCACCAGCTTCTGGGGCGGACGCACCCGTTATCCCAGGTTCAAGTCGCGCAAGAAGTCCCGCGCGTCGGCGGAGTACACCTGCTCGGCGTTCCGGTTCCGTGACGGCGTGGTGACGCTGGCGAAGATGACCGAGCCGCTCGACATCGTGTGGTCTCGGCCGCTGCCCGAGGGAGCGGCGCCTTCCAGGGTGACCGTGTCGCGGGACGCGGCCGGGCGATGGTTCGTGTCTTTGCTGTGCGAGGACCCCGGGGTGACGGCGCTTCCCACCGTTGGCTCGGCGGTGGGCATCGACGCTGGTCTCGACGACCTGCTGACCCTGTCGACCGGGGAGAAGATCTCCAATCCGCGACACGAACGCTGCGAACGAAAACGTCTGGCCAAGGCCCAGCGAGCCCTGTGCCGCAAGCAGAAGGGCAGCAGAAACCGGGACAAGGCCCGCGTCGAGGTCGCCCGCATCCATGCCAGGATCTCCGACCGGCGGCAGGACTACCTGCACAAGATCACCACTCGGCTCGTGCGCGAAAACCAAACGCTCGTGATCGAGGACCTGACCGTGTCCAACATGGTCAGAAACCGGAGGCTCGCCCGCGCCATCAGCGACGCGGGCTGGCGGCAGTTCCGGACCATGCTCGAATACAAAACAGCCTGGTACGGACGGGAAGTGATCATTGTTGATCGCTGGTTCCCGTCGTCCAGGCTGCGCTCGGCCTGCGGCGAACTCGCGGCGGCGATGCCGCTGTCGGTGCGCACGTGGACCTGCGTCTGCGGTGCAGCCCATGATCGGGACGTGAACGCGGCACGCAACATTCTGACCGCCGGGCTGGCGGAGTCGGTCTGTGGAGCCGACGTAAGACCTCAACGGAATACTCCGGGCGGGCAGTCGGTGACGAAGCAGAAAACCCTGCGGCGCGAGCCGTAGGACCTCCTCGTTCACGAGGAAGAGGAAGCCAAGTGACGACCCTGCCACATTCACTGGCAGCTGTACTGCACAACGCACTAGAGTACAGCTACCAGTACACACCGGAGGTCGACGATGCCCGCCGAGCGGTTGCTCCCCACGCAAGAGGCCGAGGACCTGATCGCGCTGGTCAAGGAGATCGCGCGGGACGAACTGAAGCCCCACGCCGCGGACGCCGAGGAGAACGAGAAGTTCCCCCGCGACGCGTTCCGCCTGCTGGGCAGGTCAGGCCTCCTGGGCCTGCCGTACCCCGAGGAGTTCGGCGGCGGCGAGCAGCCCTACGAGGTGTACCTGCAGGCCCTCGAAGAGGTCGCCTCCGCGTGGATGACGGTCGCCGTGGGCCTCTCCGTGCACGTCATGTCGTGCTACGGCCTAGCCACCTTCGGCACTCGCGAACAGCAGGACCGCTGGCTCCCCGAGATGCTCGAGGGTGAACTGCTCGGCGGCTACGCCCTGTCCGAGGTCCAGGCGGGCTCCGACCCGGCGGCCATGTCGACCAGGGCGGTCCGCAAGGGCTCCGAGTACGTCGTGAACGGCACCAAGGCGTGGATCACCCACGCCGGCGCCGCCGACTTCTACACCCTGATGGCCCGCACGTCCCCCGACGCGGGCCGAGGCATCTCCTGCTTCCTGGCCCCCGGCGAGACCCAGGGCCTCACCGCAGCCACCCCGGAACGCAAGATGGGCCTCACCGGCTCCATCACCGCGCAACTGCAGTTCGACGACGTCCGCTTCGGCACCGACCGCCTGATCGGCGAAGAGGGCGACGGCCTCAAGATCGCACTGTCCGCTTTGGACTCGGGCCGGCTCGGCATCGCCGCCTGCGCAGTGGGCTTGGCCCAAGCCGCCCTGGACGAAGCAGTCGCCTACGCCAAGACCCGAACCCAGTTCGGCCGCCCGATCATCGAGTTCCAGGGCCTCGAATTCCTGCTGGCGGACATGGCAGCGGCCGTCGAATCGGCCCGGGCCACCTACATCTCGGCAGCCCGCCGCCGCGACAAGGGCCTCCCCTTCCGCCAGCAGGCGTCGATCGCCAAGCTCATCGCCACGGACGCGGCGATGAAGGTGACGACCGACGCCGTCCAGGTGCTGGGCGGCGCCGGCTACACCCGCGACTTCCCGGTGGAGCGCTACATGCGCGAGGCCAAGGTCCTGCAGATCTTCGAGGGCACCAACCAGATCCAGCGCCTGGTGATCGGCCGAGGCCTCCGCTAGACGCGCTCGCGGTAGAAGGGGTCGGCCACGACCCCTTCACCAGCGGCCTCGTCCCACGTGTAGACCTCACGCCCCTGCACGAACACGTGCAAAGCCCGGCTCATCACGTCAAGCGGATCCCCGGACCAGACGACAACATCACCGTCAAGCCCGGGCTTCAACGCACCGACCCGGTCGTCCAGCCCCATGATCCGCGCCGGGTTGGTAGTGATCGACTGCAGCGCGACATCACTGTCCAACCCTTCCTTCACCGCCAAAGTGGCCTGGTGCACCAGGAAGTGAATGGGCACAACGGGATGGTCGGTCGTGATCGCCAGCTCCACCCCGGCCCGAGCCAAGATCCCAGGATTGCGCAGCCCACGATTCCGCAACTCCACTTTGGACCGGCTGGTGAACAACGGCCCGATGATCACCGGGATCCCCTTGTCAGCAATGACATCCGCGATCAGATGCCCCTCAGTCCCATGGTTGAGGATCAGCCGATACCCGAACTCCTCCGACAACCGAATAGCCGTAGCGATGTCGTCGGCCCGATGAGCGTGCTGGCACCAGCCCAACTCACCGGAGAGCACCTTCCCCAGCACCTCAAGGGTGGTGTTGCGGTCAAAGGGCTTCCCGTCGGCCTCGGCCTCGGCCTTCTTGGCGAGGTAGTCCTGAGCCTTGGTCAACTCATCGCGAATGACCGCCGCAACCCCTTGCCGAGTAGACGGCAACTTCCCCTTCTCGCCGTACACCCGCTTGGGGTTCTCACCAAGCGCACTCTTGACGCTGACAGGCTCCTTGACGAGCATCTCGTCAACAGTCCGCCCCCAGCACTTCACCGCAACGGTCTGCCCACCGATGGGGTTACCGGACCCGGGCTTGATCACCGCAGTGGTGACCCCACCACTGAGCGCGTCGGCAAACCCGAGGTCAGCAGGGTTGATCGCGTCAAGCGCCCGCATCCGAGCCCCAACGGGATCGGTCATCTCGTTGGTGTCCTGCCCGGCCCACCCCTCGGCCTCCTCATGGACACCGATGTGCGCATGAGCCTCGACGAACCCGGGCAAAACCCAGGCCCCGTCAGCGTCAACAACCTGAACCCCGTCAGGGATGTCGACGTCAGCACCCACAGCAACGATCTTGCCGCCCTGGATGAGAACAGTGCCGCCTTCAAAGGGCTCGCCGTCGACGGGAACGACGTAACCACCGGTGATCGCGATGTCCATGGTTAGCAACGCTAACGGTTAGCCGGACAGTCGGCCACCCCTAGCCAAGCGATGCCGAAGGCGAGCCGTCCTCACCAAGCGGGCAGGCGCAACCCTCTGAGCAACCGGCGCACTCAGCCCAACGGCCGAATCCCCCACCGAGCCCCCCAAGACTCCCCAGGAGAAACCCAGATCAAATCCACCCCGGAATTCAAAGCATCCGGCGGACAGGTCATGGGCTCGACAGCCACAGCCCGCCCCCGCCCAGGATAAGAATCAGGCGTGTAAACCTGAACCCACCGAAACGCAGGATCGGCCCACACCTCGACCCCACCGCTCTCGGCGACCAACGTGTGGTGGACCAGCCCGTCCACTCCAGGCTCACACCCCCCAAAGGGCGTGTCCAACCGAACACCTTCCAACGAGCGCCCACCACGGAAGTCGAACTCGGTCCCCTCCACCGGCACAGCCGGCCCAGAGGGCACCATCCGCTCGGCATCCAACGGCAGCACCGTCGTAGCGGCCAGCGTCAAAGTGCACGAATCGGTAGAAGCGTTCCCAGCCCGCGGATACGGATGCATGCCGACACCGAACGGCGTAGCCAGATCCCCGACGTTGGTGACCCCATGCGTGATGGTGAGCCCACGATCATCCAGCGCGTAAGACACAGTGACGTCCAAAGCAGCAGGCCACCCGGCCTGAGGCTCGATCACGGCCCGCAAGGACACCAACGACCCGGTGTGCTCCAGAACAGCCCACGGACGCCGTCGCAGCAGCCCGTGAACCGCGTTCCCGCGAGCAGGCTCGGTGACCTCCAGCTGCTGCCGAACCCCGTCCAGCACCCAGGAGGCACCGGCGGTCCGGTTCGGCCAGGGCACCAGCACGGCCCCGGCGCTCATCGGCGGTTTCTCGTCAGCACCGAACGTCTCCACGTACGGCACGCCGTCCACCTCGAAAGACCGCAGCCCCGCGCCTACAGTCGTGATCACGGCGGTGGCACCCTCGTACGAGATCCCCAACATGAGGCTGAAGCCTACGGGGCCAGCGGAAGGATTTGCCCATGAAGGTTCATCACCTCAACTGCGCCACGTTCCGGCCTCCCCTGGTCGCGGGCGGGCTCGTGGCCCACTGCCTGCTGATCGAGACCGACCAGGGCCTGGTCCTGGTCGACACCGGCTTCGGCACCAACGAGGTGACCAACCCGAAGGCGACGATCGACCCCCTGAGCCGCAAGCTGCTCAACCCGGCGCTCGACATCACCGAGACGGCGATCAGCCACGTCGAGAAGCGCGGTTACACGGCGGACGACGTGCGCCACATCCTGCTCACCCACCTCGACCTCGACCACGCGGGCGGGCTGCGCGACTTCCCCAAGGCCACCGTGCACGTGCTGGACACCGAACTGGAGGCCGCGACCAACGCTCGTGGCACCAAGGAGCGGGCGCGGTACCCGAAGGCGCAGCGGGACGGCGTCAAGTTCGAGACGCACAAAGCCGAGGGCGGGGACTGGTTCGGCTTCCAGGCCGTGCAGAACATCGCCGGCCTGCCGGAAGAGGTGCTGATGGTGCCGTTGATCGGCCACACCCGCGGCCACACCGGCATCGCGGTGAAGTCGGACGACGGCTGGCTGCTGCACGCCGGCGACGCGTACTTCTACCGCGGCGAGGTCGAGACGCCGCCCAGCAACATCTTCGCGCTCAAGCTCACCGCCAGGCAGACCGAGACGATCCGCGAGCAGCGTTTGTCCAATGTGGAACGCCTCAGGGAGCTCAAGGCGAGCGGCGAGGCCGAGGTGTTCTGCGCCCACGACCCGGTCGAGCTGGCACGGCTGGCATGACGTTCATCCAGCGCATCCGCCTCGACCAGGTGCACGACACGCACCGCTACCCGTTCACGCTCCCGGTCGTCCAGCACCTGATCAAACAGCCGCTGGAGCTCACGGCGCCCATCACGTTCCTGACGGGCGACAACGGCGCGGGCAAGTCCACGCTGGTCGAGGCTATCGCGGTGGCGGCGGGGTTCAACGCCGAGGGCGGCACCCAGTCGTTCAACTTCGCGACCAAGGCGACGGAGTCGTCACTCGGCGACTACCTGATCCTCACCAGGGGCACGAGGAAACCCAGGACCGGGTTCTTCCTGCGCGCCGAGTCGTTCTACAACGTCGCCACCGAGATCGACCGGATCGGTGGGGGGATCCACGCGTCGTACGGCGGGAAGTCGTTGCACGAGCGGTCGCACGGCGAGAGCTTCATCGACCTGATGAACCACAGGTTCGGCAGCAGGGGCCTCTACATCCTCGACGAACCAGAGGCCGCGCTCTCGGTCAAAGGCTGCCTGACGGTCCTGAGGCGCATGCACGAACTCGTGGAAGAAGGTTCGCAGTTCATCATCGCCACGCACTCGCCGATCCTGCTCGCGGCACCGAACGCCACGATCCTCGAGATCACCGACACGATCGACGAAGTCTCCTACGACGCAGCGGAACCGGTCCGGCTCACCCGCAACTTCCTGGGCGAACCGGACCGGTTCCTGAAGCACCTGCTCGACTAGCTACTTCCTGAGGTTCTCCGGGTGGATCTCCACCTTGCCGTGCAGCACGCGGTTGATGCCCCAGAGCACCAGACCGGCGAGCAGCAGGTAGCCCGCGATCAGGTAGTCGCCCGCCGGACGACCGGACGTCCACGGGATGGCGAGGTACGCGCACGTGATCGCGCCGAGCACCGGCGCCCACGTGGGCGCACGGAAGTGCTTGTGCTCGGACGGTTCCTTGCGCAGCACGAGGCACGCGACGTTGACGATGGTGAAGACGATCAGCAGCAGCAACGACGTCGTGCCGCCGAGCTTGCCGATGTCGGCGGTGGACACCAGGATCACCGCGACGCCCGTCGTGAAGACGATCGAGATCCACGGCGTGCGGCGGAACGGGTGCACGACACCGAAGAACTTCGGGATGATCTTCTCGTTCGCCATGCCGTACAACAACCGCGACGCCATCAGCATGTTGATCAGGGCCGAGTTGATGACGGCGAGCAGACCGATCAACGCGAAGATCCACAGCGGGAAGCCCGGCGCACCAACGGTGACGACCTTCAGCAACGCGCCGCTGCTCGCCTTCGCGAGCTCGTCGGACGGGATCAGCAGCGACGACGTGATCGCGACGAGCACGTAGATCAGGGCCGCGATGCCCATGCCCCACAGCATCGCGCGGGGGAAGATCTTGACCGGGTTGCGGCACTCCTCGGCCATGTTCACCGAGTCCTCGAAGCCGACCATCGCGAAGAACGCGAGTGCCGTGGCCGAGGTGACCGCGAGCATCACGTTGCTGCCGGACGGGACGTTGATCTCGGTGAGCCTGCCGGGGTCACCGTCGCCGTTGACGACCGCCCACGCGCCGATGAGGATGATGATCACCAGGCCGGACAGCTCGATGCAGGTCAGCACCACGTTGGTCTTGACCGACTCGGACACGCCGCGGAAGTTGATCAGAGCGAGGCCGGCGATGAAGACGATCGCGATACCGGTGATGACCAGCGACTCCGGGCTCAGCGCGACGTCGAAGAACTCGATGAGCAACTGCCGCAGGTACGTGCGGCCGAAGGCGAGCGCGGCCGACGAGGCCGACGTGATGCCGGAGCACATGACCGCGAACGCGACCATGAACGTCAGGAAGTGGATCTTGAACGCTCTGTTCGTGTACAGCGCGGCGCCGGCGGCCTTGGGGAACTTGCCGACGAGCTCCAGATAGCTGAACGCGGTCAGGAACGCCACCACGAACGCGAGCAGGAAGGGCAGCCAGAGCGCACCGCCGATCTTGCCCGCCACGTTGCCGGTGAGAGCGTAGATGCCGGTACCGAGGATGTCGCCGACGACGAAGAACAGCAGCAGCTTCGGGCCGATTGCCCGATGTAGCTCTGGTTGCTCCGTTTGTGGAGTCGCTTCAGCCATGCCCGAAGATTCTGCCCGTGTCGCCTGGCCACCAGCACGAACGGACGCCTACCTCACCCGTTTGATGTAACAATTGCCCGATGAGACTCGCGGCGACCGCGATCATCGCCGTCGTGGCGCTGACCGCCTGCTCCTCCTCCGAACCCGCGAGCGTCGACCAGTCCCAGCACCGCGACGTGAAGAGCCTCGTGACCGCGGTGACCAAGACCGTCGGTGAGAAGGGTTCCTACCGCTTCTCCATCACGCCACCACCCACCGGTGGCGGCGTGCGGGCACCGTCGAGCGGCAGCGTGCGGCTGGGCGGCGAGGTCCCCAGCATGGACGCGACCACCACGCGTCCCGTGCAGACCGGCGGCGAGGCGGTCGAACTCCGGCTCGTCTCGACCACGAAGGACGCCGCGTTCGTGAAGCTGCCCGCCACCGTTTTCGGCCTGCCCGCCGACAAGCCGTGGGTGAGGCTGGACCGCAAGGTCGACGACGACTTCACGACGACGCTGCTCGGCTTCCACGACGTCGTCTACCAGCAGGCCGTCTTCACCACGTACCACCTGCCGGTGATGCAGGCCGGTGGCACTCTCCGGCTGACCGCGCAGGTCGGCGGCAACACCCGGTACTCGATCGCCGTCGACTACCAGAAGGCGTACGACAACCTCACCGACGAGGGCCTCAAAGCCGAGGTCAAGCTCGCGCTGGACCAGAAGGTCGCCGGTTCGACCGGTGAGATCGAGCTGGACGGCAACGGCCTGCCGATCCGCATCACCTTCTACACCGAGTTCCAGGGCGCGCAGATCGTCGACGAGGCCCGCTTCTCGGACTGGGGCTCCGATGTGAAGATCACCGAGCCGAACCCGGCCGAGGTCAGCTCGCGGAACTGAAGCGGTAGCGCCAGATCGCCGGCAGCAACGCCACCATCGCAACGGACGCCACGACGACCAGCAGGCCGCCGACCGACACCGCCGCGGCCGTGCCGAACGCCGCGCCACCCGTGCCGTGCAACAGGTCCGCGATGCGCGGCCCGCCCGCCACGACGACGATGAAGACGCCCTGCATCCGTCCGCGCATCTCGTCCGTCGCGGCGGACTGCAGGATCGCGCCGCGGAACGCCATCGACACCATGTCCGCCGCGCCCGCGAGCGCCAGGAACGCCGCCGCGACCCACAGTGAACCGGCGAGACCGAAGCCCATGATCGCGAGACCCCAGCCCACGACGGCCAGCGTCAGCGCGACGCCGTGCCTGCTGACGTTGGAGATCCAGCCGGACGTGAGACCGCAGATCACCGCGCCGACCGGAATCGCCGCGAACAGCACGCCCAGCGCGAACCCGCCGCCGGGCGGATCGCCGAACGTGTGCTGGGCCATCTCCGGGAACAGCGCCCGCGGCATGCCGAACACCATCGCGATGATGTCCAGCACCATGCTCGCCATCAGCACCTTCTGCGCCCACAGGTAGGTGAACCCGGCCAGCACGTCCTTGAGGCCGGCCCGCCGGATCACCCCGTCGAGCGGGGGCATGGAGGGCAGCTTCCACACCGCGTAGACCGTGGCGGTGAGCGCGATCGCGTCCACCAGGTACAACGTGGACAGCCCGACGACCGGCATGAACGCACCCGCGAGCAACGGCCCGAGCACCGCGCCGAACTGCATGACCGTCGAGCCGAGCGCACCGGCGGAAGGCAGCAGCTCCGCGGGCACGAGCCTGGCGATGGAAGCCTGCCGCGCCGGAGCGTTGGCCGCGAAGAAGACCTGCTGCAGACCCAGCAAGGCGATCACCAGCCACACCGAGCCGACGTTCATCGCCGCCTGCGCCCACAGCAGCACCGACGAGACCGCGATGCCGGTGTTCGTGACGAGCAGCAGCTTGCGGCGGTCGACCGTGTCCGCGACGGCGCCGCCCCACAGCCCGAACACGAGCAAGGGCACGAGCGCCACACCGGCGGCGATGCCGACCCACGCGGACGAGCCGGTGAGGTCGTAGACCTGCTTGGGCACGGCAACGGCGGTGAGCTGGGAGCCCACCGCCGTCACGATCGTGGAGAGCCACAGCCGGCGATACGCGACGATCTTCAACGGTCGCGTGTCGATCACGAACGTCGAGCGCGCGCTTCTCCCCACAGTGGCCACTTGGTTAGCCTATGACAACTAACAAGCCCTCCACGTGGAGGTGTCACCAACCCCACTCGTCAAAGGCGGACGGGGTACACCGGCTCCGGCACCTTCGGGCTGATCCGGCCCTCGACGAAGATCCCGTGCCAGATCATGAAGCAGAGCACGCTCCACAGCTGCCGGCTGCGGTCGAACTGCTCGGACTTGTGCTCGGCGAGCAGGTCCATGACCGCGTTCTTGTCGAGCAGGTGCCCGGTCTGCGAGTCGTTGATGATCCCGCGCGCCCAGTCGTACATCTCGGCCCGCAGCCAGTGCCGGATCGGCACCGGGAACCCGAGCTTGGGCCGGTTGAGCACGTGCGCCGGAATGATCTTCGCCAACGCCTTGCGCAGCGCGTACTTGGTCGTGCCCTCGGTGAGCTTCTGGTCGAGCGGCACCTCGGCCGCGACCCGGAACACCTCGGGGTCGAGGAACGGCACGCGCAGCTCGATGGAGTTCGCCATGGTCACCTTGTCGGCCTTGACGAGGATGTCGCCGCGCAACCACGTGAAGAGGTCGATGTGCTGCATCCGCGCGACCGGGTCCCAGGCCTCGGACTCGCGGTACCAGGGCGCCGTGACGTCCTGGAACCCAACGCCCTCCACATAACCCGGGAACACAGCACGCACCTGCGCGTCACTGAAGTTGCGAGCGTTCCCGTAGTACCGCTCCTCGAGCTTGAGCGCTCCGCGCCGAAGCAGGTCCTTCCCGCGCACACCCTCCGGAATGGACTTCGAGACCGCACCCATCAGCTTGCGCACGCCGCCCGGCACCTTCTCGAAGGGCGACAACGACAACGGCTCGTGGTAGATCACGTACCCGCCGAACAGCTCGTCCGCACCCTCACCGGACAACACAGCCTTGACGTACTTACGCGCTTCCTTAGCGATGAAGTACAACGGCACCAGCGCCGGGTCCGCCACCGGGTCGTCGAGGTACCAGATGATGAGCGGAAGCTCTTCCATCATCTCTTCGGCAGACACGGTCCTCACGACGTGCCGCACCCCGATGGCCGCCGCGGTCTCCGCGGCAACATCGACCTCCGAGTACCCCTGGCGATCAAAACCGCTGGTGAACGCGATGAGATTGGGGTTGTGCTGCTTGGCGAGCGTAGCCGTGGCCGTGGAGTCGATACCGCCGGACAGAAACGCACCGACCGTGACGTCCGGGTCGGAAATCATGTGCTTGGCCACCGAGTCACGCATGACGTCGGCAATGCGCTCGTACAGCGCCTCAGCCTCATGCGCTCCGTTCACGGGCCGCGGCGAGAACACGGGCTTGAAGTACCGGTTGAACAGCACCTGCCCACCCGGCGACACCTTGAACGACGTCCCGGACTCGACCCGCCGAATCGCCTTGTGCAGCGACTCGGGCTCAGGCACGTACTGAAGCACCAGGTAGTGCTGCAACGCCGTCTGATCCAGCTCCTGGCTGATCCCAAGAACGCCGGTGAGCTGCAACAAGCTCTTCTTCTCTGACGAGAACCCAACCCCACCGGGCCCAGCGGCCCAGTACAACGGCTTGATCCCGAACGGATCCCGGGCGCCGAAGACGACCCGCTCCTCGGCATCCCAGATCATGAACGCGAACATGCCGCGCAACATCTTGACCCAGTCGGCACCGAGGTAGTGGTAACCAGCGACGATGGCCTCACCGTCACCGTTCGTCTTGAAGTTCGCACCGAACTTCCGCATGAGCTCCGCCCGGAGCTCCTTGTAGTTGTAGATCTCGCCGTTGAAGTTCAGCGTGTACCGGGTCGGGTTCTCCGGCGGCCCCCACACCAGCGGCTGGTGCGAGTGCTCCAGGTCGATGAAACTCAGCCGGTTGAACCCGTAAACGACCTCGGCATCAGCCCAGGTGTCCTGCTCGTCAGGCCCGCGGTGCCGCTGGCAGCGCAGTGCTGCGGCCACAGAGGCGCGCGCGGAGACCGCGGTGGCTTCAGTGGAACAGATGAGTCCGAGCACTCCGCACACGTGAAATCGCACCTCGTAGTTCGCTGTTGCTGAAATCCCAGTATGCCGAAGCGAACTTCGGGCATCCCCGCCGCCCGAAGGACGCCTGAGTCACCGGTCAGGTTCAGCCCTCAGGGAAAGCACGCAACCCAAGCTCGCCGCCCGCAAGGTGACCACCCACAACAGCCGCGACCCTCGACACAACCGAACAGCAAAAGGGGCGCCTCCCGCCCACAGGAGACACCCCATCCGCAAAAGCCCTAGACCGAACTACGGAGCAACCCGCTCCAGGCTCCACCCGTCCCGGCCATCCCGGAACCGAAGCCGATCATGCATCCGATCCCGCCGCCCCTGCCAGAACTCGACCTCCTCAGGCCGAATCCGCCACCCACCCCAATGCGGCGGCACAGGAATCTTCTCGGTGTCAGCGAACTGCCGCTCGATCTTGTGCAGAGCGGACTCCAAAGTAGACCGCCCGCCGACAACCCGCGACTGAGGCGAGGCCCAAGCCCCGATCTGCGACCCGCGAGGCCGGGAGTTCCAGTACTCGGCGGTCTCCACCGGCCCGACCTTCTCCACAACCCCGCGTACGTGAGCCTGCCGCTGCATCGCGAACCACGGGAACGTGGCGGACGCGTACCGGGTGGCCATCAGATCGTGGGACTTGTTCGAGGTGTAGTTGGTGAAGAACACCAACCCGCGAGCGTCCAAGCCCTTCGCCAGCACGGTCCGCGACGAGGGCCGGCCCTTGACGTCGGTAGTCGCGAGCACCATCGCGTTCGGCTCCGGAAGCCCGGCGTTGGTCGCTTCGTCGAGCCACAGCTGGAGCTGTTCGTGCCAGGTGGCGGCAAGCTCCGACTCGCTGAGCGAGCCCTGCTCGTAGGACACGCGCATCGCCGGTAGTGCGATGTTCGTGGTCTCCGTCATCGGCGAACCTCCAAGCGGCGGCAGAACTCGTGGTCCCTGGACCCGCGACCATACGGAAACAGGCCCGATCACGAAACCGCCTGCGCGGTGATGACCCCCACCTGAACGGTGACTGTCCGTAGAAAGAACAGTTCTGGATCGAATTCGTGATCGAGTCAGATGGCGTCGAGCACACGTGTGACGGTGACCACGTCTTCACCCAGTGCGGTGGCAAGGGTTCCGCCTGCTGCCAACGGAACGACGCTCCACCACTCACCACCGTCGGAAGCACGCGCCGAAGAGTCGAGCACCACCTCGGTACCGACGACCCTCTTGCCCGCCAGCCCCGCCGGCGACGAGTCGACCGCCTCGTCCCCGACCACCAGCTGCTGGTGCAACAACGGCTTGCCGCAACGGGTTGCGCGCAGCAACGAGGACAACGTGCCCGGCTTCTCCCCCGCACGCCCCAGCACGAGAACCTCACGCGTTCGCAACTCAGCGTGACCGTCCAATTCGGCCTCCACCACGGAAGTGTGGTTCGCGCGGCTCGTCACGACGGTCGGTTCTGGCAGGTAGCGAACAGTCCCCTCGACCAGGAACCGCACCGAGGACGAAGACTCCTCACCGGACGCACCGGGCAACAACAGCGTCGCCGCAACACCTCGAAGCTCAAGTGAGGCTCCAGGACCGACTTCGACGGTCAAGGACAACGAATCGCCGCCCAGGGGTGCCGTCACCGAGGAAACCAGGTGCACCAACGCAACCGGGCCCACGCGCCGATGCGGCACCAATGTCAACGGTGTCATCGACCGCAGGACCCGCACGACGCTGTTGCCGTGCGAGTCCAAGGCCACGACCAGCCGAGCCGACGCCTTCACCGCACACCCTTCACAGCTGGGCCAGCACCCACTTCGCCACCTCGGGCGCATCGGGCGTCTCAACCAGCGACTGGGCGATGACGGGCAGCTCGCCGCGCATCCGGTGGGCGTCGGAGAGCATCACGTCCATGTCCGCGCCGACGAACGGTGCCAGGTCGGTCTTGTTGATGACGAGCAGGTCCGCGGTCGTGACCCCGGGACCGCCCTTGCGCGGCACCTTGTCCCCGCCGGCGACGTCCACGACGAAGATCTGCCGGTCGACGAGCCCGCGCGAGAACACCGCCGTGAGGTTGTCCCCGCCGCTCTCGATGATCACCAGGTCCAGCCCGGTGAACCGGTGTTCGAGCCGCTCGACCGCGTCCAGGTTGGCCGTGATGTCGTCGCGGATGGCCGTGTGCGGGCAGCATCCCGTCTGGACCGCCTCGATCCGCGCCGGGTCGAGCACCCCGGCCCGGCGCAGGAAGTCCGCGTCCTCGGTCGTGTAGATGTCGTTGGTGACGACCGCGAGCTCCAGCTGCGAGCCCAGCGCCCGGCACAACGCCGCGGTCAGGGCGGTCTTGCCGCTGCCGACCGGGCCGCCGATGCCGATCCGCGGCGCGACTCCGTGGTGGTGATCATGCGGGTCGGGCCCGTGGTTAGCTCCCAAAGAGACGCACCCCTTCACGTCGGACATGTGCCTCGGCCAAGAGATCCAAGGCAGGCGAACCCAGCGCGGGCAGTTCCTTGCACGCCCGCGAAGCAACGTCTTCCACAGCAAGCGACGCCACGAGCGCGTTGACCCCGAACGGATCCAGGCCGAGCAACCGGACAGCCGCCGACGCCGGTCCGCTCACGGCCAGATAAGCGCAGGTCAGAGCAGCTTCAAAGGCATCGTCGACCAGCACGCCGATCACCAGCGGCTGGTGCGGGTCGCGCGGCAACGCGTCGAGCCGCGCCGAAGGCCAGGCACGCCGGGCCGCGCGCAGCATCCCCCGTCCCTGCGCCCGCGAAGCCGAGCGCTGAGCGGGAGAGGGCGTGCGCGCGTCCAGTTCCGCGTCCAGCACGTCCAGGTCCTCACCACGGGCCGCCGCGGCCGCGAACCCGGCCGCCAGCAACCCGGCTCCCAGCAACCGGCCGTGCAGGAACGTGCGCAGCGACGGCTCGTCGTGCACGAGCCCGCGCGAGGCGGCCTCCTCCAGCCCACCGGAGTGCACGTGGCCACCGCCGGGGAAGCGGGAGTCGGCGAGGATCAGCGCGGTCAGCATCAGAACAGGAAGTACCGTTGGGCCATCGGCAGTTCCGCGACCGGCGACGGCACGACCAGGTCCCCGTCGACGTGCACGGCGAAGCTGTCCGGATCGACCCGGACGTCCGGCATCGCGTCGTTGTGGACCATGTCCGCCTTGGTCACCGCACGCGTCGAGGCCACCGGCAGCACCCGCCGCGCGTACCGGTCGCCGACACCGGCCTCGATCGCCGACGGCGCGACGAAGAACACCGACGAGGCCGCACCGGCCGTCGCACCGAACATCGGCCGCGCCCACACCGGCTGCGGCGTCGGGATCGAGGCGTTCGCGTCCCCCATCGCACCCCACGCGATGAACCCGCCCTTCAGCACCACCGAGGGCCGCACGCCGAAGAACTTGGGCTCCCACAGCACCAGGTCGGCCAGCTTGCCGGCCTCGACCGACCCGACCTCGTCGGCGATCCCGTGCGCGAGAGCGGGGTTGATCGTGTACTTCGCGACGTACCGCCGCGCCCGCAGGTTCGAGTCCATGGAACGACGCGACGACATCACGTGCGCGGTCTGCCAGGTCCGGATGATCACCTCGCCGACGCGGCCCATCGCCTGCGAGTCGGACGAGATCATCGAGATCGCGCCCAGGTCGTGCAGCAGGTCCTCGGCCGCGATCGTGGTCGGCCGGATCCGCGACTCGGCGAACGCCAGGTCCTCCGGCACGGACGGGTTGAGGTGGTGGCACACCATCAGCATGTCTAGGTGTTCTTCGAGCGTGTTGACGGTGTGCGGGCGCGTCGGGTTGGTCGACGACGGCAGCACGTTGGGCAGCGAGACCACGCGGATGATGTCCGGCGCGTGCCCGCCGCCGGCTCCCTCGGAGTGGTAAGCGTTGATCGACCGGCCGGCGATGGCGTCCACAGTGGACTCCAGGAAGCCGGCCTCGTTCAACGTGTCCGTGTGGATCGCGACCTGGACACCGGACTCGTCCGCGATGCGCAGGCAGGCGTCGATCGCGGCGGGCGTGGTGCCCCAGTCCTCGTGCAGCTTGAACCCGCCCGCGCCGCCGGCGAGCTGCTCGCGCAGTCCCTCCTCGGAGACCGTGTTCCCCTTGCCCAGCAACAGGACGTTGACCGGCATGTGGTCCATCGACGTCAGCATGCGGTCGAGGTACCAGGCTCCGGGCGTGACGGTCGTGGCCTTCGTGCCCTCCGCCGGACCGGTGCCGCCGCCGATCAGCGTCGTCAGCCCGGACGCCAGCGCCTCGTCGACGATCTGCGGGCAGATGAAGTGCACGTGGCAGTCGATGCCGCCCGCGGTGAGGACCTTCCCGTTGCCGGACAGGATCTCCGTGGACGGGCCGATCACCAGCGACGGGTGCACACCGTCCATCGTGTCCGGGTTGCCCGCCTTGCCGATCGCGACGATCCGCCCGTCCCGCACGCCGACGTCCGCCTTGACGACCCCCCAGTGGTCGAGGACCACCGCACCGGTGATGACCAGGTCGGGCGCACCCTCGGCGCGGGTCGCGACGCCCTGCCCCATCGACTCGCGGATCACCTTGCCGCCGCCGAAGATCACCTCGTCGCCGGAGGCAGCACCGCGGGAACGGTCCTCGGTGACCTCGATGAACAGGTCCGTGTCGGCGAGCCGGATCCGGTCACCGGCCGTCGGCCCGAGCAGTTCGGCATAACGCTCGCGGTCGATCATCGCTGCAACCCCCGGACGATCCTCAAGCCTGCCAGCGGAACCAGCGTGACCTCGCGTTCGACACCGGGCTCGAACCGCACGGCCGTCCCCGCCGGGATGTCGAGCCGGTAGCCGAACGCGGCCTCCCGGTCGAAGGACAGCCCCGTGTTGACCGAGGCGAAGTGGAAGTGCGACCCGACCTGGACGGGCCGGTCGGCGACGTTCACGACGACCATCGTCACGCGCGGCCGGCCGGGGTTCAGCTCGACGGGCTCGGAGCCGACGATGACCTCACCCGGCGCCGGACCGGCCGAGGGCGCGATCGGGTGGTGCACGGTGACGAGCTTCGTGCCGTCCGGGAACGTCGCCTCCGCCTGCACCGAGTCGATCATCTCCGGCACGCCGCGCATGACCTGTTCCGGCGCGAGCACGGTCCGCCCGCTCTCCATGAGCTCGCTGACCGCGCGGCCGTCCCGCGCACCCTCCAGCACGTGGTCGGTGATCAACGCGACCGCCTCGGGGTAGTTGAGCAGCACTCCGCGTTCGAGCCTCCGCCGCGCCACGTCGGCAGCGACGTGCACGAGGAGCTTGTCCCGTTCATGCGGCGTCAGATGCACTCCGCCGTTCTAACACGCGAAAGCGCGCTATCGCGGAGTGGAAACACGGCCGAAACACGACCGCGTGTCCACCGACCGGTTGACAGCCGGAGTCAGCGGTGCGGTCGTCCCTGGCAGGCCCCTCGGAAACGCAGGATTTGTCCCATGAACGCGATCCGAGTGAGGGGCCTTCGGAAGGCCTACAAGGGCCACCAGGCGGTGGCGGGGGTCGACCTCGACGTCGCCCGCGGCGAGGTGTTCGCCGTCCTCGGCCCGAACGGTGCGGGCAAGACCACGAGCGTCGAGATCCTGGAGGGGCACCGCGACCGGGACGCCGGCGAGGTCAGCGTGCTGGGCGCCGACCCGGCCAAGGCCGGTCGGGAGTGGCGCGCGAAGCTCGGCATCGTCCTGCAGAGCGCGACCGACGCCGCGAACCTCACGGTCCGCGAGGCCGTGCACCACTACGCCCGGTACTACGCGGACCCGCGTGACCCGGAGGAGGTCATCGACCTCGTCGGGCTCACCGAGAAGGCCAAGGCCCGCGGCGGCACGCTCTCCGGTGGCCAGCGGCGCCGCCTGGACGTGGCGCTCGGCATCATCGGCCGCCCGGAGCTGATGTTCCTGGACGAGCCGACCACCGGCTTCGACCCCGAGGCGCGCCGCCAGTTCTGGAGCCTGATCAAGCGGCTGGCCACCGAGGGCACCACGATCCTGCTGACCACGCACTACCTGGACGAGGCGGAGGCGCTCGCGGACCGCGTCGCGGTGCTCGCGGGCGGCCGGGTCGTCGCCGAGGGCACGCCGCAGACGCTCGGCGGCCGGGCGCACGCCGACGCGACCGTGCGCTGGCTGTCCGACCGGGGCCACCAGGAGATCCGCACCTCCGAGCCCACCAAGACGATCGCCGAGCTGTCGGGGCACGGCGAGCTCGCCGAACTCACCGTCACCCGCCCGTCGCTGGAAGACGTCTACCTGGAGCTGATCGCGTGACCACCGCAACGTTGCCCGGAACCCTGTCGCTCGGTCTCGCGAGGGGTGCGACCGAGCTGCGGGAGTTCTTCCGGCAGAAGGAAAACCTGATCTTCACGATCTCCTTGCCCGCGCTGCTGATGCTGCTGCTGGGCACCGTGTACGTGAAGGAGCCCGCCGCCGCGCAGATGTTCGCGGCCAGCATGATCGGCGCCGGCATCATCTCGACGTCGTTCGTCGGGCTCGGCATGAGCGTCGTGGCGGACCGCGAGGACGGCACCCTCAAGCGCCTGCGCGGCACGCCGATGCCGTTCACGTCCTACTTCATCGGCAAGATCATCCTGGTCTTCGTGTCCAGCCTCTTCGAGGCCGTGCTGCTGGTGACCGTGGGCGTCCTGCGGTTCGACGTCGAACTGCCGTCGAGCGCGGAGAAGTGGTTCACGTTCGCCTGGGTCTTCGTCCTCGGCGTCATCGCCTGCTCGCTGATCGGGGTCGCGCTGAGCTCGATCGCGAAGTCCACCCGCAGCGCCGCGGGCGTGCTGAACCTGCCGTACATCGTGCTGCAGTTCCTCAGCGGCGTGTTCATCATGCAGACGGCGCTGCCCGAGCCGCTGCGCACGGTGGGATCGCTCTTCCCGCTGAAGTGGGTGTGCCAGGGTTTCCGCTCGGTGTTCGCACTGAACGACGACTACGCGGTCATGGAGGCGGCGGGATCATGGGAGCTCGGCAAGATCGCGCTGGTGCTCGGGGCGTGGACGATCGTGGGCCTGGTTCTCGTCAGCAGGACTTTCAGGTGGAGCAACACCAGTCGCTGATCACCTGGTACGTGCTCTTCGCGATCACCCAGGCCACCTCGCTGGTGCTGATCCTGATCGACGACAACACCCTCGCCGACCGGCTGTCGGCGGCGGGGTTGTTGTGCCTGAACGGCGTGTGGTTCCTGCTCTTCGGCAGGAAGCTGGTCAAGCGCGGCGTCGACGACTGGCGCGGGCTCGTCTACGCGGCCGGCTCGCTCGCCACCTTCGCCCCGGCGGTGTGGTTCAGCGGCAACGCGACCTTCGCCCTGTTCGGCCTGGTCCCGCAGATCTACATGGTGCTGTCCGTCGGCCGGGCGTTCGTCCCGATGGTGTTGTTCGTGTTCACGCCGCAGATCCTGACCTGGCTCGCGGGTGCCGTCCCGGCACTGCCGTGGCCGGCCGCACTGCTGATCATCGGCTTCTCCCAGGCGTTCGGCTGGGCCATCGGCCGGATGTCCGACCAGAGCAGGCAGCGCGCCGAACTGCTCGACCGGATCGAGGCGCTCACCATCGAGGCCGAACGGGCCCGCTGGGCCGGCGAGATCCACGACACGCTCGCGCAGGGCTTCACGTCGATCATCACGCTGCTGCAGGGCGCGCAACCGAACGTCGACCTCGCGTTGCAGACGGCGCGGGAGAACCTGCGCGAGGCACGGGCGCTGGTGGCGTCCAACGCACCGTCGCCTTTGGACGGTTCCTCGCTGGAGGACGCGGTGCGGCGGCTGGTGTCCGGGGTGTCGCTGCCGTCGACGTTCCGGGTGATCGGGGACCCGGTGCCGCTCGCCACCTCGGTCGAGGTGGTGCTGCTGCGGACCGCGCAGGAGGCGCTGACCAACGTGGCACGCCACTCGGACGCGTCCCGCGTCGACGTGGTGATGCGGTTCGACGAGGACGGCACCTCGCTGGAGGTGCGCGACGACGGGCGCGGGTTCGGCGACGCTCCGGAAGGCTTCGGCCTGCGGGGCATGCGCGCACGGCTCGAACAGGTGGGTGGGACGCTCTCGCTGTCCTCGGACGAGGGAGCGTCAGTGCTGGTGGAGGTACCGCTGTGATCAGGATCCTGCTGGTGGACGACCACCCCGTGGTGCGTCAGGGCCTGAAGGGCATGCTCGTCGCGGACGACCTCGAGGTCGTCGGCGACGCCGGCTCCGGCCGGGAGGGCATCGAGAAGGCCGCGTCGCTGAAGCCGGACGTCGTGCTGATGGACCTGCGGATGCCCGAAATGGACGGTGTGGCCGCGACCGCGAAGATCGCCGGGACCGGGCCGCGTGTCCTGGTGCTCACCACGTACGAAACGGATTCGGACATTCTTCGCGCGGTTGAGGCCGGTGCGTCCGGGTACCTGCTGAAGGACTCGACGACTGAAGACCTCATCGCGGCCATCCGGGCGGCGGCGCGGGGTGAGACCGTGCTGGCGCCGTCGATGGTCGCGAAGGTCGTCGGGCAGGTCCGCACCCCGCCTCTGTCGGCGCGCGAGGCCGAGGTGCTGAAGTGGGTCGCCAAGGGGATGTCCAACGTCGAGATCGGCCGGACGCTGTTCATCTCGGAGGCGACCGTGAAGACGCATCTGCTGCGGGTGTTCAACAAGCTGGGCGTCTCGGACCGCACAGCGGCGGTCACCACAGCGATGGATCGAGGCATGTTGCAGTGACGCAGGACACCCGGTTGACACCTCCCGGCTACCCTCCTGCAACACTGTGAACTCCGGCAACGGCGCCGGTCAGGTCCCTGAAGCTCGTCAATCGCCCCGGAGGCGTGACCACATGACCCAGACCGCCGATCCGACCTCGTTGGTGCTTCCCGCCGAGCTCAAGCCGTCTGACGGCCGCTTCGGCTGTGGACCGTCCAAGGTGCGTCCCGAGGCCGTCGCGGCCCTCGCGTCCGAGGGTGCGGCACTGCTCGGCACGTCTCACCGGCAGAAGCCCGTCAAGAACCTCGTCGGCCGCGTCCGCTCCGGACTGCGCGAGTTGTTCCAGCTGCCGGACGGCTACGAGGTCGTGCTCGGCAACGGTGGCACCACGGCGTTCTGGGACGCGGCGTCGTTCGGACTGGTCCGCGAGACCGCGCAGCACTTCACCAACGGTGAGTTCTCCTCCAAGTTCGCGAAGGTCACGCAGACCGCGCCGTTCCTGAAGGACTCCCTGGTCACCAAGGCCGAGCCGGGCACCGCCCCCGAGCTCTTCTACGCCGAGGGCGCCGACCTGGTCGGCTGGGCGCAGAACGAGACCTCGACCGGTGTCGCGATGCCCGTGACCCGCATCGAGGGCTCCGGCGACGCGCTGATCGCGATCGACGCGACGTCCGGTGCCGGCGGTCTGCCGGTCAAGGCCGAGGACTTCGACGTCTACTACTTCGCACCGCAGAAGTCGTTCGCCTCGGACGGCGGCCTGTGGCTCGCGCTGATGTCGCCCGCCGCGCTCGCCCGCGTCGAGGAGCTCAAGGACCGCTGGGTCCCGGAGTTCCTGTCGCTGCCGACCGCGCTCGACAACTCGACCAAGGACCAGACGTACAACACGCCGTCGGTCGCCACGCTCTTCCTGCTGGCGCACCAGATCGACTGGATCAACGGCAACGGTGGCCTCGACTGGTCGGTCGCGCGCACGAAGGACAGCAGCGACCGCCTGTACTCGTGGGCCGAGAAGACCGCGTACACCACGCCGTACGTCGAGAAGGCCGCTGACCGCTCGCAGGTCGTCGGCACGATCAACTTCTCCGACGAGGTCGACGCCGCCGTCGTGGCGAAGGTGCTGCGCGCCAACGGCATCGTGGACGTCGAGCCGTACCGCAAGCTCGGCAAGAACCAGCTGCGCGTCGCGATGTTCCCGGCCATCGAGCCGAACGACGTCACGATCCTGACGCAGGCGATCGACTGGGTCGTCGGCCAGCTCTGAAGTTCTTGACGTAACAGCCTGGGGTGCACCGACTCGCTTGTCGGTGCACCCCAGGGCTTTTCAGGCAAGTGCTTCCGTGGGCGACTGACGGGCCGCCCGCACCGCGGGATAGACGCCGGCGATGGCGCCGATGAGGATCGCCGAACCCACTCCCCCGAGCAGGGCCGGCCACGGCAGTGCCGCCGGCCATTGCTGACTGATCGAATATCCGGCCGTGACCGCGATTCCCACGATCACGCCGACCAGTCCGCCAAGGCCGGACAGCAGCACCGACTCGGTCAGGAACTGCCACCGGATCTGCCGCCGGGTCGCCCCGAGCGCCCGCCGCAGACCGATCTCCCTCCGGCGTTCCAGCACCGAGATCACCATCGTGTTCGCCACGCCGACGCCACCCACCAACAACGCGACTCCGCCCAAACCCAGGAACAGCGCGTTGTAGGAACTTTCGGCCAGCTGCTGCGCTTCCAGCGCCTCAGACGGCCGCGACACCTTGACCTCGTTGGACTTCTGCGGGTTCAGCGTCGGCCCGAGCAGGTTGCGGACGTTGTCGACCTGGTCCGGGGACGTGCGCACGTAGACCGTGTTCGCGTTGCCCTCGAACCCGAACGCCTCCTTCGCCGCCTCCCAGCCGACCAGCGCGGACCTGTCGATCTCCGGGGAGAGCGGCAACGGCCCGAGGATGCCGACGACGGTGAACCACTGCCCGTCGATCCACACCTGCACGCCGGGCTCGTCCACCCCCAGGCGTGACGCCGCGGTGGCCCCGAGCACCAGCGACTTCTCGCCCGGCGACAGCCACCGGCCCTTGCGGACCTCGGCGCCCAGCACCTTCAGCAGGTCCTTCTCCGCCGCCTGCACCTGCAGCCCGAGCGTGTCGCTCGCGGGCACGAGGTCGTTCTTGCGGATGCTCGCGGAGAGCTTGCCGGTGGCGCTGGCCGCCGACACCGCACCGATCCGCTTGGCCATCGGCACCGCCGTCTCCGGCAGCTTCGCGTCCTGGCCGAAGAAGTCCTGGCCGGGTGCGGCGGTCAGGAGGTTGGTGCCCAGCTTGGACATCTTCGCCTGGAGTGCCGCCGCGCTGGAGGCCGGGATGCCGACGACCGCGACCACGGCGGCGATGCCGATCGCGATGCCCAGGGCGGACAGCACGGCGCGGATCGGGCGGGTCCGCATGCCGAAGAAGCCGAGGCGCAGCAGGTCGATCACACGATCACCCCGTCGCGGACCTCGACGCGGCGCGGTGCCCAGGCCGCGATGTCCCGGTCGTGCGTGATCAGCACGATCGTCGTGCCGTCGGAGTTGAGGCTCTCCAGCAACTCCAGCACCCCGGCACCGTTCTGCGTGTCCAGGTTCCCGGTCGGCTCGTCGGCCAGCAGGATCCCCGGGGTGTTCACCACGGCCCGCGCGATCGCGACCCGCTGGCGTTCACCACCGGACAGCTCGTGCGGCTTGTGCAAAGCGCGGTGGATCAGTCCGACTCTGTCCAAAGCGGACATCGCCATGGAGCGCCTCTTCGACCGCGGCACGCCGGCGTAGACGAGGCCGGAGGCCACGTTCTCGATCGCGGACAGTCCGTCGGTGAGGAAGAACTGCTGGAACACGAACCCGATCGTGCGCGCCCGCAACGCTGACAAGGCGTTGTCCGACAAGGTGGAGACGTCGTTGCCGTCGATCTCGACCTTGCCCGCCGTCGGCTTGTCGAGCGTGCCCATCAGGTGCAGCAGCGTCGACTTCCCCGAGCCGGACGGTCCCACGATCGCGAGCATCTCCCCGCCCCCGACGGTCAGGGAGACGTCGCGCAACGCCTGCACACCACCGGGATACGTCCGGCTCGCGTGGTCGACGGTGATCACTCGGTGGTCACCACCCTCATGCCCTCGCGCAGGCCCTCTCCCTGCACCTCGACCTGGCCCTTGGCGAAGATGCCGACGGTGACCGGGATGGTCTTGCCGTCGTCGGTGACGACGCCGTAGCCGCCCTCGTTCAACGCGAGGAGTGCGCCGATCGGGACCGCGAGCACGTTCTGCTTCTTCGACACGGTGAACAGCGCCGTGACGTTGGCGGTGTCGAGGCCTTCGGCCGCTTTGGGGTCGTCGACGGAGATCGTCAGCACGATCTTCGACTTCTGGCCCTGGTTCGGGTCGCCCGCGGTGCGGGTGATGCCGGTGATCGTGCCGGTGGTGGGCTTGCCGCCGGTGATCGACAGCTCGACCTTCTCGCCCTGCTTGGCGAGGCGTTGCTTGGACTGCTCGAGTTCGACGGTCACCGCGCGTTCGGTGCCGGTGACCTTCATGAAGTCGCCGCCGGCGGGTGCGCCGAGCTGAGCGGTCAGGGACGAGACGCGGATCGCTCCGGGCTGGACTACCACGTCACCGGCGCCGAGCTTCCCGTTCTGCTCCAGGCCGTTGGCCTTCTGCCACTTCTTCAGCGCGGAGGCCGTGTACGAGGTGAACTTCTCGTCGGGGGCGCCGAAGTCGGAGAACCCGAGTGCGGCGAGGTTCTCCTCCACCACCTTGACGTCGGGTCCGTTCGACATGCCCGCTTCGAGATCGCGGTAGAGCGGCATCGTTCCGTAGAACAGCGGCACCGGCTTGGCGTCCGACCAGAACACCGGTTTGCCCTGGTCGATGACATCGCCCTGCTTCGGCAGCCCGGTGATGGTGCCACCTTTGCGGCTGGCCAGTGCCCGTTCCGCGCCGAAGCCGAGCTGGCCGGTCACCGACTGCTGGTCGGCCAGGTTCGTCGTCTTGACCTCGGTGGTCTTCGACGGGTCGTTCTGCAACGGCGTGGCGTTGGCCTGGTTGGACGCGACTCTCGTGAGCACCACGACCCCACCGGTGCCGAGCACCACCGCGGCGACGAGCGCGGCGATGAGGATCTTCCTGTTCACCTGGCGCTTCATCCGACAGGCCTCGCCGCGACCATGCCCTCGCCGAGGCCGCAGTCCTTCATGTCCTGCTTGACCTTGTCGTCGTCCATGTCCGGGAACTCCCTGACCTCGGCCGTGCCGCCACCCTCGAACTTCGGGTCTGGCCAGTCGTGTCCCTTGTCGCGCATGCACTTCGCCTGCTGGCGCATCTTGTCCTGGTCCTCCGGCGACGGCGGCTTGAAGTCGCCTCCGTTGGGCAGGTGCTCCTTGCAGGCCTCGTGGGCGGCGTTCATCTTCTCCATGTCGGGAGGTCCGGCGTCGCCGCCGTCACCGGGCATGGCCTCGATCATCACGCCGCCGTTGTCGCCCTGCTTCGGGTCCGGCATGTCGATGCCGTTCTGGCGCATGCACTGGGCGAACTTGACCATGTCGCCCTTCTTGTCCTGCTGCGCCGCGTCCGGCTGCTCTTTCGACCCGCAGGCGGTGAGCGCCAGGAGCAGGCCCAGCAACACTGCGATGGTGGATTTCATGGGAACAGGTCTACGGAGGACGTCATTCGGCGGCGTTAAGCGAAAGGCCTTATCCGGCGCTTATGCCCGTTGCGCGGAAAATAGGTGTCATGCGTGTGCTGGTGGTCGAGGACGAACAGCTGCTCGCGGACACGATCGCCGAGGGGTTGCGCAGGTTCTCGATGGCGGTCGACGTCTGTTACGACGGTGAGGCGGCGTTGGAACGGGTGGGGGTGCACGCGTACGACGTCGTGGTGCTCGACCGCGATCTTCCCCTCGTCCACGGTGACGAGGTGTGCAAGGCGGTGCACGCGACCGGCGGTGAGGCACGGGTGCTGATGCTGACGGCGGCGGCCGAAGTGGACGATCGGGTGGCCGGGCTCGGGCTCGGCGCCGACGACTACCTGACGAAGCCGTTCGCGTTCGCCGAGCTCGTGGCCCGCGTGCAGGCGCTGGGCCGGCGGGCTCGTCCGGCCTTGCCGCCGGTGCTGATGCGGGCGGGGGTGACGCTGGACCTGCCGCGGCACCAGGCGATGCGCGAGGGGAAGTTCCTGCCGCTCTCGCCGAAGGAGTTCGCCGTGCTGGAGGTGCTGATGCGGGCGGAGGGCAACGTGGTGAGTCCCGAGGAACTGCTGGAGAAGGCCTGGGACGAGCACGCGGACCCGTTCACCAACGCCGTGCGGGTGGCGGTGATGACGCTGCGCCGCAAGCTGGGCGCGCCGCAGGTCATCCAGACCGTGCCTGGCGCCGGCTACCGGTTCGGCTCATGACGCTGCGGACCAGGCTGACGGCCTGGTACGCGGGGGTGTTCCTGATCGCAGGCATCGCGCTGGTCGGGCTCAACTACTGGCTGCTCGCCGACTGGATGCCGCTGGAGGGCAGGGCGGTCGCCCGCGCCCTGCCGCCCGACTCGCAGTTCTACCCCGGTGTCGCCTCGGTCGAGGCCGGGGTGCTGCCCGCCGACACCCTCGTGGTCAGCGGCGCCGACTTCGCGGCGGACACGATGAGGACGGTCCTGTGGCAGTCGATCGTCGCTCTGCTGTTCGCCGCCGTGCTCGCCGTCTGGCTCGGCTGGGTGGTGGCCGGACGGGTGCTGGCGCCGTTGCACTCGATCACCTCGACCGCGCACCGGCTGGAGGCCGAACGCCTGGACCAGCGCATCGAGCTGGACGGGCCGCCGGACGAGCTGAAGGAGCTCGCGGACACCTTCGACGGGATGCTCGATCGGCTCGCGTCGTCGTTCGACAGCCAGAAGCGGTTCGTCGCGAACGCCTCGCACGAGCTGCGCACGCCGCTGGCCGTGCAGCGGACGTTGATCGAAGTGGCGCTGGCGGCGCCGGACGCGAACGACGACATGCGCCGTCTCGGAGCGCATCTGCTCGACACGAACGAACGAAGCGAGAAGCTCATCGACGGGCTGTTGCTGCTCGCTCGCAGTGACCGCGGCCTCGCCACGCGTGAGCTGGTGTGGCTGGACGAGGTGATCGACGACGAAATCGAGTCCTGCGCGGCTCTGGCTTCGGAGAAAAAAGTCACGTTTGCGGTTCGGACTCGCAGGTATCTGGTCGACGGCGATCCCGTCTTACTGGCCCAGCTCGTCGGCAACCTGTTGCGCAACGCGGTGCTCTACAACAAGCCGGGCGGTTCGGTCTCGGTCGAGCTTGATCGGGAACTGGTCGTCACCAACACCGGTCCCACCGTGCCTGCCCAGGCAGTACCCGGATTGTTCGAGCCGTTCCGCCGGCTCCGCGACCGCACCGGGACCGCCGGATCGGGCCTCGGACTGTCGATCGTGCAGTCCGTGGCGAGGGCGCACCAGGGCGCGGCGAAAGCTCGTCCGAACGGAGGAGGAGGCCTCGTGGTCCAGGTGAACCTTCCGGAAACGGGAGTGCGGCAACCCTCGTGAACTGGCAAGATCACGTAGAGATATCGGCGAGTCTCCCACTCATCGGCGACTCGTTGTCCTAACGTTGTCTGCTGGCGAGGTGCGAATTCAGGGAGGCCACGATGCGAGCGCTGCGAGTCATCGGGCTCGACGAGGACGGCAAGTCCGTCATCCTCGAGGACCCCGAAAACCGCGGCGAGCGCTTCACGCTCCCCGCGGACGAGCGCCTTCGGGCGGCCCTGCGCGGTGATCTGGCGCGCCTCGGCCAGATGCAGATCGAGTCCGGCGAGGCCCAGATGCGGCCCCGGGAGATCCAGGCCCGCATCCGTTCCGGCGAGTCGATCGAGCAGGTCGCGGCCGCCTCCGGGATGCCGGCGCACCGCATCGAGCGCTTCGCCTACCCCGTTCTGCTGGAGCGTTCGCGCACGGCCGACATGGCCCAGCGCGCGCACCCGGTCCGTGAGGACGGCCCGGATGTGCAGACGCTCGGCGAGGTCGTCGCGCACTCGTTCGGCCTGCGCGGACACGACCTGTCCGACACCAGCTGGGACTCGTGGAAGGGCGACGACGGCCGCTGGATCGTGCAGCTGCACTGGAAGACCGGTCGCTCGGACAACCGCGCGCACTGGGCGTTCCACCCCGGTGCGCAGGGCGGCACGGTCACGGCGCTCGACGACGCCGCCGTCGACCTGATGGACCCGAACCCGAACCGGACGCTGCGCACGGTGCGTCCGGTGACGCAGCTCGCGCGGCAGGCGCTGGAGGCGACTCCGGTCCTCCCGCCGATCTCCATCGACGAGGAGCCACTGCCGGTCCCGGCTCAGGCGTCCGCCCCCGTGGCGGCTCCGGTGGCGGCTCCGGCCGTGGCCGAGAAGCCGGTCCAGGAGAAGCTGCCCGAGCCGGAGCCCGCTCCCGCCCCGCCTGCACCGCCGGTGAAGAAGGAGCAGGAACCCGCCGCGGAGAAGCCGGTCCGCAAGGACCCTCCCCCGAAGCGAGGGAAGAAGAACCATCCCATCGTTCCTTCGTGGGAGGACGTTTTACTGGGCGTGCGGTCGAACCGCTGAGTGAGACGCTGCCGCCATGGGACGTCGTGTCGCGCTGGCTGCCGGAGTGGGTGCGCTCCTCGGGCTGGCCTGGTGGGGAATGTTCGAGCTCCTCGCCTCGGGCGCTGTCTGCTCGAAGGACGACTGGGGCTGCCTCCAGGCATTCGTGATCGCCGCACCGGTGTTCGCGGTGCTCGGAGCGGTCGTGGGTGGTTTCGCACTGCGTGCGTTGAGCGTGTCGCGGGCATGGCTGGTCGCCGTGCCCGCGACCCTCATGGCCGTGGTCGCGATGGTGTTGTTGCTGGGGATGACTTTCCTGGCCTTCGCGGTGTTCGCCGCGCTGTACGCGTTGATCGCCGTGCTCACGGGTGCGCGTCGTGAAGGTGCTGTAGAGGGTTCGTGAAGATCGGCCTTCGGCCGGCTCTGATCCGGTAGCTCTTGGCGCATGTTGCTGCGGGCTGTTGTGGGGGCGGGCGCCGGCGTCCTGGCCGGGGCCGGATTCGCGCTGACCCTCGAGGGGTTCAACCGGTACTGCTACCTCCGGCCAGGCCGCACCGGCTGCGGCGTCCCGCTTCCCGTGTTCTACCCGCCGGTCTTCGCGCTCTGGATGGTCGTCGCGGGTGTCCTGATCTGGGCGGGGTTCCGGGTGGCCCGGCAGGAACGCGAGTGGCTCGCGACCAGCACCGGCAGCGTCCTGTGGGCCGTGCTGATCGTGGCGGTCGTGTGGTTCAAGGCCACCTACCTCGACATGTACCAGGAGGACGGTCGCCGGTTCCTCGTGGTCGCGGCGGTGGTCGTGCCGTGTGTGGCCTGTGCGGTGGCCGCGTTGGCGGTGGGGCGAGCGGTCAAGCCCCTGGTGGCCGACATCGCGTTCGCCTCGGCAGGCGCCGCGCCGAGCCGTTCAGCCCCTGGTGGGACACACCGCGTACCGTAATGATCGGCGGCATGAGAACGGTCACAGCGGCAGTGGTGGGGGCGGTCTGCGGGGCCGGGTGGAACTTCTCGTTTCCGTTGGCCTCCGACCTGCCGTGCGACGGGGCACCGATGGCGTGCACCGCCTACGTCCTGCTCCTCGCGGTCCCGGCGCTGGTGGTCTTCTGGGCGGTCGTGGCGTGGGGGCTGCTCCGGCTGGCGCGGTTCCGGCCCGCTTGGCCGACGGTGTTCGCGGGGACGATGTGCGCGGTGGTGATGGCGTACGTCCTCGCCCTGGTGACGGCCTACCTCGAGTCGCGCGCCTTTCTCGCCGTGGTCCCGGTCTCGGGAGCAATCGGGTACGCCTTGGCCTCGGCGGCGACCGCTGGTTACCGTGGGCGGCGTGACCGAGCAGAGCACAGCGGGCAAGACGGGTAGGACTGGACGCCGGCTCCTCTTCCGGGTCGTGCTGTCGATGGTCGTCGGGGCCGGGCTGGTGCTCGGGTGGACGTGGGCGTACGAGTCGGGCTTCCTGAAGTCGTGGCTCGACAGCACGTCGATGTCGACGTTCCTGCTGCTCGTGCTGATCGGGCTGCCGCTCGCACTCGTGTCGTCGCTGGTGCTGGCCGGGCCGGTCCTGCGGATCTTCGGGGTGCGGCCGGTGTGGCCGATCATCCTGCTCGGGCCGATCGTGCTGGGCGTCGGGCTCTACTTCAAGGTGCACGAACCCGTCCTCGGGTGGTTCACCAACAGGCACCACGCCGAGGCGTTGCTCGCGGCCGTCGCCTACGGGCTGGTCGGCCTGTTCACCTTCAAGAGGTAGCCGGCACCTCGTCGAGCAGGTGCAGGTCCCAGCCCTCTCGTTCGCACCAGTCCTCCGCGTCCTCGCGGGAGACGACCACGGCGTGTCTGGGGCGTGCGCCGGCGAGCCGGTCCCAGCCGTCCGGAGCCAGGACGAAGTTCACTCCGTCGCGTGAGGCGATGAGCCGTCCGTGTGGAAACGCCATCGTCTGCTCGGTTCGCAGAAACCGCGTCATGGTGGCCATCGTGCCCTTGACCTCGACCTAAGTCGAGCCAGCAGGCTCCGGTGGGGCGAAAAACCGGATGCCGAGTGTCGGTCGGACTTCGTACTTTGGAGACGACCTGGAGGGGGCCCGTCGCGTGAGCGATCAACGTAACTCGACAATCAGGACCTTGCGGAGGTTGTGGCCGTACGTGCGGCCTCACCGCGCACGAATGACTGTCGTGCTGTCGGCGACGATGCTCGCGATGCTGTGCGGTCTGGGCATCCCGCTGCTGACGCAGCGCATCGTCGACGGTCCGATTCAGAACAAGCAGACCGGACCGTTGCCGTGGCTGATCCTGGGCATCTTGGTGCTCGGCATCGGCGAGGCGGCGCTGTTCTACATCCGGCGCAAGATCGTCGCCCGGCCGGCGGCCGAGGTCGAGGCGCGGATGCGGTTCGACCTGTACCAGCACCTGCAGCGGCTGCCGGTGTCGTTCCACGACCGGTGGCAGTCGGGCCAGTTGCTGTCGCGTGCGACGAACGACCTCACGACCGTGCGGCGGTTCGTGGCGTTCGCGATCGTCTTCCTGATCGTGAACAGCGTGGTCGTGCTGATCGGGCTGGGCATCATCGCGGCGCTCTCGCCGTGGCTGCTGATCGTGTCGCTGTGCGGCGCGCTGCCGTTGATCGTCATCTCGTACTTCTTCGAGGCGAAGTTCAAGGTGGTGGCGCGCAGGGCGCAGGACCAGTCGGGCGACCTGACGACGACGGTCGAGGAGTCGGTGCTCGGCATCCGGGTGCTCAAGGCGTTCGGCCGCGGGCCGGAGCTGTCGAAGCGGTTCCTGGCGCAGGCCCGTGAACTGCGCACGACCGAGCTGAACAAGATCTCGATCCTGGCCGCGCTGTGGTCGGTGCTGATCGTGCTGCCGGAGCTGTCGATCGGGGGCATGCTCGCCGTCGGCGCGGTCGGCATCGTGCAGGGCTGGATGACGGTCGGCACGCTGGTCGCGGCGGTCGCGGTGAGCGCTTACCTGCGCTGGCCGATCGACTCCATCGGCTGGTTGCTGGCGGAGACGAACCAGACCGCCTCGGCGCTGGAACGCTACTGGGAGGTCATCGACTCCCCCGTCGCGATCACCGGCCCCGCCTCGCCCGCGCCGCTGCCCACGCCGCTGCGCGGGCACGTTCGTTTCGAGGGCGTGCGGTTCGCGTTCGACGACGGCCGCGAGGTGCTGTCGGGCGTCGACCTCGACCTGCGTCCCGGTGAGACGGTGGCGCTGGTCGGTGCGACGGGGTCGGGCAAGACGACGCTGACCGCGCTGGTGCCGCGGCTCGCGGACGTGACGGGCGGCCGGATCACCATCGACGGCACCGACGTGCGGGACCTCTCGCTGGAGGACCTGCGGACCGTCGTCGGCACGGCGTTCGAGGAACCGGTGCTGTTCTCCGCGTCGGTGACCGAGAACGTCGGCCTGGGCCTGCCGGACGTCACGGAGGCCCAGGTGCGCGAGGCGTTGCGGGTGGCCAAGGCGGAGGAGTTCGTGGACGCCCTGCCGTGGGGTCTCGCGACCCGGATCGGTGAGCAGGGCCTGTCGCTGTCCGGTGGTCAGCGGCAGCGGCTGGCGCTGGCCCGCGCGGTCGTCGGCAAGCCGGCGGTGCTGGTGCTGGACGACCCGCTGTCCGCGTTGGACGTGCACACCGAGGCCGAGGTGGAGGGCGCGCTGCGGCGCGTGCTGAGCGAGACGACGGCGTTGGTCGTGGCGCACCGGTCGTCGACCGTGCAGCTGGCCGACCGCGTCGCGTTGCTGGTCGACGGCAAGATCGAGGCGATCGGCTCACACCGGGAGTTGTTGGACACCAACGACGAATACAAACGTCTTCTGTCCAGCATGGACGATGAACTGGTCGAAGAGGAGGTGGCGTCGTGAGTGAAGTCGTCGCACCCGTTGCGGCTGAAGAAGAGTGGCGCGGCGTCGCCGCCGAGGAGATCGACGAGATCTCCTACTCGACGGGTCTGCGCCTGCAGGCCCGCTCGCGCAGGCTGCTGGGTTCGTTGCTGCGCCCGCACATCGCCCGCACGTCGCTGGCGATCGCCGCGGTCGTCAGCGGCAACCTGGCGGCGCTCGCGGGCCCGCTGCTGATCGCCGCCGCCATCGACCGGGGCATCCCCTCGGCGGTGGGCGGCGATGCGGCGATCCTGATCTGGTGCGTGGTGGGCTACGGGGTCTGCGCGCTGCTGATGACGTTCCTGCGCTGGGCGTTCCTGCGGATCTCCGGCCGGGTGGGCCAGGACCTGCTGCTGGACCTGCGCGGCCGGATCTTCCGGCACTCGCAGGGCCTGTCGGTCGGCTTCCACGAGTCGTACACGTCCGGCAAGGTCATCTCCCGGCTTACCAGCGACGTCGACGCGTTGCAGGACCTGCTGGAAGAGGGCCTGGACAGCCTGTTCAACGCCGCGCTGTCGGTGGTGGGCATCGCGGTCATCCTGATCTGGCTCGACACCCCGCTGGCGTCGGTCGTGATCGCGGGCTTCGTGCCGCTGTACTTCCTCTGGCGCTGGTTCCGCCGGCGTTCGATGGAGGCGTACCGGGGCACGCGCGGCGCGATCGCCAAGATCATCGTGCAGTTCGTGGAGTCCATGAACGGCATCCGCGCGGTGCAGGCGTTCCGGCGCCAGCCCCGCAACGAGCAGATCATGGCGGGCTTCAACGGCCAGTTCCGCGACGCGAACACCGACGCGCTGGGCGTGATGGCCACGTTCGTCTCGACGATCCGCGCGATCGGCAACGTGTCGCTGGCCGTCGTCCTCGCCTGGGGCGCCTACCGGGTGGCGGACGGCGCCATCGAACTGGGCGTGCTGGCCGCGTTCATGCTGTACCTGCGCCGCTTCTACGACCCGTTCGACGAGCTGGCGATGTTCGCGAACTCGTACTCCTCCGCCACCGCCGCCCTGGAGAAGATCTCGGGCGTCCTGGAGGAGCGGCCGTCCGTGCCGGAACCGTCCTCGCCGGTGGCCATGCCCCACGCCAGGGGCGCCGTCCGGTTCGCCGACGTGGAGTTCCAGTACCCCGGCACGTCCCGGCAGGTCCTGCCGCGCTTCTCGCTGGACGTGCCGGCGGGCCAGACCGTGGCCCTGGTCGGCGCGACCGGCGCCGGCAAGACCACGGTGGCGAAGCTCGTCGCCCGCTTCTACGACCCGTCGGCGGGTTCCGTGCAGCTCGACGGCACGGACCTGCGCTCGGTGACGGACACGGACCTGCGCCGGGCCGTGGTGATGGTGACGCAGGAGAACTTCCTGTTCTCCGGCTCGGTGGCGGACAACATCGCCCTGGGCCGCCCGTCAGCATCACGGGCGGAGATCGAGGCCGCAGCGGCCGAGGTGGGCGCGCACGAGTTCATCGCCGCCCTCCCGGACGGCTACGACACGGACGTCCGCAAACGAGGCGGCCGCCTGTCCGCAGGACAGCGCCAGATGGTGGCCTTCGCCCGCGCGTTCCTCGCAGATCCGGCGGTGCTGGTCCTGGATGAGGCGACATCGTCCTTGGACGTGCCCACCGAACGCGCCGTGCAGGCCGCCCTGGAAACAGTGCTCGCGGACCGGACGGCGTTCATCATCGCCCACCGCCTGTCGACGGTCCTGATCGCGGACCGCGTCCTGGTGCTCGATGGTGGCATTGTGGTGGAAGACGGCTCCCCCGAGGAGCTGATCGGTGAGCGGGGCCGGTTCGCCGCCCTGCACACGGCCTGGCGCGACTCGCTCGCGTAGGCCTGAAGGTCGCGTTCGCGCCAATGGGGATCTGGCGCGAACGCGACCTCACGACTCGCCTGGGTGAGCCGGTAGGCGCACGGCGGAGCCAAACCACCCTTCCGCTCAACGCAACGGCGGAGCTGAGGCGTCCCGCCCAGCGCGCAGGGCAATGGCGGAGCCGAGCCACCCTCCCGCCCACAGCAATGGCGAAGCCGAGGCGTGTGAACCTTGGTCTGCTGGTCAAGCGGTCATGAAGCGACCACCGCACTGCGGTTGGGGCTTGACCTTGAGGGGGCGGGATGCTCCCCTCACGGGCACGGCCGGGCGCTTTTCAGCCCGGCCTTTTCCGGCCGTCTAAGCATCCCGCCAGAGGCTCAAGGTCAAGCCCCAATCGCTATCGTCGCGAAGCGGCGATGACCGGCACCGGCCCGGTACTGCCCGCCCAGCCACCCTCCCAAGGCGACCCGAGCGCATTGGCGACCCACCCCGCTGGAACGCGACAGGCCAACGCAAGCCGACCCGCGCAGTGCCAACCCACCCACCGACGCAAGGCGACCGCCCGCACGGCAGGCGACCACCCCGCTGGAACCCGACCAACGCCCGCGAGCCCGACCCGCCCACTGCCACCCCCGCTCCACACCACCCACACCGCCAAAGCCCTCATCCGTTCTCCCCGCCCTCCCCGTCCGATAGGTTCTGCCGGAAAGCCAGACCAAGGAGGGCTCTGTGGAGTTGCGAGTCCGGGACGGCCGTGCCGTGCTCGCCGGAGAAGACGATTCCGGTGAGCGCGAGGTCGACCCGCACAGCCTGCCCCTCGGCGCCGATCTCGCCGAGGCGCTGCACGAGTGGGCCAAGGTCGCCGACGCGGTCGTGCGCACCGAGACGCCGGCCGACGGCGTGGCCAGCGCGCTGGTCGCACGCAGAGGCAAGCAGCTCGCGGGCAGGCTCGCCGCGGTCATGAACTCCCCCGTCAGCTACACCGACCCGGTCAGCGGCGCCCTGCTCACCGTCGACGCACCCGAGGCGCCGGTCGAGGTCCCGGTCGTCACCGAAGCCGAGGCCGAGCCTGAGCCGACGCCGTGGGGCACCGGGCTCACGGTCAGCGTCATCACGGCCGCGATCGTCACGGTGACCGTGGTGTCGCTGTCGCTGGGTCTGGGTGAGACCAGCCGGTGGCTCGCTCTGGTCGCGAACGTGCTGGTGGTCGGCGGTCTGGCACCCAGTGTCTGGCTGGGGCGCAGCGTGCCGGTGTGGCGCTGGGTCGCGTACGGCGTCGTCACCGGGGTGCTCGTCGCCTGGCTCGCCCTGATCCTGACCTTGCTCTGAAAAAGGTTCTAGAGCAGGGCGTAGAACGCCACCGCGCCCGCGGTGGCCACGTTCAGCGAGTCCACGCCCGACGACATCGGGATGCGCACGGCCAGGTCCGCGGCGTCGATGGCCTCGTCGGTGAGGCCCGGTCCCTCCGAGCCGAGCAGGACCGCCACGCGACGGCCGCGCAGACCCGCGTCCGCAAGATGCAGGGCGGACGGGCGGGGCGTCAGCGCGGCAACTGTATAACCCTCTTGCCGCAACAGGTTCAGCGCCGCGGGCCACTGATCCGTGGTAGCGAACGGCACGCGCAGCACGTGCCCCATCGAGACCCGCACGCTGCGCCGGTACAGCGGATCGCTGCAGCCCGGGCCCAGAACGACGCCGTCCACGCCCAGTGCCGCGGCGTTGCGGAAGATCGATCCGAGGTTCTCGTGGTCGCCCACGCCTTCGAGCACGGCGAGGCGCTGGGCACCCGAGACCAGCTCGTCGAACGACACCGCGGGAGCGCGGTCGGCCGCCGCCAGTACACCCCGGTTCAAGTGGAAACCGACGACCGACGCCATAACCTCTGCTGACGTCACGTAAGCGGGAACGTCCAGGTCAGAAAGGTTGAGCGCCTCGATCCTGCGCCGCACTCCGAGCAGCCCGCGCACCGGGTACGGCGACGCCAGCAGACGTTCCACGACCACGACGCCTTCGGCGATGACGAGACCCCGTCCTCCCGGCCGGTCTGGCCTGCGATCGGCCGTCGACAGGTCGCGGAAGTCGTCCAGCCGGGCATCAGCCGGGTCGTAGATCTCGATCACGTCAGCCACGCCGGAAGTTTCGCATCCGGTCCCGCGTGGAACAGGCCAGGTAGTCCGGAGGGCGGAACCGCACACGCCCGACCAGCGGATGATCGCTGGTTGTTACCTCCACGTGACAGAGAGCACCGTTTTGGGCGATGTAAAGGGGGATTGCGCTGTGTCACTTTTGGCGTTCCGCCTGGCCCGCGCCCACCGGCGCCGAGCGAAGGGGTAGCGGCATGGGAAGTGAAGTGTCCAGCCGCACTTTCACCAGAGACGACCGCCAGCGTTATCGGGAGAAGATGCAGCGGAGTCTCGACGCACTGGCCACGATGCTGGCCGAAGACACGTTCTCCTTTCCCCGTCGCCAGATGGGGCTCGAGATCGAGCTGAACCTCGTCGACGACGCGATGCGGCCGGCGATGGCGAACTCGGAGGTCCTCGAGAAGATCGACGATCCCTCCTACACCCTGGAGCTCGGACAGCAGAACCTGGAGATCAACGTCCCCCCGCGCGAACTCGCCGGGGGCGAAATGCTTGGCCTGGAAGAGGAACTGCGGCAGTCGCTCGACAACGCGGACTCCAAGGCCAACGACGCGGGCGCCAACCTCGCCATGATCGGCCTGCTGCCCACGTTGCGGGAGCGGCACTTCGACCGCAAGTGGCTCTCCGAGGCACCGCGGTACGCGCTGCTCAACGACACCATCTTCAAGGCCCGCGGCGAGGAGATGGTGCTGCACATGGAGGGCCCGGCGATGCCGGGCAAGGGCCCGGAGAAGCTGCTCAGCTACGCGGACTCGATCCTGCCGGAGGCCGCGTGCACCTCGGTGCAGCTGCACCTCCAGGTCGAGCCGACGCACTTCGCCGCGCACTGGAACGCCGCGCAGTGCCTGGCCGGGGTCCAGGTCGCCATCGCCGCGAACTCGGCCTTCCTGCTGGGCAAGGCGCTCTGGCACGAGACGCGGATCCCGTTGTTCCAGCAGGCCACCGACACCCGTCCGGACGAGCTGAAGAACCAGGGCGTCCGTCCGCGCGTGTGGTTCGGTGAACGGTGGATCACGTCCATCTTCGACCTGTTCGAGGAGAACGTGCGCTACTTCCCCAGCCTGCTGCCCGAAACCGACGACGAGGACCCGTTGGAGGTCCTGGAAGCCGGTGGCGCACCTCGTCTTTCCGAGCTCCGCCTGCACAACGGCACGATCTGGCGCTGGAACCGCCCGGTCTACGACGTCGTCGACGGTGTGCCGCACCTGCGCGTCGAGAACCGGGTCCTGCCCGCGGGCCCCACGGTGCTCGACACGATGGCCAACGCCGCCTTCTTCTACGGCGCCCAGCGCGCGCTCACCTCGCAGGAACGTCCACTGTGGACGCAGATGTCGTTCCAGGCGGCCGAGGAGAACCTCTACACCGGCGCGAGGCACGGCATGCACGCCCAGCTGTACTGGCCGGGCATCGGCTGGATCCCGCCGGACGAGCTCGTGCTGCGCCGGCTCCTGCCGATGGCGCACGAGGGCCTGCGCGACTGCGGTGTCTCCGACGAGGCCCGCGAGCGCTACCTCGGCGTGATCGAGCAGCGCTGCCTCGCGCGGCGCACGGGTTCGTCGTGGCAGCGGGAAACCGTTGCACTGCTGGAAGAACGCGGCATGTCGAGGGACGCGGCGCTGTCCGGCATGCTCAAGCGGTACATGGAGCTGATGCACGCGGGCGAGCCCGTGCACACGTGGCACGTCGGTTAGCCGGGGTCACCACGTGGTCAGCTTCTCCTGGAACGACCGCAACATGTCGTTGGGCAGGCCCGTCCCCGTGACGGGCCTGCCCTGCACCTCGACGCGGGATTCCCCGCCCACGAACACCACGATCGACAACCGCGGGGTGTAGCCGATCATCCAGGCGTGCCGGACCACGTCCCCGTCCTTCACCTCGACGGGCAGGCACGCCGCCTCCGGGAAGGTGCCGCACAGCGGATCCGCCCGCAGCTCCTCGTTGACCCGCGCCGCGAACTCCTTGCTGCGCCCGGGATCCAGGCCCAGTGCGGGCCTGCCCGAGGTCGCCGCCCGGTACAGCGTCTTGCCGGCGGCCTCGGTGACGTGGGTGACGAAGTGCGTGTCGTGGTGCACGCCGTCGGCTCCGATGGTCGCGTAGGCGGTCGCGACGTCGAGCGGCCTCAGCAGCGCCGCGCCGGTGGCGAGCAGCTCCGTCCTGCGGCCCCCGACCTCCGCGCTCTCGGGCACCCCGGCCGCGCGCATGAGTGCCACCGACCCGAACGGCCGCGTCGCCCCACCGGCCTCCCGCACCACGCCGCCCGCGTAGTCCACGGCGGGGTCCGTGCCCGGCACGTACGCCCGCACGCCGCCGCTCGACGGGTCGACCGCCGTGATCGACGCCGGGCGCCCGGACGCCAGCTGACGGACCACCTCCGTCGCACCGGTCTGCGCCTTCGAGTCGATCGTCGTGACCACCAGCGCACCGCCCGCGTCGCGGAGCCGGTCGAGCGGTGTCCCGATCGCCACGAGCTCGCGCAGCACCTGCCCCACCAGCGGCGTTTCCGGCTGACCGGAACGCCAGAGCAGCGAACCGTCCGCGTGTTGCAGCACGACGTCACCGGAGGCGATGGCTTCCGGCGACGCGTCAGGCCGTTGCCACACCACCGCACCTATGACCGCCGTGACCAGGACCAGCGCGCCCAGAGCGGGCAGGAACCGCTTCATCGAATCCCCCAGCGTGACACTCCCCCAGGGAACCGAATGTAGCGGTGCCGTCCAGCCTCAGGCCTGCTTCCTGAACTCCTGCCAGATCGCGTTGGGCAGACCGGCCTGCCCGACGGGCCGGCCGCTCGCGACACTCGCCGGTTGCGCCGGGTCCTCCCCCGTGACCAGCACGGTGATCGCCATCCGGTCCGTGTACCCGGCCGTCCAGGCGTGGGTGTGCAGCCCCCGCACGTCGCCGGCCGGGAACTCGTACGCCGCGTCGCGGCACACCGCCCCGGGACAGCGCGTGCTGTCCCTGAGCACGGTCGTCACCTGAGAGGCGATCTCCCTGCTCCGCGCCACGTCCTGGTCGAAGGCGGCCTCCGGGCTCTGCGCCGCCTGGTACAGCGGGCTGCCGTCCTCGGACGAGACCTCGGAGACGAAGTGCGTCCGGTGGCGCACACCTCCCGCCGCGAACGTCGCGTACACCGTCGCGAGGTCGAGCGGGCGCATCGCCGCGTCGTCCACGCCGATGCCGATGCCCGCGTTGGGGACGCCGCCGTCCACACCGGTGAGCAGCTCGTGCTCCTCGCCGTCGAGGACGACGGTCTTCGGCACGCCCGCCTGAAGTCCGGCGGTGCGCACCTGCTCCGTCCCGATCTGGTTGACGATCAGGTCGTACAGGACGACGTTGCTGGACTTGGCGAGCGCGTCACGCAGGGTGCAACGTTCACCGCAGGCCACCTCGTCCCTGACCTGGACACCCCCGAGGGTGCGCGGCGACCTGCCGTCGAACACCCCGTCCAGCGACTGCCCCTGCTGCAGCGCGGCGACGACGGTGACCGGGAAGATCGCCGCTCCCGGCTGCCGGAGCACACCGCCCGCGTAGTCGGTCGCGTCCGGGCCTTGGGAGCTCTGTGCACCCCGCGCGCTCGGCACGTACGCCAGCACGCCGCCCGTGGCCGGATCGACGGCCGTCAGCGCGTACCGCAGCGACTGCGGCTGGCCCGGCGCGACCGCGTCGATCGCGGCGGTCCCGGCGGCCTGCGCCTTCCGGTCGATCGTCGTCACCACGGTCGCACCGCTGCGCCGGAGCCCGTCGAGATCGAGAGACCCTTGAAGGCGCACCTCGTCCAGGACCTGGGCGACGAGCGGGGACTTAGGGCCGCCGTCCGCGCTGCTCCACAGCGGCGACCCGTCCGCGTACTGCACCACAACGTCTTTCAGCACCGCCGAAGCCGGAGGTGTCACCTCCGGCCGTTGCCACACCACCACCGCGACAACGGCACCGACCAGCACGAGCGCGCCGAAGACGCGCGACAAACCCCTCACGAACATCCCCCCAGAGCGTGATCTCCGGGGAGCAATCTAGTGGCGTGGCTCAGAACGTTGCCGGTGTATTCGTGGTCAGACGGGTGTGACGTGGTGCCTCCCCCACGTCCGCGTACTGGTTGTACGGGGGCGTGGGGGAGGTGCCGCGACGGATCCTGCTGAGCGCGGATACGCCGCCAACGTTCTGTGTCACGCCACTAGCGGCGGCGGCCCGCCTTCAGCGGTGCGACGTCCGCACCGTCATGGGAAGTCCGGCACTCGTCGGGCGTCACGGCCTCGACCGCCAGCGTCAGCTCGCCCTTCACGCCGGTGTAGATCGATTCGCCACGTGAGGCCAGTGAGGCGTGCACGCGGTTGGAGTCGGTGAAGTCGCGTTCGTCCTTCACCCGTTTCTTGCCTGTCTCCTCGGGCCTCGTTGCGCTGCGGAGGTTGACCTCCAGCCACGCGGCGACCTCGGCCGGCGACGTCAGCACTTCCTCTGGGGTGCGTTCCAGCCGAACCTGCCGAGGAGAGGCGTGGTCGAGCGAAGTGTGCTCCACATAGGCGTGCCAGTGGGTGTTGCGCATCGACCAGGTCTGTTCGACCGGCCAGTCCTCCTCGGTGGTCATGTGTCCTATCTTCCACCCTTCACACGAGGAAACGTGAGAAGGTCGCGGACGTTGATCTCGTGATCCACCCGCACGGCCGATGCGAGCCGCCGATCGTGCGTGACCAGCAACAACGTTCCCTCGTAGCTTTCGAGCGCCTGTTCCAGCTGTTCGATGGCCGGCAGGTCGAGGTGGTTCGTGGGTTCGTCCAGGACCAAACAGGTCGTGCCGCGAGCCTGCAGCAGGGCCAGACCGGCGCGGGTGCGTTCGCCCGGCGAGAGCTCCCGCGCCGGCCGCAGCACGGCGTCGGCACCGAGCCGGAACTTCGCGAGCAGCGTGCGCACCTCGACGTCCGGCAGCCCGGTCGTGTCCGCCACGATCCGCAACGCGGTCTGCTCGCTCGCGAACTCGGCCCGCAACTGGTCGACCTCGCCGACGACGACACCCGGACCGATCGAGCGATCTCCCCGTGTGAGCGGAATGCGGCCGAGCAACGCGCCGAGCAACGTCGACTTGCCGGAGCCGTTGGGCCCGGTGATCCGCCACCGCTCACCCGCGCCGATCGTGAGGTCGATCGGGCCGAGCGTCACGTCGCCACGGCTGACCACGGCCTGGCGCAAGGTGAACGCGACCGAGCTACCGCGTCCCGCCGACGGCAGGGTGAGCCGGAGCTGCCACGCCTCACGTGGTTCCTCGACCTCCTCCATCCTCGCGAGCTGACGGTCCACAACGGACGCTTTGGCGGTCAGGCCCTCCGCGCCGCGTTTGCGGGCGGCCCTGACGTTGCGGTCCGGTTCGTCGTTCTGCGCCTTGGCACCCGTCGCCCGGCGCACGCCCTTGCGCGACCACTCCCGCACCTGCCGGCTGCGCTGCGTCAGCGAGTCGCGCTTGGACTCGTACGCCTCGTACTCCTCGTGCGCCCGGCGTTCCGCGTTCGCCTTCTCCTCGACGTAGGCGTCCCAGCCGCCACCGAACACGGTGAGCTCGTGCGAGAACTCGTCCAGTTCGGCGATCGCGGTCGTGGTGCGCGCGAGGAACTCCCGGTCGTGGCTCACCAGCACGATCGCGCCCTGGTAGCCGCGAACGTGGGACTCCAGCAGATCGAGCCCGGCGGCGTCGAGGTCGTTCGTCGGCTCGTCGAGCAGCAGCACGTCGGCGCGCGTGAGGAGGACCGCCGCGAGCCTGAGCCGCGCCTGCTGCCCACCGGACAACTCGTCCGGCTCCCGGCCGTCGAGCAGGTCGGCCCGCAGCCCGAGGCGTTCGCAGACGACGTCAGCGCGTTCGCCGAAGTCACCGGCACCGATGGCGGTCCAGTGGTCGAACGCGTCGGAGTAGCGCTCACCGCCGCCGTCCGCGAGTGCTTCGGCCTCCCGCTGCAGCCACTGCTCGGCCTGCGCGACGCCGGTGCGGCGGGCGAGGTGGTCGCGCAACGACTCTCCAGCAACGTGGAGGGTCTCCTGCGTCAGGTGCGCGACCGTCCCGGTGCGCGAGACGGACCCGGATTCCGGAGCCAGCTCACCGGAGAGCAGACGGAGCAACGTGGACTTGCCGACGCCGTTGGGCGCGATCAGGCCGACGCGGTCACCAGGCGAAACATCGAAATCAACCTCCGAGATCACGGTCCTCGGACCGAACGACAGCGAAATGTTCCTGGCTGTCAGCACGGACACGCTTCGACGGTACGGGCTCCCGCAACTGGTTTACTCGACCTTGTTGCCAGTAAGTTGCAAGTACCAACAGAGTGCAGGAGACGTCATGGGCCAGTACGTGCTGCCGGATCTCGACTACGACTACGGCGACCTCGAGCCGGCGATCATCGGCGAGATCAACGAGCTGCACCACGGCAAGCACCACGCGGCCTACGTGAAGGGCGCGAACGACACGCTGGAGCAGATCGAGGAAGCCCGCGACAAGGAGTCCTTCGGCTCCATCGTCGGCCTCGAGACCACGCTGGCGTTCCACCTGGCGGGCCACGCGCTGCACCAGGTGTGGTGGAAGAACCTCTCACCTCACGGCGGCGACAAGCCGGTCGGCGAGCTCGCGGCCGCGATCGACGAGCACTTCGGCTCGTTCGACAAGTTCCGCGGCCAGCTCAACGCCGCCGCGTCGTCGATCCAGGGCTCCGGCTGGGGCATCCTCGCGTGGGAGCCGATCGGCCAGAAGCTGGTCACGCTGCAGCTCAAGGACCACCACTCGAACCTGTCGATCGCGACCACGCCGCTGCTCGCGTTCGACATCTGGGAGCACGCGTACTACCTGCAGTACCGCAACCTGAAGGCCGACTACATCTCGGCGCTGTGGAACGTCGTCAACTGGGACGACGTCAGCGCTCGCTTCGAGGCGGCGCGTGCCGGCCAGAACGGCCTGCGGCTCTGACCCGCTGAAGCTTCGGCAGTGGACGCTCCGACAAGCCCCTGCTGCCGGACACGACGAGGCCCCCCTCTGCCCAGAGGGGGGCCTCGTCCGTTCCCGAACTGACTGCCGCTCCCACCACGAAGCGACGAGACTTAGGTTAGCCTAACTTGGCTGTCTTGGGAAGTCCTCCTGATCAGCCCCCGCGCGACCAGTTCGACCACGGTCGCCACGGCGGCGGCCTCGACCGCCAGCAGGGCCAGGAGCACCACGATCTGGAGGGCGCCGGCCTGCCAGACCGGCGCACCGCCCAGCAGCATCCCGACAAAAGCACCCGGAAGGGTGACGAGGCCGACCGTCCTGGTCTGGTCGAGAGCCGGGATCAACGCCTCCGCGGCCGGCTGCCGGACGATGAGGCGGACCGCGACGCGCTCGCCGAAACCCAGTGCGCGGGCCGCCTCGTACTCGCCGTGGCGGTCCCTGAAGGTGTCGAGGGCCCTGCGCGCCGACAGCGTGGTGGCGGTCATCGCACCGCCGATCAGGATGCCGCCCACCGGGATCAGCGCGATGCCCCTGACCGGGAGCAGGCCGATGGCGAGCAGCAGACCGAGCGCCGGAACGGTGCCCACGAGGATCGCGAGCGCCACCCAGACGCCCTTGCGCCCGGTCTCGGTGCGGCGCGCCGAGGTGGCGGTGGCCACGGTGGCCATCACGACGAGGAACGCCCACGTGAGCCCGAGGTGGGTCAGGACGAACGTGATCACGGCCGACACGGCCGCGAGCTGGAGCACCGCACGGGCGGACGCCGTGAAGAACGGGCGCACGGCGGTGAGACCGGTGAGGCGCACGACGGCACCGGCGGCGGCTGCGAAGAGGACGCAGACGATCAGCAGCCGAACCCAGTCGGCGACCAGGACCACGCGCGGCTACACGTCGTCCAGGCCCTGCTGGGCCCCGCGTGACCCTCGCCTCGCGGCCCGGCGTTGCCAGTAGAACACTCCGTACCCGATGATCCCGAGCAAGCTTCCGGACAGGGTCGTCCAGATGAGAGTGCTGTTCGATCGATCGACGAGCAGGACGACGAAAAAACCGAGGAACCACAGCGCGGTACCACCCAGCACCACCGGCACGGGATCTGCCAGCCTGTGCGGCAACGAAGGCGGGTGTGGGGCGGAGTCGCGTTCGGACACATCGTAAGGAGAGCAGATGCTGGACGGGTTCTTCAAGATTTCCGAGCGCGGGTCGACCGTGGCGCGCGAGGTGCGCGGCGGTGTCGTGACCTTCTTCACGATGGCGTACATCGTCGTGCTGAACCCGCTGATCATCGGCAGCTTCGCGCCGACCGGTCCCGGAGCGCACCCCGACGTGCTCGGCAACATCCTGCCGGTCGGTCAGGTGGCCGCGGTGACGGCGCTGGTCGCCGGCGTGATGACCATCCTCTTCGGACTCATCGCCAACTACCCGTTCGCGCTGGCCACAGGTCTGGGCATCAACTCCTTCGTGGCGGTCTCCGTCGCCGCGAAGGTCACCTGGCCCGAGGCGATGGGTCTCATCCTCGTCAACGGCCTCGTCGTCCTGCTGCTGGTCGTCACGGGCGTGCGGACCGCGGTGTTCAACGCCGTGCCGAACGAGCTCAAAGCCGCGATCGCGGTCGGCATCGGCCTGTTCATCACCTTCATCGGCCTGGTCGACGCAGGCTTCGTCCGCCGGCTCCCGGACGCCGCCAACACCACGGTGCCCGTCGGCCTCGGCATCAACGGGTCGATCGCGAGCTGGCCGACCCTCGTCTTCGTCGTGGGCCTGGTCCTCACGGGTGTGCTGTTCGCCCGCAGGATCAAGGGCGCGATCCTCATCGGCATCGTCGCCACGGCGATCTTCGCGATCGTCCTGGAGGCGATCGTCAAGGCGGGCCCGTCCGCCGGCGTGAACGCCAAGGGCTGGAACCTCGGCTACCCCGCCCTGCCCGACCAGGTCTTCGGCATTCCGGACCTCAGCCTGCTCGGTGACGTGTCGTTCGGCGCCTGGACCAGGATCCCGGCACTGGCCGCCGCGCTGATCGTCTTCACCCTCGTCCTGACCGACTTCTTCGACACCGTCGGCACGATGACCGGCCTGGGCAAGGAAGGCGGCCTGATCGACAAGGACGGCCAGCTGCCGAACGTCAGCAAGGCCCTGTTCGTCGACGGCCTCGGCGCCGTGGCCGGCGGTGCCGCGTCCAGCTCGTCGAACACCGTCTACATCGAGTCGGCGTCCGGCATCGCGGAGGGCGCCAGGACGGGCCTCGCGAACGTCGTGACCGGCGTCCTGTTCCTCCTGGCGATGTTCTTCACGCCGCTCTACGAGGTCGTCCCGATCGAGGCCGCCGCTCCCGCACTGGTGATCGTCGGCGCGCTGATGATGATGCAGATCCGCGAAATCGACTTCAGCGACTTCACCATCGCGCTCCCCGCGTTCCTCACGATCGTCGTCATGCCGTTCACCTACTCGATCGCGAACGGCATCGGCGCGGGCTTCGTCAGCTACGTCCTGCTCAAGGCCATGACGGGCAAGGCGCGCGGAATTCACCCGTTGATGTGGATCGTGGCGGGCGCTTTCGTCGTCTACTTCTCGTTGGCACCGATCCAGGCCGTGCTGACCTGACCTTTCGGCAGGAAACTATTTCGTGAGGTATGCTAACTACGTGGCGATAGATCAGCACGGACTGGCGAGCAGGCTGAGGCTTGCCGTCGTGCGCCTGAACCGCCGCCTGCGCGCGCAGCGCACCAACTCGTCGGTGTCGCTCACCCAGGTGTCCGCACTCTCCACACTGCACAAGTGCGGACCGCTGACCCCGGGCGAACTAGCGGCCAAGGAAGGCGTGCAGCCGCCGTCGATGACGCGCGTGATCGCCGCCCTGGAGGAGTTCGGCTTCGCAACGCGAAGCCCGCACCCCACCGACGGCCGTCAAGCCATCGTCGAGCTGACGAGCGAAGGCTTGACGTACCTGCGGGACGAGATCACGGCCCGCGAGGCGTGGCTGGACAAGAGGCTGGCCGAGCTGGACCCGGAGGAACGGGAGCTGCTCGCCCAGGCCGCCGAAATCATCGACAGGATGGCGGGTCGGTAAGAACGTGTCGGGTTACGCGGGTGGTGGAGCAGACAGTTCGCCACCTCGTCGTACCGGAATGTTCGGTTCGTTAGGCATATACAACTATCGCCTCTACGCCTCCGGCCAGATCATCTCGCTGGTCGGCGTCTGGATGCAGCGGGTAGCCCAGGACTGGCTGGTCCTGGAACTGTCGAACGGCTCCCCCATGGCCCTCGGCATAGCCGCCTCGCTCCAGTTCCTCCCGGTCCTGCTGCTCTCCATGTGGGGCGGCGTCCTGGCCGACCGCATGGACAAGCGCAAACTCCTGCTCTGGCTGGAATCAGCACTGGGCATCTGCGCCCTGGCCCTGGGCATCCTCGACGTGACCGGAGTGGTCGAACTCTGGCACGTCTACCTGCTCTGCCTGCTACTAGGCGCATTCTCAGCAGTAGAAACCCCAGTACGCCAGTCTTTCGTCGTAGAGATGGTCGGCCGAGACCAGCTGACCAACGCCGTGGCGATCAACTCGATGATGTTCAACCTGGCCCGCATCATCGGCCCGGCCATCGCAGGCGTGACGATCGTGGCGATAGGCACGGGCTGGGTCTTCCTGGCGAACGCCATCAGCTTCGTCGGCGTAGTGGGCGGCATCTGGCTGATGCGAACGACCCAACTGCAGCGCTCAGACCCTCTCCCACGAGAAAAGGGCCAACTGCTCTCCGGCCTCCGCTACGTGAAGAGCCGCCCAGACCTCATGACGGTCATGCTCCTCGTCTTCTTCATCGCCACCTTCGGCATGAACTTCTACATGACGCTGGCGATCATGGCCCGCAACGTCTTCGGCGGCGACGCAGACGCCTACGGCCTGCTCTCCACCCTCATAGCCGTAGGCACCCTCGCGGGCGCAACCCTGGCAGCCAAACGAAAAACCCCGAAGATGACCGTCTTCATCGGCTCAGGCGTCATCTTCGGCATCCTGGAAATCATCTCGGGCATGATGCCCACAATGCTCCTGACGGGCTTGATGATGATCCCGGTGGGCGTAGCGATGATGACCTTCAACACCACAGCCAACGCCACCATCCAGCTAGCGGTGGAACCAGAGATGCGCGGCCGCGTGATGGGCATCTACATGCTGGTCTTCCTGGGCGGAAACCCAGTGGGCGGCCCACTGATGGGTTGGCTGGGCGAGATCAACGGCAGAGCCCCGATCATCATCGGCGGAGCAGTCTCAACCCTGGTGACGATCACCGCATGGATCATCCTGATCAAGCGCGGCGACATAGCCAAGCCAAGACTCAAAAGAAGGAAACACACGCCGAACCGCGATGCCGAAGGCGAGCCGTCCTCACCAGAAGGCAAGAGCGGTGGGGTCCCATCACGAGTCGCGCCATAGCTCTTGCTGCATGTGAGTAGGGGTGTCAACTCGACACGCTTTCGTCGAGTTGACATCCGACGACATGTGGACCAGGTGCGGCAC